>JBEKGS010000058.1:0-15476 GCA_050012675.1 Acidimicrobiales bacterium
TGCGTATTCCGACGATTCCGTACACCCAGTCCGGAGTTTTCGGACGCGGTGTCGGAGGCCGCGTAGCGGCCGACGCTTGAGGGTCCTATCCCGTTAGTTCACCTCCTTCGCGGTACTTGCTCGAATAGTTTGCTAGCGCAGCGGCTCGAGAGGGAGGATCTCGACTTTCCAGCGATCTGACGCGTCGTGATCCCGAGTGCTGGCCCCACCGCCGTGTTGTTGACGCGGTGTGATCACTTGGAGTTCCTCGACTTCGCGTTCTCGCCGCGACGCAGTGACTCACCGACGAGCTCGACGCGGTTCGCCCTCTCCAACAACCTGTCCAGCACCGCGTCCGCGATGGTGGGATCACCGATGGCCTGGTGCCACTCAGCAACCGGGAGCTGGCTCGTGAGCAGCGTCGAGCGGAGCTGGGCACGGTCCTCGATGACCTCCAACAGGTCGGCCGCCTGGTCGCAGTTGAGGGGACGGATCAGGAAGTCGTCGATCACCAGTACGTCGATGCGGGCCCAGGTGGCCATGAGCCGTGACAGCCGACCATCGGCACGAGCGATTGCGAGCTCGTCGAACATCCGTGGAGCTCGCATGTATAGCGCCGTGTGGTTGTGACGGATCGCCGCCTGCGCAAGTGCACAGGCGAGGTAGGTCTTTCCCACCCCGGTCGGTCCCACGATGAGGACCACTTGGTGCTCTTTGACCCAGTGGCACTCTCCGAGTTGCAAGATCGTCTGTCGCTCGAGGCCGCGGGGACGACGAAAGTCGATGTCCTCGATGACAGCGGGCAGCTTCAACCTCGCCGCTTTCAACATGCGCCCGAGTCGCCTGTTGCCCCGGGCCAGGAGCTCTTTGTCGACGAGGAGGCCGAGGCGGTCCTCGAAGGCCAGATTGGCGTAGTCGGGCTGTTCGCGTTGTTCGATGACCCCTGTCGCCATGGCGTTCAGGCGAAGGGCGTGCAGGCCCTCGATGGTGTTGTTGGTCAACAAGTCTGTCCTTCCTTTCATCGGTAGTAGGTCGAGCCGCGCACGTTGTGGTGGCGGGGGTGGCCCCGTCCCGGGCGGGGGGCGGGCAGGGGTTGTTTGTCGAGGCCGTGGGCGAGGATCGACTGCACGGAGCGATAGGAGTAGGCGCGAAGGTGCAATGCCCTTTTGCATGCCGCCTCGAGGCGTTCTTTGCCATAACGGTCGGCGAGACGGATGACGCCGAGGGCGGACCTGAAGCCCTGTTCGGGATGGGGTCGTGAGGCGAGGATCTCCTCGATGAGCTTGGCGGTCGAGGGACCGGTGGCTGCCGCCCAGTTGACGATCCGGCTTGGGGTCCACTGGGCATAGCGCCGGTGCGACTCGGGCATATGCGCCGGATCGGTCGTGTGCTTGTGGCGGAGGAAGCTTCGAAGGTGCGAGGCGACGCGCTTTGAGCTGTAGAAGACCTCGATCGTGCCGGCGGAGCTGCGCACCTCGACGGTCTTGCCGACGAGCTGGTAGGGAACCGAGTAGTAGTGGTGGTCGGCCTCGATGTGATAGTCGATGTTGACCTTGGCCCTCTTCCAGGTGGCGAACTCATAGCGCTCGGGGGGAAGAGGTCTCAGCGCCGGACGGTCCAATGCCTCGAACAAAGAGCGCCTCGAGCCGTCGAGCTTCTTGAAGGGCCTCGCGTTGAGCTGCTCCACGCACTCTGCGATCGCCGCGTTGGCTTCGGCAAGGGAGGTGAAATGCCGGTGACGGAGCCGGGCGATGATCCAGCGCTCGGCCAAGAGCACGCCGGCTTCGACCTTGGCCTTGTCGCGGGGCTTGTAGGTCCTAGTCGGGATGATGGCGATGTTGTAGTGGGCGGCCATCTCTTGATAGGTGGCGTTCACGTCCGGCTCGTAACGGTGCGGCCGGGTGACACCTGAGCGCAGGTTGTCGCAGACCACGATCTCGTGACAGCCGCCCATGAACTCAAAGGCATGGGTGTGTCCCGTCACCCAGTACAAGAGCTCCTGGGAGGAGAAGGCCTCGGCGAAGAGGTAGTTGGACGCCCCGGCGACGGCCACGAACAGCTCGGCGTTTAACACCACCTCGCCAGTTCGTCTGTCATAGATGGGGATCTTCTCGCCAGCGAAGTCGACGAAGAGCTTCTCTCCCGCCCGGTGCTCTTGGCGCATGACGACGTCGACGCGGTGTTTCCACTCGCGGTGCAGGTCAGCAAAACGGCTGTAGCCGTAGCCGTCGGGATGGACCTCGCGGTACTCGAGCCACAACAGCTGCAGCGTCACGCCCTTTTTCCGCAGCTCGCGGTCGATGTACTTCCAATCCGGGAGGGGACGGGTGACACCGGTCGGGATCGGTGGCGGGAACAAGAGCTGCTCGAGGCCGTGGTCGTCGAGCTCGTCGGGCAGTGGCCACGACAGCCCGGCTTCTTTGGCACGAAGCACGTGGTCGGAGACCGTCGTGAAGGGGATGCCGAGCGAGGCGCTCACCTGGCGACGGCTGAGTCCTTCCCCGAAGCTCAGCCGGATGATGTCTCGGATCTTGCGCATGGCGACACGGGGTCTGGGCAACGGCTACTCCTCGGACGGGACTTGTCCGAGGAGCCTGCCGAGCAGGTCCTAGCTCACGCCAGCGCCAGCGGCGAGCTCCTCACCGGGTGTACGAAAACGTCGGAATCGGTGTACGGATTCGATCGGAACGGGTGTACGGAATGGCTCGGAATCCGCACGCAACCTGTGCACGAAACCACACGCGGTGACATAGGGTCAA
Organism: Acidimicrobiales bacterium; assembly: GCA_050012675.1. Taxonomy (GTDB): domain Bacteria; phylum Actinomycetota; class Acidimicrobiia; order Acidimicrobiales; family Bog-793; genus Fen-455. The sequence goes on from JBEKGS010000058.1 coordinate 2,739, forward strand.
GACCCCGCCATCAGTTGCGTTCTTATGTTGTTCTCGACCTCGCCCGCGACGACGCCAAGGCCAGTCGAGTCATGTGCGCCCTTAGGGCTGCCTGGGCGCGCCTGGCGCGCTCGGCAGGCGGCAGAGAGCCGTCGGGGTCGACTTCACGCTCGAAACGAGTCAGGAACGCGGCGCGGGCGGGTTGGGTCGTTTCTTTCGGGTCACTTTTTGCGTGGAGGCTGTAGGCAGCCAAGCGGGAGCGAAGGGATCGTTGTGCAGGGGTCAACCCGCCTCGGTCATGCACCGCAATCCCGCACTGCCAGTTGCGACACCGCCGGTTGTCTTCCGGTCACCGCGGGCTGCCACGAGGACGCAAATTCAGGGAGCCGGGTGCCTGTGCCAGTGGACACGCGATGGGTGGAGCAGAACCGAGCCATTGCGCGATGGTGCGCTGATCGACTCACAGCGCTTCTCACAGCAACACTCACAGCAATGCTCACATACGAGCCCGCGGGACGGTTTCTCCAGGTCGGGCTCACAGCAACACTCACAGCAACACTCACAGCACCAGGTCACGGCCCTGGGAGTGGAAGGGCTCGGTCTTGGCGCGCACAGGGCGGGTGTCGTTCCCGTCGTCGTTGACGGCTCGACCCATGGCCACGTTCGCGTCTGGTCTGCCATGGGTGAACCGATATGGCTCGCAGCTATGACGCGGCTTCGACGACCCGACGTGCGCGCCTGCCCCTCGAGGCGCGGAGCGACGGGGCGGTCCTCGGCCAGACCTACCGGCTCGCAGCTCAGGTAACGGAGCGGCGGCAACTCCTCGGCGTCACCCCGTCCGAACTCGCGGAGAAGACCGACATCGACCAGCATCAGCAGGATCGAGCGTGGTTCGATCTTCCCGAACGAGAACACGCCTTTTCGCCTCGCCGACGCCCTCGGTGCGGAGTGGCGGAAGGGCGCCAAGGCGACGGCCCGAATCCAGCTCTAAGGACGGTGTCGAGCGACGGAAAGTGCTCGTGAGTGACTATGCTCCGCGAACACGGTGCGATCGTGAGCGCCGAGACGCTCGAACGTCCGCGCCTGCCGTCCTCGCCTCCTCCTGGCACCTTGTGCGTATGGTGTGATGCCCGGACGCCCCTTGTTGTGACGAGCGTCTGTGCATTCATTTGGCACTTCCTCGCGAGCCGCGAGGCGACCGTGCTCCGGACGGGCCTCATGCACGCCCTGAACGTCAATGAACCACACAGTCGGCGCGACGTTTCCTCAGGGTTCCCGACCCGCGTGATTGAGTGGCGGAGACGGATATGGGCAATCTCGCACGGCGTGCCGGGACTGACTCCTCACCACCGTGGCGCAGGCGTCACCAGCCAGGTGGGCAACTAAACTAGAACTGACTTTAGAGCGTCATTTCGGATCGCCGCTGCCCCGTTCCATCTTGCGTCGAACGTCGCGCACCGTTGCCTCGGAGAGCCCGACGTCGCGGGCGATCTTGCGGTTCGACTCGCCCGGAAAGGCGCGCATCAGCTCGGCCGCCTTGTCTCGGGCCACCTGGGAGCTGAGGCGTCGCGTGCCACTAGTCTCCCTGACGCCGGCACGGGGAACTGTTTTTGAAGTGAGCTTGCGCCGGGTGGCCACCGTCTCGGGCGACAGGCCGCAGATAGAAGCAATCTTGCGATCAGATAGGCCAGGCCGACACTCGAGTATCTGGCCGGCGGCCGTGAGCCGCTCCGGCAAGCTGAGCGGCTTGCCGTGGGCTGAGTTGGATCTCACTGCCAGGATGAATGCCTCCTCCTTGTTCCCGTGGAACACCTGAGCTCGAATCGAGCTGTCTCCGCGCAGCCGCGCGGCTAACACTAGATGGCGGCCGGCGATGACCGTCATGGTCTCAGCCTGCACGAGGATCGGGGGAAGCACCTCCCTGTCGATCTCGGCGAGCATTCGGGCGTGTTCAAGGTCCTCCGGTACGAGTCGGGCGGACTCGCCAAAATGCAGGGACGAGATCGGGACGACAATCTCCTCACCAGCTGACGCTTTGTCTTTGGACACGCTGGCGGCTCCTTTCTCGTCGTTCGTCACCGAGCCGCTGAGCTCTCACCTCTCGTGACCGCTTTCGTCCGGGGGGAAGGATCGCCCAACGGCGAAGAGCGCTACCGGATATCGAGAGCGACTTGGGCCGCGTAGGTCCCTCGTGCTGCTCGCGGTCAGCTCGGTCGTGCGCTGGCGCCTCCCGTAAGAGACCCATGACGGGAGAAACCCAGTGGAGGAATTCGGTCACGCCACCCTCGAGTGCGTGAATTCACGCATTTTCTTGACTTCTCGATGGTACCGGTTTACGACACTCTGTGTGTCCATTCGGACACTCTGCGTAGGAGTTCCCGAGATGACCAGCCTTAATGAAACGCGTCCAGCAGCTAGTGATCGCTCTGATCGAGGAGCGACCCGGAGCGGGTTTGCGGCACGGCTTCGGACGAAGCGGCCGCGGAGGTGGAGGGGGATCGCCTCCATCGGGCTTTGCATCTCCATGGCCGCGATCTGGCTCGTCGCGGTGCCTCTCGCGTTCGCTCCGCCGGCGAGAGCACAGTCCGGGACGGTGCTCATCTTGTCGACGAGCGTGAACGGGGGGACCTCGAGCCCCGAGGCCGAGGCGGCGACGGCCGACGGCTACACCGTCACGGTTGCCAGCCCCTCGACCTGGGACGGTCTCACCGAGGCCAACTTCGCCTCTTACTCGGCGATCGTCATCGGTGACCCGAGCAACGGCTCATGCGCGACGACGGTCCCCTCCGACGCCCTCAACACGGCGGCAACCTGGGGCCCGGCTGTCACGGGCAACGTCGCGGTAATAGGCACGGCTCCCGAGTACGCCGGCTCAAGTGGGACCATGCTCATCGACGACAACATCGCCTACGCAGTCTCGGGCAGCGGCACCGGGCTTTACCTATCGCTTAACTGCGAGTACTCGAGCGCGGGCGCGAACACGGCGGTCCCCCTCCTCGCGCACGTAGACGGGGGCGGATTCTCAGTTCAGGGTCAGTCCGCGAGCTGTCCCAACTCCGGTACCGTGAACACCCTCGTAGCGGTCGCGAACAACCAGTTCGCCAACCTCCAGTCGAGCTCGCTCGGACCATGGTCGGCGCCCGCCTGTTCGGTCCAGGAGACCTTTGACGCCTGGCCGAGCGCCCTCTCCGGTCTTGGCTTTGACGCAGGAGCGACGCCCATTGACTTCACGGCATCGAACGGAGTGACCGGCCAGCCCTATGTTCTCGTCGGCTCGAGACCGAGTGCAGCAACACTGGCGCTCTCGCCCTCGACGGGAGGAGAGGTGCCCCTCAGCAGCACCTACGGCGGCTCGAATCCTGCCGCGCCCGGATACTCTCAAGACCTCGCCCTCGCGGCCGATCCGGTAGATCCGGCCACGGGCGACTTCACCGAGTCGAGCGCGGACCTCTCGATCCCGACCTACGGCCCGGCACTCGATTTCACCCGCACCTACGACGCCCAGCTCGCCGAGCAGCAGACCACGGCCGGCACGCCCGGCGCCTTCGGCTACGGCTCGACGGACAACTGGGGGAGCTCGCTCAGCTTCGCTGCCCCGACCGCCGGTGACATCTACACGATCGCCGGCCTGAGGACAGCTGACGGCCAGGGTGGATCGCCGACGAACTCGCCCCTCGACCCCTATGGCGTCTATGCCGACTCGAGCGGGAACCTCTACATCGCCGATGGCTCGGACAACCGGGTCGAGGAGATCCCGACCACGAGCGGGACCCATTGGGGCATCGCGATGACCGCCGGCGACATCTACACCGTGGCCGGCAGCGCCACCGGCATCAAAGGAAAGAGCGGGGACGGAGGCCTCGCCACCTCGGCGCTCCTCAATTCTCCCGAGAGTGTCACCGTCGACAGCGACGGGGACCTCATCATCGCCGACACTGACAACAGCCGGATCCAGATGGTGGCAGCCGGGACGACTACCCCATACCTGACCGGCGCGACGCCCAACTACATCTACACCATCGCCGGCAGCTCGGCCGGGTTTTCTGGCCACGCCGGCGACGGCGGACCTGCCACCTCGGCAGGTCTCAGCAATCCGGCCGACGTGACGACGGGGTACGGCAACAACAACCTCTACATCGCCGACACGAACAACAACCGGATCCAAGAGGTCGCGGCTTCGGGCGGGACCCAGTGGGGCGTGTCCATGACGGCCGGCGACATCTACACCGTCGCCGGCAGCTCGTCCGGCACCTCGGGCCTCACAGGAGACCGGGGAGCGGCCACCTCGGCGCTCCTCGACCAGCCGAGCGGCGTCAGCCAGAGCTCCGCCGGTACCTTGTTCATCGCCGACACGTGGAACAACCGGATCCAAGAAGTCTGCTCGACGACTGGGTCCTGCGGCACGGCGGACTACATCTACACCTTTGCCGGCAGCTCGACAGGCACCGGGGGCCACACCGGTGACGGCGGTGCCGCTACCTCTGCTCTCTTGGCGCAGCCGACGTGCGTCATCGCCGGCAACGGCCAGCAGATCTACATCGCCGACTGGGGCAACAGTCGTATCCAGGAGGTCGCCTACTCGAACCACACCGAGTTCGGCATCTCGATGACAGCGGGCGACATCTACACGGTCGCCGGCAGCTCCACAGGTAGCCACGGCTACTCCGGGAACGGTGGCGCGGCCACCTCGGCCCTGCTCGACTACCCGGAGCAGATCACCCTCGACAGCTCCTTTGACCTCTACATCGCCGACACCGGCAACGACCGCGTCCGTGAGGTCTCGGCCTCGACGGCGCACATCTCGGCGTTCGCCGGCAACGGCTACACGCTCGCCGACACCGGGGACTCGGGACCGGCATTGGCATCCGGCCTCTACTATCCGTGCGGGGTCGCGACGGACAGCGCGGGCGACGTATTCATCGCCGACAACAACGGACGAGTCCAGGAGATCGCCGCCTCGAGTCACACCCAGTTCGGCGTCTCGATGACTGCGGGAGACATCTACACCGTCGCGGGGGGAGGCACGGGCGCTCTGGGCGGTCCAGCCATCGGCGCCTCAATCGGCGTCTTCGACCTCGGCGGGGTAGCGCTCGACTCGGCCGGGGACCTCTACGTCACGACGCTCAGCTCAGTTCTGGAGGTCCCAGCCACCACGGGCTCCCAGTGGGGGATCTCGATGACCGCCGACGACATCTACGACATCGCCGGCTCGGGAACGGGCTCTTCGGGAGACGGCGGCCCTGCTACCTCGGCCAAGTTATCCGTGCCCGACGAACTCGCCTTCGACTCGGCAGGCGACCTGTATATAGCGGATTCTGGCAACAGCCGCATCCAGGAGGTCGCCGCCCACTCGGGCACCCAGTGGGGCATCTCCATGACGGCCGACGACATATACACCGTGGCAGGCAGTTCCACTGGCGCCTACGGCGACTCGGGAGACGGCGGGGCTGCTACCTCAGCCCTCCTCAACGACAACATGGGTGCGGCGATCGACTCGGCGGGGAACCTCTACATCGCCGACTCGTTAAACAACCAGATCCGGGAAGTGGCGGCGTCCACTGGGACCCAACGGGGCGTCGCCATGACCGCCGACGACATCTACACGATCGCCGGAAGCTCGTCTGGCACCGGCGGCGACACCGTCGGCGTCCCGGCCACCTCGGCCCTTCTCAGCTTCCCATCAAGTGTCGAATTCGACGCCGCCGGGGACATATATGCCACCGAGTCAGACGGCCTTGTCCTCGAAGTCGCGGCGGCCAATGGTGTGCAGTGGTCACAGAACATGCAGGCCGCCTACGTCTACAACGTCGCGGGCATAGGCGCAAGCGGCTACTCAGGAGACGGCGGTCCGGCAACCTCCGCCGAGCTCGACTGGCCCTCTGATCTTGCCTTCGGGCCTGGGGGCACGTTCTACGTCGCGGACCAGTACAACAACGTCATCCGGGAGGTGGCCGCAGTGGAGTCTCCATTCACTGTGTCGCCTGCATCTGGCGAGGTGACCGTGAGCGAGCCCACCGGGGCCGAGGTCACCTTCTACCCGGAGGTCGCCGGCAGCTGCACCTCGCCGTACGTGGTGGCCGGCGGCTACTGCGCCCTTCCCCAGTACTTCACCGACTCGTTGACCTATAACTCGGCCAGTGGCACCTACGCCTTCTCCCCGTATCCGACCGACCCCTTCATCTACAACGCCTCGGGCCGGCTGCTGTCGGAGACCGATACCGATGGGGACACGCTCACGCTCAGCTACGGGAGCCCTTCTCCGGGCTCGGGCGAGTGCCCGTCCACAGCCTCCTCGTGCAACACCGTCACCTCCGCCGGCGGTCGCGCGCTCGTGCTCGGGCTCAACTCCTCCGGGCTGGTCACATCCGTGACCGACCCGCTCGGGCGGCGCTGGACCTATGCGTACAACGGCTCGGGCGACCTCACCTCGGTGACCGACCCGATGAGCCGGGTGACCTCCTACACCTACGGCAGCGGCACGACCGGCAACCCGCTCCTCGTCAACGACCTCCTCACGATCACAAAGCCGAACGCCCAACCGGGCGGTCCCGACGCGGGCGACGCCACGGTGAACGTCTACAACGCCTCGGGACAGGTGACATCCCAGACCGACCCGATGGGCTTTGTCACCACTTTCAACTACTCGAACCTCGATCCATCGACGGGCAACGGCACCGTGACCGTGACCGAGCCCGATGGGGCCACGACCGTCTACGACTACGAGTCCGGGGCCCTCGGCGCCCAGTCGCAGTGGTCCGGGGCGATCGGGTCGACCCTCGTCTCCAACGCGAGCTACGGGCCTAACCTCACGACCGGGACGCTGCTCGACATGTGGAGCACCAACGGCGACGTGAGCGCCAGCGGAGCGCCCGAGGAGACGAGCTACACCTACGACTCGTCCGGCAACGAAACCTCGGAGACCAACCCTCTCGGAGAGACGACGACGACCTGGTCGACTTCGCTCGACGAGCCGAGCTGTGACGCCACGGCCCTCGCCACAGCCAACTGCTCCTTCAGCCTGCAAGGGCCGGCGCCGGTCACCCCCGGCGGCACGATCACGCCCCCTTCGACCGCTCCGCCCGAGGGCGTCACTTACACCCTCTACGACACCTACGGCAACGCCCTCTACACGACGACCGGCGTCTACGAGCCGGGGGCCCAGACGGCCTCGTATCTGCGGACGAACTACACCCTCTACAAGGGAAACACGATCACGCTCAACAGCACCCAGATCTCCTGCACGGCCACGCCGCCATCTCCCTCTCTTGCCTGCGCCACGATCAACGCCGACGGCGTCGTCACCCAGCTCGCTTACGACTCCGCAGGAGATCTCATCTCCTCGACCACCCCTGACGGGAACGGCTCGCAGCTGGCTGAGACCACGTACTCCTACGACGGAGACGGCGAGCAGACCGCCACGGTGGCACCCGATGGCAACCTTTCCGGAGCGAACGTCGACAACTACACGACAGTGACGGCCTTTGACTCCGACGGTGAGGTCACCTCGACGACCGAAGCCGGTGGGACAGGAGGAAGCGGACCGACGGTGACGCCGCGGACGACGTACGACTACTACGACGCCGACGGCAACCTGACCTCGGTGAAGGACCCGCGGGGTTACACGACGGTGAACACGTACAACGCGGATGACGAGGAGACCCTTGTCACCGACCCGGACGGGAACGAGACGCTCACCTGCTACGACGGGGCGGGGAACGTGACCGAGACCGTTCCACCCGTGGGCGTGGCGGCGAACTCGCTCACGGCGGCTTCGTGCCCGAAGAGCTACCCCTCCGGCTACGGCGTGCGCCTGGCCACCGACGCGACGACCTACACCTATGACGCCAACGGCGACAAGACAGTGATGACGACTCCAGTGCCGTCCGGCGCGAGCCAGGGCGAAGTGATGACCGGCGCCGACGCTGCCAACGGTGCCCAGCCGGCGACACAAGCGCCACCCAGCGACGAGACGACGAGCTACACCTACGACCTGGCGGGCAACCTGATCGAGACCATCGCTCCGCCGACGAGCAGCGGGGGGCCGAACGACGACACCTGGGACACTTACGACGCGGGTGGAGAGCTGGCCACGGTGACGACCGGGTACGGCACCACCGCCTCGTCCACGACGAGCGACTGCTACGACCCGAACGGGGACACGACTGCGGTCGTGGCGCCCGACGGCAACACCGCGGGCGTCGCCACGTGTGAGACCTCTTCTCCCTGGGTAGTGAGTGCGACCTCCTTCCCGACACAAGCCGCCTACCAGACGACGTCGAGCTACGACTCGGTTGGCGAGCTCGTGTCGACCACCATGCCAGCGACTACGGCGGCACCGAGCGGGATCACGACCTCTTTCACCTTCGACGATCAGGGCAACAAGCTCACGAGCACCGACGAGATCGGGGTGATCACGACCTACACCTACACGCCGATGAACCTGGTGGCGACCATCAGCTACTCGGGCTCTTCGGCCCACTCGGTGAGCTACGGCTACGACGCCGACAACAACAAGACAGCGATGAGCGATGCCAGCGGTTCCTCGAGCTTCATCTACGACCCTTTCGGTGAGCTCACCTCGGCCGAGAACGGCGCCAGCCAGACGGTCGGATACGGCTACAACGCCGACGCGGAAGTGACCGGGATCACCTACCCGTTGCCCGGCACTGCCAACTGGGCCACCACCGACACAGTGGGATACGGCTACGACAACGCGGACTTGCTGACCTCGGTGACCGACTTCAACAACAAGACCATCTCGATCTTGAACACCGCCGACGGCCTGCCGTACTCAGAGACGCTCGGCTCTTCGGGGGACTCGATCGCGACCACCTACGACGCGACCGACTCCCCGTCGGGGATCGACCTCGAGAGCGGCTCGACGACCTTGCTCGGATTCTCGTACTCCGACGCGCCCTCCGGGGCGATCCTCGCCGAGACCGACACACCGAGCTCGCCCCAGTCGCCGGCCGACTATACCTACGACTCGCAAAGCCGCGTGACATCGATGACTCCCGGGTCGGGCTCGGCGCTCAACTATGGCTTTGACGCCTCGGGGAACCTTACGACGCTTCCGCCCGGTGCCACGGGCACCTACGACCACGCCGGCGAGCTGACGTCGGCGGTGCTCTCGGGCACGACGACGAGCTACACCTACAACGCTGACGGCGAGCGGCTGTCGGCGAAGCAGGGCTCTACGACCATCGCCTCAGGCACTTGGAACGGTGCCGGGGAGCTCACGTCCTACTCGAACAGTGCAGCAAACATGAGTTCGGCCATCTACGACGGCGACGGCCTGCGGACGTCGGAGACCTCGACGCCCAGCGGAGGCTCTCAGGTCACCCAGAACTTCGTTTGGAACACGATCTCGGCAGTTCCGAACCTGCTCATGGACTCGACCAACGCGTACATCTTCGCCGGCGGCGGGACACCGGCCGAGCAGGTCAACCTGTCGACTGGGACGATCGTTTACCTCGTGGCCGATAGTCTGGGGTCGGTGCGTGGAGCCGTAGCTTCCTCCGGGTCTCTCAGTGCTTCTGTTGACTATGACGCCTGGGGCAATCCCGAGACGGCGGGTGGTCTCAGCAGCTACACGCCGTTCGGCTTCGCGGGTGCGTACACCGACCTGTCGGGCATGGTCTACCTCATCGGGCGCTACTACGACCCGCAGACGGGGCAGTTCTTGAGTGTGGACCCGGAGGTTCAACAGACCCTCGAGGCGTTCCTGTACGCGGGGGACGACCCGGTTAAAGCAGTTGACCCACTCGGTACCACAACAGTATCAGCGCCAGGCGACGCCGCGTATGCTCAGTGTGGCGATCCAGACGTTGTGGGCTTTGATGTCTGGGAGATCTGCGAACGGATAAATTGGGCTGGAATTGTTGGTCCTGGTCGCGTGAACCGGGATGACTTTCTAATGGGCCTGGGCATCGCCGCCGGCATTGTGTCGATTGTAAGCGGAATCGGGGTACTCGACGGCATCGCAATTCTGGGCATGTCGGCCACTGACCTTGCGACAGTTTCGACTGTGGCGAGCCTTACAGCCGGATTGACCGACGCTCCCAAATGTGCAACGGGAACTGGAAATAGCAAGTTGATTGCTTGTTTTGACCTGATGACCAGTCCATTGGGTGGCGTTCTCGGAATCTCTGGTCGAGTGCTTGGACTGGGGGAATACGCCCTGCGTGCCGGAGCGCTTGTGTCACTTTGGTACGGCGGTGCGACCATTGTCTTCCATTACGCAGTCTCCGTCGAGGACGGGATAACCATTGTCGGTCGCGGGTCGAAGCGGAACCGCTAGAGCAGGGAGGGACTCTTCATCCCGCAATCTCCCGCTTGTGACGACCCTCGCGCGAAACACCTGTCGCGAGGTCATCGCGTCAATAACGATACCTGGGCGCCACGCGTCGGGCGCTATGCCTCAGAATGTTTATGGCGGTGCCTTCTATATCAGGTTGGCGTTATATCGGGACTGATCGTATTTATTCTTGCTGTGTTTCTGGCCGGTCGCTTGTGGCCCCTTGCATACGCTGAGGCGACTATTCCGGTTGGCTGCATGTTCTGGTCGCTAGTTGAATACCACCGGTTTAAACTGCGATCAGCAAACGCGGTAGGAGTATTTGTGGGTTGGAGGAACTCGATCCCCAGTGATGAAGAGGGATATCTGAAATGGTGCGAGAAGAATGGTCTGAAACCCTACCCTTTTCGTGAGGTCTCTGAATGACTGACACTTTCGCGGATCATTGGTCATTTTGCGCTGAGTCCTTCAGGATATGGGTAGTGAGAGTTCATCTCACTCGCCCTTTAGAGACCGTTAGATTAGAAGTGTTGTAGTAAGCCGACCACCGTCGGGTCGTCACCGGCTGATCTTGTGTCCGAGCAGCGCGCGGGTGTGTCAACGACCGGCCGCAACTGTACCCATCGAAAATCACCTCGCTCGGAAAGTAAAGACCGGCTGAGCCGAGCGCCCTCGGCGCGCTAGTTCTGTCTTTGGACGGTTGCCTATCTGGCCTGGGTCGTAGTAGCGGCCAACTCCGTCCACGAGTTCGAGGCCATGCTGGATTGAGCCCTGCCGGATGGACCGCGATCCGTTGAGACACCCCCGGGCCCTCCGGAGCAGGCATGATGGTCGCGATGGCTTGTGAGACAAGGCGCCGTCGAGAGCGCTGTGGTTCTGGTTGCGTCTGTCACGTCGTCCCGCGGCGCCACCCGGCGTGCTGTCGCCGTCCTGGTGAGGGCTCCACGCACCACGTCGGAGTCGGGCGCTACTACGACCCACAGACGGGGCAGTTCTTCTCACTCGATCCTGACTTGGGGCAGACGCAGCAGCAGTATCAGTACGCTGGGGACAATCCCACGAACGAATCGGACCCCGGTGGTGCCGACCCGGAGTACCAGTGGAACGGTAGCAAAACCGAGTATTACGGGACCGCCAGGGCCGGAGTGTTGGGGGCGGTTCAGGACATCTGGAACGTAACGTTGAACGGGCGGTGGGTAGTATTCAAGTTCACCCTACGCAATTTCCTTCCGTCTGCAGACGGAGCGAAGTTCCCTCTGCAACCTGAAGTCCAATGGCGCTGTGAGAATACAGAAGGCGTTAAGTCGTGTGCTGGTACGTCGAAGGATTATTGGCTTGACCCGAACTGGCTGCCGTTGGGCAAACAGGTCACTTTTTCCGACAAGCTCGAACTACCGGCAAACACAGAGGAGCGATGGCATCTTGAATACCAGTGGAACTGGGAATCGGAGTGGGGTTGGAACCCCACCGGTAAGGACAAGTACTTCTGGGGTCCAACGCGCTTCTCGCCCGTGATTCATGACTACAAGTTTGTTCCTGGTACGGGTAGCGAGTCCTGGGATGACGATCTTTAGATCGTCGCCACCACGGTTGCTAAACGGCTCACCACGATGAGTTTTGTTCGGGCTTTCCCTTGCTTCGAAATCTCCCGTGTCGGAGACGACGAAATCACGATGATGACCGGACTAACAGCTCATCTTGAAGTGGAAGGGAATACGGTTGAGTTCGGTCCACACTTCTCTTCGTTTGCCAGCCTGCTTGCTTGGAGTCATGAACGTTCTGTGGGCATTCTCATGAGACTCGACTCCACAATGTTCTGGGTCGGTAATGATGCGGATATCCCGGATGGTGCTGTGCTGCTGAGTGAGAATGAAGCAGATCGGATGGTTCAAATAGCGATGGGCCAGGTTGTCACAAAAAAATCACACGACAGTATTGCTCGTCGTGCTGAGGCGGCAGAGGTTACGAGACTGCGGATGAGCCGCGGTCTGAGCGTTGAAGAACTCGCGCGTGAGAGTGGCGTTCCTACTACGACCATCCGTGAGATTGAGAACTGCTTGGGTCCTTATCACGCGAACGTGGCGACATGGAAAGCCCTAGCTTACGCATTGTGGCCGGCAGCTTCGCCAGAGGCTATCGGAAAGCAGGGCTGGGTTGTAGCCGAGGGAGGCATGCTCGACTACGTCCGGGGCGTACTACTGATCACGGAAGACGGGGCCGGCCCTAGTTGATCCGACGACTACGCCCTTTCGCGCGACAAGACGTCCACTTCGTTGCAGCAGCCCAGTTCGTCCTGACGGAGGAGCCTCTTGGCGATTCGTAAGTATTCGGGTCGCAGTTGCGGCCAACTCCGTCGGCCGGTCAGCCGGTCAAGTTCCGTGATCGGCCTGGGAGTCGTGGGCGACGCTCCGGGTGACGGACACGAGGGGACCTGACCTGAGGGGTTCAGCCGGGTGTCCATG
>JBEKGS010000059.1:0-14399 GCA_050012675.1 Acidimicrobiales bacterium
GTCGACGAGTACCAGATCACGCCAACCGAGCCGTGCCAGGTGCCAGGCGAGGCTGTTGCCAACGATGCCGGCACCGACGATGACGGCGCTGGCCCTTCTCGTGGATTCACTCATTCGGGTCTTCTCTCTTCTGTGACTGTCTAATCACCACACGGTGCTCTCAGAGGTTTCCGCCTGTCCTGGCGCCGTCGAGGTTGGGGCTCCGGGGGGAATGGCGCGGAGCGGGAAAGCGAATCGTCTTCGGTTCCGTGAAAGCTTCGAACAACGAGCGGCCTCCTACGCGGCCTCGCCCGCTGACGCTGCCCGAGCGGCCCCCGAAGGGAAGATGGGACTCCCAGACGTTGGTCGAGGCATTGATGTTGACCCAGCCCGCCCGAGCTGCCTCGGCAAAGGCGAGACCGCGCTCTAAGTCCTCGGTGAACACTGCAGCTGTGAGCCCAAAAGGTGAGCTGTTGGTGATCTCGAGCGCCTCATGGTAAGAGGAGATCTCGATCACCGGCACCACCGGGCCGAAGGTCTCGTCGCGGGCGGCCAACATGTCGCCGGTCACACCATCCAGCACCGTCGCTTCGACGAAGAGCTGAGTCGGGTGCCCGGCCGCCCGGGCGCCGCCGCAGCAGACGCGTGCCCCATGCTCGCGAGCATCCGCCACGTGCGCGTCGAACTTCAAGGCGTTCGATTCATTGTTGAGGGGGCCCATGGTCGTGAGGGGGTCAACTGGATCGCCGAGGCGGACTAGTTCAGCGGTAGCCGCAAGGACTCGCTCGACGTATTCGGCTCTCACAGAGGAGTGAACGAGGAAACGCTCGCCCGCGGTGCAGCTCTGACCAGCGCACAGATAGGCGGCTTCGAGGGTCGCGGTGGTCGCGAGCTCGAGGTCGGCGTCCTCCAGGACGACCATCGGACCGTTGCCGCCGAGCTCGAGGATCTGGGTCTTGCCGACCGCGCTTTCCGCCACCCGCCGGCCCGTGGCAACCGATCCGACGAAACCGACGGCATCGACGAGCGGGTGCCCGACCACGGCGTTGCCTACGACCGCCCCAGAGCCGGGAAGGAAGTTGAAGACGCCGGCCGGCAGTCCGCATTGTGCGATCACTTCGGCGAGCAGCGCCGAGCAGGCCGACGTCGACGAGCTCGGGTTCCACAGCACCGTGTTCCCAGCGGCAAGCGCAGGAGCGAACACCTCGGCTCCCATCGTGTAGGGCCAGTTCCACGGAGATACCACACCCACGACGCCGAGCGGGACCCTCAAGACGAGCACCCTGGCGTCAGCCGAAGTGGAAGGGGGGATCGACCCCTCGAGCCGTTTGGCGTCTTCACCGGCCATGTGGAAGTACTCGGCCAGTTCGTCGACTTCCGCGTAGGCCTCGGCGACGAGCGGCTTGCCCTGGTCTTCGGTGAGCACAAGCGCGAGCTCGTCGCGTTCGGCGCGAATGGCCGCCGCCACCGACGCGCAGTAAGCCGCCCGCTCGAAGGCGGAGCTCGCCGCCCAGCCCGCCGAGGCTCGGCGTGCCGCCTTTGCGGCACGATCGACGTCCGCGAGGTCGCTGACAGCAACGCTGGCGAAGATCTCGCCGGTCGAAGGGCTAGTTGCGGCCATGGTCCCGGCCCCTCCCGGGCACCAAGCCCCGTCCACATAAAGCAGGTACTCACGCATTTCTGCCCTCTTTCAATATGGCACGAGCCCGGTCTCGAGTCGCCCGGCCCTCGCAGCTCCGAAAGGAGGGTCATCCGGTCGGTAGCGTCTGGAGCTGGGTCCAGCTCTCTTCTCGAATGTTGCCAGACTCGACGCGTTGGCTGTCTGGTCCGGCTGTTCAAAGACGGCAGACGACTGAAGCCTGGATGAACAAGGTCGCGCTTGAATCGCTCTCGGCAAGCTCGTGCAGTTTCCTCGGCAAGAATGGGATGGGGCTGACATCAGGGCCAATCGATATCGGCTGGCCCTTCGCGGTGCGCGTCGAGTCCCGCGCGTTTGATGTAGCCGTCCGCCAGGGCGTTAGCAGCTTCGGCAATACGCAGACCCACGACGTCGAGGCGACGCACAAGCTCGCGCTGCTTGAGTACCGCGGAGTCGGCCGGATCGACGAAGACGCTTGCAAGGACGATCTCGTACTCCTTTCTAATGGTGTTGCTGGCCTTGCGGGCAGCGAGCGTCTGGAGGCTGATCTCGGGTGAAAGCCTCACAAGCGCGGCCGAGGCCGTCTGCAGGCACGTGAGAGCCTCGAGGATTGGGGGTAAGACCTGCCGGAAGGGCTGAAGGTCCACCGGTTCGAACAATTCAGCCTCGCGAAGGAAGTCCCGCAGGTTGTCCAGGACGTCGTCCACGGACCGGGACAGACGGAATATGTCCTCGCGGTCGATCGGTGTGGTGAGACAGCGGGAGAGCTCGTATATGAGCTGCGCACGTTTGCTGTCACCTAGGTGCTCGACGTGAGTCATCGCCACCCGGGCGTCCGGCACACGCAGGTGACCTTGCACGACATCGTCGACAAGGCGCCCCGCCTCGATGGTCGCGTCGAGCTGTTCAACGAGGAGCTCGGCGAAGACGTGCTGAGTGCGGCCGGACAGATCTTTCACGAGCTCCCGCACGAACCTCTTCATCGAAGGCCCCGCACGCTCACGGCGACCGTAGCTCCGACTAGCGCAGACAGAGGCAGCGTCGCGGCCCACGCTGTCAACAGGCGTGCCGCTTGCTCCCAGCGAACCCGCCGCAGCCCCGCCCTTGTTCTTGCCCCGGCAAGGCCCGCAGTCATCGTCATGGTCATGCTGACGGGTGCGCCGAACGCCCTGGCCGCGAACGCAGAGGCCGTAGATGCGAGTTCGGCGGCGATACCGTCAGCGGGACCGGTGAGGGCGAGAGAACGTGTCAGGCTCGGTCCGACCCGGCCGAGACCGAGCACAGCCCCGATGCAGAAGGCGACGGCCAGCACGGTGAGCTCCGGAAGGCGTGCTTCAACAGCGCTCGTGCCGCTAACCGCAACGGCGAACACGGCGAGCATGCTCTGGCCGTCGTTCGCGGAGTACGCGAGCGTCTGAAATCCGAAACTCAGGTAGTTGAGCCATTTCAGCCGGGACTGCATGCTTCGCCCCCTTGGCAGGCGCCCGAGTCCTGACAGCACGACCGACGCGACCAGGCCCGCGAGCAGTGGCGCGCCCAGGCCGACAACGACAACTGTCGCGACGGTTAACCACGCGACGGGCAGACCGCTGCCGGCACCGGCACCAGCCAGGCCCCCGACGAGCGCCATCGTCAGGCTGGTCGGCAACCCCCTCGTCGCGAGGAACGCTGTCACGGCCATGGCCACGCTTAAGCCGATCAGGAAGGAGAGCCGCCCGGACGCACCGTGCGCAGGCACGAGTCCGGCGGCATAGGTCGTCGCGACGCGCGTGCCCACGAGTAACGGACCAAAGACAAGGACACCCCCAAGAGTGAGCACTGCGGCCAGCGGCATGAACGAGATCCCTGCCGAGGTCACAGCGACGATGGAGGCACCGTCGTTCAAACCCTTGACCAGGGCGAACACGACCGCGACTACCAACAGGACCGCGGTCAGCGGGTTCGCCAAACTCATGACCGCTCAAAGGTCGTGTGCAAAGGTAGGTGGTTGTCAAGCTGAAAGGGCTTCACATCTGGCACACCCGGTCATCGTTGAATGTTCAGCTGTTGTTCATGATCCGTTCATCGCTAGTTCATCTTGTGTTCACCTTAGCTCAGACCGGCGGCTATCGAGCGGATCACCCGCGCCACATCGGCAGGCCGGCGGGGAGGGCATCCAGTATCGAGGGGCAGTTACACCGTGGAGAACCGGAGCGCGAGACGGAGTCCGTCCGGCGTACGGGCCCTTACCGAGCTTCAAAGACCTGAACGAAGCGCCGGGAAGAGTCGGCTGCCTTCCACTTTTGCCCCGAGGGTTCGGCGGAGGAAACCGCGGCCAAGGCCGACAACGACACGAACACCGGTAAGCCGTGCAGCGTGGACTCTTACCCACCGGAGTGGCCGCTCATTTCTCTCGTAACGGGCCGCCTAGCACTTCCGCTATCGACGGTTCCTCGCACGGTCATTTGTGGTGCCGCCTTCATGAGTTCCGATGGCAGTTTGAGTGTCAACGACAGAAGGCTGGCACATGTGGATATTCCCATTTGTCGGTGTCAACGGACCAGACCATGTAGGTGAACCCGTGGATGACCCGAGATCGAGAGGGAGGTCCAGACGGCCCCGTGCACGCTGATGCCGCACCGTATCGGCGAGAACCGTCTCCGCGCGGGGCCGACGCCTAGCCCAAGGGACGCAATGGGCCTGGGTGTACTGACAAGAGAGAACACGGCGAGGACCTCTAGCCACAACGATGGTGCGGAGCTTCAGAGTTGTCGCGCTTAGGTGAACAAGAACATCCGCTTTTCCTGTCGAGCAACAGGAAGAACAGCTAGCATCCTGCGATATTCGGATGCCACCGGAACGAAAGGTGGACACGGTGCGGGAACGCTACGACTTCATCATCATCGGAGGCGGCTCTGCGGGAAGTGTGCTCGCGAATCGGCTGACGGCCGATGGAGCCAATCAGGTTCTGGTCCTGGAGGCGGGTCGCTTCGACCACCGCTGGGACGTGCTGATCAACATGCCCGCCGCGCTGACGATGCCGATCGGGAACCGCTTTTACGACTGGAAGTACGAGTCCGAGCCGGAGCCTTGCATGGGTGGGCGGAGGATCTATCACTCTCGGGGGAAAATCCTCGGTGGCTCGAGCAGCATCAACGGCATGATCTTCCAGCGTGGCAACCCGCTTGATTATGAACGGTGGGCGGCCGATCCCGGTATGGGGGAGTGGGATTATGCGCATTGTCTTCCCTACTTCAAACGCATGGAGACCTGCCTCGCCGGTGGCGACGAGTACCGAGGAACCGACGGCCCGCTCGTACTCGAACGCGGGCCCGCCACGAGCCCCCTGTTCATGGCCTTCTTCGAGGCGGTACAACAAGCTGGCTACGAGCTCACTGACGACGTGAACGGGTACAGGCAAGAGGGTTTCAACGCTTTCGACCGCACGATTCACAGAGGGCGGCGACTGAGCGCGGCCCGCGCCTACCTGCATCCGGTGATGTCCCGGCCCAACCTCGATGTCGAGTGCGGGACGCTCGTGACAAAGATCCTGTTCGAGGGACGAAGGGCGGTCGGTGTCGAGGTGAAATCGCCGGGAGGCCAGCAGATCCGTGCAGGTGAGGTCATCCTCTGTGGCGGCGCTTTCAACTCGCCGCATCTTCTCCAACTGTCGGGGGTGGGATGCGCGGACGATCTCACGGCGCTCGGTGCCCACGTGGTGCAGGACCTTCCCGGGGTCGGAGAGAACCTCCAGGACCACCTTGAGGTCTACATCCAGCACTCGTGCACTCAGCCGGTCTCGGTCGCGCCGGCACTCAAGTGGCGCAACCGGCCCTGGGTGGCAGTGGAGTGGCTCCTGTTTCGCAAGGGGCCCGGAGCGACCAACCACTTCGAGGGAGGTGGTTTCGCGCGAAGCAATGAAGACGTCAGGTACCCCAACTTGATGTTCCACTTTCTTCCGATCGCGATCCGCTACGACGGCTCGGCGCCTCAAGGAGGCCACGGCTATCAGGTTCACATCGGCCCGATGTACTCCGACGCCAGGGGCTCGGTGAAGCTCAAGTCGTTGGATCCGAGGGTTCATCCGGTGTTGCGCTTCAACTACCTGTCCACCGACCAAGACCGCAGGGAGTGGGTGGAGGCCGTGCACGTCGCGCGGCGAATCCTGGGGCAGCCCGCCTTCGACGAGTTCGACGGCGGTGAGATCTCACCGGGACCGGGTGTGTCAACCGACGAGGAGATCCTGAAATGGGTCGGCCGCGACGGCGAGACAGCTCTCCACCCGTCGTGCACCTGCAAGATGGGGACCGACGATCGCTCCGTTGTCGACCCCTCTAGCTTGAAGGTGCGTGGACTAGAAGGCCTGCGGGTCGTTGACGCATCCGTGATGCCTTATGTCACCAACGCCAACATCTACGCCCCGGTCATGATGGTGGCCGAGAAAGCGGCGGATCTCATTCTCGGCAACACGCCTCTGGCGCCGGCCACGGTGGGCTTTTACCGTCTCGAGCCCAGGGAGCACGACGCGGGGTCCGAGCGTGACTAGTGGGGGGGCACATTCAGGAGTTCCCAAGTTCCAAGCCTGGACTTGTAGGTCGCCTACGACGGCGTTGTGCGACGGCGGGCGGGGACAACGAGACGGCGGTCGCGCCAGTTGAAACTCGACGCCACCGACGCTTGCTTCGAGGACGGAGTTCTCCTGCGCTCGGAGACCGCTCCGGTCAGTGTCGACTTTGGGTGCGACCCGTGCGAGACGCTCAGCCGGATCACCAAGAGCGTGGTCGACGCCGACGCCGACACTTCGGGACTTTCCGACCGTTCGTTCCGGTCCTGGCTGATCCGGCGGTAGATTGCTGGCCGACCTCCCGCTTCGTCGTGCTGGAAGTCATGCTGAAGCTGACCACGGAAGGGGCAACCGCAAATGTCGGTGTGGGGGAGGATTCCAGGGCCTTACGGCGTGACGGGATCTCTCGGTATCGCGACGCTCCTCGTTTCAGAGGAGAAGGTGACGACTCCGCCGGGGCGTGAATTCGCGCCCGGCGCCGAAGGGTGTGTCCAACTTCCGCTCATCGAGAACGAAGTACGGATAGCACAGGGGATCGGCGATTCCCGTGCGGTCCCGAACTTCTGAGCTCGCTCGCCGGGTAGCTACACCAAGATGGCAAAGCTTGTCTCCCGATGCGTTTTCGTGGGGTTACTTTCGGTCATCGCCGGGGTCATGCGCCTCGGGGTCACTAGCTCCTCCGCGGCCGCCCCAAGGGCGCGTGGAACCTCGACGATCGGGAGGCGTCTTTCGGAGCTGAAAGGCTCCGACACCGGCGCGGACGATTTCTTCGGCGACTCGGTGGCCATCTCGGGCACGACTGCCGTCGTGGGTGCGGAGGATCACGCCCACGACGCGGGCCGAGCGTACTTGTTCTCGCGGAACCAAGCCGACTGGAGCCAGGTCGCCGAACTCGAGGGTGGCGACACCGTCTCCGGCGGCGACTTCGGCTGGTCGGTGGCGATCGCGGGGGACACGCTCGTGGTCGGAGCGCCCTCTCGGGCAAAGGATGCCGGACGGGCGTACGTGTTCGCGGAGACTTCAGCCGGTTGGGCACAAGTCGGCGTTTTGAGGGGCACGGGCACCGTTATCAACGACGACTTCGGTTCTTCGGTGGCCGTCTCGGGCACGACTGCCGTCGTAGGCGCGAGCGGTCACGGCAAGTTTGCCGGACGGACTTACGTGTTTAGCGACACGGCCGGCCATTGGCACGAGACGGCTGAGCTCGAGGGCTCAGGTGTCGTCACCGGTGACGAGTTCGGCTGGTCGGTGGCAATCTCGGGGCTGACGGCTGTTGTCGGTGCGCAGGGTTACGGCGACGATGGCGGCCTCGTATACGTGTTCGAGAAGACCGGGCGCTACTGGACACAGACGGCCGCGTTCAAGGGGTCCGACACCGTCGCCGGTGATTTCTTCGGCGACTCGGTGGCCATCTCGGGTAGTACCGCCGTTGTCGGAGCGTGGGGCCACAACAGAGATGCCGGCCGGGCTTACGTGTTCCAGGAGTCGAAGGGCCACTGGAGGCAGGTGGCCGAGCTCAAGGGCTCCGACACCGTCGCCGGCGATTTCTTCGGCGACTCGGTGGCCATCTCGGGCGCCACAGCCGTTGTCGGTGCGGAGAACCACGCCGGTGATGCCGGCCGGGCGTACCTGTTCACCAGGACAGCATCAGGCTGGAAGCAGGTAGCCGAGGTGGATGGCCCCGACACCGTCGCGGGCGACTGGCTGGGTTACTCGGTTGCCGTCTCGGGTGCGACCGCTGTCGTGGGCGCACCGGACCACGCCAGCGGTGCCGGCCGCGCCTACCTTTTTGCTGCTTGAAAGCCAAGGTTGGCGGCCTGACTTTGAACATCGACCGCGGCGGCGAACGCTCCAACCGACCCCGACGCGCGGACTGCTCGGTTGGCTGGCCCGCTTTGCGCGAGAGACCTCCTTTGCGAGACTGAAGGCCGACCAGCCCACCTGTGAGAGCAGTACCTCGAGCCGAAGCACGCTTACTTGACTCCACCAGCGCGAGCTATGAGCTTGACCCTCAAGATTCGCCCTGTACCATACTGGGTATGATCAATGATCGGGTAGCACGATGAGTGTCCGACACGCCATCCTGGCCCTTCTCAGTGAGGGACCGAAGTACGGGCTCCAGCTCCAAAAGGAATTCGAGTCGAGCACCGGCGAGATCTGGCCGCTCAACATAGGCCAGGTGTACACGACGCTCCAGCGCCTCGAGCGCGACGGGCTCGTCGAGTCCGACGAGACTGAAGTCGAAGGCCCGCAAAAGGGCTTCCACATCACCGACGCCGGTGTCGAGGAGCTCGCTTCTTGGCTGAACACGCCGCCAGACATGACCTCGCCGCCTCGAGACGAGCTCGTGATCAAGGTGCTCTCCGCGCTTCGCGTGCCGGGCATCTCCGTTCACGATGTGATCCAGGTCCATCGCCGCTACCTCGTCGAGCTAATGCAACAGTGGACGCGCCTCAAAGAGGACGAGTCTGATTTCGACCTCACCTTCGCCCTTGTCGTCGATGCAGAGCTGTTCCGTCTCGATGCTGTCGTTCGATGGCTTGATACCGCCGACGGGCGTCTCAAGCGGGCGGCATCCGAACCCGCTACTGCGCCGAGGGGTCCGCGCCTCGCGCGGAGGCTTGTGGTCCGTCGGTGAGTTTCCTCGAGCTGCGCCGGGTTACGAAGTGCTACGGCGCCGGGCCGACCGAGGTCCACGCCATCGCGGACGTGGACCTCGCCGTCGAGTGCGGATCGCTCATCGCGGTCATGGGACCGAGCGGGTCGGGGAAGTCAACCTTGCTCACAATCGCCGGGAGCCTTGAGGAGCCGACGAGCGGCGAGGTGCTCATCGACGGCGCCTCGATCCAGAAGATGTCGCGCAACGACAAGGCTCGTCTTCGGCGCCGGACGATCGGTTACGTCTTCCAGGACTTCAATCTCCTGGCAGGTCTCACGGCCGTCGAGAACGTGTCGTTACCGCTTGAGCTCGACGGGCTCTCGGCGAGAAAGGCCCAGGCCGCCGGAATGGCAGCCCTCGAGGAGCTCGGGCTCGCCGATCGCGCCGCCCACTTCCCCGACGAGCTTTCCGGTGGTGAGCGCCAGCGCGTGGCCATCGCCCGCGCGGTCGTCGGGGAACGCCACCTGCTCCTGGCCGACGAGCCCTCGGGGGCGCTCGACTCGACCAACGGGGAAGCGGTGATGCGTCTCATCCTCGCGGCGTGCAAGCGGGGAGTCGCGGCCGTTGTCGTCACCCACGACGCCCAGCTCGCGTCCTGGGCGGACCGGGTGGTCTTCCTCCGAGACGGGCGTGTCGTCGACCAGACCGTGCCCCCGCCGAGCCCAGAATCCCTCCTCGAAGAGAGCCCGCCGCCGGGCCTAGTTCGGTGACGGCGCCCTAGGAACTCTGCCCCGCACTTGACTGCTCAAGGATTATGTGTACTATACGCCGTATGATCTTTAGACTGCTACGAAGGTCGGTGCCGTGCGTTCGAGGCACGAAGGCCGTCGCCCGATGAGCCTGCTCGAACTGCGCAATGTGTCGAAGTCCTACGGCGAGGGCGAGACAGTCGTCCGCGCCCTCGAGGACATCGACTTCTCCGTCGACAAGGGCCATCTCGTGGCGGTGATGGGACCGTCCGGCTCGGGCAAGTCGACTTTGCTCACGATCGCCGGCAGCCTCGAGGAGCCCACGACCGGCGAAGTCGTCATCGAGGGGGCGTCGCTGTCACGCATGTCTCGCAACGACAAGGCACGGCTTCGCCGGCGCACGGTCGGCTACGTCTTCCAGGACTTCAATCTGCTCGCCGGGCTCACCGCCCTCGAGAACGTGTCCCTGCCCCTCGAGCTCGACGGCCTTTCGGTGAGGCGGGCGCACGCTGCCGGTATGGCGGCGCTCGAGGAGCTCGGGCTCGCCGATCGGGCAGGGCACTTCCCCGACCAGCTTTCCGGTGGCGAGCGTCAGCGCGTCTCGATCGCCCGCGCGGTCGTCGGCGAACGCCACCTCCTGCTTGCTGACGAGCCGTCCGGGGCGCTCGACTCGACGAACGGCGAGGCGGTGATGCAGCTGATCGCCGCCGCCTGCAACCGTGGCGTGGCGGCGGTCGTCGTCACCCACGACGCCCACCTCGCTTCGTTTGCGGACCGGGTCGTCTCGCTACGCGACGGTTGCATCGTCGACCACGTGGCGTCGGAGGCTGACTCACCTGTCGCGCCGGCTCAGCACTCATGAGCAAGAACTGTCGCCGGACACCAAAGGAGGATCGATGAGCAACGCCGTCCTCGCGCCGCGCGGCGACGGCCGCCCGGCCGACGGGGGAGTGCCCGCCCGGCGTGCCGTGGTCCGCTGGGCTTGGCGCCTGTTTCGCAGGGAGTGGCGTCAGCAGTTCCTGATCCTCGCTCTCATCGTGGTGGCGGTCGTGGCGACGATCGTCGGCTCGGCGGTCGCGACCAACACGCCGCAGTCGAAGAACTTCGGCTTTGGCACAGCAACGGACTCCGCAACCTTCACTGCCCTGAACGCGCAGGCGCGGACCGAGATCGCCAAACTCAAGGGCCGTTTCGGGCCGGTCGAGGTGATCGAGAACGAGACGATGTCGATTCCCGGCTCGATCAACACCTTTCAGCTCCGTGCCCAGGATCCGCACGGGCCCTTCGGTGGTCCGATGCTCGCCCTCGTCTCCGGGCGCTATCCGGTGAGCGCGGCCGAGGTCGCGGTGACGAGCGGCGTAGCCTCGGCGTTCCACCTGAAGATCGGGGATATTTGGTCCGTGGGCGGCGCCGAGCGCCGGGTCGTCGGCATGGTGGAGAACCCCCAGAGCCTCCTCGACGAGTTCGCGCTCGTCACAGCGGGGCAGGTGAAGACTCCGACGCAAGTCGTGGCCCTGTTCGACGCGCCGGGTGTGCCGCTCAGCTCCATCGCCCCAGGTGTGCAGACGCCGGCGTCGGTGGCCCAATCGAACCCTCTCAATCCCGAGACGATCTCGCTCGCCGCCCTCGTGCTCGGAATGCTGCTCATTGCGCTCGTCTCGGTCGGTGGCTTCACCGTGCTGGCACAGCGCCGGCTCCGCGCCATCGGCATGCTCGAGTCGACCGGCGCCACGGACAACCACGTCCGTCTCGTCGTCCGGGCGAACGGAGCGGTCGTGGGCCTGGTCGGTGCCGTTGGCGGCTTGGTGTTAGGCCTCGTGGTGTGGCTCGCCTACCGGCCCAGCCTCGAGCAAAGCGCCCACCACGTCATCGGGGTGTTCGCCCTGCCCTGGGTCGTCGTCGTCGCGGCGATGGTGCTGGCGGTCGTGGCAGCCTTCTTTGCCGCTTCCCGGCCCGCGCGAGCGATCACCCGGGTGCCGATCATCGCCGCCCTCTCGGGCCGGCCCGCCCCACCTCGCCAGATCCACCGCTCGGCGATTCCCGGCATCGCGTTCCTCGTTGGGGCGTTCCTCCTCCTCGGATACACGGGCAGCACGAACAGTGGCAAAGGGAGCGGCGGTGCGCCAGAACTTGTGCTCGGGATCGTCCTGCTCATCCCAGGTCTCATCCTGCTCGCGCCCTTTTTCCTCTCGTTCAGCGCCAGGCTCGTCAGGCGGGGGCCGATCGCGACCCGATTGGCGCTTAGCAACCTCGCCCGCTATCGCGCACGCTCGGGTTCGGCGCTCGCGGCGATCAGCGTTGGCGTCCTCGCCGCCGTCATCGTGATGCTCGCCGCCTCTGCCCGCTACGGGAACGTGCTCGACTACGCGGGACCGAACCTTGCGTCCAACGAACTCGCCCTCCACGCCAACGTGCCGCCTCCGGCGGGCACGGTGGTGGTCGGACCTACGGGGAAGCACATCGTCAAAAAAGGTCCGTCGGCCGCGACCGTTGCCACGCTGTTTCGGCAGCTGACGAACCATGCCGAGGCGATCGCGAAGGGGCTCGGCGCTCAGCTGATCGCGCTCGAGACCCCCAACGCGTCTCTCAGCGCGACGCAAGGCGGTCGGAACTGGAACGGACAGATCTACGTCGCGACCCCGCAGCTGCTGCAGGCGTTCGGGATCAAGGCGTCAGAGATCAACCCCAATGCGGACGTCCTGAGCTCACGCCCGGGCCTTTCCGGTGTGTCCAACATGACCTTCACTTTCGGATCGAACAACGACAAGAGTTTCACCAGCCCCGGTTCCGGCCCGCCGTCATCGTCGAGGTGCAATGCGGCAACAGGCTGCCTCGCCAATCCCGTAATCGAGGAGGTCGGCGCCCTGCCGACGGGCACCTCGGCGCCGAACACGGTGATCACCGAGCACGCCATGAAGGAGTTCCACATCCAGGCGAACACGACCGACTGGCTGGTTCAGGGGACGCAGGCCTTCAGCGCATCCCAGATCAGCAGCGCCGAGCTCGCCGCCTCGACGACGCAGCTTTCCGTCGAGTCGAAGAACGACGAGCCCACGTCCTTCGCCGTCATCACCTGGGCGACGGTCTTCGGGATCGTGATCGCCCTCGGCGTGCTCGGTATGTCGGTCGGCCTCATCAGAAGCGAGACCGCGAGCGACCTGCAGACGCTCGCTGCCACGGGGGCGAGCAGTTACACCAGGCGCATGCTTTCGGCGGTCACGGCCGGCACGCTCGGGTTCCTCGGCGCGCTCCTCGGAACCGTCGGGGGATATGTCGCGCTCATCGGCTGGCTCCGTGGCAACTCGTTGAACGGCGGCATCGCCGCGCTCGGGAACGTCCCGGTGGCGGATCTTCTCTTCATTCTCCTCGGCATGCCAGCTTTTGCAGCGCTTGTCGCCTGGCTCTTCGCCGGCCGCGAGCCCACTGCGATGGCCCATCAACCGATCGAGTGAAGTCAACGAGGTTTGCTCTTGGCCATTGCCCGGGAGCATGGTGCGGCGGGCTCGAGCACAACCGGCTCGCGGATGATCACCATCAGCAGCGCCCCACTGAACAAGGCCCATAACTGAACCGCCGATCGCGGCCACGACCCACGCCGAGTCAGCAACCGGCCGTGGGGATGGGCGACAGACGGCTCGCCCCTACCAGAGCGTGTACCCGCCGTCGACAAGAGAATCTCTCCTGTAACGAAACTCGCGACCTCGTCCCTTTCCATACGGGCGGGGAACTGGAGTCAGGGTCTAGGAGAGGCGCTCAGCTCATGAGGCGACCAAGCTGGCAATTACGTCGAACCCAGTGCAGACCTCTGGCTTGGGCGATATCGACCGATGTGGGCTCGTCCCAGTGGCGGTGAAGACGCCGCTCAAAGCACGGGTCACAGAGGTAGGAGCCGTCTCGCTCCCAAGCGAGCTGTCGGTGGTGGCAGTCCGCACTTCGACGACCCACATAGGCCGTCCGTTCCGGTGGCCACGGCTCGGCCCATCGCCAACTCTCCGAGACGTCGCTGAGCCCTCGCGACGAGACTCCAGGTTTGCGCTTTGTCTCCTTCACTTCGAACCACGACGTCCTACGTCACAAGGTCGCGCAGCAACGCATCGAAGGTCTCGATGGGGATCTTCTCTTCCTCCATGGTGTTCCTCCCCCTCCTGTTGGTCTCTTCCTGCAGCGTGCACCAGTCCGAAGCGGTATTACGGTCAGGTTGCGAAGGCTCCCGACCTTCCCAAAAGGGCGCGACCCAGCTGTCACCGCGGTTCACCGGAACCCGATGCCATTGGCTCAGATAACGATTTCTGATCCACGAAACTGATCTGGTAAGGTCGCAGAAATTCCGTTTGGAGCCTAGGGATTGGGGCAAGTCTCGATGGAAGATGCGAACTGGCTGGTAGATCCGTCGCGTAGGGGAACCATGACGGGTAGCCGCGCAGAGGTCACCGAAGCTGACAAGAAAGTCCTGCGCAGCCTCGGCGAGCGACTGGCGGAGATCGCCGCGCTGCCAAGGCACGCCGAGACCGCCTCGAGCTGGCGTGCCATGAACGGCCTCAAGCATGTCAAGCCGATGGTCTGGATCGATGAGGTGCCATGGCACGAGATGGAAGTCGATGACGAGCTGCGCCTGCAGACCACCGGCGAGTGGAGCAGATACCACGAATGGGAGATGCGCAAGCTGATCTATCAGTGGGTGCACATGCCGGCGGACATGGTCGTGGAACCGGTCGTGTGGTCGCCGCTCGTGGTTCACAACACGGCCTTCGGTATCGCCGAGGATGTGGACATCGCCGTCACCGACGAGGCCAACTCCGTGGTCTCGCGTCACTTCAAGATCCAGATTCGGGACGAGGACGACCTCGACAAGATCAAGGTCCCGGTCGTGACCCATGACGCCGCGGCCTC
>JBEKGS010000060.1:0-14372 GCA_050012675.1 Acidimicrobiales bacterium
TGGCCACGACGCTGGCCCCGCTCTCACCGGTCAGCCGGCGCAGCCGCACAAGGGGGGTGTTCCCGATGAGCTGGGTGATGTCCTGCGCGATCTTCATGGCCGTCTCGCCTTTCTCGCAATCTGTCGGAAAGGGACCGACCTTAGGTGCAGAACCCGACTCGACGAGTCATAGTTATCTCGATGTGGAATAACTCTCGTATTGTGGAATCAAAGGGCGGAGAAGCCATGGTCGAGGAAACTCGCCGGACCGGTAGCCAGGCGGTCGAGCGGGCACTTCGGCTGCTGCGATGTTTCGAGGTGGGGCCGCCCACACGACCGTTGAGCGAGCTCGCCAAACTCGCCGGTCTCACCCCGGCCACTGCCCACCGCCTCCTGCGCGCTCTGTGCCGCGCCGAGTTGCTGGCGCATGACCCGCTGACCGAGCGCTACGCGCTCGGTGTCGCCCTTGTCCCTCTAGGTTCCAGAGCTGCCGACGCCATCGGTGTCCCAGCGATCCGTCCCATGCTCGAGTCACTCGCTGCGGCAACCGGCGAGTCCGTCAACCTCGGCGTGCGCGACGGAAGTGAGGTGCTGGTGCTCGTCTCGGTGCCATCGCCTCAGAACCTGCGCTTCGATCAGGACGCGGGCACACGTGTGCCTGTTCATGCCTCGGCCATGGGCAAGGTCCTGCTCGCTTTCGACGCCGATCCGGACGGGTTGATCCAGTCCATCCCGAGGCTGACCAAACTGACGCCAGCGACCATCACGTCCCGCGCGGCACTCAGCAGGACGCTCGACGAGATCCGTCGTCGAGCGTGGGCCGTGAATGATGAAGAGCGCGAGCCGTCCGTGCGCAGCGTTGCGGTTCCGGTGCGCGCTGCCGAAGGCAAGGTCGTCGCCGCGGTCTCGGTTCAGGGACCGTCGTCAAGAATGACCGACGGGCAGATCAGAGATCTGCTGCCAGGCCTGCAAACAGCTGCAAGAGGCCTCTCCATGCGCCTTGGCGCGCTCAGGTCCTGGGGTGCTGATCGCGTGACTCCGCCGTGACGGTCCAAGCTTCGATGGTCGACCAGCTGAGTCGCAGGTGACATCGAACTGCGCGGACTTGCGATCGGGCCGCTCACTTAGCGTGGGTCATTCCGAAACCCGGCGAGCGCCCAGCGCCTGCGAATGAGGCCATGAAGGCCGTGCCTCTAACATTGCTGCCCGCAGAAGCAGCTTGACTCTTTCGAGCCGAGGAACGGACGGGTCAGAAGAACCGGCCGCTTGTCCCCTCCAGAAAGGTACCCACTGATGAGCGTGAGCACTGAGAGTCCCGACGGCGTGATGCGTCCCTCCAGAAGCAGCTGGTTCCCGTGGCGCCATCCACGGCATAACCACCCAGCTCTGCAGAAGGCTCACGACGAACGGACTCGCGGCGAGCGTGTCGCCGACGACATCGCGAGCTTCGGGGGCTCATGGCCCTTCATCTTCATCTTTCTCGGAATGATCGTTCTCTGGATGGTCGTCAACACGTTCCTGATACAACACCTGCTTGGCCATCGGCCCTTCGACCCGTATCCCTACATCGCGCTGAACCTGGTCCTTTCAGGCCTTGCCGGTATCCAGGCGCCGATCATCATGATGAGCCAGAACCGCGCAGCTGCCCGCGACGAGATCCTCGCCGCTCATCACTACGACGAGACTCACAGGATCGACGAGCTGCTCGGGTCGAACACGGAACTGACCCGACAAGTGCACGACCTAGCACAGAAGATCCACCAGATGACCGAGCAGATCGCTGGCCGGTCCCCGTCGAGCGGACCTGCGGCCTGAACAAGTCGGCGACAGTGCTTTCGGTCGAAAACCGTCTTAGGCAAGGATGGTGTCATCTGGCTGACAAGCCCTCAAGCGCTCAGCAATCGACTGTCCCGGCTCGCGGCCGACTTCGCCGATACCCGTCACGGCGATCTTGGCTCCGACGAGAGAGGTTCGGATGATCACGGACTCTCGGCGAGGCTAACGCGGGCGTCGACCACTACGGCACCCTTTGCGAGAACAAAGACCGGGTTGAGGTCCATCTCGGCGATCTCAGGCAAGTCGTCGACTAGTGCGGATACCCGCTCGAGCACCTGGCGCAGCGCGTCGACATCAAGAGCCCGTGCTCCCCGATAGCCGGTCAGCAAGCGGTACGACTTCAGCGACCGCAGCATGTCCTCGATGTCGCCGTCGGTGAGTGGTGCGATTCGGGCCGCGACGTCACCGAACAACTCGACCAACGTACCCCCCAGGCCCACCACAACAAGCGGCCCGAGCAAGGGGTCACGATGCGCCCCGACGATCATCTCCAACCCAGACTCGACCTGCTCCTGCACAAGGAACTCGGTGGCTGCCCCACCCAGCCCCGCCGATTCAAGCTCGGCGCGAATCTCTTGCACCGCTTCGCCTGCTGCGGCAGGCGTCGTCACGCCAAGACGGAGAGCGGCGACGTCGCTCTTGTGAATCGCCGCGGCAACCTTCACCGCTACCGTGCCGCCGAGTGCTGTTTGTGCCGCTTGGGCCTCGCTCGCGGTGTGCACGACCACAGAACGCGCCACGACGATGCCGTACGCGTCGAGCAGATCGTGCACGTCGGCTGCCCCAATCCAGCCGCCGCTCGCGCGCCGGCCGGCCCTGGCTAGGAACGAACCGACTCTGCTGGCGTCCACCTCTGGGCGAGACACTCGCCCGCCTGGACGGCTGCGCCTTTCTTCCCATTCGATGCTGCGCGACAGCGCCCGCGCCGCCTTCTCGGGGAAGGCGAAGGAGGCCACACATGCCTCCCCCAGAGCGGGAGGTGGGCCTTCCCGGTTCATGAACACCGAGATCAGCGGTACGTCGTCGCTGATCTCGGCACGGGCGGCGATGAGCTCGGAGGCCACGTCTGAAGCGCGAGTGATCAAGGGCGTGTTGAACATGACTATGAGCGCGTCGATCCCAGGTGCAGTCCCGAGAACGCGGGCCGCTTGGCCGTATTGCTGGGCAGTGGCGCTGGCGATCATGTCGACCGGGTTCGAAACGCTCGCCTCAGGCGGGAGCAGCGATCGCAGTCGCGCCGCGGTGAGCGCGTCCAGCTCGGGCACGATGAGCCCGTTTGTCTCGCAGGCGTCCGCCGCGAGGATGCCCGGACCTCCCCCGTTGGTGAGAATGGCCACGCGACGTCCCCGGAACCGACGCTGCGAGCTCAGCATCGTGGCAAGATCGAGCATCTCCTCAACTGAGTCAGCGCGGATCACGCCCGCCTGATGGAGCAGAGCCTCGACCGCAACGTCACCACCCGAGAGCGCCGCGGTGTGCGAGGCCGCCGCTCGACTGCCGGCCTCCGTTCGTCCCGCTTTCAGGACCACGATCGGGACGCGTCGCCCAACCCAGCGGGCGGCCCGAACGAACCAACGGGGGTCCTGGATCTCCTCGAGGTAGAGCAGGATCAGGTCGGTGTCCGGATGCTGCCCCCAATAGAGGAGAAGGTCTGTGCTGGAAAGGTCGGTGCTGTTGCCCACCGACACGAACGCCCCGATCCCGAGGCCGCGAGCTTGGGCGGCTTCGAGCACGGCGAGCCCGATCGCGCCCGACTGGCTGAGGAGGGATGTCCTGCCGGGCGCGGGGACAACCCGGCTGAAGGTCGCGTTGAAACGTAGGTCGCCCCCCCCGCTCAGTATCCCGGTGCAATTCGGGCCGATGAGCCTCACGCCGTTCGCGACCGCCACCTGCACGAGACTGGCTTCGAGGAGCGCCCCGTCCACCCCCGTTTCCGCGAATCCGGCCGAGATGACACAGACCGCCTTCACGCCGAGCGCACCGGCTTGGGCAACCACTCCGGGGGCAACGGAGCCTGGCACGCAAACAAGGACGAGATCGGGGACAACGGGGCACGCAGCCAGATCTGCATAGGCAGCGATGCCCTGAACCGTGGGATGTCTTTTGTTCACGGGCAGGATGACCCCGCCGAAATGGCTGTCGACGAGGTTGCTGAAAAGCAAGCCGGCGATTGTGTTCGGATCCGAGCTGGCTCCGACCACGGCAATCGCGTGAGGGTGCAAGAACGCCTCGAGCGCGGTCAGCGTTTTGCTCGATCGGTCGCGCAGCGTCGCACTGAGGTGCCCTTCGGGCTCGGATTCTGTGGCCTCGAAGATGTGCGTCTGGACGCGGCGACTGACGCGCAAGACTTCCTCTGAGAGCTCGGAGCCGTCCTCGCTCACGTGGGTGACCCCTGCCGCAGACTCATGTTCCACTCCATCAGTCTCGTGCAGTTGCCGGAGCGGTTGTAGGGTCGAAGGGCACTCCCATTACCAGCCCCGGACCTGGTAGGAGCACCGACGTGCCAGCAGCGGGCACGACAATCCGACTGCGGAAAGAGTCTTTCGGCCCGATCGAGTACGACATAAAGGCCTTGCCCGCCAAAGCTCCCGGGTTGAAGATGGACCTGGTGAGTACGCCCTGTCCCGATCCGGTGACTCAAGGAGCACTTCGCACGATGTTTGGGGTCTGCTCTCACTGGTGACGGGCGCAGCGCGGCCGGCGTGCGGTTCGAGTCGCCTCGCGCCTACCAAGCTGCTGGTGCGCCGCTCTGTGACCAAGACAACATGGATGCAGGAAACATTCACAGCAGGATGCCAGTCCCTGCAGGAGGAAACGCCGTGACCAGGGTGGCTGAACGACCCAAGCCTTTCGTCGTGCCGGAGTACTGCAAGGGGTGTGGACGCTGCATCAGCTCGTGCACCAAGGGCTGCATCTCGATGGGCACCGAGATCAACCCAGTCACCGGACTGATCCCGATCATCTTCGACCTGTCGCAGTGCAACGGCTGTGGTCTCTGCTATGACGCTTGTCCCGAGCCGTACGGTCTCCGCCCACAAGGCGACGAGGTGGCCTTCGAGCTGATTGACCCGGCCACGGTTCTAGGCCCCCGGCCGTTCCAGGCACCGCAGCCCGAGGCGCGCCCTGATACGACGGTTGCCCTGCCTGAGCGGGAGCCTCTCGTCGTCAAAGGGACATACGCCGCTGCAGTCGGCGCGGTCCTCGCCGGCTGCCGCCACGTCTTCGGTTACCCGATCACCCCGTCCACCGAGGGTGCCGAGCTGATGGCCAAGGTTCTACCCGAACTCAACGGCGTGTTCATCCAGGCGGTCAGCGAGGTTGCGACCGTCAACATGATGTACGGATCCGGCGGCGCGGGAAAGCGGTGCATGACCTTCACGAGCTCTCCCGGCTTCAGCCTGATGCTGGAGGGGATCTCCTACATGATCGGATCGCAGATTCCAGCGGTGTTCGTGAACATCATGCGCGGCGGGCCAGGCCTGGGCAACATCGGGCCAGAACAGGCTGACATCAAGCTCGTCTGCCGTGGCCTCGGCCATGGGAACACCCACGCGATAGTGCTGGCTCCTGCGACACCGCAGGAAATGCTGGACATCGCGATGCTCTCGTTCGAGCTCGCGTTCAAGTACCGAAACCCGGTCGTCATCGTCGGTGACGGCTTTCTCGGCCAGATGACCGGGAAGGTTCGCCTGCCCAGCGAGATGGTGGTACCGGGCATCCCCGAGTGGGCCGTGTTCGGCGATCGCTCGCACCGGGGGAACCTGATGTGCTCGCTCAACCTCTCGGAGGTCGGGCTCGAACAGGACAACCTGCGCCTTAACGAGAAGTACGAACGGATGACCGCCGAGGAGCAGCGGGCTGACCTCTATCGTTGCGAGGACGCGGACGTCGTTATCGTGGCGTGCAACACACCCGCACAACTCGCGAAGGGCGCCATCAGAGAGCTCCGCGACCAGGGCCTCAAGGTGGGCCTTTTCCGGCCCATCACCCTGTGGCCGTTCCCCATCGACGCCCTGCGCACTGTGCTCGACCGGATAAAGCGCCTCGTCGTGGTCGAGGCGAGCAGCGGTCAACTCGAGGACGAGCTACGGCTGGCACTGAGCCACGCCGATGTCTTCAGGCCGCCGGCGATGAGCCATGTACGTCGAATGGGTGGCGTGCTCCCGTCGCAAGGCGAGATCGTCGAGCACGTGCTGGGCCTGGAGGAGGTGCGGTGATGACGACATCAGTCTTCTACAACAGGTTCGAGCGCCACGCCAACGGCGAGGGTGTCGCTGCTCACTCGACCACATACTGTCCCGGCTGCGGTCATGGACTCGCGCAGAAGTACCTGGCTGAAGCCATCGATGAGCTCGGCGTCCAGGACCGCACCGTCCTGGTCTCTCCAGTGGGCTGCTCGGTGTTCTCCTACTACTACTTCGACGTCGGGAACTCGCAAGCCCCACATGGGCGCGCCCCGGCCGTGGCGATCGGCCACAAGACAGCCAACCCGGACTCGATCGTGATCGCCTATCAGGGAGACGGTGACCTGGCATCGATCGGCCTCGCCGAGATCGTCAGCACCGCGCAGCTCGGGATCCCGATCACGGTGATCTTCATAAACAACGCCATCTACGGAATGACCGGCGGCCAGATGGCCCCGACGACCCTCATCGGCCAGCGAACGACGACCACGCCTAAGGGCCGGACCACCTTCGCCGGCCAACCAATGAAGATGGCGGAGCTGATGGCGGTTCTCGACGGACCCGTGTACGTCGAGCGGGTAGCTCTCTACGACAACAGGCGAAGGACACATGCCAAGCGTTCCATCAAAAAGGCGCTCGAGCTGCAGGTAGCCGGCACCGGGTTCGCCTTCGTCGAGGTCCTCTCCGAGTGTCCTGTCCACCTCGGTCTCGAACCGGAGGCGGCGGAGGACTGGGTGAGAGAGAACATGGAGCCGATCTTCCCGCTAGGCGTAAAGAAGGACACAACGGACGGAACGGCCTTCCCGGTCATACCAACAGCCAGGTTCGATCCGGAAGAAGCCCTCATGGCGCTCGGCACGACCACCGAGCGACCACCTCGTTTCGCCGCAGGGTTCCCGACGCACATCGACCCCGAGGACATCAGCTTCAAGTTGGCCGGTTCAGGCGGCGATGGGGCCCAAACAGCCGCGATGATCCTCACGCGCGGCGCGATCAACGAAGGGTACGACTCGACACACATCCCGAGCTATGGCCCAGAGTCTCGCGGGGGCACGTCCTATGCCGACGTTCACGTGGCACTAAAGGAGGTGATGTCCCCAGCTGCACCGCGTCCGCACGTGCTGGTGGCATTCAACGCTCCCAGCCTTGCCAAGTTCGGCCCGACGGTGCGTCCCGAAGGGATGATCATCTACGACAGCTCGGTCATCAATGCCCAGCCGGACATGCTCCCCGCCGGAGTCAGGCTGGTGCCGGTGCCCTTCACGAATGTCGCCAACGATCTCGGTGCCGTGCTGGTGAAGAACGTGGTGGCCCTCGGTGCCTTGCAGGGAGCGACGAATGTCTTCCCGGAAGAGACTTTTTTGACGGCCATACGCTCCACGTTAAGGCAGAAGTGCGCCATGATCCCGCTCAACGAAGAAGCATTCAAACTCGGAGCCAAACTCGCCAGCGAGCAGGCGCACCGGTAGCCCCGACAGACCCGCGTCGCCGCGATGAAGCATGCAAGTTTCCAGGACTGGGACTAGTGCCTGCCCGCTATTACTTGCTTACTTAGTCTTAGTGACGACTAACGTCACCTCTCGCGAAACCGAGCCCTTGAAGTTCGCACCCCCGCTGAAGACGGCGACAAGGCCGTACATGCGTGCCTTGAGTTCCCTTGGCGACAGCCTGCACGTCCCAGTCCCCGACGACAGGGAAGCCGTGCACAGCACGGTGCCTCCGGTGCGGATGTTCACCCTCCCGGTTGGCGTCGGGCCGGCGAACTGTGGCGTAACGGTGACTGAGAGACGCTCGGCCTGCTCGTGCCCGTAGGGCACCTTGGCAACGGACAATTTGAGATCGGTCTTGGAAGCGGCTTTGCCAACACTGAAGCCCTGAGACACCTGGGCAGCAGCAAGGTAGTCCGCATTGCCTGGCTGGCTCGCGTCAATCACGCACTTGCCCACGCCAATGAAATGCACGGTCGAGCCCGATACCGTGCACATCGACGTGGTGCTGAAGGTTACGGCCTCGCCGGAGGCGCCGCCGGAGGCACTTACCTTGTAAGTGGCGCCCACAGTGGCGTCGGTCGGCGCCTTCGAAGTGAATGTGATGGTCTGGACGCCCTTGCCGACCCTCATCGTCTGTTGGACTTGGATGGCCGCGAGGTAGTCCGCGTCACCAGCCTGACTCGCCACAACGACACACTCGCCCACGCTGACGAATCGGACCATCGGGCCGGACACGGCACAAACGGAGTTCGTTCTGAACATGATCGCCTTGCCGGAGGGCCCTCCGGTCGCAGTCACCTTGTAGGTCGCGCCCACGGTGGCGTCGGAAGGAGGCGTCGAGGTGAAGGTGATGGTCTGGTCAGCCTTGCCGACGACGACGGTCTGTCGAACCTGGGGAGCTGATAGGTAGTCGGCGTTGCCGGCCTGGTTCGCGTCGATAACGCATGTGCCTACGCCGACAAAGCTCACTGTCGAGCCTGACACGGCACAAACGGAGTTCGTTCTGAACATGATTGCCGTGCCGGAGGACCCTCCGGTCGCAGTCACCTTGTAGGTCGCGCCCACGGTGGCGTCGGAAGGAGGTGTCGAGGTGAAGGTGATGGTCTGGTCAGCCTTGCCGACGACGACGGTCTGCTGAACCTGGGGAGCTGATAGGTAGTCGGCATTGCCGGCCTGGTTCGCGTCGATCACGCACGTGCCTACGCCGACAAAGCTCACTGTCGAGCCTGACACAGTGCAGACAGACGTCGTGCTGAAGGTGACGGCTTCGCCCGAAGAGCCACCGGTCGCAGTCACGTTGTAGGTCGCGCCCACGGTGGCCTCAGAAGGAGGCGTCGAGGTGAAGGTGATGGTCTGGTCAGCCTGCCCGACAGTCAGCGTGAAGATCCAGGTGCCGGTGTCACCGTTGGCATCACTGTCGCTACCACTAACCGTGTACGTGCCTGGCGCGAGGGAGGCGGAGGCGCTGATGGCCCCGGTGCCGCTCACGACGACGTCGGTGGAGCTTGCCGAAGTTGCCTCGGTGTAGCCGACGGTGGCGGTGGAGTTCGTAACAGTGAGGTGGTGGCCGCTGTAGCCCGCACCGAAGGTGACCGTCGCCGAATTGGGAGTGCCCTGCTGGAGGCTGACCGTCACCTGAACGAAGGTCCACGTGTCGCTGAGGTCGACGCTGTTGGCCTCTCCCCCGAACAAAACCATCCCCCCTACGGTCGGGTCGTAGGCCATCGTGCTGCTATCACGGGCGAGAGGGCTGACCCTTGGGGTCAGCTGCGTCCATGTCGTGCCGTTGAAGGCCCATGTGTCGTTGAGGTCGCTGCCGGAGGCTACGCCACCGAAGAGAATCATGCTCTCCGTAACCGGGTCGTAATCCATGGATGAGCTGTCACGAGCGGATGGGCTCGTCGTCGGAGAGAGCTGAGCCCAACTCTTGCCATTGAACGTCCAGGTGTCGCTCAGGTCGCTCGTGCTGCCCGATCCTCCGAACAGGACCATCTCGCCCATATGGGAGTCGTAGGCCATAGAGGCAAACCACCGGGCTCCGGGGCTCGCAGGCGGCGAGAGCTGCGCCCAGCTCGTACCGTTGAAGGTCCACGTGTCGCTGAGGTTGACACTGTTGGCCTCTCCACCGAAAAGGACCATCTCCCCCATGGCGGGGTCGTAGGCCATTGCGGCACCGTCGCGGGCGGGAGGGCTCTTGGTCGGGGAGAGCTCCGTCCAGCTCGTGCCGTTGAAAGTCCATGTGTCGTTGAGATCGCTGCTGTTGCCTGATCCTCCGAACAGGACCATGTCCCCCAGCGCCGGGTCGTAGGCCATGGAAGCGTACGCGCGGACGGGCGGGCTCTTGGTCGGGGAAAGCTCCGTCCAGCTCGTGCCGTTGAAAGTCCATGTGTCGTTGAGTTCGCTACCGTTGGCTGAGCCCCCGAACAGGACCATGTCCCCCAGCGCCGGGTCGTAGGCCATGGAAGCGCTGTCCCGGGCCGTCGGGTTGCCGCTCGGCGAGAGCCGCGTCCACGTCGCCGAAGGCGAGGCAGGTGAACTCGCCCCGGCCGGGATTGCCGCGCCGGTCGAGAAGGTGAACAGGGCGAGAAGGGCAAGCAACGCTACAGGCGACCGCATAACAGAAACCGGCCACGTGGCCGATTTAGGTAGAGACCCCACGACCTCGCGTCCCTCGGCGGTGTCACGGATCGGTCCGGTTTCGAACGATGCGGTCATCTTGCCTCCCCCAGTCACTGTGCGCCTGCCCGCTCCCGGCACCAGAAGGGAGGTAGGGCCCGACACCCGCCCTGTGTCCTGGTCCTGAGCCTACTGGCGCAACGCCGATCGAGCTCAGTATGTTCGAATTTCGCGACCGCAGCGAGCGAGTCGACCCTGGTCCCCACACAGCGTGTGAGCCAGAGCCGGTTGATGTGGACTAGCAGCCACGCTATGACGGTTCGTCGGGCGCGCACCGTCCGCAGGCCCAGAGCGTGGGCGAATCCCTATGGCGAGTGCGCGCGTCGGTTCGAGGGCGACAACGCCGAGGGAGAACTCTGAACCTGGACCTCACGACCCGCTCCCGGAGAAGGTTTCCCCGTCCTCCCGCCGCCTAGACCATCCGCTCCGCGTCCCAGGACCCGTGACGAAAGGCCTAACGGGTGAGATGCTGAGCGAGGAACGACAACGAGGGTGGCTCCTGGGCGAGAAAGAAGGGGCTCGTGTGGCAGCCCTCGGAGAACTCCACAACCGCTCCGGCAGGCAAGGCTTTGGCCAACGCCTCCACTCCTGGATGGAAAGGATCCAGGTCTCCCGACGCGACCCGAACCGGGATGCCGGTCAACGCGTCCGTGTGAGTGACTGCGTCGTCGGCGGCGAAGTCAGCGGCGGAATCGTAGGCGCCGGCATTGGCTCCCCGCGCTTGGGCGTAGCTGGTCCAGATCGCTGGGCTGATCGCGGCTACCGCTGAGATGAGGTGCGGATACTTCTCGGCGAACAAGATGGCGCCGTAGCCGCCCATCGAGATGCCCATGGTTCCGATCCGCTGCGGCGGCCTCCCCAAGCCGAGGCGCTGGCAGAATGGAATCAGCTCCTCGATCACCATCGCCATCGGATCGTCGCCGGGATGTGGGTTCCAGTAGCCGTCGCCGCCGTCTACGGTCACCATCGCCATCGGGGCGAGCGGTCCGTGACCCACCTGGAGGGCCACCGCCTGGGCCGGCGTCATGCCGACCACGGCATTTGCGTGGTTCGCCCCGAATCCGTGGAGCATCACCACGAGCGGCAGCGTGCTTCCCCGTTCGTGTCCGGGCGGATAGCCGATCGTGTAGCCAACCGTTCGATTGCGAGCGTGCGAGTAGAAGGAACCCGAGATCGATGGCCCCAACGAAGAGAAGCTCAACGGCGGGCTCGGCACAGAGCACTTCCCCTCGAGCTGGTCGAGCTCCTGTCCTCCGGGGAGGACTCCGTGCGATACGAGCTCTACGCCAGTGACACCTGCGGCCGCGACCGCGGCGATCCCGCCCAACCCATAGACAAGGAAACGTCGCCGGTCAAAGCCTCGTCGAGATGCGCCGTCGGGTCCAGTGTCGTCGGAACCGGTCACGGGCCTCTCCGATCGAGTGGCGTCGGCCACTCACCGAATCGCTGCAATCGAGGAGAGCGTCGCTGATCTCGAAAATGGCACCGACGAAGGTGAGCAACTCCCTGCTGATCAACCTTTGCCATCGGCGGTGGACGAAACGTTTCCGGATCGTATCTCTGCGTGGCCGAGGTGCCGAGTCAGTCCGCCCGCAACAACACAGTCGGTGGGCGCCGGTCTGACCGAGACGCTCGTGCAGGGATCCGCGCCTTCGGCCTCATAGCAGCGGGTGAGTCATAAGTCCGCTCTGACCAGTGGCTCACCAGGCCGTGGGGCCGGTCGTAGGACCTCTGTGCGCCTCAGCTTGCAAGCAGCTGCTGCACTCGCTGGTGCGAGATCCCAAGGGGGTGGGCCTTGGGTCGGCCCAGATTGGCATGCAGTGTCCGATCTACAAGACGAGAGCCTCAGCGCGACGGCGAGAGGCTTGGTTGGCGTCATTCGAGCCGGCGGGGTAAGCCTGTGAGGAAAGCCTTACTGCTTTCTTGTGTCGGCTTCTGTGGTTACGCCGGGTGAGGTGATGGCTCCTTCGGCGTGTCGGCTGTGTCGGCGCGTCGGCTGAGACCGCGCGATAAGCACGCCCTGGAAGCGACTGAGGCCGATGGAAGCAAAGCAAAAATATGGGCTGAGCTGCGCAGACGAGTCAGCGGGTGGAGCTGAGGGGATTTGAACCCCTGACCCCCTGGTTGCAAACCAGGTGCTCTGCCAGCTGAGCTACAGCCCCTTACTCGTCCAGCCTACGCGTCACGCAAGGCACGGTCGGTTGGCAACGCCACCCGCGACCCACGCCAACCGGCATCACTCGACGACACCCGGCAGCGTTCCTCGCCAGGACGGCCCCTGCCGACCAGCCGGAAACCACCATTATTCTTGAGGTGTGCCTGGGGCTCCAATGGAAAGAGTCTATTTCAATCTGCACACCGCGCTGCTCGACTGGCAGTTCGGGCCTTTCCCGCTGCTGATCCTTGCTGCGTGCGTCGCGGCGGGAATCTGGTACCTCCGTGCCGACTGGGCCCTTGCTACGCGTGGGCGCAGGTGGAAGACGCAGAGGACTGCCTCGTTCTTCGCCGGCCTCGTGACTATCGACCTCGCTCTCCAGTCGCCGGTCGCGACACTGACCGGCTCCTACTTCGAGGCACACGTCCTCCAACACCTTCTCCTGATGATCATTGCCCCGGCATTGCTGTCGATGGGTGCCCCGATGACGTTGATCCTGCAAACCTCAACGCGGCGTACCAAGACCACCTGGCTGCGCATCTTCCACAGCCAGGGATTCGCGGTCCTGTCACATCCGCTCGTGGTGTGGGTGCTGTACTACGGCGTCATGCTGGCCTTCTTCCTCACGCCGCTCATCGGCTTCGCAATGAACCACATGTGGTTGATGGACCTCATCAACCTGGGCTTCTTGTTCGGAGCGACTTTGTTCTGGTGGCCCATGATCGGGTTGGACCCGATCCCACGGTGGGGGGCCAGCTATCCACTCCGCATGGTCAACCTATTAATAGGAGTGCCGCTCGAGTCGTTTCTCGCCATCGCCCTACTCAGCTCACGGCAGACGATCGCCCCCATGTACAGCCTGTCGAGCACTCACGCGGGTGCCGGAGTCCTGTGGGTACTGTCTGAGCTGCTCACAGTCGCTGCGGTGATCCCGATCTATTTCCAGTGGATGGCATCGGAGGACCGCAAGACGGCGCGGGAGGACGCTCGCCTCGACGCCGAGTCATCGCGGGCCGGGTCGGTCCGGACGTCTGGCGCAATGGCCAGTGGCGGCGACTCGCCCTCCGGATGGAACGACTTCCGAACCGGCGCATCCTGACCCGCCTCCGCTTGCCGGCTGCGTCAGAGCGGCGTTGTCCTCAAAGTCCGCGCTTACCGAGCCGGAGCCGACAGTGACCCGTCTCTCCTGCCCATCGAACCTCCTTTGAGCACCCTGGCTTTGACCACTCTGGAGGCAGGTGCCCTCTAGCCACTGCGATCGCGCTGCCACCCCCTTCCGGATCGCCGGCGATCCGACGGCGCCAAACGGTTAGTTCGTGCCCCACGCGCCGCGCGAAGCCAGAGCACCTCGATCGCCATGGCGACAACAGAGTCTCGCTAGCCACCGATGACCAGAGCCGTCAAGAGGGGTCGGGGGCAAGAAGAGGTACCTGTTGCTAACCCATTGCAAAGAGCGCTCCCGACTTCGGTCATCTTCACTCTCTGTATTCAACTCACTACTATCTGCATTGGTCCCCCTATGTGGCTTCTCTAAGTGTTCACTCAATCTCTAATAGTGACAAGAACAACATTGGCGGACATGTTGTTTGGAGGCCAGTTCGGCTGGACCATTCTTCCGTGAGTGGAGTAAGTCACCTAACCATTTGGCTGGTCAGAAGGGGCGCCACGTCCAGATCCCAATGTTTTCGTCAGGACTTTGCCACAATTTGGGGAAACTACATGCACGTCTTTGTGCAACTCGTACCAAGACAGCAGGTCTAAAGGCATAAATACTGCAGGAGCAGCACTTTTAGCAATTTGCTGCCAGCAACACATGCAAGTCCCGCACCGGATCCCCGGTGTGGGGGGGGACACTCCGAGCCGGGACCCGTAAGACGCGGGCAAAGGCTGGGGGACTCATGATGCGAGGAGAATATTGTGCATAAGAAAACGCGGAAACATTCCGCCCTTTTGCTGCTTGTGGCACCGCTTGTCGCCATCGGCAGCAGCGCCTTGGTAGCTGGAACCGCAGCTAGCGCGGGCGCCACAGCAAAAGTAGCCGCTGCCCCGACG
>JBEKGS010000061.1:0-14162 GCA_050012675.1 Acidimicrobiales bacterium
GGTGGCCTCCGAGACCGCAGAGGACCCGGGCCGGCTCCACTTCTGGCTGGAGAGCCTCTACCCGGTACGGGTGCACGACGAGATCATCGGGGTCGGGGCGGTGTTCGTCGACGTAACCGAGCTCAAAGAAGCCGAGCAAATCCAGAGTGACCTCACAAATGAGCTGCGGTACCAGGCGTTGCATGACTCACTCACGGGCCTTCCCAATCGGACCTTGATCATCGACCGTGTGGAGCAGATGCTTGCTCGAGGGCGCCGTAACAATGTGACAACGGGCGCGCTTTTCATAGACCTCGACAATTTCAAGGACATCAACGACACATTGGGCCATCGCGTCGGCGACCAACTGCTGGCTGAGATGGCCCGGCGCCTTACCTCAGCGCTTCGCGAAACCGACACCGTGGGCAGGTTGGGAGGTGACGAGTTCGTGGTCCTGACCGAGGGCGTCCCCGGGAGTGGTCGATTGGAGCGGGCGGACCGTCCCGGAGAGGCGATCTCAGACGTCGCCGCTTCGATCGCCATCGCCGAGCGCATACTCGAGGTCCTGCGGGAGCCGTTTGCCCTTGGTGACAATCAGTCTCTGCACACCGTGACGGCATCGATAGGCATTGCAACTGGACCGCGAGCCACTGCGGAGGAGCTCCTGCGAGATGCAGATGTCGCCCTCTATGAGGCAAAAGCAGCTGGGAAGCAGGGTTACACCGTCTTCCGACCCGAGATGCGGCGGGCGGTCGAGAGCCACGTCGAGTTGCAGAAGGAGGGCCTCGCGGTCGAACGGGACGAGTTCTTCCTCGCGTACCAGCCGATCTTCGAGATCGAGACATGTGCAGTGGTCGGAGTCGAGGCTCTGCTTCGCTGGCAGCACCCCGATCGCGGCCTCGTCATGCCAAGCGAGTTCATTCCGATACTCGAAGAGAACGG
Source organism: Acidimicrobiales bacterium (assembly GCA_050012675.1). Classification (GTDB taxonomy): domain Bacteria; phylum Actinomycetota; class Acidimicrobiia; order Acidimicrobiales; family Bog-793; genus Fen-455. The sequence goes on from JBEKGS010000061.1 coordinate 922, forward strand.
ATTGATCATCACTGTCGGCCGGCAGGTACTGCTGAGGGCGTGCCAACAGGCAACCGAGTGGCGGCGGGCCGGCTACGACCTGTCGATGTCAGTGAACGTCTCACCCCGGCAACTCGAGTCTTCACGAATCGTCAGCGACATCGCCGGTGCACTGGAGACATCCGGGCTCGAACCCAGTCGTCTCGTCATCGAGATCACAGAGAGCACCCTCATGCGCGATCCCGCCAGCACCGTCGAGCGCATCGCGAAGCTCAAGACGCTAGGCGTCAGCGTGGCCGTCGACGACTTTGGCACGGGGTATTCGTCGCTCGCCTACCTGCGAAGGTTCCCGGTGGACATCTTGAAGATCGACCGTTCCTTTATCGCCTCGATGACTTCCTCGGAACGCTCGTCGGCCCTGATCCACACTCTCGTCCAGCTCGGAAAGTCACTGGGCTTGGACACGGTTGCGGAAGGAATCGAGGAGCCACGGCAGCTCGAGCAGCTTCGGGTCGAGCAATGCGACACGGGTCAGGGCTTCCTTTATGCCAAGCCCCTCAGCCCAGAGGAGCTCGGCCGGTTCCTCATGACCCACAGCGTCGTTTCTCGCGAACAGGAAAGCCACCCAGCTTCCACATAGCTCACGAGGCGATGACCACAACAGAACGCAAGACCTCACCCCGCTCCATTCGGTGGAATGCCTCCTCCACGCCGTCGAGCTCGATCGTCTCGGACACAAAGCGATCCAGTTCGAGCCGACCGTTCAGGTACAGGTCGATCAACATCGGGAAGTCTCGCGACGGGAGGCAGTCGCCGTACCAGCTGGGTTTGAGCTGACCGCCCCGGCCGAAGAATTCGATCATCGACAAGTCGATGCGCATTTCGGGTGTCGGAACCCCGACCTGGACGAGCGTCCCGGCGAGGTCCCGGGCGAAGAAGGCCTGCTCCATCACCTTCGCATTGCCGACGGCCTCGATGCAGACGTTCGCACCGTTGCCTCCCGTCAGGGTCCGGACCGTCTCGACGGCGTCGCTTAGGGAGGAATTGACCGTGTGGGTGGCTCCGAACAACATGGCGATCTCAAGTTTGCGAGCGTCGATATCGATGCCGATGATCGTCGACGCTCCAGCGAGGCGTGCGCCCGCAATGGCGGCGCATCCGACGCCGCCGCAGCCGAAGACCGCAACCGAGTCCCCGAAGCCGACCTCGCCGGTGAACATTGAGGCACCCAGACCCGCCATGACCCCGCAACCCAGCAAGCCGGCAGCTTCGGGTCGGGCGCGGGCATCGACCTTTGTGCACTGGCCTGCAGCCACGAGTGTCTTCTCGGCGAAAGCCCCTATACCGAGCGCCGCAGCGAGCTCCCTGCCATTCGAGAGGGTCATCTTCTGAGCAGCGTTATGAGTGGCGAAACAGTACTGCGGCTTGCCCCGGCGGCACGAGCGGCACTCTCCACAGACCGCTCGCCAGTTGAGGATGACGAAGTCCCCCGGTGCGAGAGAGGTGACGTCAGGTCCGACGGCCTCGATGATCCCTGCAGCCTCATGGCCGAGAAGAAACGGGAATGCGTCATTGATCGCACCTTCCCGGTAGTGCAGGTCGGTGTGGCAGACACCGCACGCCTGAACTCGCACTAGCGCCTCGCCCGGACCGGGGTCTGGGACAAGGACAGTCGTCACCTCTACGGGTGCCCCCTTCTCGCGCGCGATGACGCCCTGAACCTCGTGAGCCATTTCGTCCTCCCCTCTTGAGCCGTATGAGCGACGCTCATCTTGCTCCAAGCCTTGGCGCTTGTCGTGCCAAGAACAGCAGAGAGCAGGCGGGCGGGCTAGTCGTCGCAGTTTCGACCTGGTGGAGCTCGCGGGGATCACCGGCCTCACGTCCGAGACGACCTTGTGCGAAGGGCCAATGTCGAAGGTCGCGAAACGCACCGGCGCGAGACGACTCGACAGGCTGAAATCGCACGTGGCCGTTTTGTTCGGGGGCGCGCGTCTGTGGCGTCAAGTTGTGACGCCGCGCAGTCGGGGGGTTGTCAGGCGAAGACGGTGTCGCCCCGTCCCCGATGCGGGATCGTCCTTTGTCGAGCGACGATGTCACTCCGTTGTGGAGGACCTTCCTGATAGCCGATATCCGCGGCTACACGCCCTTCACCCGCGAACGAGGTGATGCGGCGGCGGCGCTAACAAAGAGGTTCGGCGAGTTCGCCCTGGACGCGACCGAGGCACCGCCCTGGCCTTCAGCCCCGACGGCGCGCGACTGGCTGTGGGCGAGAACGACGGCTCCTCGGCCGTCTGGTCGATCGAGACACGCCACGAGGTCGTGGCCTTGCTGGAGCGGGCGGGTGCCATCGACAAGATCGCCTTCAGCCCGGACGGCAGCGAGGTCGCCACCGCCTCCGAAGACGGGATCGTGCGGATCTGGCACGCCAGCGGGCCCGAGCTCGACGATGTCTACCTGCAGGGAAGCATCGAGAGCGTCGCGTTGTCGGGAAAGCGCGTCGTCGTCGCTTCTCTTGACGCCGGCCGCGTGGAGATCTCCTACTGGCGGACATGGGGACAGGAACTTGGCCACTTCCTGATACCGCTCAGCTCCTCAAACGACATCGTGAGTCTCAGCGTCAACGGTGGATACGTCGCCGACGTCGTTGCTACGCCATGCACCTCAGGGTTTGCCTGTTCATTGGTTCCGATGCGCGTCTTCGACGTGGGAACAGGACGCCTCCTCAGGTCCTATCCGGTGCCGGGAGCCGAAGCCATCACCTGGAGCCACGACGGCCGTGAGATCGCCGTCGCCTCTACAACGCTCGAGGTCGTGAACCTCGCGACCGGTGTTGCGACTCCTCTGGCAGCTGGAGGCGAGCAGTGCGGTGAGGACGGCCGTCCCGTGTTCTCCGGAGACGACTCCTTGGTCGCATGGGCCACCCGTTGTGGCACCGTCGCAGTGTTCAGCGTGAAGGGACCGCAACTTCTTTCCTTCACCGTCGAAGGGCAGCCGTCAGGTGTCGCCTTCAATCGCGCCGGCACCGAGCCACAAGTCTGGGACGCAAGAAGAGGCCAGTTGCTCAGAGTCGACCAGACTTCGGCGCCGGTCACCGCGCTCCAGGGGGCAGGCTTTTCGCGACCGGAGACGCGGCCGGGAGGGCCAAGATCTGGGACGAGTGCCCTTCGTGTGGCGATCCGGCGCAGCTGGTCCGTCTCGCGAGGCACCAGGTCGTATCTCAACTCACTCCATTCGAGCGACTAGCGAAAGGTTGACAATCAGCCGGGACAGGACCGATATGCGGCACGGTATCGGAAAGGTCGCCTTCTGGGCTCTTTTGTACCGGTCTGATACGTCGATATCGTCGCTGAACAGGGACTTAGAACGTCCATCCGTAACCACTTGGGCCGCTGCCCGACCAGTCCTTCGCGCACACTCGCGCCAGATCGGCGCCACGACCTCTCCAAGCCGGCGGAGGGGATCCGGGGCGGCGAACTGAGGCAGTGATCCTCGTCGACGCTGCGTGCTCGCCGAGGCCGACATTGACGATCGCCATTTACGTACTTAATGGCGTAGGACTAAAATAATTGGGCGATTCCGGCCCCGGGGGGAGCCGGACCAAGGGGGGATGTATCACATGGTTTATCGTTTGCTCGTTGGACCGCGGCGGGCCGCGATCGGCGTGGCCGCGCTTATTGTCGTTGCGTCCGGTTGGAGCAGCTCCACATGGGCTTCGACCCCGACAGGCAACGCGGCCTACCATGCCGCCCACACGGCCAAGTACGGCCCTCTATCAGGGAAGTGGTCGGGGAACTACAGCGGTGCTTTCAACGGCACGTTCATGCTGACGTGGAAGCAGTCGGGAAAAAACCTGAGCGGCACGATCAAGATCTCCGGGTTCAGCGACGCACCCACGAGCATCCACGGGACCGTCAAAGGAGCCTCCATCAGCTTCGGTACCGTCGGTTCAGAATCAATCACCTACTCGGGCTCGGTCTCAGGCGACTCCATGTCCGGCACCTGGCAGCTCCGGGCTGGTGGCCGGTCTTTGGGCGACGGCTCCTGGCACGCCTCCAAGTCGTCCTGAACGACGGGCACGGACGACTCGGGCATTTTCCGGCTCGCCGGCGGCGAGGTCGAAGTTGGTACTGAAACAGCCGCGGGGCATGACCGCTTTTGGCGACATGGTCTGTCGCCGAAGAGGGATCGGTCATGTCGTTGGGCCGCCGTTGCCAGACACCCAGGCCTCCGAGCGTCAGTGCCGGTCGTCGCCGAGTTTCCCGCTGACCGCTCCAGCTTGAACCCGCGTGAACAGGCATCAGACCCTCCCCTCCGTCGGGTACCTTGAGTGACGGTGAGTGGACGCACCGTCCGATGTTCTTGAAGTGGCAGCGGACAGCCAGTACTATGTTTGCAATACGGTAAACGGCCCCGGCGCGAGGGGGGAGCGCCGGGGCCGTTCTTCGTGTCGTCGCTCAGGTGTCCCGCGCGGATGGGCCGAGCTGCTGTCCTACGGCGGTTCCCGGGGTATACCTTGATTGCAACACGTCCCTTGCTTATCTGGTATAAGCAATGGATTGTGCAGATTGCCACCCCCCGGCAGTCCGGCGCCGCTGCTCCGTACGGGGTGGCGGCGCTGTCGTGTCAGAGGTGCAATTCATTCCTCAAGTGACCCGGAACGTCGACTGGCGCTCCGCCCGTCGAGGCCGGTCGTCGAATCGCTTGTGCCCCCGTGGCACCGGCGAACTGCGGAGTTTCGCGATCCTCGGCCACTGCTGCGACTTGTCGCCTAGCACGAAACCGTGTCGCTCGGTCGTTGTACGCCTACAGCAGGGATCCGGTGTCGCCCTCTTATGCTTCTGTCCACGGAGACGCTGACCTTCCTTTTTACGGACATCGAGGGCTCGACGGCGCTGTTGAGGCGCCTTGGTGCGGACGTCTATGCCGACGTCCTTGCCGAGCACCATCGGCTCATCCGCTCCTGCCTCGCGGCAAACGGAGGAACGGAGGTGAGCACCCACGGTGACGGGTTTTTTGCGGTGTTCTCCTCACCGAGAGCCTGCCTGTTAGCTGTGATCGAGATGCAGCGGGGCTTTGGCTCACGTGAGTGGCCGGCCGGTGAGCAGCTCAGCGTGCGTATGGGCGTCCACTTTGGTGAGGCGTCGAAGAACGTGACCGGCCTTTATGGTCTCGAGGTGCATCGCGCCGCTCGTATTGCCGCCGTCGCCCACGGGGGTCAGATACTGCTCTCGGCAACAGCGGCCGGCCTTGTCCGCGACTCGTTGCCCGCTGGCGCTTGCCTCCAGGACCTCGGACTTCATCGTCTGAAGGATCTTGGTCGCCCTGAGCAAATCTTCCAGCTCCAAGCTGAAGGTCTCCAGTCCGAGTTCCCGCCACTCCGCTCGCTCGACAACCCGGAGCTGCCGAACAACCTGCCTGCGCAATCTGCGCCTTTCGTGGGGCGCTCCCGCGAGGTGGCCGAGGTCAGACGTCTCGTCTCATCTGCCCGGCTCGTCACCCTCACCGGTGCCGGGGGGTCGGGCAAGACCCGACTTGGTCTGCAGGTGGCCGCCGACCTGCTCGACGGCTCCGGTGAGGGTGTCTGGCTCGTTGAACTCGCTTCCGTTTCCGAACAAGGTGCTGTGGCCTCGAGCATCGCTCAGGCCCTTGGGATCATGAGCCAGGCAGGTCGGCCCGCCCTCGAGACTCTCCTCGACGCCCTTTCTTCCCGGCAAGTCCTCATCGTGCTCGACAATTGCGAGCACCTGATCGACGACTGTGCGAAGGTGGCAGACGCCATCTTGCGTCGCTGCCCCGAGATCCGCTTGCTGGCGACCAGCCAAGAGCCGTTGGGTATCGCCGGCGAGACGATCTACCGGGTGCCGTCGATGTCGCTGCCCGACGAGGACGACGACACCGGCGAGGTGGACCCCGACGGGTCGGACGCAGTCGCCCTGTTTGCGGAGCGGGCCGCGGCACAGGGCGTCGGCTTTGTTCTCGACAGGGCGTCCGCGCCTCTGGTCGCCGAGATCTGCCGGCGCCTCGACGGGATGCCATTGGCAATCGAGCTTGCAGCCTCGCGGCTGCGCGCACTCTCGCTAGCCGATCTCAACGATCGGCTTGACCAGCGCTTCCGCCTTCTGACAGGCGGCAGTCGGAACGCCATTCCCCGACAGCAGACGTTGCTCGCGACCGTGGACTGGTCCTACTCGCTGCTCACCGCTTCGGAACAGAAGCTGCTTCGGCGCCTGTCGGTGTTTGTCGATGGATTCCAACTCGACGCCGCGGAGGCGGTTTGCGCAGGCGGCGATCTCGACGTGTTCGCGGTCACCGACCTCGTGGCATCTCTGGTCGACAAGAACCTCGTCGTGGCGGAACCCGCCGACAGCGCCCTTCGCTACCGGCTGCTGGAGACGATCAGGCAGTTCGCGGCGGAGCGGCTTGTCGAATCGGGCGGCTCGGAGGCCGACGAACTGGCCAAGGCGCACTGCCTCCACTTTCTCTCGGTCGCTGAGGCCTCAAGGGCAGCGTTCGCAGGGCGGGAGCAGGCGAAGTGGATCCGCAGGCTGAACGCTGAGCAGGGGAACATCTGGCGGGCGATCGACCATGCAGCCGACGCCGCCGACATGTCCGAGGGCACGGAGCAAGTCTTGCGGTTCGGAGCGGCGCTCGTCCGCTACTGGGTGGAGAACGGACAGCGGGAACGGGCGCTCGGTGTGCTCGTTCGTGTTTTGGAGCGACCCGAGGCGAGTGCTGATCCCTCGTTGCGATCTGCAGCGCTGGCGAGCGCAGCAATGGTCGCCCGTGGGGTCGACATGGAGCTGGCGTTGCGCCTTGGCGAAGAAGCCATGGAGATCGCCGACCAGCTCGGGGAGGATCGTCTGCTCATCGAGTCCGGGACGGTCCTGTGCTGTCTTCTCTACTTCGCCGGACTGCTGAACCGCGGGCTTGCCTACGGCGAGTCCGCGGTGGAACGTGCCAGACGCTCCGGCGACGACAGCCTGCTTGGTCCCAGCCTGGTCTTTCTTCTGATGTGCGTCGACCAGGTACAGCCCGGTCGGAGCGAGGCGCTGACAGGTGAGGCTATCGCGTGCGTCGAACGATCAGGTGATCGAAGCCTCGCCGGAACTCTCTACAACAATGCGGGGGTTCACAGTCTGCGCAAGGGCGATCTGCCTTCGGCCCGGCGCTTCCTGCAATATGCAGAGGAGGCCAACCGCGCCCTTGGGCTTCAGAACTCGACCCCCATGATCAATCTCGGCTGGGTGCTCCGGCAGGAAGGCGACGAAGCCGGCTCGGCAGAGGCCTTCCGACGGGCCCTTCGAGAGAGCCATCGTGTTGGCGATGGACCTGACATGCCATACGCGATGCTCGGCTTGGCCTGCGAAGCCTCCGACACCGGCGACTGGCGTCGGTCCGCCGTCCTCCATGGCTTCGCCAACGCGTTGATCGGGAACAGTGGAGAGCCGTGGCAAGACCCCGAGGACACCTACCGCCGTCAGAGCCTGGACGAGACGCGCGCCAATCTAGGTGACGTCGACTTCGAGGCGGCGTTCGGCAGAGGAGCAAGTCTTGATCTGAGGTCCGCCATCGACCTGGCCCTCGACCCCGAGGGATGACCGTTGCGCCCGCGACCTCACCTCTCGCAGCAGCGACGACCAGTGGTCATGTATATGTCGACGCGGCCAGCCTCCGAGAGCTCCACAACATCGCTTGCTTGGTGGACATCGAACCGTTGGACGGCGGTAGGTCGGTCCTCTCGCCGGTGCCACTAGTCGCTATACGCTCACCTTTGAACGACGAAAACTGCTAAATGAAGGCGTAGGGGTTGGATGGGCGTCGAGTCGGCCACGAAAGGGCGGGCATTCATCGAACGTTCACCCACAGTTCGGTTGACACACCACACTTAGGTCCCATAGCTTTCGTTGTCGGCGGGCCGTTTTCGCGTCTCCGGGGGGAAAGTGCGGCAACAGGAGTGGTCGAAAAAGCTGGCTGCGTCGAAATCTGTTGCATAGTGGGCGTCAACCCGCTTGCAGGACGCCAGGCGTCCATCGGTGAGCTGCGAGGACGCAAGTCATGACGCGCGAAAGCGTCGACCGCCTCAAGGCAATGACGCCCGATGAGCTCACAGCCTGGTGCGACGCCCGTCGCGAGGGCCCGCTGGATGAGCATCGCCTTGCTTCGCTCGCACGACAGATGCGTCTGATCGCAGAAGCGGACAGCCGCATCGCCGCGCCGATCGTCCTAGACGACTCGGCTCCCGATCTGGATTGGCTGCAACTAGAGGGAGTCGCGTGACCGCGCCGAACGGGTAGTGACGATCCTCGTGGGGAGCCCGGCCGGCCCCTGCGAGGAGCTAGAACGCCAACGACCCGCTCGCGTGCGCTTGCGCCTCTCGCAGACTCCGTTGCGCTGCGGTCGGTTCAGCGTGCGGGCGCCGTGCGGCGTCGCTGAGCCGCGTCAAAAAGTTGAGCGTCGTCCTGCGCGCTTCAAGCCGAGTCAGTGTTTCCTGTGCGGGCCGACTGCGAGCGGCTCCGCTTTGCACAAAGAACCTTTACCGTGAGTCTTCCTGACATTCTCCAACGACCGCTGAATGCCCGAATACGATGGCGAGATCGTCGCCGGTCGGCACCAAGCGCCCCGCAGAGAGCACTGGCTCGAGCGAGCTTCCGTTCCAGCGCCGGAGTCGGTACAAGGTGGCGAAATCGTAGTCGGGGGGTGCGCCACCGAAGCCGGCAATGAGCTCACCGCCGCGGCGCACGTTGTCCGACATCCAACTCGGCAAGAGCACGTGGTAGGGGTTGCGAGCCACTTCGCCCACATGGAAGGTGATGGCCGCCACCAGGTCGGCCACATCGGTCGGCGTCGACTGCACCATCAGGTTGGGATCCGGCATGGCGATCCAGAATTCGGTCTCCACGGCGAGGCACCGCAGGTCCGGACCGAGCGTGGCAAGAGCGTCCATCACCAGATGGTGCGTCCCAATGTGCGTCGGATTGCCGTCACCGCTGTGCGGGAAGAAGACGATGCGAGGTCTCTGCTCCGCGAGAATGCCGGCGACGACCGCGACCGCCTCGGCCCAGGCCGTCGGATAGGCCGCGCGTGCCTTGGGATTGATGCCGGTTAGGCCTCCTTCCCGCGTCGTGATCAGCTCGAGGCCGAGGAAGGCCGTGGCGCCGCGCAGTTCCTCCAGTCGCGCCGCCTGGCGCTCGGGCTTGCTGCCCTGGGTCACCGCCACGACCGATACGCGCCAAGACAGCTCGCGGCGCAGGCGCAGGGGCAGTGCACCGATGATCGACTCGTCGTCGGGATGGGGCGAGAACACCAGCACCTTCGGCGCATCCGCGGCGACAACCGGGGCCGGAGCCGGCAACAACCCGCCGAGCGGGAGGCGGCGCGCCTCGTGCAGCAGTTTCACCATGTCGTCGACGAATTGACTGTATGGGTGGCTCATTGCGGGCCTTTCGGTACGGCGGTGGGGAGGCTCGCGGCCGCGACAGCCTGCCCGACACGGCGGCTTCGCTCGTCGGGCAGGAAGATCGAGATGCGCTTGTCGATCTCGGGGAACTCGGTTGCCAGGATGTGGCGCGCTCGAGCTAGGACGCGATCGCCGCCCGCTCCCGAGGTGACGCGACCGAGAATCATCACGTGTTTCATGTCGTAGAACTCGGCGTACCAGGGGACCGTGTACCCCAGGTAGACGCCGATGGTGTCGAAGATCTCGCGCGCTGCCGGATCGCCCTTTTCCATGCGCATCTGTACGACCTTGAGCCTGTCGGCGAGCGGCATGTCGTCTGGGAAGCTGAACCCTCCCGGTCCGGCCAGCTTGTTCACCGCCTGCTGGGAGAAGTAGGCAGCTCCGACGCCGGGGTTGGCCGACCAGTCGTCGACGCCGCCCTCGGGGTTGGCATCCACGGGCCCGAAGGCCAGCTCGTTGAGCCATCCGGTGATGTGCCCGGCGTGGTCGAGGTATCCCGCCGCTTCGCTTGACCCCAAGGCGATGCCGAGGATGCCGGTCTCTTCCAGGGATAACCCGCCCGCCAGGGCGGTGACATCGCCGTCGTTGATGACCTCGAGCGGGACGCCCCATTCTTGCTGCAATTTGAGGAAGATGGGCCGCACGCCCGCATCGAACTGGTCGTCGGGGACTGCGCGGAAGAGCGACGCCACCATGACCTGGTTGTCCACCAGAATGCCGGCCGACGAACCGCCGATGGCGTCGACCTTGGGCAAGTGCGAAGCCGCCAGCTTGAAGCCGTCATCGATGCAGTGGTAGTGGTACTCGGGATTCGGCTCCGCTTTGGGATTCCAAGGGATTTCTGTGCTGAAGAGCACTTGCCCGTCCTTAACGGCGGCCAGCTTGTAGTCGCTGGCGCCCAGGTCGAAGCCGATCCGGCAGCCGTCGAAATGCCCGCCGAGAAACCGTGGACGCTTCTTGGCGGACGGCACGTCCTCGACCCCGACCACGACCACCTCGAACGGGCGGTCGAACGCCCGGCTCATGATCTCGTACTCGAACCTGCCAGGCCCGTCCTGGTCGTACCCGGCGGCGACTGCTTCGCAGAGGTCCCTGGGGCCGCCCAGAGTCGCCTGTCGACCTCCGGCCGCCCATAGCAGGCCGTTGAGCATGTAGGCGACGTAACGCAGGTTGTCCGCTCCACGTTCGGCGGCAGCGGGGAACACCTCCAAGTCGAGCCGGGCGATATTCTCCGGGCCCTGCTCCAAGCCGATACGCACGGTATCGCTGGTACCGTACGCCGCCAGCGCGGCGCGGTACCGACGTACGCCCAGCGCGAGCGGTCTATAGCCCGGGTCGAGCCTCGGCGGCTGTTTTGGGCCGACGTTGAACAGACTCTGAGCAAACCCGGAACGCTGGGATTCCATGCCGTGCATCTTCTCTTTCTGCCTGTGTCGCTGCCGGGGCAGTCCCATGATCGCTAGCTTTCGCCGGCGGCTTTTCCGTCTAGGACCAGCTAGCGCTGCAGTTACGGTCCCGTGTGACAACTCTGCCATGAGAAGGGACGTTGACTCCCGATGAAGCGGGGCCGGTGGTCAAGCTCCGTTCACTTCAAGCCTGACAGCCGGGCCGGAGGCTCACTTTGGCGGAATCCACGTTCTCGCCTGGCCCGGAGTCGGGCCGTCCACCGGCCGATAGTTGACACCGAGGGCGTCGAGTCGGTGGAGCTGTTCCGCCAGTCGGTGCTCGAACTCGGCATAGCTGCGCTTTGTCTCCGACGACGACCAGACGACCTCGGCGAAGGCACAGAGTCGGGGGAAGTACTGGTACTCGGCCCGCTCCGGGGTCTCTACGTTCTCGGTCCAGAGCTGGCACTGAGCACCGAGCACGCGGCTGCGCGTGCGAGCCGCCGCGGCGGCCGGCACCGGGCGGAACGAGTAGAGCTTCTCGACACTGATGGCCGGGAGAATGCCGAGCGGCTCGAAGGGACCGGCGCTGTAGCTCCGGTCGAGGTAGCACCACTCCTGCGGTGCCATGACGACGTCGTGGCCGGCGGCGGCTGCCGCGATCCCCCCGGCCTCCCCCTGCCACGACACGACCACGGCCCCGGACGGCGCTCCCCCTTCCACGATCTCCTCCCAGCCGACGAGACGGCGTCCGCGCTCGCTGAGGAAGTTGGCGATTCTCGCGGTAAACCAGCCCTGCAGCTGCCGAGCCGAGGTGTATCCGTGCGCCCGCATCAGAGCCCTCGCCGAGGCCGACTCCTCCCATTCCGTCGTCGGGCACTCGTCACCACCGACGTGCACATAAGGGCCCGGGAAGATCTCGAGGATCTCCTCGAGGACACCTGTGCAAAACGCCACCGTGCTCTCTTCGACATTGAGCACGTGTTCCGAGATTCCCCAGGACGTCATGACCTCGGGCGGGCGGTCGCCGGCGCCCGGCTGGAGGTTGCCGAGCTCGGGGTAGGCGGCAATGGCAGCCGCCATGTGCCCGGGCATCTCGATTTCGGGTATCACCGTGACGAAACGCTCGGCGGCGTAGGCGACGATCTCACGGAGGTCGTCCTTGCTGTACCAGCCTCCATGCGGTCGCCCGTCGAACGACCCCGTCTCCAGCCCGAGTGGCGACTCCCGACGCCAGGCGCCCACCTCGATGAGTCTCGGGTACCGGTCGATCTGCACGCGCCAACCCTGATCGTCGGTGAGGTGGATGTGCAAGACGTTGAACTTGTGCAACGAGATGAGGTCGATCAAGCGCAGGACGAACGACTTCGGCATGAAGTGGCGGGCGACGTCGAGGAGTACCCCGCGCCAGCGGAACTCGGGAGCGTCGACCACCTCGATACCGCCGATATCGACGGGAGCCCGGGGTCCACCGCCGATCGGTGCTGCTCGCCAGAGGTCGTGGGGAAGGAGCTGGCGGAGGGTGACCAACCCATAGAAAACGCCTGCCGGGTTCTTTCCGCGGACCGAAATGCACCCGTCGTCCACGCCCAGCAGGTAGCTCTCGTCGCTCTCCGGCATCCTCTCGTCCCGGGCCAGCGAGAGGCGGATCGAGCCCCCGTCCCCCGGGTCGACATGTTTGATCTGCCAACCAGTCGACGCCTCGAGCCCGCGGGCGAACGTGTGAGCCACCGAACGAAGCTCCGGCGGTGCCTCGAGCGCGAGCCCGTCGACGAGGCGGACGCTCCCCGGCAGCGTGGTGACCAACCGAGGGACGGGAAGGAGCGAGGCGATCATGGAGGCGGCGCCAGCTGCGCCTCCACCTGGGCGACGTGGCAGGCGGAGTAATGGAACGGGCGGAGCAGCCGCAGCTCCGGCGTTTCCGTCGAGCAGCGATCGACGGCGTACGGGCAGCGTTCCCGGAAGCGGCACCCAGGCGCCGGGTCGACGACCTTCGGAGGCTCGCCGGCATCCGACGAGGCAGACTCGTCGAGCGGCGCCCGCGGGTCGGGGACGGCCGAGAGCAGGAGTTTGGTGTAGGGATGGCACGGGGCAGCCAGGAGCTGCTCGGTCGGGCCCACCTCGATGACGTGGCCGGCGTACATGACGATGATCCGGTCGGCGACGTATCGGGCCGAGGCGAGGTCGTGAGTGATGTAGAGGAACGACACGTCCTCGCGTTCGCGCAGCTCGGCCATGAGGTTGAGGACGCCGACCCGGATGGAAACGTCGAGCATCGAAACAGGCTCATCGGCGAGGATGAGCTTCGGGCGGAGTACGAGAGCTTGGGCGAAACCGATCCGCTGCCGCTGCCCACCGCTCAGCTCGAAGGGGTATTTGGAGAGCATCGCCTCGGCCGGCTCGAGACCCACGGCCTCCAT
>JBEKGS010000062.1:0-13208 GCA_050012675.1 Acidimicrobiales bacterium
TGACACCCCGCTCAGCCCGCCGCCTCTCGGCGACGAACCGGGGCCTGCTACCGGGCGTTCCGGCATTTACCCGGACGGGACTTGCACCCGCAGGTCTGGTCCAGTTTTCAGGACGCAACACGCTCTCAGCCTAGCGGTCTACCGTAGCCGACTGGAAAGCCCGTTTGAGGAAAATCGCGCGAACGCGTGTTTCCGGCATCTGGTCGACCGCGGGCGCACCGCGGTCGGACGGTCCGCGGAACATGGCGTTTTCTCAGTGGTCACCACGGTCACTGACCGGCCGCTCGCAGGATCTCGATCGCGGCGCGTGGGCTCACGATCCTCGCGTCGTCGAGGTCAGTCAGGTCCTTGTCGCCGGAAACGAGCAAGTCAGCAGAAGAGCCGAGCAGGGCGACGAGGTAATCATCGTTGCGGTCACGCGTCGCCGAGGGAACCTGCGTCGGGTTCGCCACCGAAGTGGCCAGGCGCGCGACCGCCTCGACGTAGCGGATCGAGTCCTCGATGCTCAGGTAAGAACGAAAGCGCTCGCGCCGAAGGACCCGGGCCAACTCGTCGATGAGGGCCGGGCAGGCCACCAGCTCGAAGGAGGCGTCGCGCGCTTCAGCGAGGATCTGTGCGGACGGCCCTTTCGACGACAGAGCGGCGGAGATCAATACGTTCGGATCGAGCACGATCCTCACGGCACCGCGCCGGGCTCAAGATGCCTTGTGTTCGGAACGCAGCGCCCGCAGCTCGGAGGTGGCGATCTCCATGGCTTCAGCCTCCGAGAGGTGGTTGCGGGACCAGAGCTCGTCGAGCACTTCCAGGCCGACAAAGCGCCGGAGCGCCTGCTCGATGACCTCGTCGTCAGACAGCCCGGAGCGCTGCGCGGTCTCGTGTACTTCTGTCATGAGCTTCTCGTCGAGGCTCACGGTGGTCGTTCTCCTGGTCACGATTCCATTCTGGCATGCAAATGGACGAGAAGCCTGGCGTCTCTTGGCTCAGCCGTTCTGGCCTCCGCCCGCCGGATGGGTGGCGGCGTGCATTCGCGATCGAGGGTCCACGGCCGATTCGGAACTCCCGGTCGGAGTCGGCCGCTACTACGACCCAGCGCGTGGCTCGTAGTGAAACGGCTTCGCTGGTCAAAGAGAAATGTGGTGCCCACCCGTACGACGCCGCGACCGCATCTGCCACGCATCAGATCTCAAACCGGCACGACCACGCCGATTCTCTTTGCCCCCTCACGGCCACACGTATCAGTAGCGCACATCGATGTCGAATGATCCGCCAGCATCAGCAACGAGTCGCACGAGATTTGAAGAGATCACGATTCCGTTGTCGTGAGCGATCTCAACTTCGACCCGGACGTCTGCTTCGATCGATAGCTGCCGCAGAGTTTCAGCGCGATCGCCAGTCAAGAGGCCCTCTAGTACTTCAAGGTGGTTATCGAGAGGCTCCAGCCGATCGATTGGAATGAGGAACTCCCAACGGTTAACAGTCGCAATAGCGCCCAGTGGCGTCGCCAAACCTTCACGCAGCGTTTTCGTCGCAACGAGACCAAGACGTTTGCTGATCTCTTCAGTTGTTGTCCGCGAACCCACTATTGCGAGCCAAACTCGACAATGCATCCCCTGTGTAAGTCCGACATCAGCCATCGAGATCACCGAATCCCTCGCCCTCGTCATCGAAATAGTCCGGAGGAAGATTCGTGCGCTTCCCATCCCTAATTCGGATATAGGTGGGCTTGTAGTCGTATCCACTGCCGCCGCCTTGCTTCGGACCGACGTAGAGGTCGCCCGAACTCTTGCTCCTCCATATGTCGAATCTTGCCATTTGCTGTTTGCCAACTAGATCTTCCTTAATTGCATGTGGATCCACGTGGAACCTCTCCAGCCAGGCATCGCCGGGCTTGTAAAGGTCTCGAGGATCAATGATCCCAACCCAACCGGTACTCGTACAGCCCGCCTGCTGACGGATCCACCCGCTGAGAAGCCCGCCTAGCGCGAAACTCTGACACGCAGCCGAATTGACTCTGTTAGCCGCCCACGTCGCCGCCGAGGTGAGGACGCTCACTACTCTGTGGAAGATCTTGCAGAGCCAGCAAAGTCCAAGGGGGTCGATTCCGTTCACCGGATCATCCCCGACGTAGACGTAAGCATCGAGGGTCTGTTGAACCTCCGGGTCGACGCTCAGGAACTGCCCCGTCTGCGGGTCGTAGTAGCGCCCTACTCCGTCGTGGCCCACAGGTCCGTCACCAGGGCGTCGATTGCACGCCCGCGGGCGACGGCGGACGAAGTGACAGCTCGAACCGGAGGCACCGCGACCCCGGCAGCCCCTCGTCTCACAAACCATTGAGGCCATCATGCCCGCTCCGGAGAGTCTCCGCGTGCCCCGGCGGATCGCGATCGACCGGGCAGGGCCTGGACCCGGACGGCCACGAAATTCGTGGACGGAGTAGGCCGCTACTGCGACCCGGCTACGGGCAGTTCCTGAGCGTGGATCCGCTGTTTCAGCAAACCCAGCCAGCAGGCCTACCTCTACGCTGCGGACGATCCTGTGAACGGAAGCGATCCCAGCAGAGACACCTTTGTCAGAGCGAATGGCCAGGGAAACGGGTTCAACTGCCCCGCGGCGCCGGGACTTCCAGTGTGCTGGGCAAGCTACGGCGGCGGCCCACCGTCCTGCGTTGACGGTGTCGTTGGCTGGGTTGCTCACAACATCGGGACCATTGCTCAAGTCCGCGGCGCCGGAGCCCGCATCATTGTCAGGCTCGTGCATGGTGGCCATTGGCCCGTGCACGATCACGGGGATCGTCGGTTAGTTGCTGGCTCACCGCCTGAGCGTGACGAGTCGAGCTTCCCGTATATGCCGGTCTTTAGCGAGATCCTCAGGGAGACTAGCGAGATTGATCAAGGCGACCATGAAATCGACCCCTGTGACATCAGTGAATCGTTCAGCGGTTGGTCGACTTCGTTCTCCCCAGCGTCGATGTCCTCGCACAGGCTGGGAGCCCTCACCCGTGCAAGGGGACCCTACCTCCTCGGTTGATCCGCTTGATTCATCGGCGACGGCAGATTGCGGATTCGGAAGTAATTTCCAACAGTTCCGAAGATGAACGCACAGCAACCCGATGTAATCGTCAGTACGACAAGTCCTCGCGTGTTCCCGGAATGATTCAGCAGGAGCATACAGAGGGTGACGCCCGTAAATAGCGCCAGGATCGCCCCGATAATCATCACAAATAGCGCCACATTTCTTGCTGCACTCCTAGTCAACACGGTCTCGCTCCAAGTAGGGACAACTTCTGAATGTTTGAAGACGGACCACTCAACGATCGTCTCGTAACTGCGGCGCCTGCATAGGCATCAGAGAAGGACCTGTAGGCAACATACGCGAGCGCGCCAGCACCAGCGAAGATGCCGAAGCTAGATAGAACTCCCACGGTGGATAGTCCGAAACTGGGAACTTCGCCTGCTACAGATGCGGTGAAGACCAGGCTCCCGAGGCCCGCTGCCCCGATCGCTTCCATCGAGAAGTCCACGCCTTCGAGGAAACTGCCGAAGTGGTTCGGCCATGCCGCCCTTGCAACGCCGCTCAGTGCATGCTGAACAGCAGTTGCAGTGCCGCACCCCGGTACCCAGCTCAGCCAACCGCCACACGTGATCATGCCCAGCGGATCGATCGCATTCACCGGGTCGTCGCCCGTATACGCATACGGCTGCCCCGTCTCGTGGACCAACGGGTCGACGTTCAGGAACTGCCCCGTCTGCGGGTCGTAGTAGCGGTGCACGAGGTAGTAGAAGTTGCTCGCCGCATCAAAGTAAGAGCCCGCGTAGAGGAGTGGCGTCGTAGCGGTGCCGCTCGAGCTGGCGAGCATGCCGGATGCCGTGAAGGTGAAGGTCGCCGCCACACTGCCCGACGACGAGAGAAGAGCACGGGTGCTGCCGAGGGAGTCGTGGAAGAAGTACTGGGGTGTCGAGGAAGTGACCTGCTCGATCGGTAGCCCGCCAGGTCCATAGACGTAGTACTTCGTGCCGTCGTAGAGAAGCTCTGGACTGGCTCCAGTGACCGGGTCCCAGGTGAAGCTCACTGTGCCCGTAGTCGTTCCTTCCGACATTCTCAGCCCGTCGCCATTGTAGGTGGCGGTCTCGAGCGCGGTCGCGACGCTCGTTTCACCGCTCAGCGCTGTCGGGACCTTCAGGTTCGTCGTCGAGCCGGTGCCGAGCTGGTAGGAGGCGTTGGATCCCCACTCGTAGACGTGGCCGAACAGATCGAGGGCGAAAGAGCTGTTGGCAGTGCTTCCGGCGGCAACCGACGCCATGTACGGCGTGGTGAGTTCGACAGGGCTCTTCTCGGTCGTCGTCGTGTTGTTGCCGAGCTGGTAGGAGGAGTTGAGACCACAGGCATAGACATCGCCGGCGGAGTTCACAGCCAGGGTGTGGTCGGCACCCGCCGCGATCGAGCTGATCCCCGAGAGGCTCGTCACCTCGGTCGGTGTCTCCTCGTTCGTGGTCGTTCCGAGGCCAAGCTGGCCGTCGTTGTTCTCGCCCCAGGCGTAGACGTTCCCGCCGGAGGTGACGGCGACCGAGTGGTCGGCACCAGCGGCCAGGGATACCACACCCGATAGCCCGGAGACCGAGACCGGGGACTTCTCCGTCGTCGTGTTGCCGTTGCCGAGCTGGCCGTAGGTGTTGAGCCCCCAGGAGTAGACGGTGCCGCCCGACTTGACTGCCAAGGCGTGCGACTGGCCGGCAGCCACGCCCACGATGCCGGAGAGCGACGACACCTGGACGGGGCTCTTCTCGGTCGTCGTCGTCCCATTGCCGAGCTGGCCGTCGTTGTTGTAGCCCCACGAGTAGACGGCACCCGAAGAGGTGACGGCGAGCCCGAAGGCCTGACCGGCCACTATCGCGACCACGTTCGAGAGGCTCGTCAGCTCCTGCGGGCTCGACTCGTTCGTCGTCGTCCCGAGGCCGAGCTGGCCGTCGTTGTTCTCACCCCAGGAATAGACATGGCCCGAGGTGGTGAGGGCGAGGGAGAAGTACTGACCGGCCGCGACCTGGGCGACGCCGGTCGGGTTCGTGAGCGTGACGGGCGTCTTCGCCGTCGTCGTCGTGCCGTTGCCGATCTCACCGTAGGTGTTGGTCCCGAAGGCCGACACACTGCCGCTCGATGTCACGACAAGGGAGTGGTCAGAGCTCGTCGATACCTTCCCCAAGAGCGGGACCGGTGCTGTCACCATGGTGAGCTCGTCGGCCTCGTTGTAGCTGTAGTCGGTCACCGCGCCTGTCGGCGAGGTGACCGATGTGCGGTCACCGACCGCGTCGTAGCCGTAGTTCGTCGTCCCCGAACTGGTCGTCGAGCTGGTGAGCTCGTCGCTCGCGTTGAAGTTCTGGGTGACGCCGCTCACAGTCGTCTTGAGGTTTCCATCGCCGTCGTAGGTGAGGTTCGAGCTGTTCACCGACGAGAGCCGCTCGTTGCCGTCGTAGCCGTAAGTGGTCGTGCCCGCGAGATCCCCCGTGTCCTCCTCTTTCGAGATGAGCCCGGCGTTGTCCAGCGGGTAACTGATCGAAGCGAGTGGGTTCGAGGGATTGGACGTCGGGGCGACGTCTGTGGCGGTCATCTGGTCGGCGTCGTCGAAGGTGGACGCAACGCTGTCGCCGTCCGGATAGGCGACGCCGGTGAGGTTGCTGTCCTTGTCGTAGGAGAATGTCGTCTCGTCCCCCAGCCAGTCCGTCACGGTCGCCAGTTCGCCCGCACCGTCATAGGTGCGGTTGACGAGGTTGGTGCCCGAGGTGTTGCCCGAGTGGGCGCAGCTCGTCGTGGCTCCCGGGTAGCCGATGCAGGCGACATTGTTGTCGTCGTCGTAGCCGTAGGTGACCTTGGCACCCGCCCCGTTCACAAGGCTCACGAGACGGCCGTCACCGTCGTAGATGTAGCTCGTGATCCCGGTCCCGTCGGTCATCGTGGTCCGCTGTCGGTCGGCGTTGTAGGCAAACGACTCCTCGGGCGTCACGCCGTCGGAGAAGGTGACGGTCAAGAGATCGCCATCGCCGTCGTAGGTATAGGACGTCACGCGTCCCCCGGCGTCGGTCGTGCTGAGCAGTATCCCCGCTCCGTCGAAGGTGTAGGAGGTCACGATCGGGCCCGGACGGGACTCCTCGATCATCTGGTCGGCGGCGTTGTAGTACTCGACGGTCACCTTGGCATTCGGGTCCGACGTCGTGTCGCAGTACTGCACGCCCGTCACCGAGGAGGAACATGCACCCGTACCGGGCGGGATGCCGTAGCCATAGCTGGTCTCGGCGGGGGTGGAGCCGTTCGACCCGACGGTCTCGGTCACCAGGCGGTCGTCGGCGTCGTAGGTTCGCGAGGTCTGAGCGCCATTCGGGTCGGTAGAGAGGGTGAGGTTGCCGTCCGCGTCGTAAAAGCTTGACGTGGTGTCGCCGTCGGGATCGGTGACCGAGGTGATGCGGCCGTCATTGTCTCGTAGGTAGCTCGTCGTGTCCGCAACGCGGGGCTGGCCGAAAGCCGGGCAGACGACCCCGGCGGCGGTCGCGTCGGGAGACGTCTCGCAGTAGAGCTGGCCGTTGTTGTCGTACGCGTATGCGGTCGTGTCGTCGACCCCGCTCGAGGGGGAGATCACTTCGGAGGCGACGTCGCCCGCGGTGTCATAGGTGTAGCTCACGACGTGTCCGTCCGGGTCGGTGACCGACGTCGGCTCGCCCGGATGGACCGGGTCATTATAGGCGTAGCTGGTGAGCAGGTTCGGTGCAGGGTCCCCCGACACCTGTTCGCCCTCGACCGTCGACGTCTGCAGGTTGCCGTGCGAGTCGTAGGTGTCGACGGTCTCCGCCCCAAGGGGCGGCGTGTCGGTCAGCACCTCGGCGAAGCCGTTGTAGGTGTAAGTCGTTTCGTTGCCGTTCCCATCCGTCGAGGTCAGCACGTCACCGTTGGCGTCATAGGTCTTGCTCGTAACCTTGCCGTCGAAGCTGATCGACCCGGTCGGCAGCAGGGTGTTCGGGTCGTACGCGAACGACTCGCTCGCCGCCGCCGGCGTGCCGTAGGCCTCCGTCTCGAACTGGAGATAGCCCTCGTCATAGACGTACGACGTCACGCTCCCGGTCCCGTCGGTGACGAGCGCCGTCCCCGTCGCGGTCGACTCGTTCATGCCCGAGTAGTTGAAGGTCGTAGTCAAACCGGCCGGGTCGGTCTGGGACGTCACCTGCCCTGAGCTGTTGTAGAGATTCGTCAGCTTGTCGCCGGCGTCCGGGCCCCCCGGCTGCCCGTTCGGGTAGGTGACGGTCAACAGGTCGTGTCGCAGCTCGGCGTTCGAGTTCGACTCGTCGTAGGTGAAACTCGTCACATCCAAATCCGGGTCGGTCACGCCCACGAGGTTGTCGGCGCTGTCGTAGGCGTACTGGAAGCTCTTCCCGTTGGGTTCCACCGCCTCAGTCAGCTGACCGGAACTGTCGAAGGCGAGTGTGAGGGATCGACCTCCGGCAGAGGTGACGAGGTCGCAGCTCGCGGCGGAACCCGGGCACGGCCCGGAGCCGGGCGAGGGAGCGCCGTACTGGAAGGTCTCGACCAGCCCGTTGCGGTCGGTGATCGTCGTCAGCTGGCCGGTCGAGCTGAAACTCGAAGCGGTGCCGTCAGGGGTCGTCAAGGTGTAGGTGCCGTTGCCGGGCCTGTAGACGAGAGACGCCACGACGTTCGGCAGGGCGCAGTAGCTATTCGAGCCCGACGACCCGTTCGGGAACACGTAGTGGGACGGGCAGGAAGCGGGATTCCCTGAAGGCGAGACGAAAAGCAGTTGGGCGCCGTTCGCCTCGTTGACTGTGACGTCTCCGCTCACCGGAGTCCCGTAGTACGAGTTGAGCCAGAGTGAAGCGGAGAGATTGTCCGACCAGCCGTAACCGAGCGGGCCAGGACTGGCGGATGTGCTCTCGGCTTGGGCGAGCGTCGCGTCGTAGGTGCGGGTAAAGGCGAGACTCGGACCGTCCGTCGGGATCGTCACGTCGGTCGCCGAGTCGTAAAAGTCCCCCGTCATCGGGTCGACCGGCTCACCGGCACCGCAGTCACAGGTGCCCGGCGCGGCTGAGCCACCCCCGCCGCCGTACAGCTGGTACGGCGTGACGACCCCCCCGACAGGTGCGCCCTGAGACGAGGCTGGAGCTTCGGAGGACCCCCCGTTCTCGCCACTAAAGCACATCGTCGTCGACGGACACTCGAGGTCAACGTCGGGAGCCTCGCCGACCCAGGTGAGCCCGCCGTTGGAGGTCGCGATCGTGAAGTCCCCCGTCGCGTTGCCGTAACCGCCAGGACTCCAGTTCACCGAGCCCGTCGCCACGCACACGCTCAGGGTGGGACAGGAGATGCTGCCAATCCACGCCGTCGAACATCCGTTGTCCGCGCACGCGTCACCGTAGTAGGCATTGACATCGGCAAGAATCGCGGGGTAAGAGGCGGGCAGGAGCGTCCATGCACCATCGATAGAGGTCCATATGTAATCGGCGCCAACGAAGCACAGCGATGTCGAGGGGCACATGATGGCGCCTGGCCCCTGCCACCCTTCTTGCGTATCTATCTGCCATGCCCCGCTGTTGTAGGTTCCGGTGTAGTTCTCGCCATCCATCACGCAGTCGGAGGTGGTGGCACAGTAGATACCTCCGTAACCGTATTCAATGGAGCTGGAGGAATACTGGGTTGTGAACGAACCGCCCGCCGAACCTTCAAGAATGGCAAGAGTCCTGTAGTTATTGTTCTGGGCCGCCGGCACCCAGCACACTCCCCCGACACACGCAATAGTGGTCATCTGCGCGATGTTGGAAGGAAATGAGTCTGTCGTCCAAACCGCACCTCCGTCCGTCGTGGATATGATGACGGCCGCTGTCCCTGTAGAGGCGCCCACGGCGACGCAGTCCTGCACCGACGGGCAGGACACCGCCCTGAGAACGCCCGCATTGCTCGGAGGCGTTTCCTCCGTCCAGCTCGAGCCGCCATTTGTGGTCTCGATTATGTAGGCAGCGTCGTCATCCTGGTACGGGGTGCCGACGCTGACGCACATCTGGGTCGTCGGGCATGAAGTGCCAAAGATTTCTCCGCTCCCCTGCGCCGAAGCTACCGGTGTATCGAGCAGCGCCCCGGCGGGAATGGCGATCGCGAGAACCAAACTGGAGGTCCAGATCAAACGTGTGGCACGGCCGGAGCCCTTTAGGAATGGGCGGCGAGCAACCTGTGTCAGCAGAAACAATGAGTCGAACAGCTTCCTTCGCGACCAGAGCCAGCGTGAGAAGACGCCTTCCGAATTTCTCGGCCACGAACCACCCAATGTCACCCAATCATCCGCCATGTCAGTTCTCCTCGTTTCAGCGGCCGATTCCGGCGTAATGTGACTTCCCGATGCTCAGTTCCTATCCAATGACACGCGGACTTTTCATGCACCGTTAGACCGTGTTGCACGGCTTTCCTGCGATTCCGGCCCAAGCCGTGCAGAGTTTCGTACCCGCGGGGAACTTTCCTGGATCCGACCAGTTCGCATTGGCTTGTTGTCCCGCGGAGAGACACGTCGAAGAGCTCTCGGCGATGATCGTGTCGTTCTCGAAGTACTCGGCGTAGGTACAGACCGAGTTCGGGGCTGTGGTGCTCGTGGCCCAGTTCGTCACGGTCGTACCGGAATTTGTGATGACTTGGCACGTATTGCCGTTGCAGGCAGTTAAGGCCATTGGGGAGGACGACGTGATGGTAAACGCAACGTGGCCGCTCGTCAGGCCTGCGGATGCAAGCCCTGCGGTTCCGAGCACGCCAGCGGTTGCGAGCACCACCAGCGCGAGTGTGGTCACTGCAGAACGAATTATTCTACGTCGCATGCGCCCGCCCTTCACGTCGAAGGCTACAGAGCTGTAGTCGTTGCCCTACTACGTGACTGTAGTCGTGAGGCAGTGGGAAGTCAACGGCTTCTCGGCAGGGCGGCCAGAGGGACCTGCTGCTAACTAGCTGGAGGCACGATTCGATGAACGGGCACCAGCGGTGGCGTCTTGGTCGCGCTCGGCACGGCGAAGCCCAAAGTGAGAAGGACCGCGAGGGCGGCGATGCTCGCGACGAAGCGCCGGCGCCCGATGATGACGCGGGGGTGGTCGCCACCGAGCGCTTGGACTCGCTCTCTCATCAGGTCGGATGCCCCGACGGGGCTCACGCCAACCGGCGTTCGGGAGACAGCCTCGAGCACAGTCCTAAGGGCGCGAAGCAGATTCGAATTCCCGTATCGGTCCACCGCTGCCGCGTCGGCCTCGAGCTCCGTGGTCATCCGCGCGGCCCTCGCTAGATCCGGGAGCGCCGGTACGAAGAAGAGGCCTCTGATCGCGACGTCGGCGACCATGAGACGCATTGGATCCCGACGGCGCTGGTGGGAAGCTTCGTGGGCGAGCACCGCTTCGAGCTCGGCTTGGTCGAGCAGCTCGACGAGCCCAGTTGATACCACGATGCGCGGGCGGAGAAGCCCGATGCAAAAGCAAAGGACCTCGTCGCTGGCGACGAGTTGCAGATGTCGCCAACCCAAGCGGGCGAGACGTCCCGCGACCTCCGCCGATGGCTCGCCGAGGGACGAGAGCGAGCGTTGCAGCCGATGAAGGCGAAGCAACTGTCGGACGCATTCATAGCCCCCAAGGCCAACCGACGCGACCACGACGATCCCTATCGGAAGCGCCGGGAGCCACGGTCGCCTTCCCACGACCGGCACCTCTTGCATGCAGGCGAACATGCCAGCCACGTTCGGGTTCCACCCGGGCACATAGCACGACAGCTGCACGAGCACCCGTTGCGCGAAAGAGGCCGCGGTCGTCTCGACTCCGAGCGCAACCGTGACGAGGAGCCAGAAGCTACGTCGCACCAGCGCGATGCCGATCAAGAAGATCGTCGAGGCGCTCGAGTATCGCGGGGTCGGTAGCTGCGGCACCGATCAGTCCGGAAAGGGTCGTGTCGTCGCCGTAGCGTTCGAGCAGTGCTTTGACCGCCCGCTCGGCATGCCAGGAGACGAACTCGTCCTCAGGCACGACTGCCGTGTAGAGGTAGGTCCTGCCCTCAACGACGTGGGTGAGGTATCCCTTGGCGTCGAGCCTGCTAAGCACGGTGAGGATGGTCCGGTGCGAAAGCGGGACGTCGCGCTTTCCGTTGATCAGGTCGGTTGCCTCGACGCCACTCACACCGGGATGGTGCCAGACCGTCGCCATTATCTGCGCCTCTAGGGGGCCGAGCAGGTCCGCCGGCTGGGTCTTCTTCCTTCTCGCCAAATCCCACATCCTCCCTCAATTGCAGGGACTAGCAAGACATTACTGCGTCGTCCGTAGACCAACACTCAGGTCTCACCGCACATTTGGATGACTTCGCCTCCGATCTCGAAGACGCCAGTCGACATTTCCAGTTCATGGTCCGGGACC
Source organism: Acidimicrobiales bacterium (assembly GCA_050012675.1). Classification (GTDB taxonomy): domain Bacteria; phylum Actinomycetota; class Acidimicrobiia; order Acidimicrobiales; family Bog-793; genus Fen-455. Next base: position 11,415 of record JBEKGS010000062.1, read on the forward strand.
GGGATGCCAAGTTCACGTCGAGCTCTTATGGGCTCTTAGCCTCACCCGGCGTTAAGACGACCCACGCGCCGGCTCGCTCCCCGCGGGGCAACGCGTTTCCCGATCGATTCCTACACACCGCAAGGAGCGAGTGCCTTGACTGGTTGCTGATCCGAAGTGCGGACCACCTTGAACACAAACTCGAACGGCGAATACCTATCCGAACTCAGCCATACAACGAGCACCGACTCAGCCCGGCGACGCCGTTGGTGGCACACCTTGTCACTGATCCCAGAGCGTTCGCCACCGTTGCCAGCTCGACGTCACCGACCCGGGTGGCTCCGATCAGCTTGGTCTCCGTCGCACCGATCACAGGGTCAGGGTGTCCCTACGGTCGGGGCGACGCGGCGGAGACCGGATCTGCGCTCGGCCGGGCGCGCTCGGCCCCCTCGCCTTGCACCAGCCGACTGGCGCCGATGCGCGCCAGCCGGCACAACCGAGACGCGAGGCACGCTCGGCCCGGCTCGCTGCAGACCACGGCGGCAAGAACGCGGCGAGGGTCTCGGCCTCGATGTCGGCGGCCTTGCCCGGGCGGGACTGCAAGAACAGCCCGACGGCCCGACGCAACCCGGGTTCGTCGATCACCGCGTCGCGGACCCCAGATTGAGGCTCGGATCGCTGGTTCTGATCGCCTCCCGGCACCCCTCGGCTCCTCGGGCGTCTGCTGTTAGCCTGCGCGTGAGATGCGCCTGAGGCACGATCAAGGGATGAGCGCCAGGATCGACCTCGGGGCACGTCTAGGACCTGCGCTGACGGCTTGCATCGGCGTCACACCGAGGGGCGTCCGGGATTCACGCCTGATGCACAGGGTGCCAGGCCGGCGGCGACACCGGGTGCGGAGGTTCGAGCGTTTCGGCACTCACGATCGCTCCGTGTTGGCGAAGCGTAGTCGCTACGGCATGCGGACCCCGCGCCGCTTGATGTCGTTCACGAGCGGCGCGTTGACGACGTCCGGTTCGGACCACGTCGGACACGGAGTGAGGTGCCGGAGTGCGTCGGCGATCTCCGCTGCTGGCTCCGCGCGCTCGGGCAGTGGCTTGTGGTAGCCGGAGAGCAGGAGGATCACTCGTGCTTCCCCCTTCCCGATCCTCGGCCTCTGCTGACAACCCGATCATGAGCCGCGTCTCCGATCGGCCCCTCGCACTCACAGGGCTGTGAACTGGGTCTGTGAGTGTTGCTGTGAGTGTTGCTGTGAGCTGCCGGGCGCCTGATGGGGTCTCCAAACCGGTCACCCATGGTGCTGGATGGTCCCGCTCACTTTGGCTCGGCTGCTCGGCGTCTGTTGTAGAGGCCGATGGCCCAGAGGTAGGCGACGACAGAGATGCCCACGCTCCACGCGATGGCGGCGATGGCGTGATCGCCAATGGCGGCGCCGGTGAGCAGTGCGCGCACGGTGTCGGCGACGGGGGTGAAGGGCTGGTACTCGGCGAACTGACGCAGCCCGCCGGGCATCGTTTGAGTCTGCACGAACCCGCTGCTGAGGAACGGCAGCAAGAACAGGATCATCGGAGTATTGCTGGCGGTCTCGACGCTCTTGGCGGCAAGCCCGAGCGCGACGGCCAACCAGATCAGCGCGAACGCGAACAGCACCAGCACCCCGATCGTAGCCAGCCACGCGAGAGGCCCGGCTGTAGTGCGGAATCCGAGACCGAAGGCGACCCCGATGAGGATGGCCATGCCGGCGAGGGTTTGGATCAGGCTGCCGAGCACGTGACCGGTGAGGACCGATGCGCGGGCGATGGCCATGGTCCGGAA
>JBEKGS010000063.1:0-12575 GCA_050012675.1 Acidimicrobiales bacterium
AAGCGTCGGACGACCTGTCCGGTTCACCTCGTCGACCACCGCGCTTGTGTGGTTCGCCAGCTCGCGTATTCCAATGGTTGCCATCGTCACCCTGCCTCCATGTACCTACAAGTGTAGTACATCCAAGTTTCGAGCGAGCGATGGCTTCTCCCCAACTGCAGACGAAGGCCTCGGCTTCGAGAGGTCTTCGTAGCGGCCAACTCCGACGTGAGTTTTGGCATCGTAAGCAGAGCGAATTGGGGAAGAAGTCCTGTTCACGCGGCCAGATCCCAGATCGTCTCGGGTGTCGTATGTGGGAAAGTCCCCCCTCCGACACCGACAGAATCCCAGGTCAGAAGGGAAAAGTCACCCCCTAACATTAGTTGGTCAAGCCATTTGTCCTGAACAAACTGTCGGACGGTCATCTTGGACGGCTTGTAGCGTGGTCCCGCGTCAACGTTCGCGCTGACCGCGGCTGGGTCAAAGTGGAGGTGGCTTCATTGATTCGGCGTCTGTTGGAGTGGCTTCAAGGGCTCGGCACGAGCGGCCGCCGACCTGGCCGTCCGTTCTCGGCAGTTAGCCAAGGCTTCGGCGCCAATGCCAGGGCCGAACGTGGCGTCGACCAAGCGTGGTATCTGAGCGAGCGTGAGCGTCAATCCGAGCAGCAACTCGACGCTCCGGATCCAAGGTCCTGGGAGGCACGCGAGGAGCGCGGCGAAGTGCCATAGGCAACCGCGCCTTGCTTACGTCGCAGCAATGAATGCCACATGCCGTGCGCGCGGCTAGGAGCCGAGCCGCCAATGCTTGGTAGCAGATGGCGCGCGTCGGTCCTCCGACACGTCCAATGTGGTGTCGTGGGACATCCCTTGGTCGTTCACACTCGGACGATCTTGAGCCCCGGCACTTCGACGTAACCCTCGTCTTGGGTCACGACCGGAACCGCTAGCGACATGGCCGTGGCGGCGATCCAGGAGTCGTTGACAGGCATGCGCTTTTGCATGTCGCGCAACAGGACGCGCAACCGTGCCCAAGCCTCGGCGACCGCCTGGTCGACCGGTAGCGGCTCGAGAGCCAGCGCTTCGCTCAAGGTTGCCAGACGCCTGTCACGGGTCTCGACATCGACCGCGGCCAATACCCCCGCGCGCAGCTCGCCGATCGTGATCACCGAGATCGCCAACTCGTCGGGTAGGTTGGTCTCGGCGAGGGGACGCCCGGACTCCCTGGCAATAAACACACTGGTGTCAGCTATGCCGCGGCTCAACGCAGGTCGTCGGTCGTGTCGGGGGCCAGCTCACGGAGGTCATCGGCCAGGGCGGCGTCGGCTTGGCGGCCTGAGAAACGGTGCACGAACTCACCACGTGACACCCACCTCGGCCGGGAGCCGATTGGCCGCAGCACCGCGACCCGTCGGCCATCGACGGTGATCACGACGTCTTCTCCGGCCTCAACTCGACGCAGCAGCCCTCTGGTGTCGTTGCGCAGTTCTCGAGAAGCAACTTCAGCCACGCTCCAGTTGTAGCACATCTGCTACAAGACGCTCAAGGGGCAGATGGTCTTGCACGTACCGCTCTCGAGGGACGAGGCTCGCAGGAGTCCAGGTCAAGGTACCCATAGCCACAGGTCGGTGCCCGGCACCGGGCGCGGAGTTTTGTACCGAGTCCCCCTCCGACAGTCAGGCGAGAGCCCTGAACAGGTCGTTCTCACTCGAGACCCCCCACGCTTTGCGCTCACAGAGTTGGCCCGCACTGTGGGCACCATGTCTACCATACTTTCCCTATAATAATGGAAATCGAGTATCATCTAGGCATGATGCCCGTGATCGAGGTCGTGTGGCGCCATCTCCTTGTGGGGGCCCTGGAGGGTCATCGGCGGTGGCAATCGGTTACGGCGCTCGCGGGCGAGCTGGACATCCCAGTCTCAACAGCGCATCGTTCGCTGGCGCACCCCGCAGAGATTGGTGCGGTGGGCATAGGGACTCTTGATGGGATGCAGGTGCTTGATCCGTCGAGACTGTTGGTTCTTCTCGCCGCCCACCGGCGGGTGAGCCGCGACATCGTGGGTCGATTTCGGGTCGACGTACCCGCCGTTGACGTCGAGCGTCTGGCCACTGGCTCGGAGGCGGTTCTAGGGGGCTTCGGTGCTGTGGTGGCCCACCTGCACGGTGTCAACCCCATCGCGGACTACAGCACCGTCCTCTTTTACGGCGACCCGCGCCTCCCCGAATTGCCGAGCGCGGCGAGCGGAGAGGGCACCGAGATACTCGTCGCTGAGCCGGACGGGCTTCTTAGTAGGTACGGCCGTGTGACACCGTTCTGTCAGGCTTACGCAGATTTGTTCTCTCTGCCAGGGTGGCAGGCCGCCCGCTTTGTCGGCGAGCTCGACATCCAGAAGGTGGCCGCTAGTGATGAACCACTTCTACTCGTCTGAACAGACCGACCTCTCGCGGGCTGTGCTCGGGGAGGTGGTCGCAGCGGTACCGGCCGCGATCTTGATCGGTGGCTGGGGGTCTTGGGTCCGAACCGGTGGCCCGATGAGTCACGACGTCGACCTGATCGTTACCCGCGACGAGCTGGCAGCCCTCGAGCGGATCGTTGGTGATCTTTCCGAGTCACACCACCTGGCCGGTACGAAGTGGCGGGCAACGTGGCGGTCCATCCACCTCGATTTGCATGTTCCGTTCCAATCCCGCCTCGGAGCGAACTTGCAGTTGCGCGTCGAACTCCTTACGTCCCACGCCGAAACGGCGAACGGTTATCGCGTGCTGACCAGTGCGGCACACACGGCCACCAAGATCGCCGCACTTCTTGATCGGCCTGACAGTCTGCCCGGAAGGAAGGACCGCTTCGAGATTCTGAAGCTACTGGAGGACCCGTCGACCTCTGGAACTCCTTTGATCATTGCCGCGGCGTCGGCTCGTACTCCGGCTCAGGTCGACAAACTCGTGCGCGATGCGTTCGTATTCCTAACCGGTGAGCCAGAGCTCAACAGGCAGGCTCGCTCTCGGTTGCGTCAAATGGAGGCCGTTTGGAGGCGGGCCGTTGCAGTCGAGCTGGGAGCTCCTGAGATCGCGCCAGATCTTGGTCCGAGCATGGGCGGTAATTCGAAGCGAAACCTCCAGGGACCGCGCCAGCCTGTTTAACCTGGTGGGAGCCATAGAGCCACCTTTGCCACGCGGCGTGGAGTAGTTGAGTCCGCCAAAGTGGTGTACAAGCCCGAGGTGACCAACTCGCGCTGATCACTGCTTCGCGCCGAGCATCCCCCAGACGCGACGGCCACCGCACCAGCCTTCAAGAACGCCAAGTTCACGAAGGAGAAGATGCGGTGACCGTCAACAACGACATGGGCGCGGCCGAGCTGCTACGCAAGTACCTGGAGAGCCCAGCTGGATCAGACCTGCTCGGAGAGATGGTGAAGATGGCAGCTGAGCTGCTCATGGACGCGGACGTCGATGTCATTTGCAACGCCGGTTACAACGAGAGGTCCGAGGATCGCCTGAACAGTCGCAACGGCATCGGGCACGGCGCTGGGACACACGGGCAGGCACCGTCAGCCTCGACATCCCAAAGCTGCGCCAAGGCTCCTACCTGCCGAGCCTGTTGGAGCCGCGCCGTCGCGCCGAGCGGGCCCTCGTCTCGGTCATCTGCCAGGCCTATGTCGAAGGCGTCTCGACAAGAAGAGTCGACGATCTCGTGAAATCGATGGCCTCGGGCCCTGTTCGGCGGACACCCGGGAGCCCGAACTTCGCCGATAGCAATCCCATCGACTTCTGGCACGAATGAGGGGAGTGTTCTCTAACCTGACCCGTAGTAGACCGGCGACGGCTCTGTCGCGGACCCATGTTCAACTGCCTCCGCCCGTCTGGTCGCCCGTGAGAGGAGCCCAATGGAATCAACGCCCGAGCCAGTTCGCCTAGATGGCCATCACCGTGAAACTCTTCGCCAAATCTTCCAGCACCCCGCGGGCCACAACATCGAGTGGCACGCGGTTCTGTCGCTTCTCGGTGCCGTGGCATCGATTGACGAGCTCCATGACGGTCGGCTCCTGGTGACGCTTGGAGCCGAGTCCGAGACATTCGAACGGCCCAAGGGCAAGGACATCGAGGTAGAACAGGTTGTCGACTTGCGCCGCATGTTGCGCAACGCCGGCTACGGGCCCCAAGCGGACGACATCGAGCTCTGATCCGTTTCGGCGCCCGAGACGAGTCTGTGCTTTCTCCGCTGGAGGTGGCTGCCGCCGTCGGGGCTTTCGCGGAGGTCTTCAACCTCCTTCGGACTTCGTCAAGGTTCGACAGGACGCGGCAGTTTCGCTTTGCTGATTTCGAGATCTGAAGGCGAACGAGTTCGTGGAGGCCCCGGTCCGCCAGTCGTACTACCGGGACTTGGCGATCTCCGGGCGATAGGGCGAAGACCTCCGGTCGGTGCCAACCCAAGCCTGCGCGGTTGGACATCACTGAGGCCGCGTGGGGGATGGCAGGGGCAGGAAACCTCTCCAGTGGATGACACCAACAATTGCGATGCGGCTGGTGGTCGGTCGCGCTTGCGGGAATCCCTGGTCAGTCCCCGCTCGGTGCCGCTTCCGCTCAGGGCCCGGCTGAAGCCTCCGACGTCCCGGACGTCCTCAGTTCGGTGTCCTAGCCCATCGCGAGGGCTGGTCTGCTGAGGCGGAACTCGACTGGCAAGGCGAGCCACGAGGTGAGCTCACCGTGACCGGGACGCGCCGTCACCAGATGGAACCGACCAGTGTCTTCGACAGGCGCCACGCAGGCCCAAAGGCGCGATGGTGAGGTGGCTGCCTGACAGAGGCGTCGCTTGAGAATCGGGAAGAGAATGGAATGGGTAGATCCACTCTGGGAAAGCTGCTGGTACAGATATTCACTCGAGCAGCCGACTGAGCGTAGCGGTGCCGGCGGCCGCGTCTCGGATGCCGGTACCGGGGAAGACGGGCAACCCACCGCGCTGGACCTTTGGCTGATCCACTGCGTCTACGAGGTCATCGCCACCGAGACGACCTGTCGGAAGTGCGGCTCGCTTCTCAGTCTGCGGTTGCACGTCATGCCACCGTTGGTCGATCTTTCCCTGCTGCATTGGCGCGTTTCCGTGGTGACGAGATGCGCAGGTTGGCGGCGCCACCGTCACGCGGCGGATGTCGTCGAAGGATCGAAGTCGCTCCTGTTCGGACCGCTTTGCGCGAGCTAATGGCGTGCGGCTCGCCTCCCCAGCAGGGACGGACCCTTCGACAGCGAGGTCGTAAAGGTACCGGCCCAGACGACTCGCTTGGCGTCGACAGCCGAATTGCCTGATTCGCTTCAAAAGGCAAGGTAACGGTAGCTGAAATGGGCCAAGACTCGACCATCTGCTCCTCTACGGCCAAGCGGTGGGGCAGACCCTCGGCGATCGCGCCGCTTCAGCAGCACAGGGGCTTGATGGCCGATCCACACAATCACGATGACGTCCCCCGAAGGCTCCGGCTTTTTGCCGTCGATGTGTCTCGGTGCCCGAGCGACTGTTTGCGATCTCGAGGAGGTCCGCGACCCAGCGGGTCGCTCGGACCTCAAAGAAGAAGTCGCGAGATCGTGGCCGTGCCGGACCAGGGACTGCCACGGGCGCGACGAGCGCTTCACCCGACGACCATAGGAGCAATTAAGAGACCTATGGAGGCAAACCATGAGCACCACCGACGTGAGCCGCGAAACCTCGAAAATGATGTCCAGGTCTACTGCTGTCGCCACGAACCTCGAGGTGGTCGTGATACCGGTCTCGGATGTCGACCGCGCGAAGGAGTTCTACGGACGCCTCGGCTGGAGGCTCGATGCCGACGTCGCCAGCGGGGACGACTTCCGCCTGATCCAATTCACGCCTTCGGGTTCTGGATGCGCGATCCAATTCGGTTTGAACCTCACGGCTTCCGCGCCCGGTTCGGCTCAGGGCATCTACCTGATCGTCTCAGACGTCGAGGCCGCACGTGAAGAGCTAGTGGCGTGCGGTGCGGAGGTGAGCGCGTTGTTCCACGAGGGCTCACCGGGCGCTCGATTCCACGCCGCAGGCCGTGTCGACGGTCCAGCGACGGACCCCAGTAGCTACCGCTCGTTCGCGGCGTTCAACGATCCGGACGGCAACGGTTGGCTGCTCCAGGAAGTCACCACTCGGCTGCCCGGACGAGTCGACGACAAGATCACGTCCTTCGCGTCCTCAAGTGACCTGGCCGGCGCGCTCAGACGGGCGTCGGTCGCCCACGGCGAGCACGAGAGGCGGGTCGGAGAGGCGGATCCGAACTGGCATGACTGGTATGCCGACTACATGGTACGCGAACAAGCGGGCGACGAACTGCCGTCGTGAGCTGGACAGGACTGGTGCAGCCGGACAGGTCAACGGAAGTAACCGGGACAGAAACCAGAGGAAGGAGAGGGTCATGTCACCAGAAGATGGCGGGCCTTTGACATTCGAGAAGGACATCAAGCCGCTGTTCAGGACTAAGGACAGAGAGGCGATGGCCGCCATTTTCGACCTTTGGTCCTACAGGGATGTCACCGAGCACGCTAACGCGATTCTCAGCCAGCTGCGTGCGGGCTCGATGCCTTGCGACGGTCCATGGCCGACCGATCGGACTGACCTATTCGAGACGTGGATAGGCATGGGCAGGCTTTCCTGAGATTTAGTTGAGTGCTCGCGAAACAACTAAGGGAGAGACCCTGTCGAAGGCGCCGTCTATCTCGCCGACTCTCTAACACGAGGCGAGTCGCGCACAGGGTGACTCCGGCACAACGGCGGTCGGTGGCACTCGCGAAGACCTTGGGTGCTTCGAGCGGGTGACCTATTACACCTTTTCGGCCAGCGGCCCCGTGCACGTCCATGCCTTCTAGGCGGCGTCGCTCTCGTGGAAGGCGATAATCAGATGAGCTTGCCTCCAGTGAGAACAACGTCCTGATCACGAGAGGGCAGTGCGTCGCGGAGGGCCCGGCGTGAGCTGATCCCGAGCTTGGTGAAGACCTTGCGAAGGTGCCACTCAACCGTGCGCGAGCTGATGAAGAGGCGGGCACCGATCTCCGGATTCGTATAGCCGTCACGGGCCAGGCACGCGATCTGTGTCTCCTGCGCGGTGAGCTGGCCGAAGGTCTCGACTGATCGCTTACGAACGGTCTCGCAGGTAGCAAGGAGCTCGCCCTGCGCCCGGGCCGCGAACGCCGTCGCCCCGAGGTCGCTCAGTATCTCGTAGGCCTTGCGGAGCTGCTCACGTGCATCGATCCGCCGATTCGCTCGCCGTAGCCACTCCCCGTAGACGAGATGGGCACGACCTAGATGGACCACGATGCGTGCTAGGTCGAGCTGCTCAATGGCCTGCCGAAAAAGGGCCTCAGCCTCCTCACCTTCGGCCAGGAGCGCCTTGGAGCGGGCCACGAGTCCGATTGCCCAGTCATTTCCGCAGGCGGGCGCACATTCTTCCAGGTGCTCTAGGGCTGCCCGGGCGCACTCAGGCCGATCGCTCCGGCTGGCCGCCTCGATGAGCTCGACCAGAGCCCAGGTGAGCAGTGCCTGATTGCCGTGATCGCAAGCGCTCTGCGCCGCGTCGAATGCATCCTGATAGCGGCCGAGACCGTTGAGTTGCGCTGCCGCCGAGTAATCGCGAAGGGAGTGGAAGACCGACGCCATTGCCGACCCGCCGCGCTGCCGGCTTGAAGGTGCAGGCACCACCGTTGCCGCGCCCAGCAGGGCCGCGACGTCCGACCCGGTCGGTCGCACCGTCCCCTCGGAGGTGAGCCTTGGGCCGCCCGAGGCAAGGACCTTCTGGACTTGGCTCTCGATATCAGGACCGCTCTGTCGGATCGGCGACTCCTGCAAAGATGCCAGGAGTGCACCCATGTCGCGAGGAGCCCAGTCCCAGGAGACGTGAACTATCACCCCCTGCCTCAGACCGCCCAAGCTGTCTTCGCGCAGGTGACCGAGCAGCGCAACAGTTGGTGCTTCGACCTCGGCGGCCGCCGCCACGGTGCGGGAGGCTTCGAGCTGAGTCGTGCCCGTGCCGACATCGACGATGTCCGTGCCGCCCCTAAGTACAAGAGGCTCCCTGGTTGCTCGCGTAGAGAGTTGGAGCGAGACGGTCACGCGAGGACCAACCCGTGTCGCCGGGTCAAACCCCGCCGGGTCATGCCGGAAGGACCCTGTTGTGTCCGCGGCCCGACAGAAAAACCGGATGTGACGAGGCACAACAGCACCCCCCTTCCCCGGGTACCGGGTTCCAATCAGAACCTGGACTCGAGTTCTGAACCCTCACCTGTTCTCCCAAATTCGCGCTGCGCGACGCTCGTCGCATGAGCAATGGATGCTCAATTTGCTGCTCAGGCTCCTCGGCGATCTGGCGACAGGTCTGCTGCTCCCTGCATCATCGTCTCCGCCACAAGGTCGAATGCCAGCCGCCATGCGTCTTGCAGCTCAGCGGTGCAGCCCGGACCGAGCGTCTCGGCCAGTGCCTCAAGCAGCGCCGAACCCGCCACCTGGTAGTGCTCACAGGTGACGCCGTATCCGGCGTGACGGGCACCGAGGCGCTCGGTCCGGGAGACGAAGGCTTCGAACTCGGAGATGGAAGCGACAATTATTGCAAGCTCGGACATGAAGATCGCTTCCTGGTCCGCCGGGTCTTCGGAGAACATCGATCGGCACGAGGGCACGGACTCGAAGAGGTGCGAGTAGAAGCGCTGAGCAAGCTCCGGGGCGCGCTGGCCCAGCTGTGCGAGGGACAACTGGAGGATCTCGACCTGCTCAGGTGTCACTAGCGGTCACGTCGCTGAGGGCAAGGCTAGCGACAAGTTCCTGGCGTCTGGCGATGCCCAGCTTGCCGTAGACACGCTGCAGGTGGTTGTTCACAGTTCGCACCGACAAAAACAGGCGGCTCGCGATCTCCCGGCTACCCACGCCCGCGGCGGCCATCGCGGCCACCTCTCTTTCGCGGGGCGTGAGGGCTACGACCGCTCCTGTTCCGATCAGTCCGGGCGTCCGAGCACCTTCGCAACGTTCGGCCAGGGCCGCCGCTCGCGCGGCAAAACTGCTGGAGCGACGTCCGAGCCCGGCCCGGCCGGCGGCCTGCGACGCAGCGGCCATCGCCTCGGCGGCGAGAAGAAAGGCGCCCATGATCTCCAGGCGATCGGCACATTGTGCCAACGCCTCGAAGTCGGAGGTGGCAAGCGCTAAGGCATGAGCCGCCCGAGCGGCCACCAACTCGCTGTCGGACTTGCCTGCGAGCTCGCCGAGCTGCTCGGCGACGAGCTCAGCTTGTCCCAGCCTGGCCACGTCGTGGAGCAACCAGCTAGCGGCCGTGAGGTGCCCGGAGGAAACGGCATCTCGCGCCGCGGTCAAAAGTATGCTACAAGCGGCGGATGGATCGCCCGCAGCGACCAAAGACCAGGCTCGCCCCAGCTCTCGCTCCGGCTTCAGAAAGCCGAAGTCTCGGACAGTATCCATCGCCGTCACTGCCTGTGCCGCGGAGGCGACATCTCCGAGAAGGCCGCTGGAAACGGCCAACCCAGAGAGCGCGAAAGCCCTCGGACCTTCGAACCCGGTCGCCTCGCCACGCGCGACGACCTCTCGGAACCACCGACCCGCTGTGCGGACCTTGCCAGAGAGCAGCCTGACTCGCCCGCAGTGGAAGGCGAACCTGATTTGGAGAAAGGGAGCTTGTTTAGCCGATGCCTCCCGGTAACCGCCGATCGCAATCTCGGCGGCGGCATCGAGATGTCCGGCGTTGCTGAGGGCGAGCACCTGTGCCAAGACATGGCCCGCCGGCTGGTCGATCCAGAGCTGGTCGCCGAGAAGGAGATGGTCTTCATAGCCCCTTCTGGCGATCTCCAGACCGGCAGATGGAAGCCCTGACAGCGACATCATGGAGGATTCGGCCAGGGCACGCACCACCTCCGCCCGCGGCGTCATGGCTTCGGGTAACAGCTCGATCGCCTCGCGGGCCCTGGCCGGCGAGCCCGAATAGACCTGGATCCAAGCTTCCTGCGCGATCAACTCGTCCCGGGCAGACTGGTCCACGGCGGCCTCGCGCGCTGCCCGGTTGACGGCGATGGCGTCGTCTGACCAGCGCAAGCCCCAGAGTAGGTTCGCCGAGCGCGCGGCGGCCACGTTGACGCGGACGTCGTCTCTTTCGGCCAGCTGCTCGGCACTAGAAAGCGCGACTTCTGCCTCGTGGAAGGAGCCGAGCTGGTACAGAGCCTCGCCCAACAGTAGTGCTGCGGCCGGGTCCGACCGCTGCGCGAGGGCGGCACCGGCCAGTTTCACGACAAGGGGATAGTCGTGCGCGAAGCGGGCGAGGTGGGCTGCTTGAACCAGCAGCGCGGGGTCTGCCTCACCAGTCGCCTCGAGTTGCCACGTGGCGATGCGGAGCACATCCTCCCGGCGCCGAGCGCCCAAGGACTCGGTGACGCCCACCCGGTCAAGCAAAATCGCACGCCGACGCAACTCGGACAACCGGTCGCGCAGGACGACCCGGTGCACCGGATGGGTGAGGTCCACCTGCCGCCGGCGGCCGTGGATCGTCACCTTTACCAGTCCCGCCTCCTCGAGTCTTTCGACTGCGCCGGCACTGATAGTGCCTTCGTCGCCGTCCGGGCCGATGGGCGCACACAACGCCAGTGTCTCAAGCACCCGACGACCGTCTTCTCCTGCTCGCGCGACCCTTACGGCGACCAGCTCGTTCAATCGTGGCGTGCCGGTGAGGGGACCGGTGACCCGCCAGACACCACCCTCATCGACGAGCGCCCCGGACCGGTGGGCACCAAGCACCAGCTCGCGAAGAATTTGCACGTTCCCGCCACTTGTCGACCACAGCGCGTGGGCGGTCGCCCCGTCGACGGGTGCCCCGAGCGCGTGGTAGAGGAGAGTCTCCACGCTGTCACGTGACAGAAGGCCAAGGTCGACGCGCTGACAAAGATCGTCGCGACAGAGCGAGGTCGCAGGTGAGGGCGCATGCCACTCGGTAAGGACCGTTCCGAGCAGGAAGACGACACCGTTCGCGAGCAGCTGGCGCAGGAGAAGCACCGAAACAAGATCGAGCAGGTTCAAGTCGTCCACCATGAGCACGAAACGCGCCCCGCCGCCCACTTCGAACGCGCTCCTGGCCCGCGCGAGCATGGGCACCTGATCGACGCGCTCACCTGGACGCATCTTGTGCGACACGAAATCAGCAGGCAGCAGATGAGCCAACGCCGCCAAAGGCACAGCCGCCGTCTCAGCGCTGGCGATTGCCCGCCCGCCTGCACGGCCGGCCCGCTTGGCCATGTCAGCGCACTCCTCGGCCAGACGGGTCTTTCCGACTCCGGGTGGACCAAAGAGGACAAAGGCGTTGCAGGCTGGATCCTCGATGGCGCGCGAGAAGGCGGACAGTTCAGACCGTCTTCCAACCAGCGGCCAACGTCCGTCGACGGCGATCTGACTCAAGGGTCGAACAGGACGGCCACCCTATGTGACCAGGCCCCTCCCATGGCGACAGCAAGTATACGGGCGACCCCCGTGGCCTAGCGCGGTCGACAGACGATCGATGCGACCTTCACAAGATTGTGCGCTCGAGTGCACGGATCCGCGCTTGCTTGGCGCAGTCGTGGTGCTCACGGGTGGCTCTGGTGCTGTGCGTTGCTTGTGCACCTTACCGAGGTCGAAGGTCTCAGAACCACGCTAAAGGGAGCTGGCAGCGGTGGGATAGAGATGGCGTCTGTCCCGCGCATGAGTGCACTGACGTGGGTGGTGCAGAGCCAATACGACTGGTCCGGTGGCGCGAACATCGGTACAGACGTCCCTGGCCGTCGCAACCAGGATGTGAGCCAGGCGAGGGCGGCGGCCACGAGGGGGGCCCGGGTTCCTATGCCAAGGGTGGTGTAGGCGTTCGGAGCTTCGCCACATGAGCTGCAGGCCTGACGCGCACAACCGGCTGTTAGGACGCCGACCGGGGAGTCTCACGGGTGCGAGAAGGCCTCTGGTCGTGCGACCGTGAGCGTAAGGGAACTCGAGTGGAAGGAGTGGGAACACGGAGTGTGGGAGCCGACGCCAGGTCGCTCATTCAACGCTGTGGCGACGGTGCGCCAGTGCGGACCCACGATCGTCGCAACATTGGCTTCAGACCCGGTCGCAAGCGGGGCATGAGCCCGCAACGAGTGGAGGTGGCAGTGGCCGAGCCCACGCAGCCCGCAGAGCGAATGGTAGTGACCCACTTCATCGTCTCCGATGACGTCGAGCGCTCCCGTCGCTTCTATACCGAGGTACTTGGCGGCACGGTGGTCTTGCGGCCCAGAGCCGACCAATGTCGCGCTCGCCAACAGCTTCATCATCAACGGCGGCGGCGGCCCCACCGACGACAAGCCCAGGGTCACCCTTGAGACGCCAAGCGACCCCGACCGGGTCGGAGCTTCCTCAATATCCGAGTCGCAGACATCCACGCCGTGTACGCCAAGTGGAGCGCACGGGGCGCTCAGTTCCTTACGCCGCGGATGCAGCACCAGTACGAGATCCGTTGCTACATCCGAGATCCCGACGGTTACATCATCGAGGTCGGGCAAACCACCGATCCAGAGGGGGACTGGTCGCCATGGTTGCGGACGCCAGGTGAAACGT
>JBEKGS010000064.1:0-12111 GCA_050012675.1 Acidimicrobiales bacterium
AGGCGAGCTGTCGCGGCGCTCGGGGAGAGCCCGGCCGCGACTGTCTCCGCCAAGTCCGACGAGGTGATCGCCCTTGTCGAGATGACCTCCCCTGAAGCGACGGTCGGAAGTCCCGCGGGAACGATGACGCTCGGCGCCTACCTTCCCTCGCGGACTGCGGAGCTCACGATCCACGGTTTGGACGTCGTGCGTGCGCTGGGAGTCGAGCTCTCCGCCCCTCTGCCAGCGCTGCAGGAGAGCCTCGCAGCTGTTACCCGTTTAAGCGTGGGCAAAGGCAGTGGTGAGCTCGTGCTCTTGGCTCTTTCCGGTAGAGCTGAGCTACCGCCGCACTTCTCGGTCTACTGAGGCCGATGCGAAGCCGGTGAAGCGGTTCTCGCGCAGCCGTAAGGTCGGGCCCGAATTGCCCGGGGATGTCCTTGCATCCACTGACGGCGAGAGGCCTCACCGGCTTTGGCTCGACTGGTGCCGCGCACGGTTCCGGGGTCTTTGAGCCCGTCGCGCTACATTCCCGGCATCAACGGTGTCGCCCCGAGTCAGTCGAGGTCCCCGACCTGGGGCATTCGTGTGCATGTGACCTCAGTAAGGACGGAACGCCTTGTTCACCGACCTACCGCTCTCCGAGCTTCGCGAGTACCTGCCTTCAGTCGACGAGCCCTCCGACTTCGATGACTTCTGGGCGCACGAGGTCGACGAGGCTCGTTCGCGCCCCCTCGACGCGCAGTTCCGGCCCGTGAAGACTGCCATCCGCTACGCCGAGGTGTTCGACGTGACGTTCGCCGGCCACGGAGGTGATCCCATCAGGGCCTGGCTTCTCATCCCGAACGAGCCCGGCCCGGAGAAGGCCGTGATCGTCGAGTACGTCGGCTACGGCGGTGGGCGCGGCGATCCCCTCGACTGGCTCGCATGGAGCAGCGCCGGCTATCGGCACCTCATAATGGACAACCGCGGACAAGGCGGCGCCTGGCGAAGTGCCGACACGGACGACCCCGGCGACAGCGGCCGGCCGGCGAGCCCGGGCTTTCTGACGAGGGGCATCGGCGACCCGGCAAGCTACTACTTCACCCGTCTTTACATAGACGCCGTGCTCGCCATCGACGCCGCCCGGCAGCACCCCGGCCTTGCCGGGCTACGAATCGTCACCACGGGAATGAGCCAGGGCGGAGGACTCGCCGTCGCGGCGGCGCATCTCGCCGAGGGCGTGGTCGCGACCCTCCCCGACGTACCTTTCCTCGCCTACCCGCGTCGCGCCGCCGAGATAACCGACGCCCTGCCCTATGGGGAGATCGCCCAGTACTGCCGTGTGCATCATGACGAGATCGAACAGGTCTTCCGCACGATCTCTTACATCGACGTTGTGAACCATGCCAAGCGCACGACGGTGCCGGCCCTGTTCTCCGTCGGCCTCCTCGACGACATCACGCCAGCGTCGACTGTGTTCGCGGCCTTCAACCACTACGCAGGCCAAAAAGAGATAGCCGTCTACCCCTACAGCCACCACGAGGGCGGCGGGACGACCCATATGCGCCGCAAGCTCGAGTTCCTTGCCGCGACCTTGAGGAACTAACCCGACGCGGCGCTTGGCCCGAGGCAGCTCACGCACGCGACTGGAGATCCGCCCCGGCGCGGTCCGGAGTCGGCCGTGAGCGGTGCATTGCCGGGCGCGCTCGCGTGGCCGCCTGCACCCCGAGTGGCCGCCGGCAGCTAGGTGGCACGGCTTCGGCCCGGCTCTCCTCGGCCGGCCGGCCCTTCAGGTTCTCCATGCTCGGGTCATGCCATTTCTCGGACGGCACGCCCCCGAGGTCACAAGGCGCGCCGGGCAACATGAGCGCGTTGCACTTGTGATTAGCTGAGGTGTCCGCATCCCCTCACGGGAAGGGTCTCTGTCCATGAGCACCGTCGCCAGGTTCGTCCCGACCGAGCTGGCGGTGCATGAGATCGCCGCTCTCATAGACCACTCGCTGCTGCGGCCCGAGCTGACCGACGACGACGTGCGCAGCGGCTGCGCGCTGGCCGAGCAGTACGGGACGTGGTCAGTCTGTGTGAGGCCGGCTGACGTCGTCCTCGCCGCCCGCCAGCTCGAGGGCGGAAGTGTCGTGGTCGGCACCGTCGCCGGCTTTCCCCACGGCAGCTCCACGACCGCCACCAAGCTGTTCGAGACCCGTCGCGCGCTCGACGAAGGGGCACGCGAGATCGACATGGTCATCAACATCGGCAAGCTCAGAAGCGGTGAGCACGGCCATGTCTCAGACGAGATCTCCGAGATCGCACAGGCCACTCACGCAGCGCACGGACTGGTCAAGGTGATCTTCGAGAATGCCTACCTCTCCGACGATGAGATCGTCGAGGCCAGCCGGCTCGGCGAGCTCGCCGGAGCCGATTTCATCAAGACGTCGACCGGCTTTGCCCCCCGAGGCGCGACGGTGCACGACCTTTGCTTGATGATCGGCGCCACCTCTCCGAAGGTACAGGTCAAAGCAGCAGGCGGGGTCCGGACCTTGGACCGGTTGCTGGAGCTGTTCTCGTTGGGAGTCACGAGATTCGGCGCCACCGCGACCGCGGCCATCTTGGACGAGGCCGCCGAGCGCAGTGCCGGGGGCTCGGCCCTCCCCGTTCCGCCGCCACCCCGCGAACAAGGCCCTTCTCTGGCGGGAGAGTACTGAACCGGCCGCCTTTCGCCGGCCGCCAGTCGTCGCCCCGCTCGCGGCCACGGCCACCTCGACGCGGTCCGGGTACGAGAAGTCCGGCCCTGCCTGCACGGATCCGTCGCTAATAGCCGATCCGACTAGTAATGTCCTGTCACGCTCTTTCGAGCGGCCAGGGACATGGGCGCGGTCGGGGCGTTCCAGTCGCAGTGATAGTCATCCACGGGGGTCCACGGTGTCGCACACCGTGGAGAGCGAGCAAAGGGTGGATTCTGATGGCAAGCTTCGACGCTAAGAAGTTTTCGAGGAGGGACTGGGCCATAGTCGGCGCTGCCGGTCTCGGCTTCATATGTCTCTTCCTGCCCTGGTATGGCTGGTCGGCCGGCCCTTACAGCTTTTCGGTCAGCGGCTGGAGCACGAGCTACGGCTGGCTCGGCGGTCTGTTGATCATCGTCGCCGGCGTCTACCTGGCGCTGCTGCGGTCCGATGTCGACCTGGCCAAGATGCCGCTCACCCCGGCCGTGGTCGTGCTGGGCGCCGCCGCGCTCGGGACCTTGATCGTCGTACTGCGGTGGATCACCTTGCCGAGCGGGCACTTGGGCCTTGTCGGTTACAGCTACGGCCCGAGCGTCGGGATCTACCTCACGATCGTCGCCGGCATCGTGCAAGTGGTCGCCGCCGTCGCCCTTTTCCGTAGTTCCGGGGAAAAGCTCCCCTGGGCGAAGTAGGAGCCTTCGGGCCAAGCCGGGCGGTCCGTGACACACGGGCCGACATCACAAAGACTTGAGGGCCCCGGACCGGCGCCAGCGCCGGTCCGGGGCTCGCCAGCCCGCCCGCGAGGGCTCAGCCGTGCTCGACGCCGAGCGTGCGCCAAGCCGGTGCACCGGCTTGGTCGGAGGCCGCGAGGTCCACTTCGGCGACGATGGCTGTGTCGTGCCAGCCCTCCGGGTCGTCGAGCACCTGGCGCACAAGCCAGCTACCCGGTTGCTCGGCGAGGTCGAACCACGTGGCCGCCCGCGCCGAGGCGTCCGTTCCGAGGTTCGAGTGGGCCGAGAAGTACTGCTCGAGCGCGTCGGACCACCCGGCCTCGCTGAGACCGCCGGGCATCTCGGCTTCGCCGAGACCGGAAGGATCCCGCCGGGCGAAGAGCTCGACGCGGCGGAAGGCCGCGTTTCGCACCATCACCTTGAAGGCACGGACGTTGGCCGTGACGGGGGGTGTGGTGTCCGCGTCGGCCCTCAGCTCGTTGCCGATCTCGGCGACGGCCTGTTCGAGCGACGAGCTCGCCGCCGCGGCTGCGAGGTGCTGCCATTCGTCGATGAGGCTGGAATCGACTTGGCGGACGAGCTCGCCGATCCATTCTGTGATGTCGAGGAGCTCCTCGGTCTTCGATTCCTCCGGGACGTTGCGGACGAGCCCTTTGTAGACCTCGGACAGGTAGCGGAGCACGAGGCCCTCCGAACGGGTCAGGCCGTAGTGGGCGACGTACTCGGAGAACGTCATCGCCCGCTCGTAGATGTCACGGGCGACCGACTTCGGCTGGATGTTGAAGTCGGCGGCCCACAGATGGGCCAGCCTGTACTCGTCGAACAGGTCGTAGGTGAAGTCGCGCAGCGGCTTGGGGTACTCGAGCTTGTCGAGGGCTGCGATCCGCTCCTCGTACTCGACGCCTGCCGCCTTCAGTTCTGCGAGGGCCTCTGTCTTCACGCGGTCCAGCTGGGCCATGAGCACCGGCATGGGGTTGGCGAGGGTGGCCTCGACGACACTGGTGACATCGAGCGGCCACGTCGGCGACGAGGCGTCGAGGTGCGGCACGGCCTCGAGCACGAACGGGCTGAGCGGGCTGTCCAGGGCGAAGTCCGGCTGCAGCTCGGCGGTCACCCGAACCAGGCGGCCCTGCTCGTCGGGGCTCTCGAGACGTTCGAGCGCCCCGGCGGCGACAAGGGAGCGGTAGATGGAGATCGCCTGGCGGACGAGGCGGCGCTGAACAGCACGGGGCTCGTCGTTGTCCGTGACGAGCTTCGCGAGGGCGGCGCACCCGTCACCAGGTCGGTTGAGCACATTGAGCAGAGTCGCGTGACTGACACGGAGCTGGGGCACGAGCGGCTCGGGTGGGGAGGCCACGAGCTTTTGGAACACGGCTTCGTCCCAGGGTACGAAGCCCCTCGGTGGCTTGGACTTGACCAGCTTGCGTGTGCGGCGCGCATCGCCCGCCACCTTCTTGGCGGCTTGCTCGTTCTCGATGACGTGGTCGGGCGCCTGCACGACGACGAGACCCGAGGAGTCGTAGCCGGCCCGCCCCGCCCGCCCGGCGATCTGGTGCAGCTCCCGCGCGCTCACAAGGCGCGAGACGGACCCGTCGTACTTGGCGAGCCCCGACAGCACGACCGTGCGCAACGGCATGTTGACCCCGACTCCGAGGGTGTCGGTGCCGACGACGACTCGGAGCAGCCCCGCCTTGGTGAGCCGCTCGACCAGGCGGCGGTACTTCGGCAGCATCCCGCCGTGATGGACCCCGATCCCGTGGTGCAACAGCCGCGCGAGCGTGCGCCCGAACCCCGGGGCGAAACGGAAGTGCTCGATTGCCGCGGCGATCGCCTCGCGTTCCGCCCTTGTCGTCACCTGTGCTGACGTAAGAGCCTGGGCGGCGGTGAGCACCTGTGCCTGGGTGAAGTAGACCACGTACAAAGGTGCCTGGTCGGCCGCGAGGAGCGACTCGATCGTGGCGTGCAGCGGCGTGCGGCGGTACTCGAAGTGAAGCGGGACCGGTCGCGTGGCCGAGCGCACCAGGGACACCGGCCGGCCGGTGCGGCGCTTGAGGCCCTGCTCGATCGTGCTCATGTCGCCGAGCGTGGCCGACATGAGCACGAACTGTGCCCGGGTCAGCTCCAAGAGCGGCACCTGCCAGGCCCAGCCCCGGTCGGGGTCGCCGTAGAAGTGGAATTCGTCCATGACCACCTGGTCGATCTCCGCCCCGGCGCCGGCGCGAAGGGCCATGTTCGCCACGATCTCGGCAGTGGCGCACACGACGGGCGCGGCGGGGTTGATGGACGCGTCGCCGGTGAGCATGCCGACGTTCTCGGCACCGAGATCGGCGCACAGGGCGAAGAACTTCTCGGAGACGAGCGC
Source organism: Acidimicrobiales bacterium (assembly GCA_050012675.1). Lineage (GTDB taxonomy): Bacteria > Actinomycetota > Acidimicrobiia > Acidimicrobiales > Bog-793 > Fen-455. The sequence goes on from JBEKGS010000064.1 coordinate 5,772, forward strand.
CTTGACCGGCGCCGTGTAGAACGATCGCATCCCGCTGGCGAGTGCGGCCACGTGGGCTCCGAGGGCGACGAGGCTCTTGCCCGAGCCGGTCGGGGTGTTCACGATCACGTGGGCGCCGGAGAAGACTTCCAAGAGCGCCTCCTCCTGGGCCGGATAGAGGGTGAAGCCCTGCTCCGCGGTCCAGGCGAGGAACGTCTCGAGCGCCGCGTCCCGGTCCCCGGTAATGGCGGAGAGGTCGAGGCCCGGGGACATGGTCCCCCTACTGTGCCGCGCCCGGGACCCGGCCGTGGGACGCTTTTGCCGTGGATCTCGCGAGAGTCGACCGGTGGCTGTGGGCCGTGCGCGCCTCACCGACGCGTTCGGCCTCGACGGAGCTGTGCCGCGCCGGTCACGTCAAGGTGAACGGGAGGCCGGCCAAGCCCTCGACGACGGTGTGCCCAGGCGATACCGTCACGGCCCGCATCGGAGCGCGCGAGCGTGTTCTCGAGGTCGTCCGGGCCATCGACAAGCGTGTCGGGGCGCCCGTCGCCGCCGAGTGCATCGTGGACCACAGCCCGCCGCCTCCGCCCCGCGAGGTCATGGCACCGGTGCTCGTCCGCGATCGCTCGACGGGGCGCCCCACGAAGAAAGAGCGCCGTCAGATCGACCGGCTCCGCGGGCGCTGAAGGAGAACCCGGGCGTGTGCCGAGAACCGGAGACGCCTTCTCGACAGCCCTTTGTCGCCGGCGTCGGCCGGGCCTTCGGTGAACGGCCCTTCGCGCCGAGGCCGCCGGCGCGCGCCCGGCGCGCGTTTTTTGGCGGCAATATGTGGCCGTGACCGAGCGCTCCGTGACTGCGGTGCTCACAAGGCGCGGGGCGCTTCGCGTGCCGGAGATCACCGTCTATTTCTGGGTCATAAAGGCCCTGTCCACGGCGATGGGCGAAGCGACGTCCGACTTCCTCGTCCACAGGCTGAATCCTGAGCTGGCGGTCGGCCTGGGCTTTGTCGGCTTCGTCGTGGCCCTGTCGTTGCAGCTCTCGATGCACCGCTATCTCGCGTGGACCTACTGGTTCGGCGTGGTCATGGTGGGAGTCTTCGGCACGATGGCCGCCGACGTGCTTCACGTCAGGTTCTCGGTGCCTTACAGCGAGTCGAGCATCCTGTACGGCGCCGTGCTGCTGGCCGTGTTCGTCAGCTGGCAGAAGACGGAAAAGACGATGTCGATCCACACCGTCGACTCGCTCAGGCGCGAGCTGTTCTACTGGGCCAGTGTCGTCGCGACCTTCGCCATGGGCACAGCGGTAGGGGACCTCACAGCCACGACGTTCCATCTCGGCTACTTGAACTCAGGCCTCATGTTCGCCGGTTTGATCCTCGTCCCCGCCATCGGTTACCGGTGGTTCCACTGGAACGCCATCTTCTCGTTCTGGTTCGCCTACGTGGTCACCCGGCCTCTCGGCGCCTCCTTCGCCGACTGGATGGGCAAGCCCAAGATCGTCGGCGGCCTCGGATGGGGCGACGGGAACGTGGCCCTGGTCCTGACGATCGTCATCTTCTGTTTCGTGGCGTTCCTCGCCATAACCAGGGCGGACGTTCAGCACCCTGAGCACGCCTCCCGAGCACGCACCCGGGGGCTCGCGGCTGCGCAGCGAGAAGGGACCGATCGGAGCGGTTCCGGGCCCTCAGCCCGCCCCTAGCCGGCTCCGCCCTGCTCTCCCGGCCGAGGGCGAGCGGTCGGGGTCCCGGACGAACGACACGCCCCATTTTCCATTGACGCCTCAATTCAACGGACGTAGAGTTCAACAACCATTGAATTAGGAGCGTGGGCCAGTGTGGGCGATGATCGTCAAGGAGTTCCGGCAGCTCAAACGCGACAGGCGAACCCTTGCGATGCTCGTGGTCCTGCCCGTTCTTCTTCTCGTGGTCTTCGGCTATGCCGCCAGGTTCGAGGTGAGCGACATCCCCGTCGTCGTGGTCGGCCCGCAGGCTGCGCAGGTAGCCGGTCAACTTCGTGCCCCTTTCCAGGTCGTCGAGGTCGACCCGTCCGGCGGCAAGTCCCTGGTCGAGTCACGCCTTCGCGACGCAAAGGCAGCCGTCGGTCTTGTCACCGGCCAACGCCCCGTTCTCGTCCTGTTGGACGGTACTCAGCTGTTCGCCGCACAGGACGCCGAGGGCGCCTTCGCGCACATGGCCGAGGCGAAGGGCGCCGGGCCGTCAGCGTTTCTGGTGCAGATCCTGTTCAACCCCAGGCTCAAGACCTCCTGGATCATGATCCCGGGACTGACCGGCCTGATCCTGGTCTTCGTCGGCACCTTGATAACTAGCCTCGGCATCGTCCGGGAGCGGCAGGCCGGGACCATCGAGCAGCTCGCCGTCATGCCGTTCAGGCCCTGGGACGTGATCTTCGGCAAGATCGTCCCTTACCTGCTGCTCGCCTCCATGGACCTCATAGTGATCGTCGTCGTTGGCAAGGTGCTCTTCGGCGTGCCCTTCGTAGGCAACGTGGCCACCTTCGGCCTGGGCGCCCTGTTGTTCCTTCTCGTCACCTTGGGCATGGGGGTCCTCGTCTCCACCGTGTCGCAGAACCAGGGCCAGGCGATCCAGCTCGCCATCATGTTCGTCGTGCCGCAGGTGCTGTTGTCCGGCCTGATCTTCCCGATCTCTTCGATGGCCGAAGGTGTCAGGTGGATCGCCTATGTGCTGCCGCTCTCGTGGTACATCGACATCGGGCGGGGTGTGATGCTGAAGGACACGCCGATCACGGCCCTTTTCGAGCCCCTCGTCGTGCTGGCCGGGATGGCGGTGGTGGTTCTCGGGCTCGCCATGCTCCGTTTCAGGCGGGACCTGGCACCGAGCGCCCGCCGCGGTCGCTCTCTTGAGCCCGGTCCCGTGGCGGTGCCGTCGTGACGTGGGGCCTCGAGGCCGCGAGCGTCCGGTTCGGGACGCGCAGCGCACTCGAAGACGTGACGCTCGTGGCCGAGCCCGCGAGCCTGAGCGTCGTGGTCGGCGGTGACGGAGCCGGGAAGTCCACTCTCTTGCGGGCGCTCGTCGGCCTTGTCGCCCTCCACAGTGGCGTGAGCCGGCGGCCTTCCAAGTCGGAGATCGGCTACGTCCCGGCCACGGCCGGCCTGTACGGCGATCTCACGGTCGAGGAGAACCTCGCCTTCTCCGGTGGCGCCTACGGCGTGACCGGGCCGGAGCTCGCCCGCCGCTCGGCTGAGCTGTTGGAGCGGACAGGCCTGAGCGGCGCCCGAGGGCGCCTCGGAGGACAGCTCTCGGGGGGCATGCAGCGCAAGCTGGCCGTGGCGATGGCACTTTTGCACCGGCCGGCCCTGCTGGTTCTCGACGAGCCGACGACGGGCGTGGACCCCGTGAGCCGGGCGGAGCTCTGGCGCCTCATCTCGGCGGCCGCAGCCACGGGGACCGCCGTGGTCGCGACGACGACCTACGTCGGCGAGGCTCATCGCGCCTCTTGTGTGACGCTGCTCGAAAAGGGCCGGTCGATCGCGACCGGTGCGCCGTCCGAGATCGTCGCCGCCGTGTCCGGCAGACTCGGCGTCGTCCGGTCGTCGGCTCAACCTCGGGGCTTTTCGTGGCGGTGGGGCACGACATGGCGGGTGTGGTCCCCGTCCGGCGTGCTGCCGGAGGGAGCCGAGGCGGTGCCGCCCGAGTTCGATGACGCCGTGATCATCGCCGCCCTGGCCGACGAGCGGGAGGTCTGACCCATGGTCGCGCTCGCCGAGGCCCGCCACCTGACCAAGCGCTTCGGCGCGTTCACAGCCGTCGACTCGGTGGACCTCGCCGTGGCGAGCGGCGAGGTCGTCGGCCTCCTCGGCTCCAACGGTGCCGGCAAGACGACCCTCATCCGGCTCCTTTTGGGACTGTTGCGCCCGTCGGGTGGCGACGCGGTGCTCTTCGGGGCGCTCCCCTCGATGAGCACGCGCCGCCGGGTGGGATATGTGCCCCAGACGCTCGGCCTCTACGACGACATGACCGTTGCCGAGAACTGGAGCTTCACGGCCGCCGCCTTCGGTTCGCCGCGGCGGGTGCTTCCCGGGGCCGTGCGCGAATCGGGGGAGGAGCTCGTCGGGAGCCTCCCCCTCGGTCTGCAACGGCGGCTGGCCTTCGCCGTGGCGATCTCCCACGAGCCCGAGCTCCTGGTGCTCGACGAACCGACCTCGGGAGTCGGCCCGCTCATGAGAGCCAGGCTGTGGCAGGACATCCGTGAGAGCGCCGAGCACGGCACCGGGGTCCTCGTCACGACTCACAACATGGAAGAGGCCGAGCAGTGCGACCGGCTCGTCGTGATGCTCGAAGGCCGCGTGGCTGCAGACGGAGCCGTAGCCGATGTCATCGGGACCCGCACGGTGGTCGAGGTCACCTGCGAGGACTGGCGCAAAGCCTTCGCGGTGCTGGACGCGGAGGGGCTCATCGTGCAGGTGCACTCCGATGTGCTCCGGGTCCCCGGCTCGCCGCGCCAAGTCGGCGAGCTCCTGGCGCGCCACGGCCTGGTTGCGGCTGCGACGGAGGTGCCCGCCAACCTGGAGGAGGCCTTCGTCAGCCTCGTCACGGTCGGCCCGCGACCATGAGCCGCACAGGGAGGCGGCCAGGGATGCCCGAGACGCGCGAGGACATCCTGATCGCCGCGCGACGGGCCTTCGGTGACCGCGGCTACGAGGCGACGTCGCTCAGGAGCATCGCGACCGAGGTCCACGTCGACCCGGCCCTCCTCGTCCATTACTTCGGTTCCAAACAGGGTCTGTTCCGCGCTGCCCTCGAGGTGACCGTCGGCCCGGCCGCGCTGTTCAGCGGGCTCGACGCCCTCGAGCTCCGCGAGGCATGCGCGCAGATCGTCGGCCGCTACCTGGGCGTCTTGGATCAAGCCGAGACTCGCGACGTTGTCTTGGGCCTCGTACGCTCGGCGGTGTCCAGCGAGCCGGCGGCGGCGATGCTGCGCGAGTTCCTGGTCTCGGAGATGCTCGGCTCGCTCGGGGCCCTCACAGGTCGCCCCGACGCCCGCCTCCGGGCTTCGCTCGTGGTCGCGCAGCTCATGGGCATCGCAATGCTTCGCCACGTCGTGAGGCTCGACGCGGTGGTCCGGGCCAGCCGTGACGAGCTCGTCTCGCTCGTCGCGCCTGTGATCGAGGGGTATCTCCGCTGACACGAGGGACGCGGCCCCCTCCGCACCGTGAACGTGCCGGGAGCCACCGTCCCCTACGGGCCGGTCGTCCCTCGTTCGCGCACCGGGGCACCGAGTCCGCGAGCTGGCGAGGCCCCTCGAGGAATTCCCGGGCGGCCAAGGGGGCATTGCCCTGAGGCCACGCGCATTCGCCGTCAGGCTCGTCGAGGTGCTCGGGCACCACACCCGGCGCCCTCACGGCAAAGCACCACGACCGCGACCTGATCGCCCGATCGGCGACGTTAGAAATTCGGTATGAGCGACAGCCTTCCACCTGCCCAGGTCTGGCCCACCTTGCGGGCGCGCGACGCCCGCGGCCTCATCGGATTCCTTGTTGAGGCGTTCGGCTTCGAGGAGGTGGTCGTCTACGGCCAAGGCGATCACGTGGATCACGCCCAGCTGTCGTGGCCCCTCGGCGGGGGAGTCATGTTGGGCAGCGCCCGCCCAGATGACGAGGACCCGTGGCCGCTTCGGCCGGGCAGCTTCGGCGCTTACGTGGTCACCGACGACCCAGACGGCCTGCACGCCCGCGCACTCGCCCGGGGGGCCGAAGTCGTGGTCGGCCTGCACGACACCGACTACGGGTCCCGGGACTTCTCGGTCCGCGACCCGGAAGGCAACCGGTGGTCCTTCGGCACCTACCGGGGCGAGCCCGTCGGTCACGCCTCGTGAGCTGACGATGACCCGCTCGAGGCCGGCCCCGCCACCGTTCCCCGGGTCGGCCCCATGAGTGCCGTGGGAGCCCCCGTGCCCTTGTCGACGCTTCTTTCCCAGGCGCTCGTCGCCTTCACGATCGAGTTCGACAACGAAAGTGAGCACCGCAGCGCGCACTCGACCACTCGCGGCCCCGCCACCGGCGAGCGTGGCCCGTGGCTGACCTCGCAGGCGATGTGGGCGAACTTCCTGCAGTTCATCGACGAGGCGGGCGTGCCCCTGAGCCAGGTCCAGGGTCTGGCCGGTCTCACGAACCTGTCCGGCCTCAGGAGATGGGGGTACGTCACAGTCGCTCCTGGCGGTCCTGATCCCGGCGCGCCGGGATCGGGATCGGATCTCGTCGTGAGGCCGACCCGGGCCGGCCGCCGCGCACAGGAGATACTGCGGCCGCTCGCGGGCGAGATCGAGCAACGCTGGGAGGTGCGCTTCGGCGAGGGGCAGATCCGCAGCCTGCGCGGGCATCTGTC
>JBEKGS010000065.1:0-11886 GCA_050012675.1 Acidimicrobiales bacterium
CGGGAGCTCGAGGGTGGTTATCGAGAAGTGCTCACCGCCAGCCCGGCGAGGTCGTTAAGGCTCCGCCTGCGCCGCTTTCTTCTTCTCGGTCCGAGCCCGGCGTCCTTGCGTCTTTGTTCTTCCAACGCGCGCTCACTGAAGGCGTCCGAGACGGCGAGGTTGCGCACGACAAGGGCACAGGTGAGCAACAGGCTGACCGGAACGAGCCCCATGAGGCGGCACCAGCCCTTGGCGACGTCGATGCTGGCCGGGTCTTTCACCCTCGAGTTCGAGCGTTCGACAGCGGTCCGGCGTGCATAAGAACGACGGTGGGCCTTGGAAGGGTAGTCGTGCTTTTGGGCAGTCTTGGCGTTGACGCTCGGCGGCACCGTGAGGCTCATCTGCAGACAACATGTCGGAGCCGGGCTCGGGACGCAGAAGACCTCCGGACGGTCAAAGGAGAGCTCCATCGAACTGGGGCGCAGCCGACAGCGGCACTTGTTCATGACCGCCGGGCACAAGACACGGTGGTACCCATCCGCGTCTGGCCTGGTGATCCTCCCGAGCTTGTAGCTCGAAAGCTCTTCGGTCATCTTGTCGTGAGCCTCGATCTCCATCGATGAGGCGTCGCGAGCAAGCGGGCCGAGCTCCAAGAGCGCTCTCGGGGTGCCCGGACAGTAGAGGTTGCCGTTGTGCAAGATCGCACCGGCAAAGGTGCCCTGCGGGCCGCGGTCATCCGGATGCAGGTCCATGACGAGGTTCGCCCCGAGCGCCCGCATCGGCAGGGCAAAAGCTTCAGCCCTGCGGTGCGCGTAGCCCGAGTCCACGAGCGCGTCGCCGATGGGGAGACCCTTGACGCAAAGGTGCTCCAGGACCGCGACGATGATCGGCACCGGGTCGCGCCAACAAGAGCTGAGCGACATGGCCCGCACGAGCTCTGGCGCGTCAGGGCCTCCCTCGTCTTTGGCCATCGTCGCGAGCGAGAAGTAGTAGCCGAAGAACAGCTCGTCTTTCTGTCCCGGCTTGTCCGCGCGGCGGTGCCCCCATGAGGCTTCGCCATCGGCGCAATCACCACCTCTTTTCGGTGGTGGTCTCGAGAAGCTCTCGATATCGGACCAGTCGATGGCGAGCGAGCTCGAGAGCACCTTGGCCCATTGCGGCACGCTTGACTCCAACAGCGCCCCTTGCAGGCCTTCGAGTAGTGCCGAGGCGGCCCCGTCGGGCACGTCTTTTCCGAGCAGCGAACAGACAAGTGAGTTCGTGTACTCCACCTGCCGATAGGTGAGCAGGTGAGGCCCTTTTCGAGACAAGACGACGACCCCGAGTCTCAAGCGCTCCTCGGCTCCAAGAGCCAAGAGGGCATCGTGCACCCGCGACAGGTGCGCCGGGCGGTCATCGGCCGCGGCCAGCAACATGCCCAATAACAAGGTACGCACCGAGAGCTGGCGGGCTCTGACACCTGTGGGCAGCCTCTGCTCGACCGCCTCGATGACCTCTTTGACAAAGGGGTCATCCAAGACCTCCTCGAGGCGGCGAGGGTCGATCACCGCACGGGCCCTCGGCTAAAAAGAGCCACGGCTTGTTCCTCGGTCGGGCTCGCCAGCTTTGCCACGAGGTCACCGAGGCGCTGGGAGCAGCTGATCCCGGCCGCGTCCATGAAGGCGCGAAGGCCTATCTGGGATGCCATTTCCACAAGGAAGCTCGACCGCAGTCGGGAGAGCTCGAGGCGTCCCATATCCTGACCGCCTGCGAGCGAGGACACGAGGTTGCTCGTGACGTTGCGTCGTCTGGCGTCGCTCCCACCGACGAGGTAGTCATCCCCGGCAAACTCCGCCGCTTTCAAGAGGCGCTCTTGGAAGCCCAAGAGGACCGGGACGGCCCGGGGCCTCTTGCCTTTGACCACGACGAGCACGCCGCCCGAGCGCTGAACGACGTCGGTCCCCACCACTGCTCGCAGCTCGCCCGCATAAAGCCCGGCCCCGGCGCAAAGACAGATGAGAGCCGCTGTCTTGTGGCGACGCGCCGGTGTCGGCTGGGCGTCGGCGAGGGCGAGGAACCCGGCGAGCTCGCCATCTGTGTAGGGGAGCTTGGCGTGCTCGCGGGGACACAGCGTCAAAGCCGGCCCGTGTCCGGGCACATGGGAGGCGAGATGAACGAGGTTCGTTTTCAACGTTCGGCGCGTCGCAGGACTCATCGGCGCCTCGAGGACGAAGCGCTCGAGAAAAGAACGCGACAGCACGGTGTCGACCTCGAGTGAGACACCGAGACTTGCGGCGAACTTACCGATCTTGGCGGCCGCGAACAACAAGGCTTTGGCTCGCTGCCTGCTCTTCGGCCTGACCGAGGTGACGACGTCTCTCGCGAACCTGGCGACATCGTCGTCGAACAGCCGCGGTCGCCAGCTCGCGATGGCGAGTTCGGCTTCCAAGCTCGGACGGCTCACCGAACTGTATATATACTGTACGCTAGAGCGGTGGTGGTGGATCCTCCGTGACAAGCTTCGGCGTGGGCCTAAGTCGCGAACAGAGAGACGAAGCGGCAAAGATCGCCACCGAGCTCGCCCGCATCGCTAAGACCGGCGAGGTCCTCCCCGGTTCGATCGTCTCGCGCCGAACTCACTGCGGACGCCCGGGGTGCCGTTGCATGGCAGACCCGCCCCAGCCCCACGGGCCTTATTACCAGTGGACCCGCAAGGTTGCCGCGAAGACGGTGGGACGCTGGCTGAGCCCCGAACAGGCGGCTGACTACCAGGTCTTCATAGACAACCATCGACGCCTGCGTGAGCTCTTCGCCCGCTTGGAGGCCATCGGTCTCGAAACCCTCGAGACAGATTCCCGCACGAGGCACAAGCCCTGAGACCAGTCCTTCTTGTGGACAAAGCGTGGTCGAACAGCTCTTAGCCCGTGGTCAGCCCCTCGATCACAGGGCAAAGGGCCAGGTGGAGCCCAAACGTGAAGACCTCACTCGGAGGTCTTCCCAGGTAGGACAGGCCGCCGCCGGCGCAACCGAACCATGACGCTCTTAGGATCAGAAGAAGCATGAGGTACCTGTCCTTTCCAAGCGACCAGATCGTTGGAACCCTCGATTGGCTCGGGGCGTGGAGCAGGACCGAAGAACCGCCAATCCTTGCGACGGGTGTCGTCGAGGTGCCAGACGATGCGGAGGTCTCGCTCTCGGTTATGCCAATCCAGTCGGTCGAACGAGATCCTTTCGGCGGCGGCGGCTTCATCACGAGTCGAGTCACGGAAGACGGAGAGATTGTAAGTGAGCGAACGTCCAGTTGGAGCTGGCGACTGTCTGGCGGTGGTGGACCGCCACTACACCTCGGTTTCTTGCAAGAGCTTCCGAGGGACAGCATCGAGAGTCTGAGCATGACTGGCGCCCACGTGCTGGCCGAGTCGCTCGACGCGCTTCCGCACCTGGCATCGGGCCTGAAGCGTCTCTACTTGGGGTGTACCGACTTTGGGGATGAGGTTCTGCAGTATGTGGCCCAGCTCGAGAATCTCACTTACCTGCAGACCTGGGGAAACGCATTCAGCGATCACGGTGTGCAGCAACTCGTCTCTCTCCAAGGATTGGAGATGCTCTACCTCGAAGAGGAGAATCTGTCACCAGCCGCATTTGACTTCGTGGCGCAGTTACCCAATGTGACTCGGCTCGGGGTGGCTGACGAGTGGCCGACCGAGTACCGGTCGGTCCTTCGGAGACGGTTCCCTGGCCTCGTCCGGTAGTACGGGCCCCCTCTGGCCGCCGCTGGCGGCACCGACATGACGGTGCTGTGTCGTCGTTTTGTGTTGCGGGCGTGAGACTGTCCTGCTGGGCAGCAAGGGGGTTGCGACTCGGTCGGGGACTCCAGCCACTCTGCGGTGGTAAGACTGAGGTCGTATTCGACGACGCGAGGCGAACCACGAATGAAGACTCGCCAGTTCCAGCAGTTGGCCAACTTGCCGAGACCAACGCGGGATGCTCTGGTTGTCGAAGGCCTTCTGGCCATTGAGGCGAACGTCGCCGTAATCGCTGACGAAATGGAAGCGTGCATCAAGGTCGACGCCTTCCGAGCGGACCGAATGCTTCACAACCTCGCCAGGGAGGAGGCAGGCAAGTTCCTCGTATTGATCGACGCCTACCGCTCCCCAGGTGTCGATCAGGCTGTTCTCTTCCGTCAGTTCAAACGGGCAGGTAATCATCTTTCAAAGCTCGTTTACGCACAAATGGCTGACTACTCGATCGCCTCGCAAGCGGAACTGCTCAGCGCCGTCTCCAATCATCGCCAACAGCTCTACCTCGACGGACCTAACGATTACGACTTCGTCTTCCGAAACCAGCTGCTAATGGAGCGAGAGAACGCCCTCTACGTCGATCTCGTCGAAAGCGAGGGCACGCTCAAATGGTGGGAACCCTACGATCTCAAGCTCTCGTATAGCGCTCCGACCTGCGCACGACTCGTTCAAGCGATCGTTGAGGCCGGTTTCGCCAGCGTGAATGGCCTGCAGGTTCTAAGCACTGCATGGTCCGGTTTTGATCCGAAGGAGAACTCCCACTTCTCCTCGTGGAGAGCGCGAACAGTAGAGGCGCTAAGTCTCTTGCAGGCGCCCGACGTCAAGGAAGAGGACTGGCTCAGGATCACGAGGTTCGTGGCGGATCGCTGGCCGATGCCGATGGTTGAACTCGAGGTCGAACAGGAGCCTGTCGAGAGCGAGACGCTCCTCGCGGAGCGCGAGGCTCAATGGGAAGCCAAGATGAGGCGGGAGTTTGGCTAACAGCACCCTCAGCCGGCCCTGCCCCGAGCACAAGGTGTTCGAGGCCATGATGACAATTGGCTCCGATGTCTACTGCTGCCACGGCTGTCTAGCCAGAACGATACCTGCCACATAAGAGGCGCCGGCAAGCTTGAGAGCACGGGCGACCTCTCGCAACGTGCATCCATCCGTGAATACGTCGTCGAAGACGAGAAACGATCGACCAGACACCGCAGTCGGATCGGGAATGGTAAGCGACTCGCGAAGCTCCGTTTCAGAGACTGTTCGCCGTTCAGAGAGCCCGAGGCTCACGAGTTGAGGAGTCTCCTTGGTCTTTACGATGAGCGCGGGCTGCGTATGGATCGGCCATCGATCAGCCGCCTCGACTCTTGCGCGTTCTAGAACGAGCCCGACGTGATCCCACTGGCGACGTGACCCAGGACCGATAAAGGTCGGACTTGCGATAATGGCGTCCCATCCCTCCATGATCTGCGGGCGATCATCCAGATAACCCACAAGGACCCTGCCGAAGATCGAAGCCCAGCCAGTGCCATTCTTATATTTGTAGCGATTTATGGCAGTCTGCAGGAGGCCCGAACGCATGGCGATTGCGTACACGAAGTCAAAGAAACGAACGTCAACCGGGCGACGACACCAGTAGTTCGAGCAAGTCCCGGATGGAGGTAGGTGCTGTTCGCAAGTCGGGCAGTGCCCATGCCCGACAAGCTCGACCTGCTGCGACGCACAAGCAAAGCAGATGGCTGCAGAACCGACATCACGATAAGCACATGGCCCGCAGCTGCCAAAGCCTTGGGGCTTAGGGTCAAGCTGACTGAGGTCGACCGGAGGCACCGAAACGTCGCTATGCGAGGTCGAATGCCAGCTGCCGCCGCTGAGATGTGAGGTGCTCCACCTGTTCGACACTTCTCAGGTGTGTCATGACGTCATCGACAGTCTTGACTACGGCAACTCTTCTGCCATGTCGTGCGACATAGTCACGAGCCCACTTCTGCTGCATGACCAATGACTCGACGAGAAAGACCGTCTTGCCGTGCTCAATGGCAAGACGAGCCTGCATCTTGGCCCCAGACGTTGCCGATGCCTCAATTACGACCGTGCCCTGGCTGATGCCAGAGGTCACAACGTTGCGCCGAGGGAAGTTGTAGCGCTGCGGCGGAGACGTCGGCCAGAACTGGGCGACTAGGGCACCCGAAGTCGCGATCCGATCTGCGAGCTCTGCGTTCTCCTTCGGATAGCGACCAAGAATGCCAGTGCCCATCACAGCCACGGTGCGGGCTCCACTCACCGTCAGCACGGCCTCGTGCGCTGCGGTGTCGATGCCAGCGGCGAGCCCTGAGACGACTGTCACCCCTCGTTCGGCGAGGAGCTGCGCCATTCTTCGGGCACGGCTGATCCCCTCCGGTGAGGCTTGCCGAGTACCTACGACGGCTACTGAGCGGGCGTCCGCGGGCTGCAGCTTCCCGAGCACATAAATGAATGGAGGCAGATTGAAGATCACTCGCAGGTTCTCCGGATAGTCCTCGTCAAGGACGGTGATCAGCCGTGCGCCCGCAGCCGTGGCGGCCTCATGTTCGCGCAGGACTTCCTCGCGACGCTCCTCAAGCGGGCGGGCCAGTGTCAGCACTTCACGCGTCTCGGTCGCTGCCTGCCCTTTCTCGCCAATGTCACCCTCGAGCAGAGGCCCTACGCCGCCGACTCGCTGCGCTTCTCGGGCTACGAGTTCCCAGCTAATCCCCCGAATTCGACATGCGGCAAGGAGGTCAAGGCGTTCGTTCGTAAGCTCCATCCGACTCATCACCCCGAACATATGTTCGATCTTATGACCTGTTGTAGCACTTGGGTGTGACCCTACGTCATGAGAGACGGTCCTCGCCGTGCTGAAGGCGGACCGACCACTTTCACAGCACTGAGCTGCAGTTATCATTGTGGAGCCGACCTCAGCCGCTCGTGGGCGAGGGCCGTCGCCCCGGGATCAACGTCGACGCCGATGAGGCGCCGTCCCGTCGTCGTACATGCTTTCGCCGTGGTCCCGGAGCCGAGAAACGGGTCAACGACCAGCTCACCGGGCTTGGTTGTCATCTCGACGAGCCGCTCGAACGGTACAGCCGCCTGTTGCCATGGATGATCGCCGAGCTCCTTCAGCCCGCTCCCCTCCGCCCACAGCGCGTCGACGATCGGGATACGAGCCTCGTAAGGTCCAGCCGAGAACATCGCGACCGGTCGCCAGCGCCCGAAGATCCTCTTCCGATGGAAGAGGTTGTGCCGTCCGGGCAGGAATACCGCCGCGGTCCACATGTACTCGAGGTGCTCGCCAAGTCGTTCGAAGTACTGAGGTAGCACGTGCTTGCCGCAGTAGACGACACAGAGCCGACCCGGCTTCAGCACTGCGGGCAGCAAACTCCGACAGGTCCGAGTACAGCGCCACGCTCTCCAAGTTGTAGGGGGACGGCCGGGGCCGGTCCTTCTCGACTCCGGCCAGGAACCGGTTCACCCGGGCTTCAGACGTCGTGACGAGGAGGAGCGCCGGACAGCACGGATGGCGGTCCCACCAGACGGTGTCCTTGCAGTAGCTGCGGTGCCGGGCGACCTTGGCCCGCAGGCGCGCTTGGTCCATGGTGGCGAACGTCAGCCCGACCGAGGGGCCGACATCGCTCAGGGCGACGTAGAGGCCGGCGATGGCGGCCGTGTGGCGGAGGAACAGCGGGTTGGGCGTGCCCTTCCCCGGGGCGGGCGAGGTGCCCTCGACCAAGCGGCCGCCGGTGCGGGTCAGCCACCAGAAGAACGGCGCGGAGCCTGACGCCGCGTACGGGCGGGTCCGTTCGATGAGCGCGCGCTCCCGCAGCCGGGTAAGCCGGTAGTCGATGGTCCGTTCCGGTCGCTGCGTGAGCGTGATGAGTTGCGGCGTGGTGAGCACCCGGTGGATCCGGAGCAGCCCCAGGATGTCGTGGTCGATGGCACAGAGCCGGTCGATCCTTGTCGCTACGCTGCGGCCCCCGTTCATCGCTGCCCGCCGAGTGGGCGGAGAAGCTTGACTGCCAACCTTCCCCTACAGTCGGGGTCTCGACCGACTGCCCGACTGGTGCGCTGACCGGCCGCTTCGTGCCCGCGAGGCTCGCGGATCGGAGGTCGTGCGATCCGCGAGGTCCACCGCCTCCGATCAACTCGGGACCTCTTCGATCTGGCAGGCCTCTCCCGGCGATCGGGTCCATCGCTGCCGTGTGCTCGACAGCGCCGGGCGGCAGTGTGCTGGTGGCATTTGTGGACGTGGCGGTGGTGCCGCATGGACCTCCTTGGACGAAAGCCTCCATAGAAGAACAAGGGGAAACGGGCCGAAATTGAACAAACCCGCTCGAAAAATCGTCTAACCAGCACTTCCGTGCGGCTGCACCCGAGAACGTGGACAGGCCCGTCCTTCGGCGGAACGGGCGCGGCCGAGCGCGACCGGACGACCGGTGGCATTGGGGGATTCAAGTTCGTCATGGGCATGCCCACGACCGGACAAGCGCGCCGGGGAGCGGAGATGAGACCTCGATCCGCCCGCGAAGTCAAGGGGTCTTTGGAGATTCTTTCTGGCAAGAAGCCCGGGTCGGGGCCCTCCCGACAGGGCCTCGTGCTCTCCCCGCCTCAGCTGCGTCGGGCTGGTGGGTACCGAGTCGCGGTTTCCACCCCGCTCGTCGTTCCAGCGCTCGGTCGACTATCGCCGGGCTGCTGGGGTTGACGAACCCCGACCTAACCGTTAGGTTAGCACATAACCGCTAGATTGGAGAAGAGATGCAGCAGGAGGTCGTGCTCGCGATGTTGGCGAAGGAGCCCTCGCAGGGCTTCCAGTTGCGAGCCCGGCTCGACCAGGCGCTCGGCGCACTAGGCGAGGCGATGAACGACGGCCAGATCTACGTCACCCTCGGCCGGCTTGAGAAGGCGGGACTGGTCGTTCGCCAGCATGTCCCCATCTCGGCGGATCGTCGTGGCCCCAAGGTCTACGAGCTCACGGCAACCGGCCAGGAGCGAGTGAGCGAGTGGCTCGGCGAGGTGAGCTGGCCCAAGCCCGACCTGGCCGAGTTCCACCTGAAGCTCATCGCCGCCGCGGCGGCAGGGTTGGCCGATCCGATCGGGATCGTCGACGTACAGCGCCGTGAGCTGATTCGCCGGCTCCGAGAAGCCCAGCGCGCGGCGATGGCCGAATCGGATGGCTCGGAGGCCGGATTGCTACTCGAAGGAATCACGCTTCGCCTCCAGGCCGACCTGCGGTGGTTGGAAGCCTGCGAGCGCAGCTGGACGGATAGGAGGAAGAGGTCATGAACGAAGAGGAGTCGGTGCTCCTCGCCCGTGGGCTACGCAAGGAGTACGGCAGTGGTGAGGGGCTCGTCCGTGCCGTGGACGCCGTCGACCTCGAGGTCGCCCGCGGGGAGACCTTGGCCATCATGGGGCCGAGCGGATGCGGCAAGTCGACGATGCTCCATCTGATGGGCGGGCTCGACCGGCCCAGTGCCGGCGAGCTCTGGCTGAACGGGAGTCGGATCGACAGGCTCTCCGAGCGTGGTCTCGCTCAGCTGCGTCGGCACGAGATCGGCTTCATCTTCCAGGCCTTCCACCTCATGGACGAGTTGACCGCCCAGGAGAACGTCGAGCTGCCTGCACTCCTCGCTGGGCGTTCTCCCCGGGAGGCCCGGCGCCGAGCCTTTCAGCTGCTCGACCAGGTCGGGCTCGGCGAGCGGGCCACGCACCTACCTTCTGCCCTTTCGGGGGGCCAGCGTCAGCGGGTGGCCATCGCCCGGGCGCTCGCCAACGAGCCGCTGCTCGTCCTCGCCGACGAGCCGACCGGCAATCTCGACAGCGCCGCCACCTTGGAGGTGCTCCGCCTCTTCGAGGACCTCCACACCGGCGGCCTCACGCTTGTCGTCGTCACCCATGACGAGCGGATCGCCGCCACTGCCGATCGGATGATCTCGATGCGCGACGGCGCATTTGTCGACGAGACCCGGCTGACTGGCGGCACGAGCGGCAATCTCGCAGGTCTCATCGGGCTGGGGAGCTGAGGGAAATGGGCAAGACTCTGCTCGTCTGTCGCCTCGCCGTCCGCGATGTGCGCCACCACCTCGCCCAGGCCGTCCTTCTCGTCATCGCCATCGCCGCGGCGACGGCCACGCTGACGATGGCCCTGGCCCTCAACGGCGTCACTAGCCAGCCACCGTACGCCGCCACCCGCGCCGCCACCAAGGGCCCCGACGTCGTGGCCTATCTGACGTCAACCAGCCAAGCCAAGAAGCTGGTGAAGGCACCCGGGGTCGCGAACCACAGCGGTCCCTTCCCGGTCGCCTCCGGGATCATCCGCTTCGACGGGCGCCAAGCGGACGTCTTCGCCGAAGGGCGCACCACCGCGCCGGCCGAGGTCGACCAGCCCCTCGTTACGTCGGGAACCTGGGTGCGACCGGGTGGCATCGTGATTCAGCGCACCTTCGCCGACGCGCTCGGTGTCTCTGTGGGCGACCAGGTCACTCTGAACGGTGAGTCGTTCGCCGTCGCGGGCATCGCGGTGACCGCCGCGCAGTCGGCCTACCCGAACCTCTGCAACGGCACGCACCTGGGGCCGACTCCGGCGGCGTCGAAGTTCTCGGACGCGTGCCCGTTCCCGTCGTTCAACATCCCGTTCCTGTCGGTCCATGGGAGCGATACGGCGACTGCGAGCTCCGACGACGTCGGACAGATCTGGATGACCGAGGCGGACGCGATCGGGTTGACGTCGAAGGTAAACCCCCTCACGACCTACGCCCTCAACTTGAAGCTCACGAACCCCGACAACGCCCAAGCGTTCGCGTATGACCGCGCAACGGCCGCAAATGCTCCACTTTTCTCGACCTGGCAAGGGCTGGGGTCGGAAGACGCGGTGTTGGTCGAGGACGGGCACGGGGTGCTCGAGCCGGGGGCGGTGCTGCTCGCGCTGCTCGCCATCGCGAGCGTGGCGGTCCTGGTCGGACGCCGGCTGTCGGAGTACGCGCGTCGGGTCGGCCTCTTGAAGGCCGTCGGCGGCACGCCGAGCCTGGTGGCGGCGACCTTTCTCGCCGAGAACCTCGTGCTCGCGCTCCTCGCCGCGGTCATTGGGCTGCTGGCCGGCTGGCTGGTATCACCCCTCATTACGAGTCCGGGTGCGGCGCTGATCGGTACCGCAGGCGCACCTTCGTTTTCGCTGAGCACCGCAGCCGATGTCGTCGGCCTAGCCGTCGTAGTGGCGCTCGCGGCGACGCTCCTGCCAGCCATTCGGGCGGCGCGTAGCAGCACGGTCGACGCGCTGAACGACGTTGCGCGCCCGCCAAGGCGGCGGCGCAAGCTGATCGGCCTCTCCAACAGGTTGCCGGTCCCGGCACTGTTCGGGCTCCGCCTCGTCGCCCGGCGTCCCCGTCGTGCACTCCTTAGCGCGGCGAACATTGCCGTCACGGTCACCGGTATCGTGGCCGTCCTTGCCTTCCATGCCTACGCAGACGGCCGGCTCTCCGGCGCGTCGGCCGTGACGGCCACCGGATTGTCCGATCCGGTGATCAACCGGGACGAGCAGATGCTGACGGTCATCACCGTCATGCTCGTCACCCTGGCCGTCCTGAACGCCCTCTTCACGACCTGGGCAACGGTGCTCGACGCTCGACATTCCTCGGCGCTTATGCGTGCGCTCGGCGCCCGAGCCCGACAGGTGACCTCCGGGCTGGTCGTTGCCCAGGTGCTCTCGGCGCTGCCAGGGGCCATCCTTGGCGTCCCGCTCGGGTTCGGCCTCTTTACGGCCGCCGTTCACGGTGGTGCCTTGCCGCCAAAATCGTGGCTCGTCGCTACTGTGATCGGAACGCTCATAGCGATGGCGTCCCTCACGGTCGTTCCGGCTCAGCTCGGCACGCGTCAGCCGGTGGCCGAGGTCCTGGCGTCTGAAGCGGCCTGAACGGAGGAGCGCCCTCAGGGACTTGAGTGCCGGCTACTCGTCCGATTCGAGCATGTGGAGCCGTTGCCGCACGTCAGAGAAGTTCGAATACGAGTGCCTACGGCTCACCGGGTACGCGGCATACGGATAGCACCCACTGCACGGTTCGCGCGATCACGGCCATGGGCGTGGCGGACCTTCGCTCACCACACAGGTCAGTAGGGCGCCTGGAGATCGGTGAACATT
>JBEKGS010000066.1:0-12960 GCA_050012675.1 Acidimicrobiales bacterium
CCGCCTGCTTGATGCGGTCGTCATCACCACGGGCGATTACGCGTACCGCCGGCCCGACGATGGCATCGCTGTGATCCCAGCCGCGCTCCTGGGTCCCTAGCCAGGAGCCGACCGGTATGCCTCGGAGTGGCAGACCGGACGCGGGGACGCAGCAGTCGCCGACTTCGAGAGCGTCACCTCTGCGCGACGAAGCTTCCTTATCTCTGACCGAACCCGTCAACACCCGATCTGCAGACGAGCCGCGCATCAATAAGTTCGTGGAACACTCCGGCAACCATACCGACAGACATTGGGCGAGATTTCTAGACCAAGAGGCTTTCTTTAGCAGGAATATTCCTGGTAGAGAGCCCGAAATTATCTAGATGTCGTAGTAGAGCATGAACTCCCAGGGGTGCGGGCGTAGCCGGACCTGGTCGATCTCAGCGAGCCGCTTGAAGCTGATCCAGGTCTCGATGAGGTCGTCGGTAAAGACCCCACCGGTCTTCAGGAACGCATTGTCGGCTTCGAGGGCACGGAGGGCTTCGTCCAGCGACGCAGGGACCTGGGGCACGTTCGCGAGCTCCTCCGGCGGGAGGTCATAGAGGTCTTTGTCCATCGGGTCAGGCGGCTCGATCCTGTTCTGCACGCCGTCGAGGCCCGCCATCAGCATCGCCGCGAAGGCGAGGTAGGGATTGCACGCCGGGTCGGGGCAGCGGAACTCGACCCGCTTTGCCTTCGGACTCTTCGAGTACAGCGGGATCCGGCATGCTGCCGAGCGGTTTCTCTGGGAGTACACGAGGTTCACCGGTGCTTCGTAGCCCGGGACAAGACGCTTGTAGGAGTTGGTGGTCGGGGCGGCGAAGGCGAGCACCGCCGCCGCGTGCTTTAGCAGCCCACCGATGTACCAGCGCGCCATGTCGGAAAGTCCTGCGTAGCCGGTCTCGGCATAGAACAGGGGCACACCGTCACGCCAAAGAGACTGGTGGCAGTGCATCCCCGAGCCGTTGTCCTGGAACAGGGGCTTCGGCATGAAGGTGGCGGAGTACCCGGCGTTGCGCGCCACGTTCTTGACGACGTACTTGTAGAGCATCAGCTTGTCGGCCATGCGTAACAGGGTGTCGTAACGCATGTCGATCTCGGCCTGGCCTCCCGATGCCACCTCGTGGTGCTGCACCTCGATCTCGATCCCGAGTTGCTCCATGACGAGGATCATCTCTGATCGCAGGTCCTGGAAGTGGTCCATGGGTGGTACGGGGAAGTACCCCTCCTTGTAGCGCGGCTTGAAGCCGAGGTTCGGCTTCTCATCGCGGGCCGAGTTCCAGATACCTTCGATCGAGTCGACCTGGTAGAAGGCGGACCGCTGGTCTTGGGAGAAACGGACGTCGTCGAAGATGAAGAACTCAGCCTCGGGCCCGAAGTAGATGGTGTCGGCGATCCCGGTGGTCTGGAGATACCGCTCGGCCTTGAGAGCTACGTAGCGGGGGTCTCGCGAGTAGTTCTCGAGAGTCACCGGATCGTGCACGAAGCAGTTGAGGTTCAAGGTCCTGTGCTGGCGGAAGGGATCGATCACTGCGGTAGAGGGGTCCGGGAGCAGGATCATGTCCGATTCCTGGATCTCCTGGAAACCGCGGATGGAGGAGCCGTCGAAACCGAGCCCCTCCGTGAAGGTCGCCTCGGTCAACTCGTGAGCCGGCACCGAGAAGTGCTGCATGAGACCCGGCAGGTCGCAAAAGCGGATGTCGATGATCTCGACGCCTTCGTCCTTCACCAGTTGAACGACTTCGGCAGCGGTGCGATCCTGCACGGTTCCTCCTTGGTCCGCCATGAGGCGCGACAGTTGAAATGCTGGTCGTTGAAGTCTGTCGCTCCTACGTTTCAGCATCGTTGCTCATCTGTGAACGCAGTGTGAACAGCTTCACGAGGCGCCGCATGGCCCCCTGAGCGCTGGCTGACCTTGTTCTCACCTGCGACACTGATCGCGCGCACGAAGTTGGAGAGCCGTCGGACACAGTGACGCACGATCGGAGGCACCTGATGCAAAGCCAGCGGGAGTACGTGTTGCGGACGGTCGAGGAACGCGCGGTGCGTTTCATCCAGCTGTGGTTCACCGACGTGCTGGGCACCCCGAAGTCCTTCAGCATCACGCCCGCAGAGTTGGAGAACGCCCTCGACGGGGGAATGACCTTCGATGGGTCTTCGATCGACGGCTTCAGCCGCGTGCAGGAGAGCGACGTCCTGGCCAAGCCCGATCCGAAGACGTTCCAGATTCTTCCCTTTCGCATCGGACGGGAAGGCGACACTTCGCCGGTAGCCCGAGTGTTCTGCGATATCAGCAATCTCGACGGCTCGCCGTTCGAAGGCTGCCCCCGGCACGTGCTGAGGAGGACGTTGGAGCGCGCCCGCGCCCGAGGTTTCTCTTTTTACGCCGCGCCGGAGATCGAGTACTTCTACTTCGCGCCGGGCGAGCCAGGCGTGCCGCCGAAACCCTTGGACTCAGGGTCGTACTTCGAGCTGACAGTGGCGGACCTGAGCACTGACCTGCGCAAACGGACAGTGCTCACCCTCGAGGACATGGGCATCCCCGTCGAGTACGCCCAACACGAGGATGCCCCGAGCCAGCACGAGATCGACCTGCGCTACACCGACGCCCTCACGATGGCCGACACCGTGATGACGGTCAGGCTCATCGTGAAGGAGATCGCCCACGAGAGCGGTGTTCATGCGAGCTTCATGCCCAAGCCTCTCTCGGGCGTTCAGGGCTCTGGCATGCACACGCACTTTTCTTTGTTCGAGGGCGACCGGAACGCCTTTGCCGACCGCGGAAGCGACCACGGCCTGTCGGAGGTGGGGCGCCAGTTCATCGCAGGCGTCCTGCAGCACGCCCGTGAGATAACTGCCGTGACCAACCAGTGGGTCAACTCCTACAAGCGTCTCGTCGTCGGCTACGAAGCTCCGGTGAACGTCTCGTGGGCCTATAACAACCGATCGGCGCTCGTCCGCGTACCCATCGCGAGACGTGGCAAGGTCGAGTCGACCAGGTTCGAGTACCGTGCCCCGGACCCGGCCTGCAACCCCTACCTGGCGTTTTCCGTCGTGCTGGCGGCGGGTCTCGAGGGGATCGAGAAGGGCTACGAGCTCGGGCCCGAGGCGGCGGCGAACTTGTTCACCATGACCGCTGAGGAGCTGGCTTCGGAGGGCATCAAGTCCTTGCCGTCTAGCCTGCAGGAGGCGCTCGTGGCGATGGAGGGCTCCGAGCTCGTCGCCGAGACGCTTGGAGAGCACGTGTTCGAATGGTTCCTGCGCAACAAACGCGCCGAGTGGGACGCCTATACGCGAGAGGTGACGCCTTTCGAGTTGTTGCGTTACCTGCCAGCCCTTTAGGGATTCGGTACCGAAGCCGCCCGGCTCGCGATGGAACCCTTGCTCGTCTACCCGGACCCACCTTCACCGTGGTTGTCGGGCGCGCTCGAACGCGCCGGCTATCCGTGGCGAGCCGTGCGCGATCCGGCCCTCGCCGAGCGGGACGAACCCGAGGACGGGTACGCGGGAGCCGTGATATCGGCGGTCGAGGACCCGGTGTCCGCCTTCGCTGCCTGCCGCGTGCTGCGCAAGGGGGACAGCCCCTTGCAGCCTTTGCTGCTCGTCGTCGGGCGATCGTGCCTCGCTGAGCTGGAGCTTCGAGAGGACCTGTTCGACGACTTCGTACTTCCGGACGCGAGCACCGAGGAGATCGAGGCGCGCCTCACGCATCTCTTCTGGCGAACCGGTCGCGGCAAGAACCTGGACCTGATCGTCTACGGGCCCCTCGCGCTCAACCTGGAGACTTACCAAGCCGCGATCCAGGGACGACCCTTGGACCTGACGTACATGGAGTACGAGCTGCTCCGGTTCCTCGCGGCTCATCCGGGTCGGGTGTTCAGTCGCGAGACGCTGCTGTCCCGGGTCTGGGGTTATGAGTACTTCGGAGGTGCCCGGACTGTCGACGTCCACGTGCGGCGGCTGCGGGCAAAGCTCGGCGAGGAGCACGCGCACCTCATCGAGACGGTTCGCAGCGTCGGCTATCGCTTCGGAAGTGTCCGCTGGCTGCCCTCCGACTCCCACACGCCCGCCCGTGGCGGTTCGCCGTAACCGGTGCTGAGCCCCTTTTCGCGGCGTTCGGCGCGCTGAGGCTGGTTAGCCCTTCTTCTTCTTATCGGACTTGCCCGACCCCGATCGCTTGGACCCGGTTGTGGTGGTAGGGCTGGATGCGGAGCGTTGCGTTATTGCGATCGCATACGGGCCGCCGGGCAGGTGTATAGCCGGACCGGGAATGTGTGTCCTGGTGCTCAGCGGCACGAGCGTCCGGCTGCTGTAGCACACGACCCAGGCGGTGGCGCCGTCGGGGCTCATGGCGATGGCCTGGGGGTTCTTTCCGACTGTGATGGGCGCCCCAGCGGTGTCGGTGGTGAGGTCGATGAGGGTCACGTTGCCGGTCGTCGACGGGCCCGAGATCGTGTCGGCGACATAGGCAGTCGTCGGCTGGGCCGGAGAGATCGCTATGGAGATCGGGCCACCTTGGACCGAAATAGGTGACCCGGCCTTGTCGGTCGCGAGATCAATCGGCGACACGCTGCCCGAGTTGGCGTTCGCGACGAGGGCTGTCGAGCCGTCGGGGGAGATGGCGATGGCGGCCGGGGCGTTTCCGACGGGGATCGCAGGCAGCGCCGTCTTGGTGGTCAGGTCGACGGGCGTGACCGTGGAGCCGATGCTCCCTGTCTGGCCGGGCACGAAGGCGCCCGCGTCGGTCACGTAGGCGCGCCGTCCGTCCGGAGTGATGGCGATGCCCTGTGGTCCCGGACCTACCGTGATCGGCGCCAGGACCTTGCCGGTGGCGAGGTCAATAGGGGTGACGGTGCTACCAAGCGTTCCTGTCGCGCCCGCATCTGTCACATAGGCCGTCGACCCGTCCGGGGTGATCGCGATGCCTGCGGGTCCGGCTGTCGGGCCCAGCTGGATCGCCGGAAGGACGCTACCGGTCTCGAGATCGATCGGGGTGACCGAGTTGGAGCCGTAGTTGGTTACATAAGCGCGTTTTCCGTCGGGCGTGATCGCTATCGCGTCGGGGTAGGTACCCACATCGAGGGCCGTCTCTGGGCCGTTGCCACCGAGAGAGACCTCGACAGGAACGACGCTGTGGCCGAGGCCGACGTTCGCGCCTGTCCCGATCATCGTCACATAGGCGAGGACCTCCGGTGGAAGCGGCGGGAGAGTCGTCGTTGTGGTCGTCGTAGTTGTCGTCGCGGAGCTGCAGCTGGCGGTGACCATCGCGAGCATCGCCACTGCCATGGCGCCGAGCACTTGGCGCGGCAGGCGCACGGCTAGTTCGCTGAGCTGGAGGGTGGCTGAGGCATGTATGCCCATGCCTCGATCTCGACGAGCGCGCCGAGAGGTAAACCGGCCACGGCGAAGGCGCTTCGTGCCGGCCGGTTATCGCCGAATGCGGCGACATAGGCGTCGTTCATGGCAGCAAAGTCTGCCATGTCGGTCAGGAAGACTGTTGTCTTCACGACGTCTCCCAGCCCACTGCCCTGGCTTTCGAGCAAGGAGGCGGCGTTCTTGATCGCCTGGGTCACCTGCGCGGCCAGGCCGCCCTCGACCAGCGACCCGTCAACGATCCCGACCTGTCCCGAGCAGACAAGCCATTGCCCGGCGCGGACGATCGGTGAGTAGGGACCGAGGGTGCTTGCCACTGCGAGGCCCCGTCCGGCTCAGCTGAACGACGAGCCGCAGCCGCAGGTTCGGGTGGCGTTCGGGTTGATGATGTGGAAGCCGGCCTCCTGCAGGCCGTCTCGGTACTCAAGGGTCGCGCCCTTGATCAGCTCCGCGCTCTCGGGATCCACAACGACGCGCACCGACCCGAAGCTGCGCACGATGTCATTGTCGGCCACCTCTGAGTCGAAGAACATCTCGTAGCTGTACCCGGAGCAACCACCCGGCCGGACAGCTACGCGCAGAGCCAGGCTGTCATCGCCTTCTTGGGCCAGAAGAGCTGTCACTTTGGCCACAGCGGCATCGGTGAGCGTCACAGGACTGGGGCGCTGACCGAGCTTCACCGTTGAGGACGCAAGACTCACTGTGGGACTCCTTTGCTAAGACCTTGGGTACAGCAGCCGAGAAGGCCCCCCGCACCGCACCGTTAGGCTCGATCATACCGTGAGCGAGTCGTCCCAAGGTCCCCTGCCGCCCGCCCGATCGCCTGGCGAGCCTGTCCCTATCGCCGAAGCCGTCAGGTCGGCACTCGCGGGCGTTGTCGACCCGGAGCTCGGCGCCGACATCATCGAGCTCGGAATGGTGCGTGATGTCGGCATCGATGGTGGCGCGGTGACCGTCGAAGTCGCCCTCACCGTCGCCTCCTGCCCACTTCGTGATCAACTCCGTTCCGATGTCGAGCGCCACGTGAGAGCGGTGCCCGGCGTGGAAAGCGTGACGGTCCTCACAGGGGTGATGGACCCCGCCGAGCGTTCGGAGCTCATGTCGAGAGCGCGGCTCAAAGCCCAGGACAGAGCCGTCGCGACGGACATCCCGGCAACTGCGCGAGTGCTCGCCGTGGCTTCCGGCAAGGGAGGCGTGGGCAAGTCGACGGTAAGCGTCAATCTCGCCGTCTCGCTCGCCCGCCGCGGTCTCGTCGTGGGACTGCTGGACGCCGACGTGTGGGGCCACTCCGTGCCGAGACTGCTCGCGATGGACGGCGCCGTCCAGGCGCGAGCAGGCAAGATGATCCCCTTCGAACGGGCGGTCGGCCCCGGCTTGTTGAAGGTGATCTCGATGGGCTTTCTCTCCGGCGAGGATGAGGCGATCATGTGGCGGGGCCTGATGCTCAACCGGGCAGTCCAGCACTTCTTGGAGGACGTGTCCTGGGGAGTGCTCGACTATCTGGTGATCGACCTGCCCCCCGGCACCGGGGACGTCCAGATGGGTCTGGCCAGGATGCTCCCGCGTACCGAAGTGCTCGTCGTCACGACACCGAACGAGGCGGCTCAGAAGGTCGCCGGACGGGCGGCCGACATGGCGCGTAGAGGACATGTCCGCGTCGCTGGAGTCATCGAGAACATGTCCGCGTTCACCTGCGAGCACGGCGAGACCTACGAGATCTTTGGCTCCGGTGGTGGGCGGCGTCTTGCCGAGGAGATTGGGGTGCCGCTAGTGGGATCGGTTCCCCTCAACGCCAGCGTCGCTGCGGGAGGTGACGCTGGCACGCCGATAGCCCTGGACGAGGTCGGGGTGCTCGCCGAGGTCTTCGCGGCCATAGCGGAGCGGGTCGTGACGGAGATCTCCCCGCCGGTGGAGATGAGGGGCTGCACCGCCCGGTTGCTGGAACGCGTAGAGAATGCCCTGGGGCCGATCGGTGCTTGATCGATTAAGGCGGGCGAGCCGATAGGACTCGTAGCCGATCTCGGGCGGTGGGCGGTCAGGTGTCAGGCTGAGGCAACAGCGCGCGGGCCGGCAAGCCCGCGCTCGACGATCTGCTTGCGCTCGGCCTCGTTGAGGCCGCCCCAGATCCCGTTCGCCTCCCGGATCCTCACGGCGTAGTCGAGACAGCTCTTGACGACCGGGCACGTGCGGCAGATCTCCTTGGCAATCCGCTCCCGCGTTATGCGTTCCTCCTTGCGCTCCGGGTGCGACGGAGGGAAGAACACGATCGCGTGCGGACCGCGACAGGCTGCCTTGTTTTGCCACATCTCATCACCGCGACTCGCGATCACGGCCTCTCCTCGTCTGGCCCCACGGCACGCTCAGCACCGGCCCTCCGTGACGCCTAAGTGTTTTCGGCACACCATTCGCCTACGTCCCCCATGGCCGCGGCTCAACGGTGCGCCTCATAAGCGCCACCAGCGCAGACCTGCACAAATGTCGTCGGTCGCGCTCGTCGCGACGCTACTGCCGCCCGTAGCGTCCTCACAAGGGGCTCTTCAGAAGAGAAGGCACGAGGAGGGGGCGGTAGTGTCGCCCCGAATGGATCGAGACGTCTTCTGCCGGCAGAGCAACGTCGTGATCGTCGCGGGCAAGGGCGGCGTCGGCAAGACGACCGTCACCGCCGCGCTCGCTCGGATGGCGGCGGACTGCGGGCTCGACGTCCTCGTTGTCGAGCTCGACGACGCCGGCGGGCTGCCCCTCCTGTTCGGATGGGAAGCCACCTTCGACTACGAAGAGGCGATGCTGTATGAGGTGCCCACCGGTGCCGGCTGCGTAAGGGGACGCGTGATCACCCCGGACGACGCGCTTGTGGAGTACCTGGAGGATCATGGCTTGCGGCGGGTGGCCAAGCGCCTCGTGTCGACGGGTGTGCTGGAAGTCGTGGCAACGGCCATCCCTGGAATCCGCGAAGTTCTCGTGCTCGGCAAGGTGAAGCAGCTCGAACGGTCCGGCACCTTCGACCTGATAGTTCTCGACGCACCGGCTGCGGGCCACGCCGTGACATTCCTGACGAGCGCGCTCGGGTTGATGGACGCCGCCAGAGGAGGTCCCCTGCGGAGCCAGGCTCAAGAGGTTGTCGAGCTTCTTCGCGATCCCGCTCGGTGCCAGGTCATGCTCGTGTGCCTGCCGGAGGAGACTCCGGTCAACGAGCTCGTCGAGACCGCCTATCGATTCGAGGACCTCGTCGGCGTCGCGCTCGCCCCCGTCGTGGTGAACGCCTGCTATCCGGTGCTAACCCACCTTCTCGCCGACCCGGTCGCCGCGGCTGTCGCGGCCGGCGTGGTTCCGCCGAGCCCTGCTGAAGCGGTTCGCCTCGCGGCAGCGGCAAAGTTCCGCGTGACCCGCCAGGAGCTGCAGGCAACCCAGGTGGCGCGCCTCGGTTCAGGCTTGCCGTTGCCGCAGTTGCTCCTGCCCTACGAGTTCACGGCCGACCTCGGCCCTCGGGAGCTCGGGAAGCTCTCCGAGGCGCTCGGGACCGCGATCGAACAGCTGAGCACCGCTGACTCGCCGTGATCCGGTGCCCGGAGTGCCTGAGGTGAGCGTCGGAGGAACCCCGGACGGGAAGGTCGTCGCCTTCCCGGCTCTGGTCGCAGGCAAGTCCGTCATCGTGTGCTGCGGGTCGGGCGGGACAGGAAAGACGACTGTCTCGGCTGCCATTGGCCTGGCAGGTGCCGAGCAAGGTCGCAGGACGTGCGTCGTGACGGTGGATCCCGCGCGCCGACTGGCCGACGCGCTCGGCCTTGACGATCTCGGCAATACGCCGCGGCGGATCGAAGGGCAGTGGACTGGTGAGCTCTATGCCGTCATGCTCGACGCGAAGGGCACCTTCGACGATCTCGTCACTCGGTACTCGCAGTCCGGCGAGCAAGCCGAGCGGATCCTCCAGAACCGCCTCTATCGCAACTTGACCTCGGCCCTGTCGGGCACGCAGGAGTACATGGCGATGGAGAAGCTTTACGAGCTGCACGCCGAAGGCGGCTTCGACCTCGTCGTCGTGGACACGCCGCCGTCCAGGCACGCGCTCGACTTCATAGATGCACCGCGCCGGCTCTACAGCTTCCTCGAGAACCGTGTCTTCCGGCTCGTGCTCATGCCAACTCGGGCGTACATGAAGGCGATGACGATCGCGGCGCAGGCGTTGTTGCGCACGATCTCGCGAGTTGCAGGATCCGAGATCGTCGAGGATGCCGTGGCCTTCTTCCGGGCGTTCGAGGGCATGGAGGAGGGTTTCAGGGAACGGGCGCGCCGTGTCGAGAACCTCCTCGCGGACCCGGGGACCGCCTTCGTGCTCGTGGTGGCACCGCGAGAGGACTCGATCGACGAGTCGCACTTTTTTGCCCGTCGTCTCGCGGAGGGCTCGATAGAGGTGAGCGCACTGGTGGTGAACCGCCTCTTTTCGAATTTCGAGCATGACCAGATGATCGACGGCGACACCTCGCCCCGAAAGCCCGTGGGCGAGCGCCCGCAGGCAGAGGGCTTTGACGAGGTAAGGGAGTCGTCTCGCCCGGACCCGTCCGCTTATGAGGAGCTGCGGCGCAACCTCGAGGATTTCCTCGTTGTTGCCACTCGTGAGGAGCGATATGTCGCCGAGCTTGCCGGGGAGGTGGCGCCGGCTCCCGTCGTGAGGGTTCCCTTCCTCAGCGACGACGTGCACGACATCGAAGGTCTCCGCGCTGTCGCTCGCCACCTGCTCGGGGGCCAACTAGTCTCCGACCGTGGAAGTCATACTGATCGTCAGTGACTCCGAGTCGGTCCTTGAGGAGCTGAGATCGGCCCTCGAGGACGACGAGACCGAAGTCCGCGAGCTACGTGTCGGCGAGGACGTGAGGCCCGCTGTCGAGCAAGATCCGCCTGACCTCGTGATCACCGACATGCAAGTCGGCAGCATGGGGGGGATGGCTATCTGCCTCGACCTCCATCTCGAGGAGTCTGGGGGCCGGATCCCCCATGTCCCGGTCGTGATCCTGCTCGACCGCCGAGCCGACGTGTTCCTCGCCAGGCGCTCGGCGGCCGAGGGCTGGCTCGTCAAACCCCTGGACGCGATCCGTATCCGGCGCGCGGTGCGGGCGGTCCTCGACGGAGGGACGTTTCATGACGAGTCCTACAAACCGCTTCCCCTCGCTGCTGACCGCTAGCTGTCGGGAGCCTGGCCCCCCGGGACGATGAAGCTCCGCCCCCAGGCTCGCAAGCTCGGGCGCCAGCCGTCGGCGCAGGTCTCCGAGCAGGAGATACAGATTCGCAAGGGTCTCGAGTCGATGAGGGAGGCGACGGCCCGCGAGGTCATGACGCCGCGGGTGGACGTCGTCGCCCTCGAGGTGCCGGTCACCCTCGACGACGTGGCTCTCGCCGTGCGGCGGTCGGGTCATAGCCACTTCCCCGTGTTCCAGGACGACCTCGACCACCTGATCGGGGTTCTGTTCGTGAAGGACCTATTCCATCCGGGACCACTTGGGATCGAGGGCATCCGCGCCGTGGGAAGGAGCGGCGAAGGCGGTTCACCGGTGCTCGACGTGGCCAAAAGGGTTCGCGAGCCCTACATAGTTCCCGAGTCCCGGCTGGCGCTCGAGATCCTGGCCGAGATGCGCCGAGCTCGACGGGCCTTTGCTGTCGTTGTCGACGAGTACGGAGGCGTTGCGGGCGTGCTCACCGTCAACGATCTCGTGAGCGAGCTCGTGGGCGACCTGCGGGACGAGTTCGACCGTGCTTCTTTGCCGGCGATCGAACGAGTCGACAAGTCGCGGTTCTTGGTCGACGGCTCGTGCGGAGTCGACGAGGTGCGCTCCGAGCTCGGGATCCCAATTCCCGACGGCGACTACGTGACTCTCGGCGGCTTTCTCTTCGAAGGTTTCGGGAGGATCCCCGAAGAAGGCGACGAGCTTGACTTCGAGGGCTGGACGTTCCAGGTCACGAGGATGGACCGCAGGAGGGTTGCCAAGGTAGTGGTGCAGGCGCCAGCGGCTACGATGAGCGGACAAGGCGGTACCGAGCAACCAGGGGCTACCGCCGACGGGAAGTAGCGCAGCTTGGTAGCGCGCAGCGTTCGGGACGCTGAGGCCGCGGGTTCAAATCCCGCCTTCCCGACCAGTGTTTCTCCTGGTCACGAAGGGCCGTCGCGCCTATCCGTGCGCTTAGGGTCCACCGAATGTTAGTACGCGCGATGTAAACTGGTTCAGTGGAGGCCAGTCGGGAAGAGCTCGCGCGATTTTTCTCGACCGTCCTTCCCCATCTGAACGAGGTGCAACGCCGAGTGAACGAGGTGCAACGCCGAGTGGTCGCCGGTGCGATGGCCGTCGGCCTCGGCCGCGGCGGCAAGTCTGCAGTGGCTGAGGCGACAGGGATGAGCCGCAACACCGTGATCAAGGCCACCGGTGAGGTCGAGAACGGGATCAGCCCGTCTGATCGTCAGCGTGCAGTCGGTGGCGGCGATATCAAGGCCGAGGTCAAACAACCCGGGCTCTTGGAGGCTCTCGAAGAGCTGGTGCACCCCGCAACCCGGGGCAATCCGGTGTCATTTCTGCGGTGGACCTCGAAGTCCACGGCCAAGCTTGCCGACGACCTCGTGCGCCAGGGTTTCAAGATCACCGATGACACCGTCGGGAGGATCTTGAGGAACCTCGGCTACTCCCTACAAGCCCCCGTCAAGGAGAAGGAAGGCACCGCCCATCCCGACCGGAACGCCCAGTTCTCCTACCTGAACGACCGGGTGGGTGATTTCATGCAAGCGGGTCAGCCAGTCATAAGCGTGGACACCAAGAAGAAGGAGTTGGTGGGCGAGTTCTCCAACGGCGGCAGGGAGTACCACCCGATCGGCGAACCGCCGAGGGTGAAGACCCATGACTTCATCGACAAAGAGCTCGGCCGGGCCGTCCCCTACGGGGTCTACGACCTCGCCAACGACGAGGGATGGGTGTCGGTCGGCGACACGGCCGACACCGCCAGCTTCGCCGTCGAAGCGATCCGGCGCTGGTGGCACACCATGGGCCGGCCCCGCTTCCCAAAGGCCACAAAGCTGCTCATCACCGCCGATGCCGGGGGATCCAACGGACATCGCGTCCGGCTGTGGAAGCTCGAGCTCGCCAAGTTCGCGCAGGAGACGGGCCTCGAGGTGACGGTCTGTCACTACCCGCCAGGAACCTCGAAGTGGAACAAGATCGAGCACCGCATGTTCAGCTTCATCTCCATGAACTGGAGAGGGCGACCACTCGTCTCCTACCGCACCATCATCGAGCTCATCTCGGCGACGACCACTGCGAGCGGGCTGACGATCCGCGCCGTCGAGGATCGCAACTTCTACGAGACCGGCACCAAGGTCAGTGACGCCCAGCTTGCGGCGGTGCCGCTCACACGCCACGAGTTCCACGGCGACTGGAACTACACGATCGCTCAATCAGACTCTCGGTGAGCCCTAAGTGACATCCCCGAGCGAGCACTTCTTCTCGCGTCGCCAAGCGTCCCCGTCGCCTCTGTAACCGGTGCCCTGCGAGCGCTCGCCGATGACGTCCGAGCCAAGGCTCAAGTCATCAGTAG
>JBEKGS010000067.1:0-11532 GCA_050012675.1 Acidimicrobiales bacterium
GAGCTGGCGGAACGATCCTTCGTCCCGGCCACGATCGGCATCGCCAACCAGCGCGAGACCGCGGTGGCGTGGGACCGCTCGACGGGCCGGCCGTGCCATCGAGCCATTGTGTGGCAGGACCGGCGAACCGCACCCCGATGCGTGGAGCTCGCGGACGCCGGCCTGCTACCGCTCGTGAGGCAGCGGACAGGTCTCGTGCTCGACCCCTACTTCTCCGCCACCAAGTGGTCGTGGATGCTCGACCACGGCGGGGTCCAACGCCGCCCTTCCCTCGCGCTCGGGACCGTGGACGACTGGATCTGCTGGAACCTGACGGGGGGCACCGAGTCGGGCGTGCACGTGACTGACCCCTCCAACGCCAGCCGGACCCTCTGCTATGACATCGACCGGCGCGCCTGGTCGGCCGAACTGTGCGACGTCTTCGGGGTCCCCATCACCGCACTCGGTGAGATCCTCCCGTCTGCCTGCAGGTACGCCACGATCGCGGCCGGAGTAGCGGGCGGCTTTCTCAAAGGTGTCCCGGTCAGCTGCATCCTCGGGGACCAGCAGGCGGCGCTCTTCGGGCACGGTTGCCACCTGCCCGGCGACACCAAGGTCACCTATGGCACCGGGAGCTTCGTGCTGATGAACCTGGGCACGAAGCGACCTCCGGCGACCGAGGGGCTCTTGACCACAGTCGCCTGGGATCTCGGCGAGAACGCTCGTAACCGTGCAGGGGACGGTTTCTGCTACGCCCTTGAAGGGTCCATCTTCTCTTCGGGCGCGACGATCCAGTGGCTGCGCGACGGTCTCGGGCTGATCACCGAGGCGTCAGAGGTAGGGCCGCTAGCCGCACAGATCCCGGGCAACGACGGCGTGTATCTCGTGCCCGCGTTCGCCGGCCTCGGAAGTCCGTTTTGGGATGCCGGGGCGCGGGGCACCATCGTGGGGATCTCCAGAGGGACCGGGCGGGCGCACTTCGCCCGTGCGGCCGTGGAGGCCATGGCTTACCAGTGCCGTGATGTCGTCGAGGCAATGACGCTCGCCGCCGGTCAGCCCGTCGTCCAGCTGCACGCCGACGGCGGAGCCTCGGTCATGGACCTTCTCCTGCAACTCCAGGCCGACCAGTGCGGAGTGCGGGTCCTGCGCCCTCATACGACCGAGGAAACGTCCATAGGCGCCGCCATGATGGCCGGTCTCGCAGAAGGCGTGTGGAGCTCCCTCGAAGAGTTGAGGACCTTGACGGCCGCCGCGGACGTGTTCGAGGCCACCCCTCGGCGTGGCAGGCCTGACACCGATTACGCCGCTTGGCGAACGGCACTCGAGCGCTCGAGGCGCTGGGACCCGGTCTAGGCGCGATCGGCCCTGGAGCCGCCCGCAAACCTTGCGACACGGCACCCGACACGACGGCACCGGGGCCACGGACTGCTCGCAGGCCTGCTCGGGCCGCATGCCTTTGAGCGGCAGCCCTCACCTTGGGCTCAATGGCGACGCCGCAGGTGCCGATGCTTGCTCAACAGAGTGTGGGCGGATCACCCGGGGGCCGGCGAATCGATGATGGAAGAGGACTTCAGACCAAGACCTCGGGCTTGCCCGCCCCGACGCCTGCTCGCCCTGGCAATGGCACTGGCACTCGGGCCCCTCCTCTTCATCCCCTTGGGGCTCTTGACGACCGGCACCGCGAGCGGACAGGCCCGTCCCATCGCCCACGCGGCTCCTGCCAGGTCGGCCGCCACCCGGAGTGTCACGTCTCCGACCTGGTGGAAAGGCGGAATCTGCGATCCCGGCAACGCCCCGGGATCCGCGGCGCTCGGAGCTTCCTGGCACGGTCTGGTCGCCTGCGGACCGGGCCCGACCCAAGGGGGCAGCGATCATGTCGTCTACTTCTTCCCAGGAGCATGGGGCGAGCTCGAATGGGAGTGCGTCGAGCTCTCCATGCGCTGGATGTACCTCGCCTGGGGCGTGAACCCGTACCCGGCCGACGGCTGGGACGTGGTGCGCGACTACCCGATTTACAGGTCCAGGTACAACACTGGCGGACCTCAACTGCTGGTCGTCACCAACGGTACGGTCGGGGCCGCGCCGCAACCCGGCGATGTCGTGTCGCTCGGCCGCACCCAGTACGACGACTTCGGCCACACAGCGGTCGTGACCGCCAGCGCCGTGGACGCGCAGGGCAACGGGACGATCACTGTGATCCAGCAGAACGGCGGTTCCGGAAACGACGGTTGGGCCACCTACCCCGTCAGCGGCTGGCTGGTCGCCGACGGCGTCACAGGTTGGCTCCACAATCCTTCGTGGTCCTATCAGTGGCCGCTCGTCGGGTTCTCGGACCCGTACGGGTTTCAGGCAGGTTCCGTCTCACCCGGCAACGACTATGGACAGGTGACGGCTGACGCGAGCCTTATCTCGGTGTCCGGTTACGCGGGCGCCGGCGGGACCGACGGCGGTGCCATCTACGGCTACATCGACCAAGACGGCAACTTCTTCGTGCAGGACGGCTCGTCGGCCACCTCGTACCTCGAGGCTCAGCACGTGACGTCCATAGCCGTGGCAACGACCACGTCGGGTGTGCCACTCCTGGCCTATTTGGACGCGACCGGTGAGTTTTACGCCGAGGAGGGCTCGTTCACCGCGCCATTCACGCTCGAGGCCTCCGGGGCCACCTCGATCGCGATCGCGGCTGGCACCGGGTCGGCTCCCCCGCTTCTGGGCTATGTCCGCGGCGCCAACGGCGCCTTCCTCACAAAGGCGGGCGTCGCCGGCGACAACTGGACCGTCGTCCAAGCTTCGGGCGTCCGCTCCATCGCTCTGGCCCAGGGCGGCGCCGAAGCGGGCGGCCTCATCGGATACCTGTCCAACGCCGGGACCTTCTACGCCAGTACAGACACGTCACAGGTCCAGTGGACGCCGGAAGCCAACGGCGTGACGGCGATCTCGGTCGCGACCGTAGGGGCTACCGACGAGCCGCTCCTCGGCTATCTGGCAGGGAACAGCTTCTACGCCGCCGAAGGCCTCAACCCGCGCGCTTGGGTGCAGGAGGCTAAAGGGGTCGCTCGCATGGCGGTCGCCTCGGACCCCGAGCCGAGCGCTTCGCCGGTCCTCGGCTACGTAACCCAAAGCGGCGACCTCGAAGTGCTGCAAGGCCAACTCACGGGTAGCTTCTCCCTGCAGGCGGCCGATGTCTCATCGTTCGCCCTCTCCAGCATCACCAATTCCTGAACGGCGTGAGCCTGAGACGCCGAGATCCGCCCGGTACTCGGCGATCGACCGTGGTTACTCACGGCTTGCGATTCTCCGCTCAAGGCGACGGGCAGCCCTGCCGATAGATCTTGTACGACCCTGATTGCCTTGCGAGGGAAGTTGGGAAGAGCAGCTGCAGCTCCATAGCCGTGCAGGAGGCGCCTTTCCTGTACGGCTAGCTGCGCATTCTGACCCAGGACGACCGGCTACTGGCTGTCTGAGTACACACCTCGCGAAAGCAATACCCACCGTCACGGCAGGCTCGGGGCTCGGTCCTTGTGCGCAGTGATTTGAGATCCCGTCTCTTCGTATCGAGCGCGAGACAGGGCAGGACCCGCTCGCCTAGCTCAGTTCGGCGCGACTTCCTTCTTCTCTCAGCGGCAAAGTCCGCCGGACTACTCTGCAGCTTGCAAGATGACGGCAGGACGAAATCTGAAAAGGGGCGATAAATGGCCATCACCTTGGAACAAGCGCTGGCTGTGCTGGCAGCCGGCGAGAAGCGGGCGGCAGAGATCAACGTTCCCATGGCCATCGCCGTTGTCGACGATGGAGGCAACCTCAAGGCGCAGCACAGAATGGACGGCGCGTCCCTGGCGGCTATCGAGGTCTCGTTGAGCAAGGCGTATACGGCGTTGGCAACCAACGGTTCGACAGCGGATCTCGCGGGACAATGCCAGCCGGGTCAGCCCCTCTACGGCCTGCAGGCCACCCATAACGGCAGGATCGTCATCTTCGGAGGCGGCATTCCGCTGCGCTCGAGCGGCAGGCTCGTCGGCGCCGTCGGCACAAGTGGCGGAGCCGTGGAAGAAGACGTCATCGTGGCACAGGCCGCTGCCGCAGCCTTCACAAACGCCTGAAAGGCTTCCTGTGCAACGCCTATGCGAGGCGTTCGCGGCACGCCACGGCTATCGGCCTTCTGCTGCCCCGGCGGGATCGGTGCTGTCTCCGAGATAAGTGCCGTAGCCCTCTTTGACCAGGCCGCCCTCGAAGATGAGCACCTCGTTCACAAGGCCGCCCTTCTGGTTCTTGTAGTTGATCACCAAGGCGCCCACGCCGAAGTAGACGCCCTCTAGCTCGAAGTGAAGCTCCGGGATGCGCCTGAGTCCTTCTCCGAAGTACTCCCGCAAGGCCTGCTTTCCCCTGATGACACCATCGCTGCCGTCAAGCAGCTGGGCCGCGACCGGTGACGAGAACACGACGTCGTCACAGAAGTGGGCGAGCACCCCCTCGAGATCATGGGCGTTCCAGGCCTCGAGCCAGCTGTCGACGAAGACATGCCAGTTCGCGCTGCTCATCGCTCGTTCCCCCCACACCGTCTCAACGACCCTGCCTTGCGCCAAGCACCCGGGCGGCGGCCCGAACGAGCGCTGCGAACACAGAGACGTCCTCATCTGCCTCGGGGTGCCACTGTACCCCTATGACAAAAGGCTTCGCCCGGTCCTCAAGCGCCTCAACGGTGCCGTCCTTCGCCCACGCGACCGGCGAAAGGCCATCACCCACATGGTCGATGCCCTGATGATGGTGGGTCGGGACGTCTCGTTCCTCCCACCCGAGCGCCTTGTGGAGTGCGCTTCCCGGCTCGATCCGGACGCTATGGGCGACAAACGCCCCTGGCGTCGGGTTGTGCTCCTCGTGACCAACCACCTCGGGGAGGTGCTGTAAGAGTGAGCCCCCGTGGGCGACGTTGAGCAGCTGCATGCCCCTGCATATGGCGAGCACCGGCAAACCGGCGCGTTCGGCGGCGTTCACCAGCGCGAGCTCCCGTTCGTCTCGCTGCACGCGCGGCGCCTGAGATCGGGGGTGGCGTTCGGCACCGTAACGCGCCGGGTCGACGTCCGGCCCGCCCGTGAGCACGAGGCCGTCCAGACGCCGGAGGAGCCCGTCGAGGGTCGAGCTCTCCTCTTGCTGGACCGGGAGGATGACCGGGCTCGCGCCCGCGTCCGCGAGCGAGTGCACGTAGTCGGACGGCACGAGCGAGGCCTGTGTGTGCCACAAGCCCCAAGAAGCCTCCTCCTCGTAGGCGGTGATTCCGATCACGGGCCGTTCGCCCTTCGTGTGCTCCATCAAAGCGGCGTCACGTAGGCGGCGTTGATACCTCCGTCCACAACGAAGGTGCTGGCCGTTATGAAAGACGCGTCATCGGAGGCAAGGAAACATGCGGCTGCCGCTATCTCCTCAGGCTCGGCGAAGCGCCCCATTGGGATGTGCACGAGCCGGCGGGCGGCACGTTCGGCGTCTTTGGCGAACAGCTCCTGCAAAAGCGGTGTGTTCACCGGCCCCGGGCAGAGCGCGTTCACGCGGATCGACTGGCGGGCGAACTGCACGCCGAGCTCGCGAGACATCGAGAGCACCCCTCCCTTTGACGCCGTGTAGGAGATCTGGGATGTCGCCGCGCCCATCAAGGCGACAAAAGAAGCCGTGTTGATGATGCTTCCGCCACCGTGGTCGAGCAGGATCGGGATCGCCGCCTTGCAGCACAGATAGACGCTCGTCAGGTTCACGTCTTGCACCCGGCGCCAGGCGTCGAGCTCGGTCTCAAGGATCGAGTCGTCGTCGGGGGGCGAGATCCCGGCGTTGTTGAAACAGATGTCGAGTGTGCCGAAGCGTTCGAGCGCGGCCGCGTACATACGAGCCACGCTGACAGCGTCGGTCACATCCGCGTGGACGTACAGGCCGCCCACCTCCTCAGCGACACCAGCACCGGTATCGTCGGCTACGTCGGCCACGACGACCTTCGCGCCTTCTTGCGCGAACCGTACGGCGCTCGCCCGGCCGATGCCGCTTGCCGCACCCGTGATGACAGCTACTTTGCCTTCGAGCCTTCCTGGCATGGTGATACCCCGATCGTAGGTGGTCGACATAAGAGGGCCTGCGACGTTCACCCACCGGTTGCGATGAACACGTTCTTCAGCTCCGTGAAGGCCTCCAGTGCGTCCGGCCCGAGCTCGCGACCGAGCCCTGAGCGCTTGAAGCCGCCAAATGGTGTCCAGTAGCGGACAGACGAGTTCGAGTTCACTGAGATCGTGCCGGTCTCCACAGCCCGTGCCACCCTAAGAGCCCGTCCGACGTCGCGGGTCCAGATCGAGCCCGAGAGCCCATAAGGCGTGTCGTTGGCGATCCGGACAGCGTCCGCCTCGTCGGTGAACGGCAGCACCGCGACGACAGGGCCGAAGATCTCCTCGCGCGCGGCCCGGGAATCCGGCGATACCGGGGCGAGCACAGTTGGAGGGAACCAGTAGCCGGCACCCTCTGGAGCGCTTCCCCGGAACGCGACCGGCGCGTCCTTCGGAACAAAGGCGGAAACGGCCGACCGCTGCTCGGCGCTGATGAGCGGTCCCATCTCACTTAGCTCGTCGGAGGGGTCGATCACCTTCACCGCTTTGACAGCGGTCTCGAAGTGCTCCATGAAACGCTCGTAAGCGCTCGCTTCCACGAGGATCCGTGAGCGCGCACAGCAGTCCTGGCCGGCGTTGTCGAACACTGCGTAGGGCGCGGCCGCTGCCGCGGCAGGGATGTCCGTGTCGGCGAAGATGATGTTGGCGCTCTTGCCACCGAGCTCGAGGGTCACGCGCTTGACCTGCTCGGCACATCCCGCCATGATCGCCTGACCGACCTCGGTCGAGCCTGTGAAACAGATCTTTCCGACTGCGGGGTGGGTGACAAAGCGCCAGCCGACGACAGAGCCGCGGCCGGCCAGCACCTGGAAGACGTGCTCGGGGATCCCCGCTTCGAGGGCCAGTTCTCCGATGCGTATTGCCGTAAGGGGCGTGAGGTCGGCCGGCTTCAGCACGACCGTATTGCCTGCGGCAAGAGCCGGGGCGAAGCCCCACGAGGCTATGGGCATCGGGAAGTTCCAGGGCACGATCACCCCGACGACGCCGATCGGCTCGCGGAATGTGACATCCACGCCCCCGGACACCGGTATCTGGCGGCCCATCAGGCGCTCGGGGCCCCCCGCGTAATAGGCCAGCACGTCGCGGACGTTGCCCGCCTCCCAGCGGGCATTGGAGATCGTGTGCCCGGAGTTCGCAACCTCGAGTTGGGCAAGCTCCTCGTTGGCGCCGTCCACGGCCTCTGCAAAGCGCCTGAGCAGGCGGGCCCGGTCGCCCGGCGCGACAGCCCGCCAGGCGGGGGCGGCGGCGGCGGAGCGAGCGATCGCCTCATCGGTGGCGTCGAGGTCGACCTGGTTGATGGTCCTTATGATCTCTTCGTTGGCAGGGTTGACGACAAGGCGCTCGTTGCTCACAGGCGCTCGAAACCCCGAAAGCGCTCCCAGTCGGTGACCGTCGCGTCAAATGCCTCGAGCTCGACGCGCGCCATGTTTGCGTAGTGGTCCACCACCTCGTCTCCGAAGGCCTTACGGGCGACCGAGCTCGCACTGAACAGCTTGGCCGCCTCCCGAAGGGTTGTAGGAAGCCGCGGCTTGTCCGAGTTGTAAGCGTTCCCGACGAATTCGGGCTCGAGCTCGAGGCCCTCCTCGATCCCGTACAGGCCGCCTGCTGTTATCGCCGCCAGCGCCAAGTAGGGGTTCACGTCCCCTCCGGGTACCCGACACTCGACGCGTAGTGAGCTCGGCTCGTGCCCGACGACCCGAAGGGCGCAGGACCGGTTGTCATGGCCCCAAGCTAGCGCGGTCGGGGCAAACGACCCTGACACGAAACGCTTGTAGCTGTTGACGTTCGGTGCAATCAACAACGTCAAGTCCGGCAGAGTGGCCAGCAACCCGGCCATGAACTGCTCGAACACCGCTGAGAACCCGTGGTCGCCGTCGCCGGAGAACAATGGTTGGTCCAAGTCGTCTCTGAGCGAGATGTGGACGTGGCAGGAGTTGCCCTCCCTGGCGTCGTACTTCGCCATGAAAGTGATGCTGCAGCCCTCCTGTGCTGCGATCTCCTTGGCTCCTGTCTTGAACAGCACGTGCTCGTCCGCCTTGGCGACGAGATCGCTGTAGCGGAAGGCGATCTCGTGCTGGCCCAGGTTGCACTCCCCTTTTACGGACTCGACCCGCATGCCGGCCAGGGCCATCTCATTTCGGATCCGTCGCAGAAGGGGCTCGACGCGGCCCGTGCCGAGTAGCGAGTAGTCGACGTTGTACAGGTTCGCTGGGGTCAGGTTCTTGTAGCCGGACTGCCAGGCTTGCTCGTAGGTGTCCTTGAAGACGATGAACTCGAGCTCCGTGGCAGCCAACGCGTTCCAACCGCGCTCTTCGAGGCGTTCGCTCTGGCGCTGGAGGATATGTCGCGGTGAGGCCACGACGGGACTCCCGTCTGGCCATCTCATGTCAGCGACACAAAATGCCGTTCCCGGATGCCAGGGAGTAACCCTCAGTGTCGACAGGTCCGGCACCATCACGAAATCGCCGTAGCCCCGCGCCCACGAGGACATGGCATAACCGGGAACGGTGTTCATCTCGACGTCGACCGCCATCAGGTACGTGCACCCTTCGGTTCCACGGGTGACAACGTCCTCCAGGAAGTGTGTGACGGCAAGCCGTTTGCCCTGCAGACGGCCCTGCATGTCGGTGATCCCCAGGACCACCGTGTCGATGTCGTGAGCAGCTACGAGAGCCTCGAGCCCCTCAACACCGAGGGCAGGTGAGGCACCGCTCAATCGACTCCCTCCAAGCTACGCCGGGCGGTCAAGGACGCTTCGATGGCCTTCAGTTCCTCTTCTGTGCCCTGAACTTTCGGACCGGTGAACCACTTGCGGGCCGACAGCAGCCAGTAGCCGCCCGAGAACAAGAGCACGACGCCGACAGCGATCGGGGCGTAGTTGAACGTGTCACGGTTGACAGGGCTGAGCTCGGGCAACATGAACAAGACCGCGATGAACGCGACCCAGACGATGCCCGTCCAGCCGACGAGCGGGCTCCAGATACCGAGGCTCCAACGACCTTGCTTGAAATCGGCGCCTTGGATGCGGCGCAGCAGCGTCGGCAGCACGTAGGCGATGTAGAGACCGATCGTGGCTATCGATGTGACGGCCGCGTAAGCAACGCCGCTCCACAACGAAGGGACCGCCAGAAGGAATGCGAACACGACGCAGAACCAGATGCCGTTGGTGGGCGTCCTGGTACGCGGGTTGATGCGGTGCCAGAGCTGATGGCCCGGCACGGCCCCATCCCGGCTGAAGGCGTACAGCATCCGGGAGTTCGCGGTGACTGACGCCATGCCGCAGTAGGCCTGTGCCATGAAGGCGATCACGAGCAGCAGCTCCGCGCCATGACGGCCGATGGCGTTCGACCAGATGAGCACAGGGGCGAACTCCTGCGCGGCGTACTTGGTGTACACGGCCATGTTCGTCGGGATCACGGAGGTGATGGCCAGGATGAGGATCCAGCCTGCGATCAGAGAGACGACGATCGAGCTGACGATGCCCCGCGGTGCCGCGAGGTCGGGACTCTTCGTCTCCTCGGACATGTGCGCCGACGCGTCGTAACCGGTGAAGGTGTACTGGGCCATCAAAAGACCGAGGAAGAATACGTACCACTTCGAGCTGAAGCCCGAGAGGTTGATGAACTTGGTGAAGACGAACGAAGCCGACGCGTGGTGGCTCGGGACAAACACCAGCACTATGGCGATGATCGCTACGCCGAGGATGTGCCACCAAGCCGAGACGTCCGAGAGGAAGGCCACCAGCCGTACCCCGAAAGTGTTGAGCAGACCGTGGATCGCGAGGATGCCTCCGTAGACGACCAGTACCCAACCGCTCGTGGTCGGGAAGTTGAAGACCATGTTGAGGAACGCCGAGAAGAAGAACGCGAAGCCGTAGTCGATCCCGGCCGTGATCGCCACCTGGCCGAGCAGGTTGAACCAGCCTGTGAACCAGCTCCAAGCGCCAGGGTTCCCCCTCGCTAGCTTCGCGGACCAGTAATAGAGCCCACCGGCGGTGGGATAGGCGGAGGCGATCTCCGCCATGCCGAGACCGACGATGGTCGTGAAGAAACCGACGACTATCCAACCCCAGACGATGTCGACGGGACCACCCTCGGCCATGCCGAAGTAGTACAGCGTCAGGCAGCCCGACAGTACTGAGATGATGGTGAAGGAGACCGCGAAGTTGGAGAAACCTCCCATCCTTCGATGAAGCTCCTGCGCGTAGCCCAGCTCGTGCAACCTGGCCACGTCTTCGTCCACACCGCCCGGCACCGGAACGGTGTCTCTCCCGCGCGACATCGAGGGCCCCCCTTCACGCCAACGGCCGAGCCGCCGTTTGGTGGCGGACATTAGACCAGTGACCAACGCACAAGTCAAGGGGCTAAGTCGCGCCGGAAGGAGAAGCACGCTCCTTTTGGACGAGCCCGCCCACAAGGCTCGAGACCGAGCTTCTGGCACACTGAGAAACCGTGAGCGCCGCGCCCGAGATCGTCGAGTTCCTCGTTGGCTACCCGCCTTTCAGCGCGCTCGCGCGTGCCGAGGTCGAGCGAGCCGCGGCCAGCGTCGAAATCGAGTTCCATCTTGCCGGGACGGTCATCTTCTCCCAAGGGGCCCACCCCAGCGAGTTTCTCAGGGTCATACGCGCCGGTGTAGTCGAGATCGTCCATGATGGCCGGGTGCTCGACGTCATCGGGGTCGGCGAGATGTTCGGTCACGCTTCGATGCTGTCCGGTCTGCCCACCGGCTTCGCGGCCCGTTCGGCGGAGGACACGCTCACGTACCGGATTCCCGCCGACGCGGCGTACAGGTTGCTGGGCCAGCCCGCGACGCTCCGGCACGTGACCCGCTCTCTCTTGCAGGACCGCTACGGAATCCGCCAGGGAAGAACAGACGAGGTCGACCGGGATCGCCTGAGCCAGCCGGTGGCGGCTCTGATCCGATCGCCGGCAGTTGTATGCCACCCCGCCACCCCGATTCGCGAGGCTGCCCAGGAGATGAGTGCACGCGGGGCGACCGCGGTCGTGATCGACCTTGGACCGTCGCTCGGGATCCTCACCGACCGCGACCTTCGTTCCCGGGTGCTCGCTGCAGGGATGTCACCCGATGCACCGGTGTCCGCGGCGATGACAGCACCGGCCCAGACTGTCCCAAGTGATCGTCCGGCAGGTGAGGTGCTCTTGGACATGCTCGACATGGGCTTGCGCCACTTCCCCGTCCTGTCGCCTACCGGCTCGCTCCTCGGTGTCATCGCCGACTCTGATCTCGTCGAGGTCCAGACTCATTCGTCGTTCTCCCTCCGTCGCGAGATCGCACGTGCGACCGACCCAGGAGAACTGGCCCACGTCGCCCAAGCGTTGCGTCCGACGGTCGTGAGCCTGCACCGGGCCAACATGGCTCCGCTCGACATCGAGGCCGTGTTCTCGATCGTGTCAGA
>JBEKGS010000068.1:0-11460 GCA_050012675.1 Acidimicrobiales bacterium
TCTCCGGTGAGGGGGGCAAGCTCTCCAAGGTGGTGCATCTCACGCGCCCGGGCACGCTGCAGCTTGCCGTTGGGCGTGGTCGGCAGGCTGCCCTTGGCCACGAGCAGCACCTGCGAGGGGGTG
The DNA here is from genome assembly GCA_050012675.1 of Acidimicrobiales bacterium. Lineage (GTDB taxonomy): Bacteria > Actinomycetota > Acidimicrobiia > Acidimicrobiales > Bog-793 > Fen-455. The sequence continues at coordinate 124 of JBEKGS010000068.1, forward strand.
ATCCCGATGGCGTTGGTTATCGCCGCGCTCACCTCGGCGGCGAGGTCACCGGTGGGTCCGCCCGCTTCCACTAAGACGACGAGCTCGCCCTGGCTCCCCTCAAGGGGGGAGAAGGCGACACAGCTTCCGGGAGGCGACGAGGTGGCGCGCTGCACGGCCTGCTCGATGTCCTCGGGGTGGTACTTCTCGCCGAGGCGCACGATGACCTCGTTGGACCTGCCGGTCACGAACAGCTCTCCTTCGGCCATATACCCGAGGTCCCCGATCCGGAACCAGTCCCTCAAGAAGAACCCCTCGGCCGTCGTGTTGACATAGCCGTCTGTCACCCCGGGGCCGCGCACCCAGACCTCGCCCAGGTGGCGCTCGGGCAAAGGCTCGTCCGGCGACCCGATGACGACCTCGACACCAGGGAACAGGGCCCCACAGGACACCACCTTTTTCGAGGGGCGTCCCGGCTTTGGCGCGAGAGCCCTCGACGAGCGGGCGAGCTCGTCGAGGTCGACGACGTCGACGCGAAGCTCCGCACAAGGCTCGGTGCGGCTGATCATGCCCGCTTCCGAGGAGGCGTAGTGGACATTGATCGACCTCGGCTCGAGGCCGAGCGGGCCGCACACCTCCGCGATGCGCGCCGCCACGTCTGGGTCGACCGTCTCCGCATTGAAGACCGCCCCCTTGAGGCACGACAGGTCGACGCCTTCCGGCCTCCTGGCGAGGCCCCGCAGGGCTGCCGCCCAGGCCGAGGACGGACCGATTGTGAAACACGCCCGAGTGCGTGAGACCAGGCGGAGCCACTCGGCGGGATCCCTCGCGAAACGTGCCATCGGAAGGACGTGCCAGTCGACCGGCGTCGCAACCTCGAACAGGGGTCCCAAGCCGCCTACGTGGAAGAAGGGAAGCCAGGAGACTATAACGGGCACCTCCCCGGAATTGGCGTTCGCCGCCGTGTCCCTGGCCCACACGAGCGCCCTGGCGTGGCTCATCCGCACCCCTTTTGGTTCCGAGGTGCTACCCGAGGTGCACAGCACCATGGCCAAGTCGTGAGGCGAGACCTGAGCGGGCTGGCCCGCGTTCACGGGCGCCTGGCACGTCCAGTCCATCTTCGGGCAGTTCTCGCCGTCGAGGAACTCGAGGTACCTGTTCTCCCCGACGATGGTCGAGCAACCCGTCGCCGTGGCCAAAGAAGCCACCTGGGAGGAAAAGGCCGCCGGGTCGCGGACGCGGAGGGGTGCAGGCAGAGGGACGAGGACGCACCCGGCGAGCCAGGTGCCCCAGGCCCACTCCGCCCACTCGGGGGAGTTCGGCCCCAAGAGACCGACCATCTCGCCTTTTCCGATCCCCATGCGGCCCAGTTGGGCCGCTCTCCTGAGAGCCTTTTCGTAGAGCTCCGCCACCGGCAGGGCGACCGTCTCTTCCCCCGAGTGGAAGAAGTAACCGCCTCTGCCCCTCGCGGCGCCCATCGTCAGCAGCTCACAGATCGTCTGCGGGCTCGTTGCTTCGCTCATTTCAGATGTCCGTCGACTGATCTTGTGGTCCGATTCGCTTTGCGTCGACGAAGGCCGCGAGAGCTCCAACGCTGGCGAAGTTCTCGGCAACTACATCCCTGAACCCAAATGAGATCTCGAACTGCTCCTCGATCCAACCGATCAGGACCTCAATGGATAGCGAGTCCAACATCCCCCTGGCCAACGGGTCGCCATTGACCGAAGTGTCCTCGAGAAGCTCGCTCGCGATGAAACGGGCGATCTGTTCCTCCGTGTTCATCAGGACCCCTTCTCGACTGCCTCTCCGTCGTCGCTGCTCGCCGAGGTCCGGGAACTCCCCGGGCGCGCAGCTCTGTTGCCTCGGGACTCCTACGGCCAGGCGGTGGCCGGTCGGGTCGCCGGTGGATGAGCCTACAAGCGCCGCGACTTCATCCGCTTGTGGCCGCGCCGACCGACCTGTCGAGCGGTCAGGTTCTCACGCGTGCGCGCCCCTGGTCTCGTTCGTTCAAGGCGATCTGCGGGCTCTCAACGCGAGCCGATCGGCACGAGACCATGGCAGTACCGGCCCTAGCGAGCGGTAGGGTTGCCCGGTGGATTCAAGAGCTGTTGGTGTCTTGGCAGCGAGGACACGGAACACATGCGAGGACACGACTCGGTACTCGGGGCTTTATCAAGCCCTGTTTCGCCGTTCTCCAGATACCGTGGCACACCGTTCGAGGCCCGAGACCCGAGCACCAGCAGGTGTGCCGGCTACGCAACCCAGGCGACGGGAGGGACACGGGACCCGCGTCGCGACGGCACCGTGACGGGAGCTCGTTCTGTTTGGTTCGGGGACAACCAGCGTCCTGCCTTTGGCTGGTTCCACAGCCCTCGTGACAACTTTGCGCGTGGCGGGGTCGTCATCTGCCCGCCGCTCGGCTTTGACTACCTCCACGGCCACTACGCCTTGAAGCTGCTGGCAGAACGACTTGCGGCAGCAGGCTTTTGCGCCCTGCGGTTCGATTACGACGGTACTGGCGACTCAGCGGGGAACAACGGAGATCCTGGTCGTCTAGACGCGTGGACGGCAACGGTCCGCTCCGCAATCACTTTGGTCAGGGAGTCCGGCGCCGGTGAAGTATCTCTCGCCGGAATGCGTCTTGGTGCTGCATTGGCTGCACACGCGGCGGCAACTGACGGTCGGATCGATCAGGTTGTTCTCTGGGATCCTTGCGCCGGCAGGACATTCCTGAGAGAACAACGCGCCATCAGCACGATCACGCTCGGGAGCTCGGAGATACCCTCCGACGGGTCGTTGGAGATCCCCGGGGTTGTGTATGACGCCAGCACCGTGCGAGAGGTCGAGGCCCTGAGCATCGAGAAGTGCTCCCTGCCGCTAGCTCGGCGCGTGCTGGTGCTTGCAAGGGCCGATCGGCCAGTGAACCGCGCTCTTGTCGGCGCACGGCTTGCGCGCGAACAGCTCTCACACGAAGAGGCGACCGGCCAAGCTAAATTCATGGACCGGTACCCGCCCCTCCAAGAGTTGCCGCACGAAGCGATCAGCCGCATCGTCGCATGGCTCAGCGAGGGCGCAGTTCGGACCGTTGGTGCGGTTCGGACGCCGCAACCAGCAGGGCCGCGTCTGGTCGGACGCGGCGAATCAGGCATCGGTGTCGTCGAAGCGCCTGTCAGCATCCCACCGGCGGGACTGTTCGGGATCCTCACTTACGCCGAGCACCTGCCGGTCCCGACCGACACTCCGACGGCCATACTCCTCAACGTCGCCAATCAGCACCACATCGGGCCGAATCGCCTCTGGGTCGAGTGGTCGCGACAGTGGGCAATGGCGGGCATCCGGTCCCTCCGGCTGGACATGAGTGGCCTGGGCGACAGCCCTGACAGGCATGGTGAGCACGGCCGGTGGGCCTCCTGCAGGCCAGAGGCGTTCGATGACGTCCTGGACGCAGCTCGTTGGGTGTCACCGGACGAACCTTCGAATGTCGTCCTCGTCGGTCTGTGCTCTGCCGGCTATCAAGCTCTCGAGAGCGCTCTGGCGATCCGGGCCCGCGGGGTCGTAGCCATCAACCCCGTCATCTCCTTCGTTCCCGAAGAAGAACAGTCCGGGGCTGTGCTGGACCCGCGTCGGCGGATCATCTTCCCGAGGGAGGACGTTGTGAGCAACCTCCCCCGAGAGTCGCCCCCCGCCCGTTTCCCGGAAAGGTTCCCTGATCTCGCCTGGAGGGCGCGGGCCGTCAGTCATCCGGGGCGCAGGTCCGGCAGATGGCTCGCCGAACTGGTGCGGCAGGGCACCGACACGTTGCTGGTCTGCGGCGACGCTGAGCTCAGGCCGATCCGCCAGGGGTCAACGTCCAGACACCTGGAGCGTCTTCAGAGATCTGGTCGTCTCAGCATCCAGCACCTGGCTGGCCTGCAACACGACCTGTTCATTGCCGACCAGCGGCGCCTGGTCACGAGCATGGTCACCGAACACATGCTTGCCAAGTTCTCGGGCCAGTCGTGCCCGCCGCGGGCGTCGCTCAGCCAGTGACCTTGACGGCAACAGACGGCTCCTTGCCGCACCGGGGTTCCCCCACGTGCGGTGAGCCTCTTCTCGCGTCCAGACGTCGAAGTGGTCAAGCTCGGCGGCCTCAATCGAGGCGCCCCTCGGGCTTCAGCCTTCAGGTCTTGTGAGGCACCGGTGCGAACTCGTCGATCAGCCGCCACAGCATGTCCACGTGCCGTTCTGCGGTCCAGGTCCCGCCGATGCAACAACGAAGGACGTAGCGGCCGGCGAGCTTCGTGTGGCTGAGAAAGACGCGGCCGGTGGCGTTGAGATCCGCCAGCAGCTGCTCTGACACGTCGTCTCCGTTGACGTGTCTGAAACACGTGAGGTTCAACGCAGGCGGAGCGGAGAGCTCGAAACGGGCATCGTCGGCTACTAGTCGCGCGAAAAGACGCGAAAGCCGCACATGCTCACGAACGTGGCGTCGCAACCCCTCGGCGCCATAGGAGCGGAGCACGAACCACAACTTGAGCGCCCTGAAACGGCGGCCCAAAGGCACCTGCCAGTCCCTGTAGTCGATGACCGCTCCGGACTCGCTCGACTGGTTGCGAAGGTACTCCGGCGTAATGGAAAGGGCATCGACGAGGCTGGCCCGATCGGCGACGTAGAAGCAGTCGCAGTCGAAGTTTGTCAGCAACCACTTGTGCGGGTTGAACGCGTAGCTGTCGGCAAGCTCGAGCCCGTCATGGTGTCCCCGTAGCTCGGGGCAGACAGCCGCTGACCCTGCCATGGCGGCGTCGACGTGGAGCCACACGGATTCGGCGCGACACAGCTCTCCGATCGCCCGGACGGGGTCGTAACCCATCGAGGAGGTCGTCCCCGCCGTGGCGACGACACAGCAGGGCACGAGACCATCTGCACGGTCGCCGCTCACGGCAGATTCGAGAGCCGTCAGGTCCATCGCGAACGCGTCGTCCACGGTGACCAGGCGTATGTGCGCCGGGGAGAACCCGGCGATCCGGGCTCCCTTCTGCACCGACGAGTGCGCCTCTAACGACGTGTAGACACACAACTCGCCGATGGTCGCACCCGCACGGACAGCCCTCTCTCGCGCGGCGAGCAACGCACACAGCGTCGCTGACGAGGCGCTGTCTTGAATCACGCCCCCGCCCCTGGAATCCGAGCGGAAACGAAGCGGCAACCCGAGCAACTCGACCAGCCAGTCCAGCACCACGGTCTCGATCTCGGTGGCAGCCGGACTGGTCGCCCACATCATGCCGTTGACGGCCAACCCCGCGGTGACTAGCTCGCCGAGTATCGACGCCGGCGACGCGCTGGCGGGAAAGAAGCCGAAGAACCCGGGCGACTGCCAATGCGTGATCCCCGGCAGCACGATCCGGTCGAGGTCGGCGAGAAGTGCCTCGAACGGCTCTGGATCCTCCGGAGCGCACTGCGCCAACAGGGCCGCGATCTCACCGGGGATCGTCTGCGCGACGACCGGGTAGCCGTCCAGGCCCGACAGGTAGTCCGCGACCCAGTCGATCGCTCTGTAGCCGTGCCGCCTCAAGTCCTCAGGTGTCCGAAGGAACGACTCCGCCTCGCTCATTGCACGATGGTACGACGACCGGAAGTGGCGATGGCTCGGACCGGTCGCCTCCTCGCCCGGAACTCAGGACTTTCGCCTCTTACACTGGGGAGGCGCCGATTGAACCATGATCGTAGGGATCCCAGATTCCGAGGAGGTGCTGCGATGGATGTGAAGGTCGGAGACCATCTTGTGGTCCGGGGCCACACGGTTGCCAGGCCTGACCGGACCGCCGAGGTCCTGAAGGTGCTCGGAGCCGACGGCGGGCCGCCCTATCAGGTCCGTTGGACTGAGGACGGGCATGAAGGACTCTTCTTTCCCGGGTCCGACGCCCTGGTCGAGCACGTGACCAAGGCTGCCCGCAAGCGCGCCAAGTAGCGCCAGGGGCGCGTCAGCCCTCCCCAAGCACCGAGTCCAGCACGGCCTGCTCGCGCACGCCGACGAGTCCGAGGTCGGTGATCGCGTAGTCCGGTATGGACGTGATCTCGAGAAACATCAAGTAGCCGAAAGCCGACGGAAGCTCGCAACCGAGCCCCCTGGCGGCGGCGTCCAGTCGTGCCTCGGCCGTAGCCATGGTCTCGACATCGATGTCGGCGACGATGCCGCCGACCGGCAACGCCAGCGTCTCGAGCACCGCTGAGCGGTCCACGACCGCGAGACCGCCCCCCATGGCGATCACCTCGTTTATCGCGAGGGCCATGTCGGACGGGTTCGTGCCTACGCAGATGATGTTGTTGTCGTCCGGAGCGGCGCTTGTGGCTAGCGCGCCCGAACGCAGCCCGAAGCCGCTGACAACAGCGACGCCCACGGTTCCGGCCTTTCCGTATCTCTCGACCACGGCCACATACAGCGCGTCCTGGGCCACATCTGGTTGCACCACGCCGTCGACCACAGCCAGGACGACGTCGCGCCGGCGGCGGACGAATGGGACCTCCCGGTCCATGTCCATGGCAAGCACCCGGACAGGCGAGCCGAGGTTCGTGCTTAGCCGGATCTCGTCAGGGTCGACAGGTCCTCGCTGCATGGTGTTGAGCAGGGCCGGGCCGCGTAACGGGACGCGGGGCGGTCGGGATGCCCGCTGGTCTTCGGCCACCGGGATCCCCTTGGAGATCACCCGTTCGACGACGAAGCTCGCCGGGCTGTCCACGACGACCACATCGGCGAAGCGCCCCGGGCTGATGGAACCGACCAGGTGGTCGATCCGGTACATCTGAGCAGTGTTAATGGTCGCCATCTGGATCGCGGAGACGGGCGGTACGCCGGCTTTGATGGCCATGCGCACGAGCCGGTCAAGGTGCCCGCCACTAAGGATGCTGGTCGCGGTCACGTCGTCTGTGCAGAAACCGACCCTGCCGGCATTGGCACCCAGGCGCGTCACTACCTGGATGTTCTCCTCCATGAAATGGGCGACGGCCGATTCGCGGACCATCACGTACATGCCTGCGCGCATCTTCGCAAGGACCTCTTCGGCGCTGTAGCTCTCGTGGTCCAAGCGCACGCCGGCCGCGGCGAGCACGCCGATCGTTGCCTCGCTGGCCATCGGCGCACAGCCGAATACCGGCAGGCGGTTCCGAGCGGCCATCTCGATCACGTCGAGCACTTCGGGATCACGGTTCGTGATGAACTCGGTGACGGTCTCCCAGACACCAAAGCAGTCTTCCCACTTCTGTGCGATCTCATGGGTGTCAGGACCGAGGCGAAATCCGACGTTCGTCTCGGGGATCGTGTAGGGCACCTTGTAGGGAGCCGCCCAGAACACCCTCATCGGGCTGGCAGCGGCCTCGGAGAGCGCGTCCCTCACTCCGTCGAGACCCGCAACTGCGAAAGTCTGATCGAGACCCGACACCACACTTGTCGTGCCGTAGCGGACTACGGCATCGGCGAACATCGTGATCGACAGCTTGCTGCACTCAATGTGCAGGTGGCCGTCGATGAGGCCCGGGGCGAGGTACCGCCCGCTGACGTCGATCACGTTCGTGTCCGGTCCGGTATGCGGCCCGACGTCGCCGACCGCGGCGATGATGTCGCCGACCACGGCCACGTCCGCCGGATAGATCTCGCCAGTCGCCACGTTGACCAGCTGTCCGCCCCTGAGAACGAGGTCGGCTTTGCGGACACCCTCAGCGGCGTCGATCTTCTCCCGTAGTTCCACGTGACCTCCTTGGCCTGTGTCAGCGAAATCTCGATCGTGCGCTCGGGCCTGACAGCACCCGAGGGCACGATACTCGCCCGCTGCATGCGCCCGTCTTACGATCTGCGAACCAACGGCGGCGCGGCCTGACTTTGCCCAGACTCTCCGAAGCTCGACGAAGCCGGAGCGTGCCCCCCACCTGAGCGCGCCCGAGGATGAAATGCTGCGCCCGCGCACAGACGGGAGAGCTCATACGAACAACTCGACTGACGGCGGGGCCGTCGTCAAATAGCTGCCGCGAACACCGAGCGCATCTCGTCCGCACTCAGTTCGATCGGGTTGCCCTTGGTGCTGCTCGCTCGTAGCGCTCTCTCGACAACGTCGTCGGCGTGTCCTGGGGTCAGGCCGTAAAACGACAGTTTCGGTATATCGAGGAGTCTGACTGTCTCGGCGATCCAGGCGCGGCCCTCCTCGATCGTCGCGTCAGCACGACCCGTGAGCAGCCGAGCTACCTCCTGATACCGTCCCAGAGCTTGGCTTGTCGGCTGTCGGGCCCGCAGCGCCGTGACGTTGGCCTCGAACGTCGGCACCAACAGCGCGGCACATGCAATCCCGTGCGGCACATCCACGGTCCCGCCGATGACCCCGGCCAGGCCGTGCACAGTGCCCAACTTGGAGTTGGCCAGCGACAGTCCGCCGAGCAGGCTGCAAAACGCCATGTCGGTTCGGGCCACGAGGTCGTTGCCGTCGGCATGGGCGCGGCGCAAGCCCGCGGCCGCCCGGCGCAAGCCTTCGCCTGCCAGTGCATCTGTCATCGGAGTGGCACGGATGGAGACGAGAGGCTCGAGACACTGGGTCAGCGCGTCCATTCCACTCGACGCGGTCACTCCAGGCGGACAGCTCATCGTGAGCAGCGGATCGACCAGGGCCAGCATAGGAAGCATCAGGGCGCTTCGCAGGCTCGCCTTCAGTCCGTGCTCCGGCGACGCGAGGACCGCGTTCGGGGTCACCTCCGCGCCGGTGCCGGCTGTGGTTGGCAGGGCTATGCACGGCACCGACGGCTTGTCGATGGAACGACCCTTCCCGACAACCTCGAGATAGTCGAGAGGGTCACCCCCATTGCCGAGCAGCATCGCCACTGCCTTGCCTAGGTCCATCACGCTTCCACCACCCAAAGCGATGACCAGGTTCACCCCCTCGTGGCGCGCGGTTGCGACTGCCCGGCGGGCAAGGTCCACTGTGGGTTCACCAGGGACCTCAAATGTCACGTAATGCAGGTCCAAGTCCTCCAGGAGCCCGTGATGCCGGTCCGGATCGGCCCCGGTACACACAAGCGCTCGCGATCCCAGACGCCCCGCGAGTGTCGCAAGCTCCCTGGACAGGCCGGCTCCGAAAACTATGCGGCCGGCGGTTGCGAACTCGAACTCAGTAGGTGGCACCAACGGCCAAGCCTTTCCTCTCGCCCGAAGCCTTTGACGAAGCGGCTGCGTCAGCCGCTGGCCTGGCCGTAGTAGGCATGGCTTCCGTGCTTGCGGAGGAAGTGACGGTCGAGCAATTCGGGACTGATCTGGGCGAGATCCGCGTTTAGTCCCAACGAGAACTGTGCCATCTGGGCGACCTGCTCCACGACTGCGGCGTGAACAACAGCATGGGTCGCGTCCCGTCCCCACGTGAAGACTCCGTGCGAGGCCACAAGTACGCCAGGCAGCTCCTCGGGGTCGAGTGCCCGGAAGGTCTCGACGATCACACGACCGGTTTCCTTCTCGTAGGCGCCGGCTATCTCCTCGGCGGTCAGGTCCCGACTGCACGGCACCGGACCTCTGAAGTAGTCGGCATGCGTGGTCCCAAAGCACGGTATCGGCCGATGTGCCTGTGCCCAGCTCGACGCGCAGGTTGAGTGCGTGTGAACGACGCCACCCACAGCGGGGAACGAGCGGTAGATCTCGAGATGCGTCGGAGTGTCCGACGACGGCTTGAGACCCTCCAGATGTTCACCCGACTCGAGCGACACGACAGCCATGTCGTCGAGAGTCAGTTCCCCGTAGGGCACGCCACTCGGCTTTATGACGACGAGTCCGAGCTCCCTGTCGATCCCGCTGGCGTTCCCGAAAGTGTCGAACACAAGTCCACGCTCGACGAGCTCGAGATTCGCCTTGCGCACGTCTTGCTTCAGGCTGGCGATCATCAACTAGTCCTCCAATGCGTCGGCAGCCAACAGTAAACGACAAGGAGCCTTTGACGCGCCGGCCAGGGACGACACCCGGATTAGCGCGGCGATAGGCCGCGACACTGCCCACGCGAACCTCCTCTACGACCGCCGTGGAGGTACCAACTCCCCCCTAGCCTGTGTCCCTTGCCCCCGGGCCACCTCTGACCGGACGCCAGGGTGCAGATGCCTGTCAAACAGGTGAGTTCCGCCGGGGACCCGGGAGGCACTCGGCGTCACTTGGCGATAGCTACACCTCCACGGGTGGAGTGCGGTGCTTCCTCAGCCAGACGTTGTGGCTGATGGCGACGTTCAGAATCACCACGATCGGCAACGGGATGAAGAACGCCATAGCCAAAGGAATGGAGAGCACGATGGTGAGCACAATAAAAGAACCCCAATGCCACCACTTCGGCCCAACGAGGACGCCGAACACGACGACAAGCACCAGGAGTACGACACCGATCAGGGTTGCAGTCTCAGTTCTCGAAAGCGCGGCAATCATCCTGTCCCCCGATCATTCAGTATCCCGGCCTACCCGTACCTCAATGCTCTCCGGGTGGTTTTCGTCAATCTGCTGTCTCTGCTCTCATTGTCGGCAACCGCCCGGCATCCAGACAGAGGCGAAAGACCTGACCAGGAGGGCCCGAAGGGGTGCACCGACACGGCCGTTCGGCGGCTCTGACATCCATCCCGCTCCAAAGCCCGAAACCGTCAGTGCGACTGTCCTCGTGGCCGCGCAGAGCTGGTCGACAAGCTGAGCTCGCCAATCAATAATCGTCTTGACTGGAAATCCCTCACTATTGGCGCCCGACCAACTTCCCGACGTGACATTGGTTGTGGCGCGACGCTCTTTGCGTTCGACCGAACTCTCTAGGTGAGCACTACTGCTAAATAATGGTTCACGCGCCAGCGTCCTACGCCATTGCCGTGCTGGCTTTTCGGACATCTGGGATCTCAGACAAATGGACCTTGACAGAACATCCCGAATAACACGAATAGCATTATGCGACTGCAACAAAGAAGAGGGTTGACTTGCAGAAACATCGCTCTATTATTTTCAGCAGCAATTTGTATGAATCAAATTGCCGTCGAGTAACAGGGGACCTCTTGAACCGGGTTCCAGGCGCAAGAGGTTCGGCGCCGCGCCTCGGCTATCGGGGGACCACCGACTTCCGTTGGTAGGCGCCAATTAGTAGCTAATGACAGGGATCCTTGCACCGGGTCCCCGGCGCAAGGGGCATGCGCCCTACTTGGGGCTCTGGGATATCGCGGACTTCCACTAGTGGGACGCCAAAGCATTGCGAGGAGAACATTGTGCATAATAGACCGCGGAAACATTCCGCCCTTTTGCTGCTTGTGGCACCGCTTGTCGCCATCGGCAGCAGCGCCTTGGTAGCTGGAACCGCAGCTAGCGCGGGCGCCACAGCAAAAGTAGCCGCTGCCCCGACG
>JBEKGS010000069.1:0-11160 GCA_050012675.1 Acidimicrobiales bacterium
GGTCCCGCCTGGCGTTTGCCCGGCGAGCCCAGAATGACCTACAACCAACTTGAGCTGGGCTAATGCTGTTTCGGTCGTCCGTTCGCAGCGCTGTCCCTGGCACGAATGTGCGTACCGTGTGAGGCTCGGACGCCCCTTGTTCTGAAGCCGATTCAAGCCATCAGAGGATGTCCAGAGACGTGTCCCGAGGTCGACCCTGCCGCTCCCCAGTGTTCTGGCCGAACTGAGACACCCGCAGCCGTAACCGAACCCAGCAGGGTGAGATTAGGCCAACTCTGCTCTCCCGTGTCACTCCGGCTGGACGGCCAGGGCACCTTTTCGTTTCGAGACTGCGAGTGCCTCGACGATGGGCGGGGCGCACTCGGACGCCGAAATGTCGTCGAATAGCTCTGCCCGTGACACTCCCGAGATCAAATGGGCGACTAGCCAACTGGCGCACTGCGCACAGTCCGCGGTTCTCACCCTCTGGGTCGCTTCCTTGCGGTACGTCGACTTCCCGGATCGCAAAGCTCCCTCCAAGGTATTTCTCGGGTTGTCGGAAGCTCCGGTTGGAGATCCTCTATCTAGCTTGATTTGATGTCGCACGGCGCGCACCGTCGTCTCGGAGAGCCCGACCTCCCGAGCGATCTTCCTGTTGGAGTCCTTGGGGAAAGCGAGAATCAGCGCGGCGGCCTGCAGACGGCCCATCGTCGAGTTGAGCGGCCGCGTTCGGCCGTCAATGCCGACGCGCTGTCCGAGGTCGCTCGTCGAGCTCGCCCTGCGGCGGTTGGCCACCGTGTGGGGCGACAACCCGCAGATACCTGCGACGGCGCGATCGGAAAGGTCCGGCCTCGTTGCAAGGATCTGGCTGACGGCCTGGAGCCGTTCCGCAAGGCTGAGGGGCTTGCCGTGGGTCGTGTTAGCGCGCACCCCGAGGAGAAACGCCTCGTCTTCGGTCCCGTGGAACAAACGAGCCTTGATCGAGGTCTCGCCTTGGAGTCGGGCCGCAAGTACCCGATGGCGGCCGTCTATCACCGCCATGGTCTCAGCATGGACGAGGATCGGTGGAAGCTGATCCACCTCTGCGAGCACTCGGGCGTGGTCGAGGTCCTCGGGCACCAGCCGCGGCGACTGAGCAAAGATGAGGGCCGAGATTGCGACGGGCACGTCGTCAGTCGACGCCAACCAGCCCAAAGTCTGCCGCCCGGCTTTGGTCGGCGAACCGTGTGCCGACACGACGACTCCTCTCCGTCTCGTCACTCAGGTTGAAGGACCGTCAGCACGCGCGACCCAATGATGTGAGCGCTGGAGTCGCCTGCAGGCCGGTGCCCAGAATGGCGTAGGCAGCGCAGGTCTCGGATCGGCGGAGGTGCGCAACCGCGCGAATTGCACAGTTGCGCGCCGGTCTCGCCTTGGAGTGGTTCGGTCGGAGTTGCTCCGCCGGGCAGGACCCTTGCCCCTCGCTGTCCTTGCCGTGCAGGAGGGCTCTGTCCTGGCAGGCCGGATGCTGGTACCGGTCATGTGAACCCCCAGGTGCGCAAGTTTGCGAATTCACTTGCAACTCCAATGGTACCGGTTTATGACACTCATCGTGTCCAAACGGGCACTGAGAGTGGGGAGCAGTCTGAGATGGCAAGGGTGACTGACAGGTGGTATGGCAGGCAGGAGTTTCGAGACGGGTTCCTGGCAGCGCTGACCAAGGCTCCGCGGGCGCAGCGGCACGGGCGCGCTCGAGCGGGATTGAAGTACGCGGCTACGTTTGCCGCTGTCGCGGTGGCAGCCGCCACTCTTGTGACGCTACCCATGGAGGCTCTCTTATCGTCGGGTGCCGCTGCTCAGCCCATAGTCACGACTGCAAGCGAGGCCTATGTGCTGGTCTCTTCGCCCGCCGAGGTCGAGACCATCGACACCACGACCGGGGTTGAGGTCGGCTCGCCCACTCCCCTCGGCACGCAGACCCCAATCGCCTTCGCCCTCTGGACGAACGGTGTGGCGACATCGGAGTTGGTGGTCATCGGGGATTCGAACGGCTCCGGCTGTGTTTCGGAGTTCAGCCCGGGGGCGGACTCGAGCGGGAGCTTCATCTCCTGCGGTCTACCTGCCGACATAGATGCCGTTGCCGTCACCTCCGACTATGCCGCGATCGCCGCTCCGGAAGGGGTGTACTTCCTCAACATTGAGACCAGGTCGATTATCGGCAGTATTGGGGGCCTGCCATTCGACGGGTATTCCCCATTCAACAAATCTTGGCTGGTGTATATCGCGGTCAATCCTGACGGCGAGGACATCTACCTGTCGCAACAGGAAACCAACACCGTGGTCACGCTCGATCCCTACGAATACGCCCCCTATTTCCAGGTGTTGGGCTCCTACACCGGCAATTTCACTTTCACCCCGACCTTTATGACCATATCTGCCGACGGCACGACTGCCTATGTCTCGAACGGGGAGGGCATCAACGTGGTGACCCTTTCCAACGGCGACTTCAACTCGTCAGGCACACAGGTCTTAATTGACGCTGTAGCCGGGGAGTCGGCGCTCTCGCCAGACGGAACCTTGCTTTATGTGTCACTGATCGGTAGCGACATAGTGGACGTCTTGAACACGGACCCCGCTTATCTAGTGGGCGGCTACTACACCGCGATCTGGCCTGGGCCGTTCGCCCTCAGTCAGGACGGTGCCGCTCTGGCCCTCGGCTCGGCCAACAGCTCAGCGCTGGACATTATCTCGAATGTGACCGGTTCGGTCGAGAACGCCGTCGCGCTCGACGGGACGCCGGTCGCCGTCATCAATGCGTACGACCTCTCACTCCGCCTCGAGGCCTTTGTGGCGATGAAGGGGGACAACGAAGTCTTGATGCTCGACACTTCCGACGGTTACTTCGATCAAGAGGTGAGCCTCGGCTCTGGCGCTGAGCCGGCTGCCATCGCCGTGAGCCCAGACGGCGCCTATGCCTATGTCGCCGATGAGGGCAACAACACCGTCTCCGTGTTGCAAACGGACAATATGGACACCTCCAACAACGTTGACATCGCCACGGTTGGACTGCCCGCTGGCTCGGCACCTGACGCGATCGCGGTCGATCCGACGGGTGATCGTGTGCTCGTCTCTGACATGGCGACCGGGGAACTCTCCGTCATCGACTCGAACCCGAACGACGGCGCTAACTACTTGACGGTTCTTTACACCGTCTATCTCGACGGCAGCGGCACGAGCAGCTCGACCATGAAGCCGAATGCCGTCGCCATCTCACCGGACGGCAGTTACGCCTACGTGACAGATGGCGGGACCGACGAGGTCACGGTCGTCTCCCTCACCTCGCCGGGCACCTATGGGTTCTCCTCGAACCTGACTTCACTCGGCTTCGCAGGCGAGCCTCAGGACATCGCGATATCGCCGAACGACCAAACCGCTTACATCACCGACGCGCCCTCGAGTGGGAACGGCTATCTGCGCTACTACCAGATCGACCCCCAAAATGACACTCTCGTTGGCGGCCAGGCGATCACCGTAGGACAGATCCCCGTGGCCGTGGCGCTCTCGCCGCAGGGACAGAGCGCCTATGTGACGAACTCGGGTGCCGGAACCGTCTCGGTCGTCAGCACCTCTGCCGACTCAGTCACCGCGACGCTCACCGGAGCGTCGGACGGTGTCAGCGTCGCCGTCACCCCCGACGGCGGCACGCTCCTCACGGCTGATGGGAGCGGGAATCAGGTTTCGCTCTGGAGTGTGCCAAGCAGTGGTGCCGGTGGGGAACTTTCGACGGGCTCGGGCTCCGACCCGCAGTCGGTCGCCGTGAGCCCCATGTTCAGCGGGCCCTCTAGTGGCGAGATCACCGGGTCCGAGGACGAGCCCAACCCCTCGGTCGCTGCGAGCGGCGGGCTAGATACCGTCGACGGCGTCAACACCGCCACAGGCGGTTACGTGCTCAACCTGGGTGACCTATCGCTTCCTGACATCGGGCTCAGCCTGAACCTCACCCAGTCCTACGATTCCCGTCGTTCCTCGATCAGCGACCCCTTCGGCTACGGCTGGTCCTTCTCCTATGGGATGAGCCTCACCCAGAACGCTCCGAGCACCGGCTCGAGCGGATGCGCCATCACGATCACCCAGGAGAACGGCACGCCGGCCGTCTTCACGACCTTCAACACAGACCAGCAGCCGTGCCCGACATCGGGTTACGCGCCACCTGCATGGGAGCAGGCCTCTCTCAGCCTCGTGTCCAACTGCTACAACGGCGACGCGTGCTGGGATCTAACCCGCGATGGGACTGACCAGTACTTGTTCGACCAGCCGACCGGCGAGCTCGTATTCGAGAAGAACCCGGACGGGAACACGATCACGCTCGCTTACTCCTCGGGCAAGCTTGCCAGCGTCACGGGCGAGAGCGGCCAGCGATCGCTCGCTTTCACATGGACCGGATCGAATATCACCGAGGTGAGCGACTCGGCGGGACGCACGGCGACCCTCGGCTACTCGAACGGTTACCTGACGGACCTGACGCTCTCGGCCTCCTCGACGGGCGATCCGACCTCCCATCACTGGCACTTCTCCTACAACAGCTCGAACTTGTTGTCTGACTGGTGGAACCCCGACAACGAGGCGAGCTACGCCGGCAACACGGCCGAGGCCACCCAGATCACCTACAACACCTCGGGCCAGGTGACCCAAGTGGTCGACCCCGATTGGGTCTTCAACTGCACGGGTGGGACGACAGGATCCGATTGCGCGCCGACGACGACCTTCGCCTACCCGGCATTCGACACGATCACCGACACGGGGAGCGTTCTCGTATCGGACCCGAACCAGAATTACGACGTCGCCTCCAGCGTCTACGGTGGCGACGGGGATCTCACCCTCGACCGCTACGTCGACGGGGTGCTTGTCGAACAGGCCAAGGGCTACGGCTACGAGCTCTCGAACACCTCGCCCTACACGAACTACCCGAGGAAGACGGCGATCACCCACCTCCTTCCAGATCCGTTCACCTGGCTTTCCTCCGAGAGCTTCGATGCGAACGGGAACATGACACAGACCACTTACGACGCCTCGGGCAACACCATCGAGACCGTCGACCCGATGGGGCGAACGACCACGTATCTGTACAACCCGTTCAACGAGCTCATCCAGAAGACCGACCCGATGGGCTATGTCACCAGCTACTCATACGACGTGCAGGGCAACGAGCTCACGGTGACTGACCCTGACGGAGACGTCACCTCGTACGCCTACAACTCGAACGGGACGAAATGCGCCATGTTGAACGCGAACGGGTACGCGAAAGGCGACAGCCTCACGGCGTGTCCGAGCGGATCGGAACCGTACGAGACCGTCTACGGCTACGACGCCGAGGGAGACCAGATCTCTGTCACGGTCTACGACGGGACGGGAAACACCGTCTCGAACACCTACGTCACAACAGATCTCTACAACTCAGCAGGTGAGCAGTGCGCCTCGCTTACCGCAGACGGTTACGCGGCAGGTGACCGCCTTCCGAGCAGCTGTCCGACGGGCGGGGCTGCCTATGAGACCGTGGAGACCGCCTTCGACGTCTTCGGGAACGTGCTTTCCCAGATCTCCCCGACCAACGCCAGCGGGGGCACGACGACCTCGGTCTACGACGCCGACGGTACTCAGCTCTCCCAGACGACTCCGAACAACGTCACGTCGACCTCGACCTATGACCCAGACGGCCACCTCTGCTGGACAGAGCCGCTCGCCGTTTCTGGCGCCGTCTGCGCGTCACCTCCGACCGGGGCCGGCACGGAGACGACCACCTACTCCTACGACCCAGACAGCAACCAGGTCTCCTCGGTCGCCCCGGACGGGAACGCCTCCGGTCCGGCCTGTCTGTACGAGACGACCTCGAGCTTCAACGATCTCGCCATGATCTTGTCAGAGACGACGCCGACTGGGGGCACCTCGTGTGCCAACGAGACGACGAGCACCACGAGCTACACCTACGACGCCGACGGCAACCAGCTGACCTCGGTGGTCTCTCCGCCGCCTCCCGGACAGAGCGGGGACGTCACGACAACCTCGACCTATGACGCCGACAGCGAGCTCTGCTGGAGCGACGTGGCGGCAGTGACCACGCCGACTTGCGCTTCACCTCCTACCGGGACCGGCACGGAGACGACGACGTACTCGTACAACGCGGACGGGCAACAGGTTCAGACCATCCCGCCCGACGGGAACGCCTCCGGGTCACCGACGAACTACGCCACGACGAGCACCTACAACGGCTCCGGCGAGCTCACGAGCCAGGCGGTGCCCGCAGCCACGGGCTCGGGAGTCGAGACGACGACGAACTACTACGACGCCGACGGCAACATGATCGCGGTGACCGGTCCGAACGGGAATCCGAACACGTGCAACCCCGTCACGACATCGGGATGCGCGGACACGACCTACAACGTCTACGACGAGCAGAACCGCGAGCTCTCCACGACCAACCCGAGCGGTAACGAGACCCAGTACACATACGACCCGGACGGGGTTCAGCTGACTGAGACCCAAAGCAGCTCGACTGGCACCTACACTTACAATGGCGCGGGACAGGTGATCCAGATCTCCTACACCGACGGGACACCGACTGTGAGCTACCAGTACACCTCCGGGGGACAGGTCTGTTGGATGTACCAGGGTTCTTCGACGAACTCGTGCAGCTCACCACCGAGTGGTGCAACGACGTACACCTACGACAACAATGGGCGGCTCGTTTCGACGACGAACGCCGCTGGGGCGACCGTCACCTACGGCTACGACGCCAGCTCCAACCTGGCATGTGTCAGCTACCCGAACAGCTCGGGCAACACCTGCTCGTCGTCTGGCACCCCCACCGGGGTCGTGCGCTACACCCACAACCAGGAGAACCAGCTGACCTCGCTCACGGACTGGGCAGGCAACACGCTGACCTTCTTCTACAACGGCAATGGGCAGGAGTGTTGGGTCTCGACCTACGCACCGGCCTCGCCCACCTGCACACCGTCGTATCAGAACGGCTACGTGACGACTAAGTACAGCTACGACGCGCTCGGCAATGTCTCCGGTGTGCAGACGACGACCGGCAGCAGTCCAACGAACCTGCTCAACCTCAGCGTCGGAAGTCGTGACGCCAACAACGACATCCTCGCCGAGACTCCGACCGTCGGCACGACCGCGGAGAATACGGACAGCTACTCCTACAACCAGACGGTCCAGGTGGCTTCCGGACCTATCACCGGTACTTCAGGCAGCACGAGTTACGCCTATTTACCGACCGGCAGCATTACCGCCGACACGACGGCGTTCAAGACCGCTGGTTACACCGCGGGCGGGGCGCTGTGCTGGACCTACACGGGGACCTCTTCGAACGCGTGCACCTCGCCGCCATCGGGTTCGACCGTCTACACAACTAACTCCAGCGGGGAGCGCACCGGGAAGACGCCTTCCTCGGGAAACTCGGCGAGCTACGGGTGGGAAACCGAGAGCAACCGGCTCAGCTGCGCTAATACGAACGGCACGACCTGCTCTACCTCGAGTCCCACCTCCACGACGACTGTCTACACCTACGACGGGAACGGACTTCGAACCTCCGCCAAGATCGGTTCGACAACGACAAAGTTCACGTGGGGATCCATCGCCAGCAACTCCGCCCTTCTGTCGGACGGCACCTGGGACTACATCTACGCGGGAGGCGCGACGCCGATCGAGCAGATTGCAACGAGTGGCTCGAGCCCGACGGTAGACCTCCTTCTCTCCGACGAGAGCGGGAACGTCCGAGGTCTCGTGCAGCTTTCTTCTGGGACGCACCAGGACCAGCTCGTCAACTACACCGACTACGACGCCTACGGCAATCCGATCACGAAGTCCGGCGGCGCCGTCGAGGCGGGTGGTTTGACGACTCCCCAGACCACTTTGAATGCGAACTACGTCGGCTCGACGCCGTGGGGCTTCGGGGAGGGCTACACGGACTCGACCGGTCTGGTCTACCTGATCAGTCGCTACTACGACCCGGTGACTGGGCAATTCCTGAGTGTGGAGTTGACGGTGGAGCAGACCGAAGAGCCCTATCTTTACGTGGGTGACGATCCCGTGAACGCGAGCGACCCAAGCGGCCATGCGGAGTGGTCTTGCATTATTTTGGTCACTGATCCGTCGTTTAGCGGCGGAACGAGTAGATATGGATCTGTCAGCATTAGGGGTACTCAGACATGCATTGGCACAGGATGGGCGCCCGAGGATATAAGGACGGCTATAATTAATCCCGATACTGATGAGATACTCGCCGGTTGGAATGTTGCTCGCCCGACAGACGTGAACTTTGTGAGTGAGAAGTCAGAGGTCGCATGTAAAGGCACACATAGAACGACTTTCCTGGGCGTTGCGAATGGCCTTGCAGCCGGTGGTACTCGCAACCAATATGTTGAGTCGCAGAACGCCCGAACATTTGCTTGCACTCCGTAGGCTCGACAACGAGGAGATACGGCGGATATGGAATCGACTTCACGGCCGAAATATGACAGAAGGCTAGGTGTTGCCCGTGGTGTTGGAGTGTTCGGTTCTCCTGGATGCGAGGACTCTGACCGACTTGTGGCGGTGTTGTCTGCCTACAGCTCTCTACGTGAATGGACTACCCAGTGCGGAGTTACCCTAACCGACGACTTGTCGAGCCTTGTGGAGCTGGATCGATATCTCGACGCATGGAAAGTTGACTCAACTATCTCGCCCATCCTGCAGAACGAGGTTGGCCTCTATGTGGGAAGCGTCCTCGTTCGGGGAACGATCGGTGCCCGGTGGGACGTTATTCCCAATGGCCAGCCCGTTATCGCTTTGATAGATGGAAGACACGTTGACGTTTTGGCGTTGGTTGGCCAACGCCTTCGGGAAGGCAGCCCCTCCCTAGCAGCCATTTTCGAGGATGCGGCCGGTTAAAGTCTCGCCGTCATTGATTTGAGTGAGCGCACAATCTGGTCCAGCGATGGTTCCACTTCAGGTCTTAGTAGCGGCCAACTCGGACGCGAGACTTGTCATCATAAGCAGAACGGACAGAGGAAGAGGTCCTGGTCAAGCGGCCAGATTCCAGATCGTCTCACAGCTCCACGCCTCTCGGATCGGAGCTGTGACCTAGATGTTTACGTCAGTGAGACCGACGCCGACATGCTCCAGGTCCACGGTACTGAGCGATGTCGCAGGCCGCACCTCTTCGGTCTTGCCGAAGAGGTGATAGGTGATCTGGGGACCGAGGGCTCGATAGAACGCAGCCCGGGCAGGTCGACGACATCACCGACGGGCAGGTCCGCCAGCTTAATCCTCAAGCTCTGGTCCGTGTCCTGGAGGCGAGAGCTCAGCTCGAGTAGATCTCCGCGAGGCTGATGAGGTGGACGTCGAGGCGGGCGGCCGCTTCAGTCTTTAGGTCCTTGGCGAAACCCAGCTCCGACACGAGGATGAACTGGGCACCGGGGTCGCCCGACAGCAGTGCGCGGATTCGCTCCAACCGCCTCAGGTCGCTGACGCCGAGCTCGCGCAGCTTCGCTTCGCCGATCGCCTCGACCACCCGGCGCCTCGGGCCGCTGCCCGGGCCGAGGGCCACGATGTCGACCTCATGCGCAGCCCGCTGCTGGGCGTCGTTCACGACGGTGGTGCCGACGGTGACGACGGACCGACCGAGGAGGGCCGAGCCGACGGAGCGGACGTAGCGGCGGGCGAGCTGCTCGAAGTGGGGGCCGAGGACGAGGGACCCGAAACTCTGCTGGGAGTCCGCCCATGCCTCGGCGCCATGACGGTCCTCGTACATCGCCGCCCGGGGGTGGCGTACGACTTGGTGGAAGCGGATGATCGGATCGGCTACCCGATAGGTGGGCCGCCGCTTCCGGAGCACGTCGTCGTCCTTGTCCAGGAAGCCAGCGCGCACGAGTGCGCCGAGGGGGTGCACCACGCTCTGCTGGGAGCGGCCCAGTGCAGAGGCGATCGCCGACTCGGAGGTGGCGCCGCTGGCGACGGTCGAGAGTACGGAGAGGTAGAGGGCCCGGTTCTCCAGGCCACGCTGCTCGCCGAGGAGCCACTCGTCCTCACGGAACAGGGCGGAGGCGGGAGAGAGCACCTCGTCGACGACCCAGGCGTCGAAGTCGTCCATCGAGGAGGGCGTGCGCCGCACAAGCTCGCGGTAGCCCGGGGTCCCGCCGAGGATGGCGTCGAGGCGGAAGGCGAGGTGCGGGTCAGTGATGCCCCAGAAGCGCGCGGCCTCGAGGTGGTCGAAGGGACGCACGAGGAGGTCGGCCAGGATGCGGCCTCGGAGGGGGCCCTCGAGGAGTTCTGCCATCACCGAAATCGCCGAGCCGCACAGGACGAGGCGGACCGCGGGCCACCCGCGCTCCTGGGAACCGTCGATGGCACGCTGGAAGAGCGAAGGCAGCTTGGGGGTCTTCTCGAGGAGGTAGGGGAACTCGTCGATGACCGCTACGGCTGGGCCGATGACGTCGCTGCCCTCACCAAAGGGTGTGGCGCCGAACATGGTCATGCCGAACGCCCCGCTCGTCCGAGGCGCGAGGCGACCGAGGCTCTCGATGGCCTCGTCCCAGTCGGCGAGGGCGAGGCGACCGACGGCGAGGTGGGCGCCCAGGCGCTCACCGAGCTCAGCGAGTGCCTGCGCCGGCTCGTGCTCGAGCGCTTGATAGTAAAAGCCATGGGCTGCAGCGGCGAGGCGACGCAGCGGGTACGACTTGCCCTGCCTCCGCCGACCGTAGACAATCGCGATACGCAGTCCTGGTGCCGAGTCGGAGATGAAGTCGGACAGCTCGTCCCACTCCCGCTCCCGGTCAAACAGGTCGGCTGGTCGCGCTAGCGCCGGGCTCACGGTGATAAGAGTACAAGGCAGAGTTTGTAAATATCAACCTTGTACTTGTCGGCGTTGTATTCGCCAAGGCTCGCCAAGGCCGCCTCGTCTCAGCCGCCACCGATTGCCATAAGACAATGATTAGTTCTTCGGCGCGAAGTAGTTCGCGAATCGGGTGAGGCAAATCCGCCGGGACTAGAAAAAGCGTCCCGCACGCACTTCGTGCCGCGCGTAGTCCCGCCACCTCCTAGACGCGACTCGCGAACCAGCCGCCACCCGCAAGTCACTCACCGATTCGCACATCGCGCGTCTATCGCGCGGCCGTGGCTGTGCGGGGTAGTTCGCCAGCGTGTGGATAACTTTCT
>JBEKGS010000070.1:0-10987 GCA_050012675.1 Acidimicrobiales bacterium
GGGTAACGAAGCCTGGGACGAACACGAGGTCAAACGGCCCATCACCAACCACCTGGTAGGCAATGTGGACGTCCCCGCTGCGTTTCAGGACCCATGGCACATTCTCGCTTGCCAGCGGGCACGACTGCTGGGCTGGGCACGTGAAGGCGGGCCGTCCGTCGCGAGACTGCCAGGCGGCTTGGCTGGAAATGCTGGGGGTCGTGTTAGGGCTGATGAGGTTACCGGGCCGCTGGCACTGAACGAAGTTCGGCTTAGGACTGCGCCAAGCCAAAGACGAGGTCGCCACCGAGGTCGCCGGAGCCAGAGCGTCTATGGATCGACCCGAAAGGACTCCCGGATCGGCTGTCGCCGCTGGCACTCCTTGCAAGTGAAGTAGTCGCCGACCGGGGTAGCGATTCCACCTACCACGACCACTTCGAGTGCTTCGTGCCCACAAGAGAGGCGCACCACATAGCGGTCCCCAATCTCATCAGCCACTACGGCTCCTCCTTCACCCGAAACTTTGACGCTAGCGCCGCCATCGCAGCTCTCTCAATGCCTGCACGACCCGACCGAGGATCGCGACCGCGAAGTTCAGAGTTAACGGGAACAGGGACAGAGCGCTTATTTTCCGCATCAAGCCCACAACGTTGCGCCAGACAAAGCCCAGCGCACAACAACCAGAGGTATGTCCTGGCTTACGCTTGCAATGATCCCGAATTCCCACAAGGGAACGGTCCCATTCGCCCGATGGGGGTTTCGCGCACGACGATCAGGGTGCCACGGCGGCTCTGTTTTGATAAGCACAGGTGGCACCTGCTGACCCCAGGGGATTTCACCCGGACCGCTTGCGCGACGGACCGGCGCGAGGCGGTATTCGACGCCCAAACGCTGGTGCAACTGCGATCAGAAGTAGTGGAGCTCGTGCGCCAGCTCCAGCGAGCTGGCCAGCTGGGCGGCCGCCGTTTCGGAGTCGCCCTCGTCCCACGCCGAGCAGGCCGATCCCAGCATCCGCTCGAGCTCGTCAGGCAGCCTCTGCTGGGAGGGGTCGAGCATCCTGCGGCCGGCATCGACCGCTTCGGCAACCTGCCCGGCGGTTAGGTATGTGGCGACGACGGGCCATAGCCGTACCCAGTTCACGAACATTTCCGGCCCGTCGGCTGTGCCCAGAAGCTCCTCGCACTCGTCTGCCAGCGCCAGCACCTCTTCTGGACGACCGTCCTGCCAGGCCAGCCAGGCCAGGCTGCCCTTGGCCATGGCCGCCCATTCCGGATAGCCGTCCGCCTCGCAGGCGGCGACGGCAGGGGGGGCCACCTGGCGGACAGCCTCGGCATCGTGGCGGCGGAGCGCAGTCAGCGGCAGGACAACCAGGCTCGCGCCCCGCAAGAGCGCATCCCCCATCCGCTCGCCAATCGCCAGTGAGCTCTCGAGCTGCTCCTGGGCGACTTCCAGGTCGCCCCGCAAGAAGGAAAAGTAGCCGAGGAGCATAGCGGACCAGCCGATGTCGATTTCTTCACCGCTTTCGGTCGCGGCCGCCAGCGCTCGGCGCAGGTTGGCGATGTCTTCCTCGCTGACCCGGTAGCCGTCCTGGCTGGCCCGCTGTTGGGCGAGCATCCTGTAGAACGTGCACTTTGTGCTGCCCTTACCCCACGCCTCCACCACCGGGCGCGCCGCCTCAAGAGCCTCCAATAGAAGTTCGGGCTGCTTGCGGTTGCGGTAGACCTCGCCCCGCCCGTCCATCATGAGCTCGAGCCACACCTCGGCGGTGGCTTCGTCGCTGTGCCCGACAGCCTCGAGTAGCTCCTCGGCGGTGTCGAAGGCGGCCATTGCGGCGTCGTAGCAGTGGTCCGCCGATTCGAGGCGCCCCAGACGGATCTGGAGGTAGGCCGTCCGGAAGGCGTCGCCCGGGCTGGCCAGGCGGATGGCTTGTTGGTACGCCTGGCGGGCTTCCCCGCGGCGCCCAGTGCGCCAGTACAACTCGGCGAGCTTGGCCCACAGGCCCGACGCTGCGCCGATCAATGCCGAGTTGCCCGGGGGGCCCACCTCGGCGATTGCCAATGCGGAACGGAGGGCGGACACCGCCGCGTCGTTTGAAAAGGCCGCGGTAGCGTGGTCCCCCGCTATCTCGGGGTTAGCCGTGGCGCTGCTCAACCTGGGGTCTCCTTCGAGTGTCTGCGGAACTTGTGGCGAGGCATTCGTGCCAGCCAGAGCAACTATCACATCGGTGCTTTCCCGAAATGTCCCCAGGCGCCCTTTCGCCACCGGGTCGGAGCGGCCCTCGCCAACGACGGCGAGGGCAGACCGGTACAAGGATCCCGCCTCTTCGTTAGCGTAGAGGGCCATTGCATGGTCGCCAGCCAGCTCGAAGTAGTGCACGGCCCGCTCGGCCTCACCGGCTGCGGCAAAGTGCGCGCCGAGGACGGCGGCGACCTCCTCAAGGCGACCCTCCATCATGGCCTCCAGCGCCCAGGCTGTCCGGCCGTGCAGGCGGCGTCGCTCGGCTCTCAGCAGCCCTCGGTAGGTTGCCTCCCTGATGAGGGCGTGGCGGAAGCGGTACGTGGGCTCGGGCGCCTGGGGTACCTCCTGCATGAGCCCCTTTCCGCACATGTCGGCCAACACCGTCCGGAGGGCTTCGTCAGCCCCACATACGGCCGACAGCAGCGGCAGACCGAACTCCTGCCCGAGGACCGAGGCAGCACGCACCACATCCTGGCCGGCGGCACCCAGACGGTCGACCCGGGAGCGGACAATCTGCTCCAGCACCTGAGGGACCTCCGGGGCCGCCGCGCCCTCCAGGTGCCAGCCACGCTCGTCACGCACCAAGGCCCCGGTGTCGATCATCGAAACGAGCCGTTCCTCCAAAAAGAGCGGGTTACCTTCGACGCCGCTGAGCACGGCATCCAAAACTTCCTGGCTGGCGCCCTCGCCTACGAGAGACCTGGCCAGTTCCCGCTCGGCGTCTCGAGCAAGGGGGGCGAGCTCGACCTTGGCCAGCTTGGGGCCGAGCGAACCCGCGAGAGCCAGCTCCGACGCTGAGACGCCGACATCGGGTTCGGGCCGCCGGGTGATGACCAAGAGCAGTGGGCCGGTTGCGACCAACGAAGAGAGCTCCTCGGTCAGCCGGAGGGAGATGGCGTCAGCCCAGTGCAGGTCCTCCAGCACCAGCACAGTCGGCCCGACACCGACCAGACGGGACACAACAGACCGCATGGCGGCGAAGGTCGCCCGTTGTAGCTCTGGGGGGCTCATCCGCGTGAGGCTGGCCCCGCCGGCCAGGCCCATCATCCTCGCCAGTACGGGGAACAGCTCTTGGTTGCCCATCACGGCCCTGAGCGCTTTTTCCAACGCCGGGGCCACAACTTCCTCACCCTGGTCGGGGTCGACCCCTGTCCAGGCGGCCAGGAGGTGCTGGTAAAGACCGTAGGGCGTAGTCGAGGCGTAGGAGGCACAGCGGCCCTCGAGCCAGAGCGGGAGCCGGCCGCTCCTGGCCCCCACCCAAGCCATGAAACGGCTGCGGCACTCCTGCACCAAGCGCGTCTTGCCGAGGCCCGGCTCGCCCACCAAGACCACAACCGAGCCCGTTCCTTCCTCAGTGCCCCGAAGGGCGCTGCCGAGCACGGAGAGCTCGGCCTGCCGTCCCACCAAGGGGCCCGGGCTGCCCAGCCTCGACTGACGGGCTGGCGCCCTGGCCCTCGGCCTCTCCAGGTACGAGGCCACTACTGGCTCGGTGTCCATGGTGAGCACTAGTTCCTCGGTGGCGCCCCACTCGAAGATGCCCTCGGTGGCGGCACGCGTCTCGGAGCCAACCAACGCCGAGCCCGGCCGGGCCATCGCTTGAAGTGCCGCTGCAGTGCCCACAACTGCACCGATCGCGCCGTACCCGGCCCTGCCGCCCGCCCCGATCGGGCCCACCACCGCTGGACCGGTCTCGACGCCGAAGCGTAGGACCGGTGCCCCGACAGGTGCCTCCGGCGGCCGCCTGAGCAGCGCCCGGAAGGCGGCCCGGGTCGCCCGCTCAGGGTCGTCCTCGTGGGATTCGGGCGCCCCGAACAAGGCCTGGAGGCCGCACCCCGAGACCGAGGTCACCATACCTCCCAGGCCCTCCACTTCGGTGATCACCCTGGCCAGCGCGTCGCTTATGATTTCCCGAACGTCCTCTGGGTCGGCTCTGGTCGCCCCCGGCCAGGCCGCGACGTCAGCGAACAGTACGGTCACCGCCCTGCGCTCCTGCCTCGAGGGCGCCACCGACCGAGGTTGGCCGATCGCAGCTGAAGCCACGCCGGTGGAGCGGCCATGAGCTGGTTCGAGGGCCGCTGCGGCCCAGACTTCGTCGAGCGCTGGCGTGGTACATAATCCCAGCTCTTCGAGCGCCGCACGGCACCGCTCGTAGGTGCGCACGACAAGGTGGCGGAGGCCTTGCGCCGAGTAGGCCCGCATCAAGGCAGCTGCAGCCTCTTCGCAAGCCGTGTCATGGCCCAAGCAGGACTCCCAAGCTTCTGTCACCGCGTCCGGGCTGGTACGGCCCGCCCCTCGGGCACGGTCCCGGGCCAGTTCGAGGCGCGCCCGCTGGCGGAGGCCGTCCAGCTGCTCCCGGGGCCGAAGCGCCCAGTCCGCGTAGGGCTCGTCAGCAAGCAGGGCTCCCTCCTCGGCTAGGGCCGCCACAAGCCCGTCATCGCGGCCCCGTCCAGGGCTCATCGCCAGGGCGGCTCTGAGCGCCTGTTCGTGACTCTCGGCGTCAATTTCAAGCGGGACCTCCGGCGCGACCCAGATATTGGCCCGGTCGGACTGGAGCAGCCCTGCAGCCGGGCCAGCGAGCGCGGACAGGACGCCACGGGCCATCGACAACGCCTTCACAAGCGCCCTTGCCGCGTCTTCAGGATTGTGCCCGGGGAACAAAGCCTCGCAAGCGAGGTCACGGCTGACCCGCCGGCCGGGGCTCACCAGGACGAGCTCACAGAGGCGTTTGGCGCCAGGGCGGGGCCAAGGCCCGGCGTTGCGACCGCCGACCGAAATTGCGAACCCGTCCAGCAAGGAGACTCGTACGAACAGCCCCACGGGGTCCTCGGGCCCGTCAGCGGTCACGGGAGCAATTGTGGCATCTTCCTCGCCCAAGTCACATGAGTGAGGGAAATCGGGCCGTACCGCGCCTTGAGCACCATGCGGGGACATTTCGGGAACGGCCCAGGTGACGATCGCTCTGGCGCACCGGCGCCGCTACCACCTGACCGTCCGGTTATAGCAACCTGAGGAGGCCTCCATGAAGGCAGCAGTAATCAAGGAGTTCAACCAGCCACTCCAGCTCGAAGACGTACCTCTCCCCGAGCCCGGTCACGGCCAAGTGCTCGTGAAGCTTGAGGCGTCAGGGCTCTGCCACACCGACATCCACGCCGCACACGGGGACTGGCCCCTCAAGCCCCCGCTGCCGCTGATCCCCGGGCACGAGGGGGTCGGGGTCGTCGAGCGGTTGGGCGCCGGCGTGACAAACCTGAAGGAAGGCGACCGGGTAGCGGTCCCCTGGCTCAGCTGGGCCTGTGGGACATGCGAGCTGTGCGTCTCAGGCCGTGAGACGCTGTGCCCCCAGGCAAGGTACACGGGCTTTGTCGTCAACGGCTGCTTCGCCGAGTACGCGCTGGCAGAGGCCGCCTTTGTCGGACGTGTGCCCGGCACGGTCGACCCCTTCGACGCCGCGCCGTTGGCGTGCGCCGGGGTCACCGCCTACAAGGCCGTGAAGGCATCAGGGGCACGCCCCTCGGACCTGGCAGCCGTCTTCGGCATCGGCGGGCTCGGCCACCTCGCCGTCCAGTACGCCAAGATGGCTGGAGCGACTGTCGTCGCTGTTGACAGGCAAGACGCCAGGCTCGCACTTGCAGACAAGCTCGGTGCGGCCTACACGGTCAACAGCACCAAGCAAGACCCCGCCGAGTCGGTCCAAGCTCTTGGGGGGGCGGACGTCGCGATCATCGCCGCGTCCGCGAACGGGCCCTACGGACAGGCCTTTGGGAGCCTCCGGCGCGGCGGGACGATCGTGGCGCTGGGCGCGCCGAAGGACAATACGATGCACCTTCCGATCTTCCAGACCATCGTCCAGGAGATCAAGGTCATCGGCTCGTTCGTCGGGACCCGGGCCGACTTGGCCGAGACCTTTGAGCTCCACGCCTCTGGGCGCACCACGGTAAGGAAAGAGACCCGGCCCCTTGAGCAGGTAAACGAAGCGATAGCTGAGGTGGAACGGGGCGAGGTAGCAGCCCGCCTCGTCTTCGACCTCCGCTCGTGAAGTGCCGAGCAGAACATTGCCGCTCGGCCACGTCAGCGAGCCAACGGGCGAACAGCGAATGGGTAACCGCCGCGCCGCCATAACAACCATTTCCGAGCGTCGCTTAGCGAGTCCCGGAGGCGCCAAGCCGAGTGCAGATCGACGGATATTTCGCCAAGATTCGCGCGCCCGCGTGAACCGCCGCACCGTGAGCCAGAGCCTCCGTGGTTCCGTGACTGGATCTGGGTGGAATCCCCAGGCGTCTCAGGCCGTTGTGAGCCGTTCTGACTGGTGCCCACTGAGCGGGGAGCTTGCTGGATCTGACAGGTGCCACATTTGGCTATCTGGAGGACCCGAGAGAGAAGACCCATCGCGGGTCACCGAGGTTCAAGGCGCTTGGTCGTATCAGAGGGTGCTCAGCGAGTGCCGCGCCACGGTGACGCCGGCGGCCCAGCCGGGCGCCCTACCTCCACCCGGCGGTTGTCCAGCAGCCGTGACGAGTCCGATGCGGGTCAGGAGCCAGGAGACTACCGAATTGCAGGTCCACATCCCACCGGCGTGAAGCTCGTCGCGACCCCACACCGGTGTTGGCACGAAGGGCACCAAGTCGAGAGTTTGCTCCACGAGGCCCACGTCATCCGTGACGCGAACTGGACTCGCGACCGCGAAGGAGATGTCGGGGATCACGCCGTTGCGCCATCGGCGGATCTCGTAGCGGAAGATGCGCAGCCGTGGAGCCCGTCGGCTTCCGACTGGGCCTTCGGAAACAACGCCACGGTCTTGTCGCCTCCGGGCGCCGGGAATCGGGGTCATCTCAATGATGAAGTTGGCGTCGCTGGTGGTTGCCACTAGAGCGGAGTGATATATGTCACTGTGGGCGCGCAGTTGGACGGCGGTCCCTCTAATGCGCACAACGTCGGCGCCTGCACCTATCGGAATCCAGTACAGGTCGAGACCGGGCAAAGTCTTGTCGGACGCGGCTGGCCGGTTCCCTGTCGCCTCGTACGAATCTTCCACTTGTCGATCCTACGTGGATCTGACTGGAAGTCCGACCCAACTGCGCCATGGCCCGCTCCCATGCGCTTGTGTCCCTTTCCGAAGGACATTCTCGTACCACGCGACACTGGGCTTCTGGACTCAGTCTGGATGCCGGTCCCCCGTCAGATCGGCCCCGTCGCCGCAGAGGACGACTACCGGAAGCCACGCAGTTCGCAGACGGACATTTCGACGAGACCAATTCGCCGGGTAAAGCGCCGTGGCCCAAGCGATTCCGCCACTGGTCCTCCACTCCCAGACATGTCCTGGGCCGTTGTGGCCGTTCTGACAGTGCTGTTGTGCGGGGAGCCTGTTGGATTCTGACAGGTGGCACCCTTGAACATCTGGAGGACTCCAGGAGAGAACGGCGTCGTACGCCGCCACCGCCGAAGACTCTTCGATCGGTCAAGCTGGCAGCCGAAAAAGCCGCGACAATGCTTCATGAGCCGCGACAGCCCTCCAAAACGGCTGGCGCATGGCCTGTGGGAAAGTGTTCCTGTGCCCATCCCGTCACAAGACGACCTCTCCACGCCTTACCTTGCTGTGGACCTCGACGTGCTCGACAAGAACGTGACGACGATGGCCGCTCTGACTCGGGATCACGGACTCTCCTTGCGACCGCACGCCAAGACGCACAAGTGCCTGGAGATCGCGGCGCGCCAACTTAGCGCCGGGGCCGCCGGCATCACGGTGGCGACCGTGTCCGAGGCGGAAGTGTTCGTTGCCGGTGGGTGCAGGGACGTCTTCATCGCCTATCCGCTCTGGGTTGACCCTGCCCGGGGAGAACGGCTGCGCTCGCTGGCAGAGCGTTGCTCGTTACGGATCGGGGTCGACTCCGCCGAGGGTGCCGAGATGCTGGCGCGCAACACCGCTGGAGGCGGGGCCTTCGAGGTGATGATAGAGATCGACAGTGGGCACCACCGCACCGGCGTCGCCCCGGATGCCGCCGGTGACTTGGCGCTGGCGGCCGTCGGATCAGGGCTTTGCGTGCGGGGCCTCTTCACGTTCCCCGGCCATGGCTACGGCCCCTCTTTGGCGGGTCCTGCCGCTGCCGACGAGGCCCGGGCCCTCGCAGGCGCCGCTTCCAGTTTGCAGGCGGCCGGCGTGGACGTACAGGTCCTCAGCGGAGGCTCGACTCCCACTGCGGCACTCACGAAAGCCGGGTCCGTGACCGAGATTCGCCCCGGGATCTACGTCTTCGGCGACGCTCAACAGCTCGAGCTGGGCTCGTGCGCCATCGACCAAATTGCGCTGACCGCCGCCGCCACTGTTGTGAGCCGTGCCCCAGGACGCGTGGTCCTCGACGCTGGGAGCAAGATCCTGGGCGCCGATCGCCCCGCATGGACGACCGGCTACGGGCGTTTAGCCGATCATCCAGATGCGCGCGTGAGCGCGTTGTCCGAGCATCACGCGACGGTCACGTGGCCCTCGACGTCAGTGCTCCCCGAGCTCGGCACGGTCTTGCGGGTAGTGCCCAATCACGTCTGTTCTGCGGTGAACCTGGCGGACGAGCTCGTTGTCGTGGCTGGCGGCGCGATGGTCGACCGCTGGCGGGTCGCGGCCCGCGGAGCCAACAGCTGAGCCAAGTCACAACGTCATCTCTAGCTCGACGGTGCCCGCAATGCCGACCTGGGCGTTGAACTCGCTGATGAGCTCGCGATGCCCGGATAGCAACTTGCCCTGTAAGCAACGCGAAGCTCTGCTCGGGAACCCTTCCCCTGGCTGAGCTATGTACCGCCGGCGGGCGCATCTGCCTCGCCACCGACGGTCCCCATTCGCACTACGCCATCGACATGTTCCACGAAATGAAGTTCGCCGGCCTCGTCCACAAGCAGCGGACTGGTGATCCCCGCTTCCGCACCACCAGGGAGCTGTTGAAGCTGACCACAACTGGCTCCGCCGACGCGATGCAGCGTCCCGAGGTTGGCCGGCTGGCGCCCGGTTTGGCGGCCATCTCATCGTCGTTGACCTCAGCGGAGCGCACGTGCACCGGTGTACGACGGCATGGCAGCGGTCGTCTATGCCTGCAGTGCCGATTACGTCAGATGGACGATCGTGGGAGGAGAGGTCGTCCTTGACGACAGGGTGGTGGTGGGCATCGACGAGAAAGAGGCAATCAGCAATTTCCATCGCTTGGCATGGCGATCGCGCGACAGGAGCCTCGCTCACTAGGGACAGAATTCCTCGGGTGACCTCCGGCGTCGTAGACCGTTGTAAGCCGTCCTGACGGTGCTGCTGAACAGGGCCGGAGGATCCCTCGCAGGCGGCACATTTGAATATCTGGAGGCTCGAGAGCGAGGGGGCATCGCGGGAAGACGCGCCACTAGTCACCTGGGCCCCCACCGCCGGAAACGTCTTTGATCGTCAACCTGGCCGCCACCGTGCGAGCTTCGGTTGCGCTGTCGAGCGACTGTCGGTGGGAGTGCGACGTGTCCTGGCCTGCGCGTGCCGACACGCGCTCGTTCGGGCGACTCGCGGACTGTGAGTGGCGGTACCCATAACACCTTGTTCTGAGCTGCTGCTACTTTGTGCGAATTCCGCCAACGGTGACGCCATTTGGCAGCGGGAGGTGCTGGCGCATCAGTCCTCGATCTCAGGTAATGCAGGTCCAGTGTCCCGTGATCTTCAGCTGCTGATTGTGGGTGTTGGAAAAGGTAGCCGAGATCGATCCCGTAGCGCCCTCACCGTGGATGGTGACGGTGCCCTTGTCGGCGAAGAACTGGTCGCTCTGAACGGCCGAGAAGTTCGTTCCCGTGGGCATCGCCGAAAACTCGGTGGTCGGATGTGCGATCGGCGAGCCGGCGAAGTGGAAGGTGCCGTTGTGCGTCTCGTCGATCGTGAGGTCCCAGCTCACGACATCCTTGGTGAAGTGGGTGATCGTGCCGACAATGTCGTTCACGTCGATCTGGCCGCTTCCGTTGAGGCAACCACCGTAGTGCCCGTTGTGCAGCGACCCTGAGCCCGCTCCCGTGACCTTGAATGAGTACGACGCAGTCGTCGACGCCGCGGCGAGCCCGGCGCCCCCCAGCACGCAGAGAAGCGCCGCGGCAGCGATGATCGCCCGTGCCAGGCCACCTGCCCCCCGCGCTCGTGGCATGCACTGTCCTGCTGGCATCCGCTCGTCCCCTCGCCCACCGACTCGTCGAGTGCCACCGGCGCTCGCCCGCTGCAGCTGTCTGCTGCCTCAGACAGGCTAGCGACGAGGAGAGGGCGCACCGTCACAACAGCTTGTCTGCAGACTTTGGTGCGTGGTCGCGTCCGAAAG
Source organism: Acidimicrobiales bacterium (assembly GCA_050012675.1). Classification (GTDB taxonomy): domain Bacteria; phylum Actinomycetota; class Acidimicrobiia; order Acidimicrobiales; family Bog-793; genus Fen-455. The sequence continues at coordinate 10,533 of JBEKGS010000070.1, forward strand.
CTGGCAACGTCGAAGTCGCCTCGCTCGCCGACCAGCTGTAAGCCTGCCCTCCTCTTGGACCGCGGGCCCTCCGAGAATGGGCGCCGCTCGCCAGATGTAGTCCTATCAGTGGGCCGCAACCTTTCGGCTGCGGTGCAGCAGACAAAGCCTTGTCTGTTCACAGGGGAACTCAAACCAACTGGTTCGGCTCACAGTCGACAAAGCAGGACACCATCGTCTCTACTCCGTGACACCAGAAGGTGACGCCGGCTGCCGGAGTGAGCCGGCGACGGCGAACGCGGCGAGGAAGAGCGCGACGACGAGCCACAGGGCGTTGAGGAGGCCGCCAGCTTGGGCGAGCAAGCCGATGGCTGGTGGCCCGGCGAGGCTGGCGAAATAGCCGATGGAGGCAACGACACTGACGCGTGCGGCCGGGTCTGGTCCGCTCTCGGCGGCGGCGGACATGCCAAGGGGGA
>JBEKGS010000071.1:0-11266 GCA_050012675.1 Acidimicrobiales bacterium
ACCCGTGCTTTCGACTTGCTCGTGCGCGCTTTGGCACCCCGCCGCAACCAGGCGAGCTCGCGTCGGGCGAGGTTTCGTCGGACTGCCTCTGCAGACGAGGCACGGTCGTCGCGTTCGGCTCGCGCTTCGAGATACGAAGCATATGTGCCCTCATGCAGGTAGCGACTGCCGCGATCGAGCTCAAGCATTCGTGTCGTGACGCGATCGAGGAGATGGCGGTCGTGGCTGATGATCACGAGTCCGCCTCGAAATGCGAGGAGTTGATCCTCGAGCCACGCGACAGCGCCGAGATCAAGATGGTTGGTCGGCTCGTCGAGCACGAGCAGCTCCGCGGGCCGCGCTAGTGCGCGAGCAAGGGCGACACGCTTCGCTTGTCCACCGGACAGCCTCGAGACGTCGGTTGTCAGTTCGGCGCCCATGCCTAGTCGCTGGGCGACGGCCTCGGACTGCCACCCATTGCCGATCGCGTCGCGCACCGTTCCCGATGCAAGTACCGGGTCCTGGTCTAGGTAGCTAATACGCACGCCGCGCCCCCGACGGACCAACCCCGACTCTGGCTCGATGACGCCTGCGAGGACGCGGAGCAACGTTGATTTACCAGCGCCGTTGATACCAACGACACCGATTCGTTGACCAGCCGAGACGGTAAGCGAAAGCTGATCGAACAAGACTCGATCCGGCGTTCTCATGGAGATGCGTTCGGCTTCGACGACCACGGTCACGGATTGTGCATGCTACCGATCCCAGCAACCACGAAATCGTGCGACGTCTTTGCCCGTCGCAGTTGAGGCGGCGTAGCGATACACAAACGCGGGCACGGCCCTACCCTCGCGCGATGGACCCATCGATCACCGAGATCTCCGACGGTGACACCACTTGGCGCTTCGACCGCTCGTTCCTCACCTCTATCTGGTCCAGCATTTGGGGTCGCGACTGCCTCGGGATCTTGCCTGAACTGGCCACCGAACTCGGCCAGCGTTGTTGCTCTATCGGCGCAGAACTCGACGGCCAAGACGAGGCGCACCTGGTCAGCGCATTGACAGCCACATTGGAGGTTTCACCCTTCGAGCACCACTCCGCAGAAGTGACGACGCCATCGTCACCTAGGTCTTTGACTGCGGCCCGGAGGACAATCGCCAAACCCTGCTACGCGCGGACGGGGGATAGATCAACGGGACCAATTCGGGCCATCGACAGAACTCGCTGACCGGGGCATCAGGCACCCACCGAATAAGCATTTCCCACACCGCTCGAATGTGCCCACTCCTCTGACTAGGGAGTTTCTAGGTGAATAGCTCGTTTTCAGCCTCTCGTAGGCAGTCGGCCCGACTCCCGTCAACCGGCGGTCGGCACGGCACCCACGGTCTCGGCGACCGAGACTCCGAGACCGGGGCGCAGAAGATGGTCGAGAAATTTCGAGAGTCGATGTCGAAGCACCGCATACCCGTTCGACGTACGTGCGAGAAAGTACCTCTGGGGAACTACAAGGAGAGTGATTGAGATGCCGCGTTTCATGGGATTCGTACGGATGGAAGAGGGCGTCGGGACGCCACCGCAGGCGCTGTTCGACGCTATGGACGAGTACATCAGCGAGCGGGCCGCCAAGGGCGTGTTCCTCGACGGGGGCGGTCTGTTCGGGACTGAGGACGCCGTGAATTACATCGTCCGCCAAGGCGAGGTCACCCGCGTCGACGGGCCGTACGCGGAAGCCAAGGAGGTCGTCGGCGGCTGGGCCATCATGGAGTACCCCAGCATCGAGGAAGCCGCGGCGGACCAGCAGTCGTTCGCCGAGCTTCACGCGAAGTACTGGCCCGAGATCACCGTGATCTCCACGTTGCGCCAGATCTCGACCGGACCCGAGGCGCCCGGCGAGTGACTCTGGACCCGCCGATCCTTCGCCATCCGGGGCAAGGATCGGCAGATCCGGGCTGAGATCGGGCTCACTACGCTGGCGTTGTGCCGGCAGAGACCCGACCCGGTGATCCGAACCAGGCCATCTACGCCGCTTGGCGGGCCGAGTCGGCCCGCCTCGTAGGTGCCCTCACCCGGATGACCCGCGATGTGAGCCTCGCCGAGGACTTGGCGCAGGACGCCCTTGTAGCAGCGCTCGAGCAGTGGCCCGCCACCCGCATCCCCGATAACCCGGTCGCATGGTTGATGACCACCGCGAAGCGGCGCGCCATCGATCACTTCCGGCGTGCCGACAACCTCCGCCGCAAGGTCGCGGAGCTCGAACATGCCCGAGGGAGGCAGGAGGAGACGATGCCCGACGTCGGGAGCCAGGTCGATTACATCGAGGACGACGTACTCCGGCTCATCTTCCTGTCCTGCCACCCGACTCTGACGCCCGAATCCCGGGCCGCACTCACGCTGCGACTGGTCGGCGGGCTCACCACCGCCGAGATCGCCCGCGGATTTCTGGCCACCGAGTCCACGATGGGCCAAAGGATCTCGCGAGCTAGGAAGACGCTGTCCGAGGCGCACGCCGAGTTCGAGCTTCCCGTGGGGCTGGAGCGGACCAAGCGGCTCGACGACGTCATGGCGGTGATCTACCTGATCTTCAACGAGGGCTATACCGCCACCGCCGGCGAGGTGTGGATGCGCCCCGATCTGGCGAACGAGGCGATCCGGCTCGCGCGCATGCTGGCCGCCCTCGCTCCCGACGAGCCCGAGGTGCTCGGCCTACAGGCGCTGCTCGAGATCCAAGGCTCGCGGATGCCGGCCCGGCTCGATGAGGACGGAGCTCCGGTCCTGTTGGAGGCACAGGACCGGAACCTCTGGGATCAGCTGCTGATCCGGCGTGGCATGGCCGCCTTGGAGAAGGCGGGGCAACTGGCCGCTCGCGGGATTCCAGTCGGGAGGTACTTCCTGCAGGCCTCGATCGCGGCGCAGCACGCCCGTGCGGTACGCGCCGAGGACACGAACTGGTGCCGGATCGCGGAGTTGTACGACGTCCTGGCCCGCGCCGCGCCCGGCCCGGTCGTCGAGGTGAACCGGGCGGTCGCGTACGGGCGGGCGTACGGCCCTGGCGCCGGGCTCGCCGTGCTGGAGGAGGTGGACGGCGATTCACTCGGCGGTTCACCGTTGGTTCCGAGCGTGCGCGGGGACCTGCTCGAGCGGGCCGGGCTGCAGGCGCAGGCGCGCGACGCGTTCATCGAGGCAGCTTCGCGTACAGCGAACGCGGGTGAACGTACCATCCTGCAGCGCCGAGCCGACCGGAACCGGTCGCGTGGGTCGGACTCGGATGTGCCGCCCCAGCCGACGAAAGCTTGATCAGACCAGCCTTCAAGTACGCGGGCTGCTGCTTCCTCCGAGGAGAAGCACGGGCGACTCTATGTCCGCGAACGAGCTGATAGTTCGACAAGCTCTGCAACTACCACCTGGCCAAGGTGTCCAACAGTCCCACCGAACGCATAAACAACCCCTCTTAGAGCCCGTCAAATTCGATCGCCTCGAAGACGTGCCGCTCGGTGTCGTTTCCGGTAGTATAACTGGTGGTGAACATGGGGGTCTGCCGTAGACTCCTGGTTAGCTGGTTGAAGGGTGCGGACCAGATGGCGACGACAGCAAGGTCAGCGACGAGCGAGGCACATCAAAAGGCGGTGGCCTTCGAGGTCAAGGACATCGCGAGATACCTCCAGGAGACGCTCGGACAAAAGCTCGTCGCCTACATCGCCGGTGTCGCCGACCCGAAACGCGTCGGCCGCTGGGCACAGGGCGCGCAAGCGCCACGGGCAGACGCCGAACGCCGGCTCCGGGCGGCCTTCCAGATCTTCCACCTGCTCATCGCCGAGGACAGCGCGCATGTCGTGCGAGCCTGGTTCATCGGCATGAACCCGCAGCTCGGGGACGACTCACCCGCCGAGGCCATCCATGACGGTCGTCTCAAGGAGGCACTGGCGGCTGCGAAGGCGTTCGTCTCGGGTGGATAGCAATGACTGAGGGACCGGCCACGGTCGCACCCCCGGTTGACGGCTTGTGGCGCGTCGCGCGCGGAGACAACCCACTCGCCGTACCTGTTGGTGGGGGTGGCGCGCCGTCTCGCGCCAACCGGTTCGACCCGCTGATGATGAGCTACGGCGTCCTCTATTTCGGAACCGACCTCGAGACCTGCTTCGGCGAGACGCTCGCCCGATTCCGCCCCAGCCTCAAGATGCTGGCCTTGGTCGAGGACGAATGGCAAGCGCTCGGCTTCATGGCGGTCGGGTCGGTCGCCGCCGACTGGCGCCAGCGGCGCACCGTCGTCCATGTGCGACTTGCCCGTGATCTCGTGTTCGTCGATGTCGAGTCACCTGTGACACACCAGTTCCTGCGGAGGGAACTTGCGCTGGGCCTCTCCTCGATAGGACTGTCCGACCTTGACGTTTCAACCGTACGCGGCCCGGACAGGCGCGTAACCCAGATGATCTCGGAATGGGCGTACATGGCATCGAGCGGCGAGGAACCGAGCTACGGCGGAGTCCGCTACGAGTCTCGCATCCGGTCAGGCTGGGAGTGCTGGGCGCTGTTCGAAGATGAGGAGCTGGAGATCGAGGTTCTCGAGACTCGGCCCATCACGCCTGACATACCCGAGATGCAAACCGTGGCGAAGCTATTTGAGCTACAGGTCTTCTAACGATCGGTTGCCAATTCGGCGCCGGTGACTTTCTTCGCGTGGCTCACACGCTCGTCCGGCAGTCGTACAACTGGGCAATCGGAGTCCGCGTTGTCGTGCAATGTCGCCATCTTGGTTGCGGTCATCCGCTCGGCGATGGCAGCGCGATGGTGGAACCAGCACAAGCCGCTCGCCCGGCTATGACTCGAGCCTGCTCGAGCGACGCGCCTGGGACGCACATCTTTGTGACATTTGGCCCTGACAGCCGGTGCACCAAAAGCGCACGATGAGCGACACCGGAGGCAAGGAGCGCGTGAGCAAGCTCCGTCTGGGAATGAGGTTCAAGTCTGCAAGCGAGGAGGCTCGATGAGGGCGAGACACATCGCCTTGATAGGACTGGCGGTTCTGGCGGCGGCCTGTTCAAGCTCCCCGCCGGCGGCGACTCCGTCGACTTCGACATCGACGACCGTCAGCCCGGCTTCAACATCAACCACCGTCGGCGCGACTTCGACATCGACAACCGTGAACGCGGCCGCAACGTCGACGACCGTCAGCCCGACGACTTCAACCACGGCGGTCTCGTCGACAAAGGCGACCCAGCAGTACCTGGCGGCCGCCACAGTCGCCAAAGCTGATTACCTCACATGGAGGGCCGCGATCGAAGGCTTGACCACGGTCAGCCCGGCAATCGGTCCTTGTGACACCTATGCGGGGGAGCTGACGACTTTCGACAATGCGATATCGCGAATCGACGTCACCGGCAAGACGGAGACCGACATTCAGGCCCTCATCGCGGATGACCAAGTCGTCATCAGGAACCTGGAAGCCGTGAAAACAGAAACCGTGGCCCAACTAGAGAGTGACAAGGCTCAACTCATAGCCACTGGGTTGACGGCAGTGAGCGCTGGCGACGTTGTTCGGAGCGACCTCGGCCTGCCGCCGAGTTGAGGCCTACCAGCCGGACGCGGCCCGGCTGGTAGCAAGGCGCGCAGCGCGAGCTCGGCCGGTCTCGGACCTGCCGTTTGGGTGACACTGAGGACCTGCTCCACATGCGCGAACCGAACCGTTGGCCAGTGCAACCCAAAGAGCCAGTCGGGCCAATATGTTGGGCACCCTCCGCTCAGCTCGTCGGTATTTCGTCAACTGGCTCACGATCCGGATTGCGCTCGAACCAACGAAGTCGACGGGGTACAACCGAGGGCTAGCGGCGGCCCGCCGTCACACGCGAGGTGCCACAACTGGACGATCTGATCGACACCTCCGGCGTGTTTTCGGTTGCCGGCAGTCACGGATAATCAGCAGGGAACCGTGCCCTTCCGGGCCGTCGCTCTGTCGCGTCAGCTCCGTCAGTTGGGTCGACGTTCGGGGTGAGACTTCTGTCCGCAAGGGCACAACGGTTTAGGGCCAACTCTTGGATTGGGTTGCTACTTCCTGCGGGGCAGTAGCTGGCAGTTCCAGGCGTCGGATCGATCGTTCGGTCGCAGACCCGAGGACGGAACGGCCTTCTGCAGTAGTGCTAACACGAGGACGGTGGATGGGCTTACCACCTTGGCCGAAAGCTCGGAACCAGCCAGACTCCGTATGCACCTAGGACATCGGCCACTGCAGGGGGGGAAGGTCTGCCGTGAGCGGGCAGGTTCCAATAGTTGCCTGGTACCGCTTCAGAGCCACTTTGGGCCGGCGATGGGGCGGTTACCTCTCGATCGTGTTGCTCATTGCCCTAACCGGGGGAATCGGGTTGGGCTCGATCGCAGCGGCCCGGCGCACCCAGTCCTCGTTCTCAGTCTTCCTCGCCAGTACCAACCCCTCCGACCTGAGCCTGATCAGCCTTTACGGGCCAAACCTGACAAAGGACCTCGCGCGACTCCCCGGCGTCGAGCACGTCGAAGCCGCGTCCAACAGCCTCACGACGTTCCCGCTGAGCGCGAACGGCGCCCCGATCATCGCGGCCGGGTTCTACGCCGGCGAGGTCTCGGCGCTCGGCAGCGTCGATGGCGAATACTTCGACCAGGACCGGGTCACGGCCGTGCAAGGCCGCGTAGCTGATCCGAAGAGCGTGGACGAGTTCGCCGCGACCGCCGAGGCTGAACGACTGCTCGGCTGGCACGTCGGCGAGGTGATCCCATTCGGTATCTATACGACCGCGCAGAGCAACTTGCCTGACTTCGGCACACCGAAAGTCAAGCCGCACCTGCGGCGCATGATGCACCTCGTGGGCACCGTGGTGCTCAACAACGAGGTCGTCCTCGACGAGGTCGATCGTTACCCGGCGTTCGTTCTGTTCACCCCGGCCTTTACCGCAGGTCTCGCGAGCGGGGACCAGTACTTCTACTACGGGCTGAAGCTCCGCGACGGAGCCAACGGCGTCTCGGCCGTGGAACGAGAGATCATCGCCGCCCTCCCGAGGGGAACCACGTACTCGTTCCATGTCACTTCGGTGGTCGAGGGGCAGGTTGACAGGACGGTGAAGCCCGAGGCCATCGCCCTCGGGGTGTTCGGTGCCATCGCCGTGATCGCGGCGCTACTAATCGCCGTCCAGATGATCGCCCGCCAGCTCCAGGCAAAAGAGGAAGACCTCGAGGTGCTGAGGGCCCTCGGCGCGAGCCCCGCGATGGCTGTCGGTGACGCGCTCTTCGGCATACTCGGCGGCGTCGTGGTCGGATCGCTGGTCGCAGTCGCCGTCGCCGTCGGGCTCTCCCCGCTCTCGCCCATCGGCCCGGTGCGGCCCGTGTATCCCAGTTCCGGCGTCGCTTTCGACATCAGCGTGCTCGGGATCGGGCTTGTCGTGCTCATCGGCGCGATCGGTGCCGCGGCCGTCGTCCTCGCCTACCGGTCGGCAACAGGCAAGTGGCACCAGAAGGTCGCGACTAGGCCGGCACGCACATCTGGCGTGGCGAGACTTGCCGCAGACGCCGGCGCCCCGGTGTCGGCGATCGCCGGGGTCCGCTTCGCCCTCGAGCCCGGTCGGGGTCGCACGGCCGTGCCGGTGCGCTCCGCACTTTTCGGGACGGCGCTCGCGATACTGATCGTCGTCGCCACCCTCACTTTCGGCAGCGGGCTCAATACCTTGGTGTCCCATCCGGAGCTCTACGGTTGGAACTGGAGCTACGCGATCTCTTCCAATTATGTGATCCCACTCCAGTCGGTAGCACTTTTGAACAAGGACCCGGACGTCGCCGCGTTCTCAGGCGTCAACTTCGCCAACGCCCAGATCGGCGGCCTGACCGTGCCGATAATCCTCGCGGGTAACAACGCCGCGGTCGCCCCTCCCATGTTGTCGGGACACGAGGTGGAGGCAAACAACCAGATCGTGCTCGGCGCGGCGACTCTCGCCCAGCTGCACAAGCGCGTCGGGGACTACGTCAGGGTGTCCTACGGATCACCGAAAGACGAACCGGTGTACGTTCCCCCGACGCGCATGCTGATCGTCGGGACGGCAACGTTGCCCGCCGTAGGAAGCTCAGGAACCCTTCACACCTCGATGGGCACCGGTGCGATAGTCCCCATCGGGATCGAGCCTCCCGCGTTCCAGAAGTTCCTCCACAACGCGATTCCGACGCTCAACGGACCAACGATGATCTTCGTCAGGTTGCGACCTGGCGTGACGCCGGTGGCGGGACTGGCCAACCTCGACAAGGTCGCGGAGACGGGCACCAAGGTGTTTCTGGCGCTTACCGATGGCACCGGCGCGGGGGCGAGCGTCCAGGTGCTGGCCGTGCAGTACCCCGCCGAGATAGAGAATTACCGCTCGATCGGCTCGACCCCACTCGTTCTCGCAGCTGGGCTGGCCCTTGCGGCCGTCATAGCCCTCGGCCTGACCCTCGTCGCCTCGGTGCGCAGGCGCCGGCACGACCTCGCTTTGTTGAAGTCGCTCGGCTTCACGCAAAGACAGCTCACTGCCTCGGTGATCTGGCAGGCGACTGTCATCGCGGTCATCGGCGTCGTCGTCGGGATCCCGCTCGGCATCGTTCTCGGACGCTCACTGTGGATCCTGTTCGCCCACGAGATATACGCCGTACCGGCACCCACGGTGCCCGTACTGCCTCTCGTCCTGGTCGGCGTCGGCGCACTCCTGCTCGCGAACGTCATCGCAGCGCTCCCGGGCAGGTATGCCTCGCGCACGCCGACGGCCCTTGTACTGCGAGCGGAGTGAACGCACCGCGAACCGAATCACCGGAGTTGGTGCCGCTGCCGCTGGGAGGACCGGTGCGGTCGGGTCTGTCGCGCCAGAGCAACGTCCACCTCTCGGTTCGACGGGCGGGGGACGGCGCACCGAACGGCGGGGTTACGCGCAACCGTGCACTTGGCGCGTCGCACCACCCAGGGGAGTGTGGTGGATCTCCTTCATGATGCGCAGAATGATCCTTCGATGACGTTCCGAGGCCAGGCTGATCGCGGCAGAGTCGATCAGGCGTACGGGTAGCCTTCAGATCTGCGGCGGAACTGAGATTAGGTGGGCGACGTTCGGGCAGCGGGTTGCGTTCGAAACCCATTGCCCAAGACCGCCGCACGAGACAATCGGCCGGACGATGTGACCGGCTGCTATGCCTGAGCGAGAGCCCTGGAGTTGCCCCGGCGGATGCCGATCAACTCGGGGAGCACGCCGTCTGAGGCTGCAACGCCAGAGTCGGCGCAGCAAGACGGCTGGTTCGTGGCTGAACGACAGCCGTGGAACTCTGCCAGTCTCCGTAAGGCAACCAACGGTCACGGGTAACATGATGCGCTGTGCGCTGCAGGGCTGGGTGGGGCGGGTTCTTTGTAGTACTGGCGGGGGGAGCTGCCTTGGCACTAGGCGGCGTATCTACTCTTGCAGCGAACGCTTCGGTCTCGGTGCCGGTACCGACGCGTCCACTGCCGGACTTCGGCAACCCGGCCGGCCACGCGCGGGTGCCGCTCGCCGGCGATGCGGTCGCCACTAACCACCCGAGCCATGTCATCGGCAACGGCACACCCACCAGTTGCACGTCAGCCGCGGTCGTAAGGGCAGTCGCTAGCGGCGGCGTCATTGTTTTCAAATGCGGTCCGGGCCCTGTGACCATAACAATGACTGCGACTGCCAGGGTCGTGAACACCAGCCACTTAATCGTCCTGGATGGCGGCGGGACAGTCACCCTGAGCGGCGCCGGGAAGCGTCAGATCCTCTACATGAACACCTGCGATAAGAGACAGCAGTGGACCACCTCGGATTGCTACGACCAGGAATGGCCCGAGCTCGTCGTACAGAACATGACCTTGGAGAATGGCAATTCCACAGTCAGTCAATCCAAGGGCACGAGCTTCGGGGGTGGGGGTGGCGGCGCCATATTCGACCTAGGTGGCCAACTTAAGGTGGTCAACTCCCGGTTCATCGACGACAGCTGTTACCACGTCGGCCCAGACCTCGGAGGCGCCGCGGTCCGCGCCCTGGCCCAGTGGCGCAACAAGCCTGTGTACATCACCGGCGACACGTTCCGAGGCGGGCGGTGTTCCAACGGGGGGGCGCTCAGCAGCATCGGGGTCTCTTGGGTAGTGCTCAACAGCGTGATGACCAACAACGACGCCATCGGCTACGGAGCGAACCCGGCCGCGCGGGGCACCCCGGGCGGAGGCAGCGGCGGTGCCATCTACTGCGATGGAGACAGGTACTCGCTCGAGATCGAGGGCACAATCATCCGCGACAACCAGGCCCGCGAGGGCGGCGGTGCCATCTTCTTCGTAAGTGACGACAACACGGGCACGCTGACCGTCGAGAACTCGACATTGGACGACAACCCGAGCATGGGCTTTTGGACACGACCCTACCCCGGCATCTTCTTTCAGAGCTCCGGGCATCCAAGAGTGGTCGACTCCAGCATCAGCTGAACGAGTACTGCGCTCAGCTGAGGAAACGGCCTATCAGGGCTGGCAGACTGGGCGCACCGCCGAAATATTGCTCCTTGGAGCCCCCTCCATGTGCGCACCTCTCTTACCCGGCCTCCCTAACGGGGTTATCGGGTTGCTGATGGGCATCTCGTGTACCTGCGCTCGAAACACCCTAACCGCACTGCCCAAACAGGACGGGTGTTCGTTGCCCTCAGAGCCAGCCAGCGACTTTCACGGTAGTAAGAAATACTCGCCGCTCGTTCGTCTATAGAGCTGAGGAGGTCAAGACAATGAGAATACGTGAGGGAATGATCGACGTTCCCGGTGGCCGCGTCTGGTACCGCAGTGTCGGTCACGGAGGCATCCCGCTGCTATGCCTCCACGGTGGGCCGGGCATGACCTGTGGACGGTTCAGCATTTCGTTCGCGAGGTCGAGGTGGTCCGGAGTGCTCTGGACCTTGATCGGTTCCACCTCTTCGGCAGCTCGTGGGGCGGTCAGTTGTCCATGCAGTATGTCCTCGACTACCACGCACAGCTGTTCGCCGAACTACCTGCCGAGGTCCAACACGTGATAACCCGGCACGAGCGAACGGGCTTCACCTCCTGCCCCGAGTACATCGGGGCGGTGAACGTGTTCTACAAGCGCCATCTCTGCCGTCTCGATCCCTGGCCGCCCGGGCTAGAACGCACCTTTGCCGAGATGAGCCAAGTTGTGTACGAGACTATGAACGGGCCAAGCGAGTTCACGGTCACGGGACGGTTCCGTGATTGGGACATTTTCGACCGCCTGGGTGAAATCCGTGTCCCCACGTTGGTCATGAGCGGACGTTA
>JBEKGS010000072.1:0-11618 GCA_050012675.1 Acidimicrobiales bacterium
CGCGCGCACTGCGGTTTCTCGAGGACCGTGGTCATCTCGAGTCGACCGCCCGCCGAGGACCACGGTCCGCCAGAAGAGTTGTGAACCTGGACCGGCTCCTCGAGGAGTACGCGGACGCGGCCACCGACAAGCGCAAACCACTGTCGCTCAGCTGCGGTGTCTCCTGGAACCACCCGTACGTCGCCCTTGAAGCGATCGGCGAGCGCTGGGACAAGAACGGGATCGAGTGGGCGGTCACTGGCGCAATGGCGGCGTCGATCCTCGCGCCCTTCGCCACCAATGTGACCTCCGGTGAGGTCTACGTCGACGCCGTGAGCCTCACCGAGCTCGACCGGGCTGCCGCTGCCGCTGACGTCAGACCGATCGAGAGCGGTCGCCTCGTCTTACGGCCATTCCCGACGAAAGCGACGTACAAGCTCTCGACGCAACGAGATGGTCTTTGTATAGCGCCCTGGCCGCGCGTATACGCGGACGTCGCTCATGTTGGCGTACGCGGCGAAGAGATTGCCGAACACCTCAAAGAGGTCGAACTCACCCATGCCTGAAGAATCGAACCGCACCAGAGTGGCTCGAGCTGCGGCCGAGGCGGCGCTCGTACGCGTAGTTCACCACTACGGGCAGACGCCGGAATTCGTACTTCTCGGAGGACTCGTTCCTGAACTTCTCTGCTCGCAGAGCAGCGCCGTTCACGCTGGAACGACCGACATCGACGTACAGGTCGACCTCGAGATTGTCGCCGGCTCGACCAACGCGAAGCGGCTCGAGAACGCGCTCGCGAACGCAGAGTTCGAGGTCGACCCTCATCGGGCTTGGCGCTGGCTCTGGGACGACGGCGGCACTCGTGCAGTCGTGAAATTCGAGTTCCTATCGGACCTCGACGGCGCGCCGGCTGGAGCAACCATCGAATTCGATGATTGCGAGTCCCTTGGGGCGGTCAACCTCCGAGGCACCGGGTTCGCCACCAGAGACTGGGCATCTCGAGAATTGCAGGCGAAGGTCGGAGGAGTCCTGTACGTGGTCCAGCTGCGAGTCGCAGAACTTTCCGGTTTTCTTCTTGCCAAGGCGAGCGCGGCCCGCGAAAGACGCGCGCCGAAAGACTGGTACGACATCGCCTTCGTGCTTCTACACAACAACCTGGGCGGTCCCACTGCAGCCGCGCGCCGTACACGTGAGCTCTTCTCGGGGGAGCTCGGAGGTTCTATCCGCACCGCCCTGGACGATCTTCTCGCGAATTTCGAGCTGCCTGACGCGCAAGGCCCTGACGCCTACGCAAGCCAGATGTCGACTGATCACGAGGACATTGACGAAGCGACGCTTCGGGCCGATGCCGTCACTGCGGTGCAGGAGTTCCACGCCGCTCTGTTCTCCTCGACCTCAGCGACGAGGAGTTGACCGCCTACTGTGTCGCCGTCGCTGAATCGGGCCCAGCTGTGGGTTGTCGGCGACGACGTTGTGGCTCAACTCCTCGAGGATTGGTTCGCTCCAGCACACCTCGAAAGCATCAAGGGCGGCGAGTGTCAGCAACAGGTCACGGAGAGACGGTGAATACAGCACGCACGCGTCGAGCACGACCAGCATGGAAGGCGACTGGGGGTGAATCAGCGGTATGGAACGCCGGCGGCGATGTCAGCCTCTGCGACGGCGTCGGCTCCAGCGAGCCGAGCATCGCGACGAGTCTTGTAGGCCAAGACGTCGACCGCTCGCAGTCGTCGGTGGGTTCCGACCAGGTGAGCCGGAAGCTTTCCGTTGTCCACCAGGCGAACGACGTAGGTCCTAGAGATTCCGAGAATGTCAGCGGCATCCTGGGTCGTCAGCTCGGTGTCGTCGGTAAGAAGGTGCACCGCTGTGCCCGCAGCGAGATCAGCCAGCAGGCGACGAACGGCCGCTCGCGCCGTCGGTGGCAGCTCGACCTCGCCCTGATCGGTTCGCACGGCTAGGGGGCCACCGCCGTCGGGACCGTTGACTAGAGCCGCGATTCTCTTGCGCTGGGCTTGGGGAAGCTCAAAGGAAGCAACCTCGGACACCAAACCAGTGTATCTGTAATCGACACAAACGCAACTCATCTCCTGGAACACGACGTCTGTCCCGAGCCTGCTCACGGTCTCGCCAGGCCCTACACCTTCGTCGGGGGCGGGACCTGCCCGAGCAGGTGAACCTGTCGGCGGGGTAGACCACCTGGTTGCCGATAGCCTCGGGTCCGTGCGCGGGGTCGTGACCTCCTCCGGATCTCTAGCTGCGTCGGTCGACTACCGCGCCTGGGGCAATCCTGAGACCACGGGCGGCCTCTGCGGCTACACGCCCGTCGGGTTCCCGGGTGCCCACACCGACCCGCGCGGGCCCAGTTAACTGATAGGGCGCTACTACGACCCCCAAACTGGGCAGTTTCTGAGCGTCGACCCGGCGGTTCAACAAAACCTCGATGCTTACGTCTACGTCGGCGATGACCCTGTGAACGGGATTGACCCCCTCGGACTTTGCTGGCTCTGCAAGATCTTCGACAAAGCAGTGAGCGTCCTCACCTCGGCGGCGACGTGGGCGGCCAACAGAGTGAACTCTGCTGCGTAGCCCTCGACATGTCGGTGACCAGGGAGAACAGCTGGAGCGGGCGACCGGGATCGAACCGGCATGACCAGCTTGGAAGGCTGGCTCGGGCGTACGGCGGCAAACTACACCGTACACAAACGGCAGGTCACAGGGGGTATGTGGTCAGTGGCGAATACGCACGAACGGCAGCGACCGCGGGATAATCGCGGGATGAGATCGTTGCGACGATGCGTCTGCATCGGGGTAGTCAGCGTCTCGGTCGGTCTCGAGTCGTGCCTGTCTGCTGAGCTGCTGTTCGGCTGGCGCCCAAAACCGAGAAGACGGGCACTCCTCGATCGGCAACCTCAGTCCTGTCGAGTTCGAAGCCTGACATACCAACGCTGCGGTTCCGGCCTTGGCCATCTCAATCAACCTGTCCGGAGCAGTGGGGGAACTCACGCCACCCCGCACGCGCCCATCGTGCTCAGCGACGAAACCGCCAGCCCGCCTAGGAACGGGCCGGCCTCCGAAGCACTAACTACAACTAGACGCCGAAAACGTCAACCCTGCCGCGGTAGCTTTGATAGGCACCATCCCCGACCACCACGGTGTCCCCAAAGACGCCTTCCTGAATGACTCTCTCGACGTCGAGGGTGCCTCCAACGAGCTTCAGGTCTTCCCCCGGAAAAACCAGCACCTCGGCTTCGGTCCACGTCCCGGCTGACAGACGGTACACGTAGGCATGATCAACCGATGAGGCGTAAAGCGCGTCACCGACGACGATGACGTTGTCTGACGCGCAGACAGAGAACCCGAAGCCCGTGTCCTTCAAGCCAGCCGTCGCGGAAAGCGCGGCCGTCCTTTTCCAGTGCCCGGCGACGGTCTTGAACACCAAGGCTTCGCCGAAGCCGAGAACCGGGGCACCCACGACCGCAAAGGAGCCGGACAGCGCAACCGAAGTGAGGTCCACTCCCGCCTTTAGGTTGGACACCAGAAGCTGTCCTGCCTGGCTCCACCGTCCCGACCGTCGCTCAAAGTCGTATACGCGAGTTCTGTCCTTCACAAGTCCGATTGCCAATAAACTCGAGCCGCGGATCGACAGGAAGGTCCCGAAGACACCTCCTGGCTCACCGTGAAGCTCGGCAACCTGCTTCCAGCCGGAGGACCCGTACTCGAAGACGTATACGCGTCCTGACAAGTTCGAGGCAGGTATTGCTGCTACGGCGATCTCGGAACCAGAGATCGAAACAGGAGCACCGAAGGAAGCTCCGCTCCTGCCGTCGGAGGCCGCCAACTTTGCTACCTGGTGCCACCGCCCTGCACCGTACGAGAAGACGTACGCGTGCCCAGAGCCTGCCCGAGGCCCCGGCGCGCCTACGACGGCAGTTGCGCCATCGATCGCGACGAAAAAGCCGAACTCATCGCCGCGAGAAGCACCGCTTGCCTTCAACTCGGCCGTCTCTACCCAACGGCGGCCTAGATGTGAGAAGACGAATGCACGACCGGTTCCGTTCACACCGGGTGCCCCGACGAGGATCCTCGAACCGGAGATGGCCACGCTTGCGCCAAAACTGTTGCCAGGTGCTCCCTTTGGAAGCTCCAAGGTGGCGAGCGGTCGGCGCGTGACTGGCGCCGTCTGGCTACCAGCTTGAGGACCCCATGCAAAGGAGGCAAAGCACAAGAGGACACCCACTAGTAGAGCCCGGTTTCTCCCACGCGACGTCAACATGCCACCTCCCCACACCCTAGTCAGACGCCTGATCCAACATTCGACAGGGGCGTTCTCTCCGCCCAAGCGCCTCAACCGGCACATTCAAGGACGTCATCACCACCCACCGAGACCTTCGTGACAAGAGTATCACGCTCACACACCCCGCTCCGTTGGACATGCTACGCAAAAGGCATCCTCCTTCAACATGAAGAACGTTACTGGATTAGCCTCGTCCTCTGTTCCGTATCTTGTAAGTCACGCTGGCCACTACCAACGCGAATACAGTGCAAACCAAGACGACAAAAAATATCCCTTGTTGAACCGGGGACACCGTACCAGGAAGCTTGGAAAATGCTGGATCTGACGGAAGATAGACCACGGACAATCTCCAACCAGGACGAACACCAGAAGGACACCCCACCGTGAAGAAGGAGAAACTTCGACTGGCCACTTTGTAACGGACCGTACAGCCAGCGTAGTCACGCGGAGAAACGCTCGTTACAAGTCCGATTGTCGTTCGGCCATGAGCTTGCAGTTCGTAAGCTGTCCTGAATTGTCCCGCGTACAGAGCAAAGGAAATAGCGGCTGCTACGAACCAGGCCAACACACCCAGCGACGCTGAGAGAACACGGCCCTTTGCTCTATGTGCCTCGACCAACGAGCCACTTTTCACGGCCGTGCTCACTGGTTCCCGAAATTCTACTCGCCCCCTCATAACTAGTCATTCTTGAAGAGCTGCTCCTTCTTGAAGAGCTTCGTGGCCAATCCGACTGCTTTCGTTTCGATATACATCAGGGCCTTTCCAAAAGCAGTCGGGCTAGCAACATCCCAGATCTGATCCCAAGCCCAGGAAAGCGGCCACGGAAAGGAGATCATGGAGGTGTGTAAGGCACCTAGGGCGCCGAAATCAAATTCTGCACCGAAAGATACACCAAACTCGGCACCTATTACGCTGTTGGGGCCGAGCGGTGTGCGGGGATTCCAGTTCTTTGACCAATATACGAGGGCACCAGCCCCGGCAAATACGGTACCACCCACTTCTGTGTACCAGAAAGGACCTGAAAGCTGACTAAGGCTGGTCGCGTCACTGACGTCCATGGATACACCCGCCGAGAAACCTATTCCCACCCCAATTTGGCAGGCAGGTGCTACGGCGCCCTCCACATCGCCTACTCTCTGGGCCGTTGCACCCTTGACCAGCGCAATCAGACACGCGCTTACAGAGGCCCCAACAAGGAGAGTAAAGCCTGCTTGCCCGCATTCGCCGTATGTCCATAGGCCACTTGGATCCGCTGCGTTCACTGGGTCGTCGACCGCGTAGTCGTAAGCCTGATCTGTTTCACTGAACAATGGGTCCACGGTCGTGAACTGCCCCGTCTCAGCGTCGTACCACCTCGCCCGCATGTTCACGAAGCCGCTCAAATCAGAAGAGGTGTCGCTGTACTGGCCCGCGAAGCCGAACGGCGACACAGGCGTCCCGAGCGCGAGCGTGCCGAAGGCGTCGTAGCGGTAGAAGCTCACCTGTTGGCCTGACGTGTTCGTGAAGGTCCAGGACGAGTCCGAAGCCGTGTAGGTGAGGAAAAGCGGGTTCGACGCAGGTGGGGCCGAGGTGACGTTCACCTGCTCGACCGGCTCGTCGTTTGGGCCGTAGACGTAGTCGTTCGTGCCGTCCGACAACACGAGCGGGAGGGAGCCGGTCGTGTTCCAGGTGAGCTGGGAGGTGGTGCCTCCCGAGCTGGCCGCCGCCTCGAGGCCGGCGCCTGAGTACTCGTAGGTCGAGGTCTGGCCTGCGACTGCGCCCACCATCTCGCCGAGTTGATCGTAGCTGTAGGTGGTGCTGGACGACCCGGTCACGGCGCCCGTGAGATCGCCGAGAGTGTCATAGGCGTAGCTCGTTGTCGAGCCGGCGCTGCCTGCGACCGGGGTCTGGTCCGTCGCCTCACCGGCGGCGTCGAAGCTCTGATCGTAGGTGTCGAAGTTCCCCGAGCCGTCGTGGCCCGAGATCTCCGTCGGGTTGCCGGCGGGGTCATAGGAGAAGTTGTCGCCCGACGAACCTTGAGCCACAGAGCCCTGGTAGATGACCCGTCCCGCGAGGTCGTAGGAGTAGTTGCGCTCGTAGGAAGGCTGGCTTGCGCACGAGCCCCCGTGGACCTCGGTGTCCTCGGTCACCTCGCCGTCCGCGTTGCGAGAGCCCCCCGAGCCGGAGAAGGACTGGGTGAGCGTGCCTGGAGATCCAGAGCACACCTCCGCAGTTACCGCTGCCATGTTCTCGTCCGCGTTGTCGTAGCTGAAGGTCGTGCCGCTCGTGCCGTTCGGGTTCGCGGCCGAGACATCGTTGTTCTGGGCTGTGAGGTTCCCGTCGGCGTCGTGGGAGAAGGTGACCTCGTTCCCGAACCAGTCGGTCTCTGAGGCCATGGCGCCGAGTTGGTCGTAGCTGTATGTGACAGTCGGGTTCTCGTAGCTGGCGTAGCTGGGGTAGGAAATTGAAGCCAGTTGACCGGTCGAGAAGTAGCCGTAGCCGACCGTGTTCGAGCTCAGCCCGGAGCCGCTCGTGGCGCTGAAGGCCTGCGAGGTGACGTCTCCCATGGCGTCGGTACCGTACGTCGTCGTCCCGGTGCCGTCGGTCATGGATGCGCGAGAGCCGTCGACGTAATAGCTGTAGCTCACGTCGGCCGGCGTCGAATAGCCCGTCGCCGTGTCCGAGTACGTCTCGGCGGTCAGGTCGCCGAGGCTGTCGTAGCTGTCGGTCGTCATGCCGGCTGGCGTCGTCGTCGTGTCGGCGGCCCCGCCCGGGTAGTACGTGTGGGTCGCCGTCTCGCCGCTCGGGTCCGCTGTCGTGTTGGGCGTCGTCTCCGAATAAAGAGCGTCGCCCGCGCCGCCTGCCGGGGGTGCCGCGCTAGCGCACTCGGCTCCGGAGTCCTCCCAGTAATAGCAGTAGCTGGTCGTCTCCCCGTCCGGGTTCGTCGTCGTGAGCTTGTTCCCGGCCGGGTCGTAGGTGTAGCTCGTCGTGTTGCCATCCGGATCGGTGAAAGAAACCGTCCGGCCGACGGGGTCGTAGATGGTAGTCGTGTAGCCCGGGTCCGAGCCGGTCGAGGGCGAGGTCGAGGGGCAGTTGTACGGATAGGTCCCCGACAGGTTCGCCGCCAGCCAGTTGTCGAGGTTCACCGGGTCCTCGGTGCAGGTCGCCCGGCCGTCAGCGTCGAAGTAGGAGATCGAGGTCTGGACGTCGGGGTTGGTGGTCTGGACCATGTCGCCGTCGGCGTTGTAAAACGCGGTCGTGACGTCGTTCGCCTGCGACAGTGTGGGCACCGCCGCATAGAGCACCGACGGGCTCGGCGGCTCGGAGATCCACGATGGCTGCCAGGTCGGGCACTTATAGAAGGAGGATCCCTCGCCATAGACCTTCGCCGACACCGTGCAGTAGACGTTGCCGTCTGGGTCGTAGCTCTCGGCGGTCGTCGAGGCATCCGAGCCGGAGCCGACCGTGGTCGTGAGGACTTGGTTGTCGCCGTCGTAGGTGTAGGACGTGACCACATCGGGGGCATCGGTCGAGTTGTTCGACTCGACTGTCGTATTCGCGACGTTCCCGGCCGCGTCGTAGCCGGTGAGGGTGATCCCCCCGAGCGGGTTGGTCACCTGGACGACCTGCCCCAAGGCGTTGTAGGTGGTGATCGTCGCCCCGAGGTAGGGGTCGTTGCCAGGTGTCGGCGTGGTGACCGGGAACGCCGGGCAGCGCACGCCCAAGGAGGCCTCTTTTGGAGCTACCGTGCAATAGGCCTCGCCTGCATCGTCGTAGGCGGTGTAGGTGACCCCACCGAGAGCATTGGTGGACTGGGCCGCCTCGCCGTCGGCGTCGTAGGTGGTGATGGTCGCCCCGAGGTAGGGGTCGTCCCCAGGCGTCGGGGTCGTCACCGGAAGCGCCGGGCAGCGCACACCGTTCGCGTACTCGTATGGATCGACCTCGCAGTAGTCGTTCCCCGAGTCGTCGTAGGCGTACTCGGTCGTTGACGAGTAGCTCCTGAAGCTCACGGTCTGGAGGGTGACTTGACCGGCGGTGTTGTACACGAAGCTCGTCGTGGTGCCGTCCGGGTCGGTCTCTGAGGAGACGAGGCTCGGGTACCCGCTCACGCCGTAGGAGTACGAGGTTGTGTCGCCGTCGGCGTCGGTGGTGGTCATCGTGTCGCCCGAGGAGTCAAAGGTGGTAGTCGTCGTCCCGGTCACGTGCGCAGATCCGTAGGAGGGACATTGCACGCCGTTCGCGTAGTCGACGGGGTCGACCGAGCAGTACTCGAGCCCGTTCGGCACGCCACTTATGCCCGAGGTGTACGAGTAGGTCGTCGTGTTGCCGAGCGGGTCGATGACAGCGACAAGCTCGTCCGAGGCGTTGTAGACGTCGATCGTCGTGCCCGGATACGAGGTCCCCGGTATCGAGCTCGGAGGCGAGATGTTCGGACAGCGCACCCCGTCAGCGGTCTCGGCGGGGTCCACGGTGCACCAGACCTGGTTGTCGTCGTTGTAGGCGTACTGGGTCTCGTCGCCGTCGCCGTCGGTCTCGATCGCCACGTTCGCGGACGAGATCGGCGTCCCACCTCCTGAGTCGTAGCTCTGGAAGATCTCTGTCGTCTTGTTCGCGTCACCGTCCTCGCTCATCGCATCTAGCAGCGAGACCGGGTCGGGCTGGAAGTACTGGAACGAGTCCAAGGATGTGCCCATACCGGTCTCCTCGGCCGTGAGCACGTAGTGCGAGTAGTCATAGGCCGTGGTCTCGACTGGTACGTCCAAGCCCGGGTCGTCCGGGTCCGAGCTCGGGCCCTCGGGGTAGATCGTGACGACCGTAGAGCCGGCGGAACCGTAGTTGCCGTTGTAGGAGTAGGTCGTGACCTGCCCGTCCGGGTCCGTCTGGTTGACGACCTCTCCTGACGGGTCGTAGGTGTTGACAGTCTGGGCGCTCTCGCCCGGAGCTGTCACGGCCAACATGTCGTAATCCAGATTCGGGTTCTCATTGGTGAAGTCGTAGGCGTAGCTCGTCGTCATTTGACCGGGATCGGTCGCCGAACAGAGGTCCGGTGACTCGCCGGCGTCCAAGCTGCACGAGGGGTTCGAGTAGCTGAAGCTCACGGCGTTTGTCGGCGGCGTCCCGCTCTCGGGGTCGAAGACCTCCACGAGCTGTCCGGACCGGTTCATGACGAGCACGAGCTCGCGCCCAGAGGCCGAGCTCACCCAGGCCGTGCAGGTGTCGTTGGCCGGGCAGGCCGCCTGGCCGCTCGCGGGGCTGTAGCTCTGCGGGCGCAACGTGTCGCCAGATGCGTCCGCGATCTCGCTGAGCGACCCGTCGGACAAGAAGGTGAAGGTCACAGGGCTTCCGACGTAGCGGGTGAAGGTCCACGAGCCGTTGCCATTCTCGTTGAGGGTGGCGATGATGCGAGGCGAGTCGGCGCAGAAGTTGTCCTGCGAGCCGTTCGGGCACCAGGCATGAGGCGGAGATCCCACAGGATTAGCGCTGAACGAAATCTGAGCGCCGTTCTCCTCGGTTATCGTCGCTGTGTTGGTCAACGAGTCGACCGACAAGGACATGTTGAGGTTGTAGGACCAGCCGTAGCCGAGGGGCGGGGCGGGCGAGTCGTTCGATATCTGGGCCTGGGCGGCATCTGCGTCGTAGGTGCGCTCGAACTCAAGCGGGACTCCGGCGCCCGGGATGGTGATATCCGTCGTTGTCTCGCTGAAGTCGCCCGTAGCGGGGTTGACCCCTCCCACGAGGATGGTGTTGGCCGAGACCGGCTCGGAGGGACTGCCTCCTCCCCAGGTGTCTGTACCGAGGGGGGCACCTTGCGGGGTCACCGAGCTCCACCCCGAGATCTGATCGATGCGGTTGTCGCCTGTATTTGCGACGTAGAGTGTCCCTTGGCCGTCGGAGACGAGCGCCCCAGGCGAGGAGAGCCAGCCCGAGTAGTCCGGTCCGGTGGCACTGCCGGTGGCCCCCGTCGTCGAGTCGTAGCGAGTAACCGCGGTCCCAGAGTTAGTCACGGCGTAGAGGTAGCTGCCGGCTGCGGTGAAGCCGCCGTCGTAGTTGGAGAGCACAGAGCTCGTGACGAGGGTCGAAGAAGTCATCGTCGAATAGGGGATCTCGAGGATCGAGTCGCCGTCGCCGGTCGTGGCATAGAGGTTGCCGTCGGCGCCCTCGGTGACGTACAGGTAGCTCCCGAAATAGCCCTCACTGCCTGTCGCGACCGTCGTGGTGGCACCGGTCAGTGGGTCGGTCCGGCGGATGTTCCAGTAGTCATTCTCATAGTCGGTGAAGTAGAGGTAGCGCCCGTCGGTGGTGAGACTGACCGGGGAGCACATCTTGACATCGGCCGGGTTAGCCGAGTCCGTCCACCAGCAGCCGTAACCGCCGGTCGTCACCGAGGTCACCTGGCCGGTGGACAGGTTGACCGCCCGCATCTCGTCGGCGTCAAGGACGTACAAGGTGTCGCCGATGATGGCCTCGCCGCTGGGGGCGTTTGTCCGAAGCGGTCCCAGACCCGGCGAAGGTCGAGACGGTGCCCTGGTCGAGGAGGAGGGTGGTGGTCAGCCCGGACGAAAGCCCGGGGTTCGTGTCCGGCTGGGGGGAGGCCTCGGTGATCGCACGGATGCGGTTGTTGCCGGTGTCGGCGACGTACAAGGTGTCCTGACCGTCGGAGACGAGCGCTTGGGCACCGTTGAACCAACCCGAGTAGTAGGACCCGTCGTCGTAGCCGTAGGTCCCGGGGCTCCCCGCGACGAGCGTCGTCGCCCCGGTCGTGGCGTCATAGCGGCGGACGTCGGTGCCGGAATCGGTGGCGGCGTAGAGGTAGCTGCCGGCTGCGGTGAAGCCGCCGTCGTAGTTGGAGAGCACAGAGCTCGTGACGAGGGTCGAAGAAGTCATCGTCGAATAGGGGATCTCGAGGATCGAGTCGCCGTCGGTGATCTGGCCGAGGTCGTAGTAACCAAGATCGCTGGCGACAGCCATGGTCGCACCGGTCGTCGGGTCGATCTGGACGACGTCGCCGTAGTCGGTGGTGGCATAGAGGTTGCCGTCGGCGCCCTCGGTGACGTACATGTAGTCCCCGAATGAGCCCGCCCAGAAGGCGGTCGTTGTGGCACCGGTCAATGGGTCGGTCCGGCGGATGTTCCAGTAACCGTCACCGATGAAGTCGATGAAGTAGAGGTAGCGCCCGTCGGTCGTCAGGCTCCGTGGTGCTCCCATGGTGACATCGGCCGGATTCGACGAGTTCACGGGCCACCAGCCGTAACCGCCGGTCGTCACCGAGGTCACCTGGCCGGTGGACAGGTTGACCGCCCGCATCTCGTCGGCGTCAAGGACGTACAAGGTGTCGCCGATGATGGCCTCGCCGCTGGGGGCGTT
>JBEKGS010000073.1:0-11818 GCA_050012675.1 Acidimicrobiales bacterium
ACTAGGCGGTCGAGCCGACCTCGGCAGACGGTGAACACGGGACTGCCGACAGAGACGACCCAATAGCGCGCTGCCGGGGCACTCGTCTCACCAGTGGCACGTTCTCACCCTCGCTTCCGGCCCGCTGATGGGCCACGGCCTCGAGACGCTGCCGCCCGTACTTCTCTGCCGACCAGTCGTGTTTCCGACCCCCATCCCCATAGGGGATAGGTGACAGGTCGCTGAGAATCGTCTGTTTGTTACAACGCTCATGTCGTGGATCGCCCACCTCCTTCGCCGGTCATGGGTTCTGGCGGGCGGCAGTGGCGTTTGTTGTCAGGATCTTCTTGGCGTACTGGTCGACAAAACCCGTGACGGCCTGCTGGCCGGATCCGAACGCCACGGCCAGCACCAGCATGGAGGCGACGGATTGGAGCCCGGTGGAGACCATGCCGCTGCCGACGATCATCACTCCGACAACGGCTGTGAGCGCGCCTAGGACCAGCTTGAGGAGGGTCTGCTGCAGCGACACATTGAACGGGCTGCGGGTTCGGGGCGTTCGGGTCACGGCCGGGATAGCCGTAAGGAACCCACCCAAGCACCCGAGGGCCATGACCATGAGCAGCAGGGCCCAAGCAGGTACGTTCTTGACCCCCTTAGGGGCCGAGATCATGGAGGCGCTCGGGAGGCGCCACTGCAGCACAACCAAGACTCCGGCTAAGGCCACGAGCATCAGAGTGACCCTCAGGATCCGGTTACGGAGTGCTCGCGCTTCTTTGTGCTGCTGGTCGCTCTCGACATTGGCGGCCCTCAAAACCGCACTGGCGGTGGCGCGGACGTCGTCCCCCGTGCTGCCCGCCATAACCAGCTCTTTGAGCTTGGTCGCGTTCTGGTCGTCATGGGGGACGAAGTGCCGGGCTTGGACCAGGCTAGCCCGCGCCTCCGCCTGCAGTGCCGTGGGCTCCGTCGTGTGCTCGGTGATCTGAGCTTCCGCCTCGTGGAGGTTTGACCACGCCAGCTCCACCTCGCTCCCACGCCACCAACCAGACGGTGAAGAGCGTTTCGTTCCGGCCGTCCACGCCTGTTGCAACAGCCGAAGCACCTCATCACTGTTCGTGTGCGTGTCGGCAGCCCGGTGCTCCAGTTGCTCTACTCGCTCGCGGATCTCCTCCTGCCACGGTGCCAAGCGTCTTTTCAAGTCACTGTCTTTGACAATGGTCATACCATCCTCCCTACAATGTCGCCCGCCATCGACTGCTAGGCGGCTGGTGAGCTTGCCCTCCGGTGGGGCAAGTTCCGTCCGGGCCAGACAAACGTCCGCTCGGTACCCCATGATTTTCTTGAGCTTGAGCCTGCAGCAGCTGTGTCCGCGGCCGTGAGCGCGCCGCCCACTAGGAGGGTTGCCAGGCCGAGACCAGCGGTCACCAATCGTGGTGGAGTGTCTTCAGCGACTTCAAAACTGTTCAAACCACCGATCGTTCAGTGTGCCAGTTGAGCGGCAAGCTCGCGAGCCCTCTGGACGGTGCGAGGAACGCCTCCGACCGCCGACATCTCTATAAGGAACTTTGTGGCAGCTCGCACGCCGCTCAAGAAAAGTTGGTCCTTTTGCTCAGACGTCAATTCGAACTGAGTGGCGCTCAGACCCATGTTGTCGACAAAGATGGTGCGGGCTGCCGTCGTCTGTTCGACGTGATAGCGGTCCCACTCGTTCATCATCGTCTGGAGGCAGCGCCATGCCTCTCGCGAGGTGTCGTGGCAGGCAACATCCTTCGGCATTTCGGTGCCAAGCGCGGACAGCTTGATGCCGATGGTCGGCCATCGAGGTGCCAGACCATCGATGCGATCAAAGGCGTCGATCGGGAAGTTCGCGAGCATGCCACCGTCGACCCAGGTCACAGATCCGCCAGGGTAATGCTGGGATATTGAGGTACCCCCAGGCGCGGGAATCTCCACGTCGGCCGGATTTGCCTGAACAGTTACGGGCTCGAAGAAAAACGGAATCGACATGGATGCTCGCACTGCCTGCACAACCTGTTCATCGTCCCTGATAAGTCCGTAGTAGTTGTAATCCCAGGGCAACCGAGCCAACTCGGCCCGGGTGATGTCGGAAGCGTGGACGACCACTCGGTATTGTCGCTCAGGCGGAAGACTCATGCCAGGGTCGTCTTCGGTGCGGGGATCGTCGGCAGGAAGAATCTTGAGATCCGCGAAAGTCCTCACACCAAGATCATCAGTGAGGATTGGCTCCAGCCACTCGGCGAGGTAATCACCCGAGTAGATGCCCATTCTCCGCATCAGCGCCGACGTGTCAACGATGCCCTTTCCGATTGCACCAATGTCCTGGATCCAGTGAGCTACGCGGCCCATCTGCATGAACCTCTCGAACTTGAGACTGTCCATGTAGGTCTTCAGTGAGGTCATATCCTTGCCTGCCTTGCCGATTGAGGCGATCAGGACCGCGGCTATTGCTCCTGCACTCGTTCCGGCCACGCGGCGAAACGTGTAACCAGCCTCGTTCAGCACGAGTACTGCGCCAACCAGGCCAATTCCTTTGACACCCCCACCCTCGAGGACTAGGTCGGCGACTAGCTTCCCCTTCCAGGAGTCGTCCGTTCGTAGCTGTGCTATCGCCGTGTCGAAGTCCGCTTGAAGGGACTCCGACCGTTGATATCCCAACGGGTCTCCCTTGTCGATGAAAACATCGGGTGCATCCGCGGGTTGGGTCGCCTGAGTCATTGTTCTCCCTCCTTGCCGAGACAAACTCACCGCGAGCAGCGGGCTGAGCCCGCTAGCGGTCGGGCTCAGACTCGCTTCGGTTCCCGCCGACTGCGTGACCTTCTTTCATCGATCCCTCGGGCTGCCTTGCCCTTCGTCGGGAGCGGTCGCCGTCTATATCGTAATGGTGCCCCAAATCTGTGCGAGTTGCTCGTCCGACTCTGCGGTCGCATGCCCGCACTTGCTGCAAGCCGTTCTATCGCCATCCTGAGCCCTGAATGCGGTATCGCCCTCCCCTGCAGGATGTGTCTGGCACCGTTCACCATCCCTCGCGGCGTTTGGCCGGAGGTTGTAGTCGCGATGTAGTCGCGACCAGGCACGAATACCGTGGAGAATCCCCTGCTCCGCGGTGCCTACGTGCTCTGCCGGTTGAGGAGGGACCGACAGGGCTGCGACACGTTCAAAGACACGACCAGTGGTGAGGCAGGCAGGGCGTAGGGTGAGCTGAAATTATTGACACTAAAAGGGATGGAAGGCTGGCCAAGAAAAGTGCCCGGAACCCTCCCGTGCGTACTGTGAGGCGCACTACGCACTTGAGCGCTCGGGCGGTCGACAACGATCGGAAATGAGGTCGCCGCCCATCGGGGGTGACTACCTGATCGTATGCCTCATGCCCGGTGCTCCCGAATCCCCTCGGGGGTGTTGTGGCGTGTGGACCAGTAGACCAGACAACACGCTCGCCCAACGACATCGGCCCACCGTTTCCGCAGTTCAACTGGTCCAGCGATCAGTTGTCGGGCTCGGCAACAGGGTTGTGGAGCCACGCGATGCGATGACACCCGACAACGCCGGCATGGAAAAGTATGTGCTTTCGCACGCTGTCGGGGCCTCTATCGCCATGCTGGCAGCGTTGAGGAATGTCACTGTCAAGGGGTTGCCAGACTGACCGGTCGCCACCACGGTAAGTGCCTTCGTGAGAATGTGCACGCTGGTGCCGATGGTCGTCGAGTAGCTCCAGACAACGCCACTTGGGGTAGACGCAAGACAGCCCACCTTCGTTGTCTCTAGGGCGCTCGTCGTGTACCCGGTTGCGTAAGTCTCATCCGTGGGCAGTCTCACCGCTGTAATCGTCACGGGATATGCGTTCAGATTGGAGATAGTCACCACAACGTCACCTTTCCCACCCGGATACAGGACGTTTGTTGCGACGGGTGAGACAACCGCACTGATGAGCAAGTTGGATGCGGTCGTGGCCTGTGACCTTGGGTCCCCGTTTGACGCGGCAACCCAATTCCTCGTGGCATAGGCCGCGGTCCCGATAAGAAGAACCCCGGCAGCGGTCACTGCGGCGAGACTTCCGACGCGGGCCACGACGTCGAACACCTTGCGCCACATCGAACCCTCCTTGTCACAAGGAGCTCAGGACCCGTCGTATCGGCTCGTTCGACCAGTCGTCGAATAGACGAACCATCCTGTTTCCCTAGACGTTCTGTCCTTTTGTGACGTTCGCGCTCGCGATTCTGAGTCAACACCTGATCTCCGCGTAGTTCATGGCTCGGGCCGAGGAGTCTGAACGGCTGCCATGCGTCTAGCGCTAAAGTCTCGTCCCATAGGGGGGAGGTTGCGATGAAATCGCAATCGGGTGCTGAGTCCCCGGGTGCCGAGCTGGCCGACGGGGTGTTGGATGTCGTCAGCCGCAACCCGCTGCCTGCTCTGATCCTGGCAGTGCCCTCCGAGAGGATCGTCGCCGCCAGCCCGGCGGCTCTAGATCTGCTCTCGCCACCAGATGGGGAGTTGATCGGTCGCAACTTCGAGTGGTTCACCGCTGACGATCCGTCGGGCGCCCTTGAGCTGCTCATCTCTGGTCGACTGAACGGCTATGAGAGGGTGCGACATCTCCGCCTGAGCGACGGATCGCCCGCGCCGTTTCAGACCTGGGTGCGCACGATCGGGGAGCAGGTCCCCGTGCGACACGTTCTCGTCGTTCTCACGACAGACGTCATGCCAACCGGAAGCGCGGGCTTCTCCGTGCCCATGGAACTGAACGCCCTGATCGGCACGACCGACGTCGATCTCAGAATCGACCGCGTACACAGCGACGTCGACACGGTCGTGGGCAACCTTCCCGCTGAACTCATCGGCCAGACCCTGTTCGGGGTCGTCCGTCCGGACGACCTCGCCGGGCTCATGTGGGCGCTAGCGCAATCGACATCCACAGGCAAAGGGGTATCGCTGCACGTTCACGTCAACAATGACAGTGAACAAGCACAGCTCTGGCAAATGCTGCTGCTGCCGGTGGATCCGACTCCGGGCTTCGCTTTCACACTCATTTCAGTCGGGCGCTCCGAAGGCTTGCCGGGCTGGGATACGGAACAACCCTTGGGCCAGACGCGAGGGATGGATGTCCTTGATATATCACGGAGACTTGCCGACCTAACCGAGGCGGAGGTCCCCGGCATCCTCGAGCTGTCTTCGCGTGAGTTTGACGTGGTCACGAGGTTGCTCGCCGGATACCGGGTGCCCGCCATTGCAGGGGCACTCTTCATCTCTCAGAGCACTGTCCGCAACCACCTCTCGTCGGTATTCAGAAAGCTACGGGTCGAGTCCCAACAGGAACTCATTGACCTACTGGCATTCCGGAAGGACGAAATGTCTAACGGTAAATGACAATCCGTCTATCTGGTACCTGATCAGAGGTGCCGATAAAAGCTCAGTCTGGCTTCTCCTGAGCCTTGCGGGAAAGGCGTGCTGTTGTGATTGACCGGGCTGGTCTCGAGGAAGCGATCAGACGAGCCGCTGACCCCACTGTACTGATGCAGCGGGTTGCTGACGAGGCGATGGGCCTGATCGCAGGTGTCGACGGCGTTCTTGTCGGGTTCGTCCGGGAAAGAGGGTGGCTGACCTTCGAATGTGTGTCGGGGGGCTCACTTGGAGGACAGGTCGGCAGCCGGGTGCCGCTGGCGGGAAGTCTCGCAGGGCTCGCGTTCGAGACCGGCGAGACTCTTTACGCCGAAGAAGCAGACAGCGACGCCCGTGTCGAGCAGAACTTCCGATGCGCGGTGGGGGTCAAATCCTTGGTATGCGTGCCCCTTTGGCGCCGTACGGAGACTGTCGGGGTGCTCTGTGTCACCTCGTCTCGGTCGCGGGTGTTCAACGACCGCGATGTTGCGACACTCGGCCGCCTCGCCGAGTTCATCAGCGTCTTGATCGCAGTCGCCGTCGACCTGGCGGGCGCCGTCGACACGTTGCTCAGCAGGTCTTATCGCGACACCCCCGGGGCGGCAGTGGCCAAGGGAGATGACCTAGCAGCCGAGGAGCGATTCATCGCCAACGTCTTGAACCCAGGAACGATGCGAAGGCTGGAGAGCCGAAGCCGGATCGACCGCTTCCTCAAAGGGCGCGGCCTCACACACGTCTTCCAGCCTGTGTTCGACATGACCAGCGGCGATTGCTTCGCAGTCGAGGCACTCGCCCGGTTCTCGGGGCGACCGAAGCGCACTCCGGACGTCTGGTTCGCCGAGGCACATGCGATGGGCGTGGGCGTCGAGCTCGAGATCGCCTCGGTGAAGGGAGCTCTGAGTTCCCTGCCTCTCCTTCCGGATGACGTCACCTTGTGCGTGAACGCAGGTCCCGAGGTGATCGTCTCCGACGAGGTGTTTCAGCTCCTCGCCGGCTGTGACTCGAGGCGCGTGGTCATGGAACTGACCGAGGAGACCAAGGTCGACGACTACCCAGGGCTCTCGCGCGTGCTTGACCGGTTGTGCTTGTTGGGCGTACGTCTGGCCATCGACGACACCGGGGCCGGTTTTGCCAGTTTCGCCCACATCTTGAAGCTCGCTCCGGACATCATCAAGCTCGATCGTGAGCTCACCTCGGGCATCGACCACGATCCCGTACGCGCTGCCCTTGCCACTGCCTTGGTGAGTTTCGCCTCGAGCATAGGGGCAGACGTCATCGCCGAAGGGATCGAGACTGCCGCCGAGCTGGAGGTACTCCGCGACCTGGGCATTCACTACGGACAGGGATACCTGCTCTGCCGACCGACCTCGATCGACTTGATTCCCAGCAGCCTTCCGCCAGGGGCATGGCAGGCCCCGACTCAGGCAACAGCGGAGAAAGCATCGTGATGGTCGCGTCCGCGCACGCTGCCACGGGGAGCGTTCTTGTGAGCGAGATCGGCCGCACGTCAGAAGCGGCCAGACACCATAGCCCGTCAAGACTGGGGCGCCCGAACACGACCGTCATACTCGCTCTAACCCTGGTTACCGGTGGTATCGCGACGTTCGATCTCTACCTGCTTGCTTCAACTGTTGTCCACTGAGTCAGCATTCGCGTCCGCTCAGTCGAGCCAGAGCGCTCCACGTTGAAACGTGAGGCGTCCGCTTACCGCGTCGGTAGTTGGACGCGGACTGACCTGGTGGGCCCGGCAGGGATCGAACCTGCGACCAAGGGATTATGAGTTGACTCCTGTGTGTGCCGGAGCGTCCCGCAGCGTCTGCTGGCGTCCTCGACAAGCCACGTGAACAGGCAGTTCTGGCCGGAATTGGGACGCCTGTAGACCGTGCCGGACGAGTTGGGAACCCCAATGTTGGGTGAATGTTGGGTGGCGCCTCGTGAGATCCAGCCCTTCGGCTGTCAATCTGAACCATCGAAAGGGCCAAGGCCAGTGCACTCGACCCGACCGACGCGACGAGCTCTGGATCGGCAGTCAGGTCGTTGCTACTGCACCCTGCATACCAATCTCCACGAAAGTTAGCGGTACACTAACTTTCGTGGCTCCTAGTACGCGCTTCGCTGGGCTTTGGGATGAGTTCCTCAGCGAAGGGCAGGTAACGCTCACCCAGGAGCAGATTCGCGACCGCTCAGGATCTTCGCCAGGGTCCGTGCGAGTTGCCGTCGCCGAGGCCCAGCGACGGCACCTGCTTTTCAGCCCGGTAAGGGGTCTCTACATTCTCATCCCGTCGCAGTACCGGCACGAGGGCACCGTACCGGCCGATTGGTTCCTCGACGACCTTTGCCGTCACCTCGACCGGAATTACTATCTCGGCTACCTTTCTGCGGCTGCCCGTTACGGCGCAGCGCACCAAGCGGCTCAGGTAACCCAGACGGTCGTGGACCGTCCAGTGATCGATAGGACATCCGGACCGAGAGTGCGTTTTTACACTGACGCCCGGATGTCAGTGTGGCCGGTGACGACGGCGACCGGCCCCACCGGATCGCTTCGGGTTGCAACACCGGAGACGTGCGCGTTCGACCTCGCTCACGCTCCGAGTAGAGGGGGTGGCGTCGGCAACGTGGCAACTGTCTTGCGTGAACTCACTCTTGACGCAGACAATCTCGCCGAGCAGACGGCGCACCGCTCACGGGCGGCTACGCGTCGATTGGGTTTCCTGCTTGAGAGCGTCCATAGCGACGTGGAACTAGGAGCACTCGAAGTGTGCGCCAGGGGCGACCGGAACCGCACCTTGCTTGATCCGAAGGGGCCGGCCCACGGCGCGATCGACCGACGCTGGCACGTGATAGTGAATGCCTTAGTGGAGCCTGAGGAGTGATTCCTCCGCCAGTCATCTCTCGGTGGCGCCGGGAGCATCCTTGGTCGACTGAGGAGCAGGTTGAACAAGACCTGTTGCTCTCACAATTGGCGGTCCTCCTCGCGAAGCACGATGAGCTTGGCCATTGTCTGGTTTGGCGCGGCGGCACGTGTTTGCACAAGCTGCACCTGTCAAGAGCGAGAAGGTATTCGGAGGATCTCGACTACGTGCTCGTCGGCCGTGCCGGACCGACCGGCTGGCTCGTTGACGCCATCCGGGCAGCGGTCGTGGAGAGTCCTCTCCGGGAGGTGAGTCGCAACGTCGCGCACGGGAGCGTAAAGGTTCTGCTCGAGGGTGATGCGAATTCTGGAGTTCCACTGAGGGTCAAGATCGAGGTCAATACCGACGAGGTTCCGCCGGCACTTGCCCTAACCCGAATTGCACACCGCGTCGACACTCGTTGGTGGTCGGGCGGAGCTGAAATACCGACCTTCGCGCCCGCCGAACTCGTGGGGACGAAGTTCCGCGCTCTTGCGCAGCGGCGTAAAGGCCGCGACCTGTGGGACATGTGGCTCGCCCGCTGGGAACTCCCGATCAGCGACACCGATCTAGCCGTTGCGGGTGACCACTACTTGAGTGCCTGCGGCGTGTCGCCGGCCACGTTTCGTCAGCGTCTTTGGTCGAACGCGGCGGACCAGCAGTTCCGTGATGATCTCGAACTGCTTGCAGTCGACGGACCGGCTGAGTACGAGGTCCATCAGGCGGCAACCGAGTTGATCCTTTGGAGCGACCAGAATCTGGATCCTCTTTACGATGCCCGACGCTCGTCGTCAGCCATCGCCCGCGAACGCGCGAGATGGGCACGAAACGGATGGGCACCCGGTAACTTGCGGTGTCCCCATCATCACGTCGCGACAGACACCGCGATTCGTTGCCCGCACTGGTACCCGCCTGGTGGCAGTTGTCCCGACCATGCCCAGACCTAAGAGGAGCTGGATCTTACGACCAACGACCGCTCTGATGAACGCCGCCTAGAGGGCGCCCTTGCTGAACGAGTGGCGGAACTTGAGGCGGAGAACCGTCGCTTGCGCGATCTTCTCGGCCTGGGCCGCGCAGACCGTGCCGTTCCTGTAGGTGCTTGGGAGCCGACTCTCTTTCCCGCAGAAGTTCCAGCTTTGGCCTCGGGTGTGACGCAACGCTCTTCGTCGCGGCAAAAGGTCGAGCTGTTCCGAGCATTGTTCCGAGGCCGAGACGACGTCTACGCGCTGCGCTGGGAGAGCGTTCGCTCAAGCAAGTCGGGGTGGGGGCCCGCGGTCAAGGGCGGATGGGCGAACAGTCGCAGGCTCGACAGGGAGCTGTTGCCCTTGAGCGGAGAGGTGATCGCCAACCATCTCTCCGGAACCATCAGTCTCGGTCTTTATCCGTTGATGGATGACGATGCGTGCTTCTTGCTGGTGTGCGACTTCGACGGCTCAGGGTGGACGCTTGACGCTCTCGCTTACCTTGATGCCGCGCGAGCGGCCGGCATTCCCGCTGTGCTTGAGCGATCACGATCCGGAGATGGCGGCCACGTGTGGGTGTTCTTCAGTGAGCGGGTGCCCGCCAGCTCGGCGCGACGGATCGGTGCCTACATCCTGCGCGAAGCCATGACAGCTCGCGCGGAGATCGACCTCGTGAGCTACGACCGGCTCTTTCCCTCGCAGGACTTTTTGCCCAGGCAAGGCTTCGGCAACCTCATTGCTCTCCCGCTCCAGGGTGAATGTCGTAACAAGGGAACGACTGTCTTTCTCGACCCATCGACGCTCGACCCCTACGCGGACCAGTGGGAGTTCTTGGCGTCTGTTGACCGCCTGAGTCGCGAGGCCGCGCTCGCGCTCGCCGAGACCCTCGGCGATGTGCCAGTAGGCCCCGACGCGCGTAACTACCGTCGTCCCACTCGCGCCCCGGGTTCGCCCCCTCCACCTGCGTCGATACGGGCGTTAGCTTCCGCGATGCTGGTGGTGGACCGCATCGGGCTGCCCCCGTCCTTGCTGGCTGCGCTGAAGCACGTCGCGTCATTGCACAATCCCGACTTCTACGAAAAGGAGAGGAACCGGTTACCGAGGCCGGGAGTCGGCTCGAGATCATCGAGACATTTGAGCCGACAGATGTGGTGGAGTACGAACCGCTTGCGACGCTCCGCCCCGACCAGCAGACCGCCGTCGACGCGCTTGTACCTCACGAACTAGGCGTACTTGTTGCGCCGCCAGGAGCCGGGAAGACGGTCATTGCGTGCGCCCTCATCGCTCTTCACCGCGTGCCCACTCTGGTGATCGTCGACCGCCAGCCCCTTATCGAACAATGGCGGGACCGTTTGCTCACATACCTCGGTCTAGATGGGAAGCGAGTCGGACAGATTGGTTCGAAGCGGAAGGCGAGCGGTGTGGTCGACCTGGCGATGGTTCAAAGTCTTGTCCGCCGCGAGGATCTTGCGGGGCTGACAGAGCGATACGGGCTTGTGATTGTCGACGAGTGCCACCACGTTCCCGCCGTCACATTCGAGCGCGCAGTTGGTCAAATACCTGTGCGCCGATGGCTCGGTCTAACGGCGACACCGTATCGGCGAGACGGGCTTCAGGCCATGATGACGATGCACTGTGGCCCAATAAGGCATCGGATGCAGGAACCGTCCGGGAGTCAGTTGATGCAGCGGGAGCTAGTTGTCCATGGGACTGCATACGTTGAAAGCCTTGGTCTGCACATTCAGGAGACATTTCGAGGGATTGTGACCGACGCCAGCAGAACGAGGTCGATTTGCGACGACATTTCGACTTCGGTCAACGAGGGACGTAACAACCTCGTGCTCACGCGTTGGACCGAGCATCTGGACGCGATCGTGGAGGAGCTCGCCAATCGCGGGATCACTGCCCATGTGCTCCGAGGAGGCATGAGCAAGACGGCAACACGAGCGGTCATCGACCGACTCGCCGAGCCTGGGCTGGTTGGCACCGTCCTCGTCGCTACCGCGAGTTTCCTTGGCGAGGGATTCGATTGCCCGGCACTGGACACCGTCTTTCTGGCCTTCCCCTTCAAATTCAAGGGGAGCATCGTCCAGTACGTCGGTCGGGTCCTACGGCCAACACCTGACAAGACACGCGTTGTCGTGCACGACTACGTCGACGTCGAGGTTCCGGTGCTCGCGCGGATGTACAGCGAACGAGTTCGCGGATACAAGAGCCTCGGCTTCGTTGCGCCCAGGAAACCATCGAGACGGTAGGTCGTCGTCTGAACCGGTGTGGCGACAGGAGGAGAACTCCAGAAGCAGTTGGAAGTCCAATGAATTCCTCACCGCGAGCCTTGCGACTGTTCGGCCCGTTCCGACCGGGGACCTGTTCTTCGGGACTTGTTGGGACTCTCTGGGATTGCCCTCTGGGGATGTCCCCTGGGGTCCCCTGGGGTTGTCCCCTGGGGTGTGTCAAGTCCCCCTGGGGTTGTCCCCCTGGGGTTGTCCCCCTGGGGTCCCCCTGGGGTGCCCCGGCTTTTGTTGGGTGAATGTTTGGTTGCTGGCACCGCTAATCCAACCCAAGAATTACGGCCTGAACTGCGATTTCATC
>JBEKGS010000074.1:0-11147 GCA_050012675.1 Acidimicrobiales bacterium
GCCGTCGTGATCGGCGGCACGGGCACGCTAGGAAGCCACATGGCTTTGGCGCTGGCGGGGGCCGGCGCGAGAGTGGTGATCGTCGGAAGGAATCGTGCTCATGCGAACGAGGTCCTCGCTCGTGCCCAGACAGCCGGACGAGACGTCGTGTTCGAGCCCTGCGACGCCACAGACCGCCTCGAGTTGGGCGACCTGCTCGCTCGCGTGCTCGCAGCCCATGACCGGGTCGACGTGCTCATCAACGGGGCAGGTGTCAACTCGGCAACGCCGTTCTTGGAGATCTCCGACGAGGAGATCGACCGCCTCGTCACGACGAACCAGCTCGCGGTCATGCGCGCCTGCCAAGAGTTCGGGCGGTACTTCGTCGAACGCGCCCGTTCGCTCGGAGTTGGCGCCAGCATCATCAACATCGGCAGCGATTCCGGCCTCACCCCGCTTTCCAAGGTGTTCACTTACTCGATGACGAAGGCTGCAGTGCACAATCTCACCAAGAACCTCGCCAGGGAGTGGGGTCCGCTCGGCATCCGCTGCAACGTGCTCGTGCCGGGGTTCTTCCCCGCAGAGCAGAACCGGGCGATCCTGACCTCCGAACG
Organism: Acidimicrobiales bacterium; assembly: GCA_050012675.1. Classification (GTDB taxonomy): domain Bacteria; phylum Actinomycetota; class Acidimicrobiia; order Acidimicrobiales; family Bog-793; genus Fen-455. The sequence goes on from JBEKGS010000074.1 coordinate 594, forward strand.
GGTGACCGACATCATGCGGCACACGCCAATGGGACGCTTTGGTGAGCTCGACGACCTTTCGGGAGCAACTCTCCTGCTCGCCAGCGAAGCCGGGCGGTTCATCACCGGGACCGAGCTCATAGTCGACGGCGGCTTCAGTGCCATGACGATTTGAACTCGACGATGAACGCGGCTTTCCTCGGCGACGACTTCCTGTTGTCGGGCGGGACCGCTCGCACGCTGTTCCACGAGGTCGCCGAGACCGCGCCAATCGTGGATCTTCACAACCACCTCTCGGCCGCCGACATCGCAACCGACCGGGTCTACGAGAATCTGGCCGAACTGTGGCTCGGCGGAGACCACTACAAGTGGCGGGCGATGCGGCTCGCCGGGTTCGGCGAGGAGCTCATCACGGGAAGTGCGGATCCCTGGGACAAGTTCTGCGCCTTCGCCGCGACCGTCCCGCGACTGATTCGCAATCCCCTCTATGTTTGGACGCACCTCGAACTTCGCCGGGTCTTCGGCATCGATACCCCACTCGGTCCGGCCACGGCTCGGGAGATCTGGGAGGAAGCGAACCGACAGCTGCCAAACTGGCCGAGCCAGAAGCTGCTGTCGAGGTTCGGAGTCCGAGCGGTCGCCACCACAGACGACCCGACCGACGACCTGGCCGCGCACCGGAGCTTGCGCGAGCAAGCCGATGCTGGCCTGGCAGTGATCCCGACGTTTCGTCCCGATGCCGCTCATCGCCTGCTGGACGACCCGCCGCAGTGGAACATGTGGGCGGACCGACTGGCCCGAGCGTCGGAGGTGGCGATCGAGGATCTCGACTCTTTGCTGCTCGCGCTCGCAAGTTCGTACGGGCGCTTTGTCGAGATGGGCGCGCGTGCCAGCGACAACGGACTCGGTCGGCTCCCCGACAAAGGCCACGACCGGGCCCTGGCGGATTCGGCTGTCCGCCGCGTGCGCGAGGGCACAGCGGCGACGCCCGAAGCGAGGGACGCTGTGATGCTGGAAGTGCTCGCACTCGCCAGTCGGCTCGTCTTGGCCGATGAGTCGGTGCTGCAGCTTCATCTCGGGCCCCTTCGGGACATCTCGCCCCGGATCGGCGGGCTGGTCGGCCGCGACGTCGGCGCCGACGCCGTGGACGACCAGCACCAAGCCCCGGGGTTAGCTCGCTTCCTCGGCGGGCTCGAGCGGGACGGAGCCTTGCCACGGACGGTTCTCTACAACGCCAACCCGGCCGACAATGCCCTGTTCGCGACCATCGCCGGCGCGTTCAGCAAGCCCGGCGTGGCTCAGCTCGTTCAGTGGGGCCCGCCGTGGTGGTTCAACGACCACGAAGCAGGCATGCGTCGACAGCTCGACGATCTGTCCGAGATCGGCCAGCTCGCGGGCTTCATCGGAATGCTGACCGACTCCCGGTCGCTGCTGTCGATGACGCGCCACGAGCTGTTCCGCCGCGTCCTTTGCGACGTCATCGGCCGCGACGTCGACGAGGGCCGCATCCCAGCCGACTTGGAGCTGTGCGCGGCTGTGGTGCGCGACATCTGCGTCAACAACGCGGTGAGGTACTTCGGTCTTCCGGACTCATGGGCAAAATGAGACAGACCGCGTGCTGGCAGAGCTCTCCCGGCGCGACAGACTGGACCTCCTAAGTGCTCGGAAGAAGAGATCCGGTCCCCTCGTGCGTGCCCGACCACGCGTCAACGGCGCCGCTTCGACAACAGGGTGATGAACGAAGCGAGATCTCGGTGGCGGAATTGCGCGATCTGCTCAATGAGATCGTCGCCGGCGAGCTCGCCGGCGCAAGACGGGTGCTGCTCGTGCCGCCTGACCTGTCGAGACTGCACTCACGAGCGGGCGTGATAACAGGCCTGCTCTACGAGGAACTGACAAGCGCCGGTGCTGACGTCGCCGTTCTCCCGGCGCTCGGCACCCACCGTGCGCTCACCGCCGGTGAGGTCGAGCGGTTCTTCGAGGGACGGGTCCCTTTCGAGCGCGTCCACCGGCACAACTGGAGAGATGGCCTGACAAGGCTCGGAGAGATCGGCGCGGCCGAGGTCGCGGGGCTCTCAGGGTCGCTCATGTCGTGTCCGATTCCCGTAGAGGTCGACGATCTCCTCGTTTCGGGATGGGACGTCGTGGTCTCAGTCGGCCAGGTCGTCCCCCACGAGGTCATCGGCATGTCCAACTACTCAAAGAATCTCGTCATCGGCCTCGGTGGTGCGCCGACCATCAATCGCAGCCACTTCCTAGGCGCGATCTGTGGAATGGAGAACATCATGGGCCGAGCCACGAGCCCGGTCCGGACCCTTGTGAACTCGGCCTTCGACAGGTTCGTGGGGCCGCGCGTGTCGGTGCTGTGGATTCTGACCGTCGTCGAGGACACCGAGTCAGGCACAGTGCACCGGGGCTTGTTCGTCGGTCGCGGAGATTCCAATGACTCGGGCGGCGGCGCCTACCTAGCCGCTGCGCGGCTCGCTGCACGATGCAACATCACTGTTCTCCCACGGCCCTTCAGCCGGGTCGCATGCTGGCTCGACCCTGACGAGTTCAAGACCACCTGGACAGCGAACAAGGCCATCTACCGCACGCGGATGGCCATGGCCGACGAGGGGGAGCTCGTCGTGCTCGCCCCTGCGGTATCACGGTTCGGCGAGGACGCGGCGGTGGACGCCCTGATCGGTCGACACGGTTACCGCGGCACTCCGGCCACCCTTGACGCCATCCAGCGCGACGAGGCGCTCGCCGACGACCTCGGCGCGGCGGCCCACCTCATCCACGGCAGCAGCGAAGGACGCTTCCGCATCGTGTACTGCACCGATCCGGCTGCCGGCGGCCTCACGCGCGCACAGGTAGAGGGCGTCGGCTACGAATGGCGCTCGCTTGCCGACGAGCTTTCGCAGCTTGGCGTCAGCGGCGAGACTGTCACCGGGCAGAGGCACGACCGGGACGGTGCCCTGTTCGACTACATCGCGAATCCTGCTCTGGGGCTGTGGACAACCTCGAGGCCAGCCGAGGGATGACTCGCGTCGGAGCGCCTCACCTGATCGGACAAAGTGAGGTCGCCCACGACCGTCGAACGCAAGTGACCAGTCGTTTGCGAGGCGTGGCCCTGAGTGCGGAGGGACCCGGGGAACAGATTGCACTCGCTCAGCCTTGCGGCCAGAGCCGCCCTGCTCCGACGTGCTCACTTCGACGAATGGATCCTGATCGGACATGATGGTCCGGTGCATGAGTTGCCCGATGGGCAGCTTCTCGAGCACCTCGGCGAGGACGAGGATCGCCCAGAGCTTGCCGCCTGCGGGCAAGCGCTGGTCGTGCACCCGAAACTGGGACGACAGGGGTCCTGGAGCATCGTGAAGTGTGCGCAGGGCCGGGATTTGCAGGATGACGTGTCCACCACAAAAGGGGAGGAAGCACGATGCACCTGAACATGGCTAGAAGAAGTGTCCTGGTACTGGCTGCGGCCGGCATCGCACTCGGCACGGCCGCTTATGCCAGCAGCGCCTCGGCGACGACGAACGCGCCGCGCACGCACTCTTCACCCGGGGCCGTGACACCACTCAAGGTCGCGCTCGTCGCGCCGAGCGCGACCAACGACCTCTCTTGGACCCAGACGATATACGCCGCCCTCGAAAGCCTGAAGTCGTCGCAGCACCTGACGGTCTCGGTGTCGGCGAACGAGTACGTGACCTCCGACGCGGCGAACATTCTCCGCGAGTACGCGTCCGACGGCTACAACCTCGTCATCGCCCACGGGTCCCAGTACGGCTCGACGATCGAGCAGCTCGCCCCCGAGTTCCCGAAGGTCTCCTTCGCGTGGGGCACCGCCGCGTCGACCTTCGGCAAGCCGAACATCTTCGCCTACGAGGCAGCTGCCAACGAGGGCGGTTACGTGGAGGGCTACATGGCGGCGATGCTGTCCAAGACTCATGTTCTCGGGGTCTGCGGGCCAATCGCCACTGGTGACGACAAGCTCTACATCGACGGCTACGTCGCCGGGGCCAAAGCCGAGAGAAAGTCCATCGTCGTACATGCCGTCTACACCGGTTCCTACAGCGACGACAGCCTGATGGCGACATGTGCGAAGACCTTCGTGGCCGATCGGGTCGACGTGCTCTCCGCCACGACGCAATCGGCCGTGGGAGCGATCGGCGTCGCCCGCAACGACAAGCTTCCCTGGTTCGGCAACGACTGGTCGATGGCCAGCCTGGCCCCGAAGAATGTCGTCGCGACGCAGGTCTACAACTGGGACTCGGTCCTCGAGCAGATGTTCGCGGCGATCCGCGGTGGCACGCTCGGCGGGGCGACCTACGTCATCGGACTCGGCAATGGCGGCGAGAAGGTCGACTTCAACTCTGCCTACAAGCTGTCCCCGGCGATCAAGGCCCAGGGCGAGAAGCTGATCACCGAGATCACCGACGGGGACATCACCGTCCCCCAATAGCTCTCCTCGAGTCCCAGGGAACCGATCCTTGAAGACTTCTGTCGACCACGGATCCGACTTGACGCCACTGTCTGGGAGTGTCTAAAAAAAGCTGACCAGGTGCACGACCGCCAGGCCTTCCCTCGCAAGACGACCGGGGGTCGTGCGCCTTGTGTCACCCCAAAGAGGCGCTCTGGGCCCGTGACTGCTCTTGGCGAACAGATCGCGGTGCCTTGAGCCGTGGACTCGCGGGACCGTCTTCGGTAATCTCCGGAGCCTGGGTGCCAGGGTTTCAGGATGGGCGCGGGAGGGGGATGTCCTGATGGCGGAGTTCGACGCGGGCGTTGTCGAGTTTGGAACCGGCTGCGACCGCCATACGCGGTGCCGGTGTCGTGCGAGTGACCGCGCTGATCGTTTGTGACGCGCAACCCAGGTGAACGGCGCCTTGGACAAGCCGCTCAAGATCTCAAAGGCGCGGGTATCGGTGTGGCGCCGGTGTCGCCGGATGCTGCCTGTGCTCAAAGGCGCGCCCTTCCGCGCCCCTCGCCGCCGCAAAGGCCGGTGAGAGGCTGCCCCTGACCGGGTGTCTCGTTTCGAACCTCACACATTCATTGGACTTCATGAGATAGGAGGAACCTGTGATCAGCATTGCAAAGCGTCTGAGCGTCGTATGTGCCGCAAGTTTGGGGGTGTTGTTCGTGCTGCCGGGATCGGCCCACCCGGCCTTGGTGAAACCGGTCCTCACCTCCGTTCCCGAGCATCTCGCAGCCCGACCGCACACGGCGAGGGCGGCGGCGATCAAGTACCAAGCGGAGATCATCCCGGCGGGGAGCTTCTCACTGGGCACCTCTCTCGACACCGGCACCGGCGGGAGCAACTACGGGTTCGGCCTCATGGCCAACGACGTCGACAACGACTGGAGCTGTACCGGCACCTGCACGCTCGATTTCGCCTTCTTCGTCTTCGCGAACCAGGACGAGTCCACGAGCGTCAAGTTCGAGGTCGTCGCACCAAGCGGCAAGACCGCGTACCAGTACACATGGTCGTCGAAACTGGTACTGGGCGGTAACTCGTACTCGGTGTTCGCCAAGGGGGACTACTCAACGCCCGGCACCTATTTCGCAGAGGTGTACGTGGCCGGGAGTCTGGCCGGCTGGATCCCGGAAGTGATCAGCAGCTGACCCCGGTTCCCTCTGACGCCGACCCCGGAGCTCCTGGAGCGGAGTCGACCTCAAAGCCAGGCGCGGCAGGGACGTCGACGTCTCACCTTGGAACGGCCTAGCCGGCCGATGGCCCAGTCCTGGCGACGGGCGGGCTCTTGCGAACGATTGCCAAGCCGTATCTGGCAAGCAGCACCGGGAGCTCGCGTTGGGCCTCGAAGTCCAGTTCCTTTCTCGACTCGGCGAGCTTGCTCCAGGGCACGAGGTCAGTGTGGCGTTTGTGCTCCAAGTCGGTCTCGGCTGCATAGGTCCACCCGTTCGCCAAGCGCTCCTCGCACCAGCGCCGGTGCTCTGATTCGGCCAGACGCCTGATCTCGTCCCCGGTGAGCTCCGGCAGGACCACAGCCCAGTCGTCGGAGACCTGCACGGAGTAACCGGCCTCGTCGAGACGTCCGCTCAGGTGCATGGCCGCGTCCCGATTGGAATCTCTGAAGGTCTCCGAGAGCAGGTCCCACGATTTGTGAGACTCCCTGGAGGGGTCGTAGGTACCGTCGAGCCGGCGATGAAGCAGATAGTTCCCGTGCAGCGCCCTCGCCATCTGCTCGGTGACGCTGTTCACGAACACGTCCGGCCGGCACAGCCTGTCCAGGAGAGGAAAGGTGGTCACGTTCGACAGGTGCAGTTGGGCAGCTGCCCTGTCCAGAAGTGTCACCGGTCCCGTCTGGCCGGTTGTGAGGGCGACAATGGGCACCCGCGAGGGCGTGTGGCTCGCCACCTGCATGACGGCTTCGAGACCCGCTCGTTCATCTGCGTAGCTGACGAACACCGTCGCGCGTCCGCAGTCCTCCTCCTTGACGAGCACCGGCAGGTCGGGCGAATCGGGGTCGGCGGGATCGCAGGCCACAGCCGTGAGGTCACAGGCTTCTTCGAAGTGCGGGTAACGACGACGCAGGGCTCGAACCCGCTTGCTGGCGTCCGCGGCAACCAGTGTGAGATCGAGGCGCAGCGCGTCGCCGCGGTGGTCGAACCACCACTCCTTGACCGCGCCCACGATCAGGAGCAGCCCGACCCGGTCGGGCCCGACGACAACTATGTGCGGCGCGCAGCCGTCACGTTCCGCGAACGAGTGGGGGAACTCCCCCAACAGCGCCAGCCCCCCGGAACGGAAGACGTTGACATAACTGAGGCTCACGCCCCGCTTGTCGATGTCCGCCAGGCTCGACTGCTCCAGGCGCTGGCACATCTGGTCGTCATCGACGTGCAGGAAGCAGTCGAGCCGCCGCCGTCTGGCCCGGGCCCGTTGTTCGGTCGTGACTACTCTCTTCGCCGCCATGCCAATCCTGTCGTTGACGCTGTTGTCCCCGCACACGGCCACGATGCGCGTGGCTCGCCCGAGACCGGCGCGCCGAAGCACCTCGGGATCCGTCGCGTCGCCCACGAGCACGGGGATGGAGAGCTCCCTGCAGCGCGACAGGGCCACCGAGGACGGACCCGAGTCCACCGCGACGACGCGTTCCCCACGTGCTTGGAACGCCGACGCCAGACGCAGGCCGAAGTGCCCGAGCCCACAGACGACCAGGTGCCGGCGGTAAAGAACGCCGATGCGCAGGCGGTTGAAAGGCTCTGCCAGCACGGCGAAGATCGCCGACAGACCGGCGAGAACAAGAGTGAGCGGGGCGAACCAACGCGCCACCTCGAGCGGCCAGGGAAACGGCGGGACGACCACCGAGGGACCGGCTCCGCTGTAGATCGTCGTGTTGTCCCGGAACAGCGCCAAGGCGGCATACAAGCGGTCGATGAAAGCCAGGCGCGGGTAGAGGTCCGAGTAGCCCCACAGGCCGAGGCCCAAGAAGACCAGCGCCATGATGCCGAGCAGCGTCCAGCGCCGGCGGTGGACCGACGCCCAGGCGCTGATGCGCGGCGAGTCCTCCTCGAGCTCTCGGACGAGACGCCCCACCACGGTGTCGAAGTCCCCGGCCCGGAAGGAGAAGAGCTCACACCGGCGCAGCTGAGGGTGCAGGCTCTCCGGAGGCGTCTCGTGAGCGCCCACTGCGACCAGGCGTTTGCGCAGGGCCACTGCTCGCTCGATCTCGTGACGGCACCTCGCCGAGGCGGCCATGTCGGGGGACACAACGGCGAGCACCGAGGTCGCTCCTCTGATGGCGGCGTGGACCTCGTCGGTGCGCGGGGCTGCGGCCACCTCACGTGCCTCCGGGGACCCGGTATCACCAACGGAGGTGGAGCTCTTCTGGCCCGGTACGCCGCCTTGGCCACCGAGTGACTGCACGACCGCGATTTGTTCTGCGCCGCTGATCCCCTCTTGGCTCGCGTCGTCCCACCACCACTCGCCGAGGTCCACGAACATGTCGGCGGCTCGCTCTCGCAGCGCTTCCGCGAGACGGCGCACGAAGTCCAGATCTCGTCGCGAGTAGCAGATGAAGACGTCGGTCACAGCCACCCCGCCCACAAAGCCCCGGAGACGAAGCGGTGCCCGGCTTCGCTCACAAGGCCTCCTGCCTCGAGGGCGCGGCGCCCTGTCATCTCGCAGGCCCGGACAAGGCACCGGGTCCGCGGCAGGCTGAGAGGCCGCCCGCGCGCGCAGAACCCTCACCGCACATCAGCGTTCTCCGCTGCTGCGCCGTCTCACGACCGACAGACCGCACTGGGCGAGCAGGCGCGGGATCGCCCGAACGCTGTCGCGATCGAGGTCGCGCATTTCCTCGGAGAGGTCTTCCCACGGCACCAGGTACGGCGAGCGCCTCCCCGGGACGTCGCGACGCGGACCGAGCCGCCAACCCTGTCGCAGTCGGTCCTCGACCCAGCGGGCGTGCTCCGCACGCGAGAGCATCTCGATCTCGTCAGCTTCGAACTGCGCCTGGTCGTCGCTGGCCTGCCCCGCTGGTACGACTTCGCATCCGATCGAGGCGAGCTTTCCCACGATGTCGTCGGCCTGGTCCTTGTTCGACGCCCGGAGCGAGCCGTCCAGTTCCTCCCAGTCACGAAGAGAAGGATCGTCTCGGCCAAGTGTGCCGTCAGCCTTCCGTCGCCGGAGGTAGTCCTCGTGAATCGCCCGGGCAACAAGTTCGGTCTCTCCCGGATCGAGCCGCCGGGCTCGCTCGCCCCGGGGACCAGGCAAAGCGGGCTCAGTGCTGTCGTCTTTCAGTTTGAGTCCAATCGGTCGAGCTCGATAACGGCCATTCTCGCCAGGGCCACGGCAACAGGACCGGCGTCCTCCGTGACGTTCTCGGAGGGACCTGCCTCGCTGTACACGACGACGTCACCCCAGCGGACCCCGCAACCCGATACGTAAGTGCCCGACGGGGACGTCGGCGACGAATTCGTGAACGTGTGGCAATTCGCAGGCTGTGAGAAACCCGATGAATCGATCAGTCCTGTCGAGTGGTAGTCCTGCGGCCCGAGCCCGGTATAGAACGCTTGCGCCTGGCGGGGGTTGCCGAACACGTAGAAATAGACCGAGTCCTGGTGGCCGTTCCCGTTCAGCGCAATGTGGACATACGAGCCCCCCACCAGTCCCGACGGGGTGTTCGTTCCGTATTGGTATCGCCGGAGGCTCGACAAAGAAACGCCGACGTTGGCGCTCAGCACGGCGCAGCTCGAGTCCCGAGTCGCGTCGGACGGCGCGCTTGCGCCCGCGCCTCCGGTGGCACACCTGGTCGGGTCGGTGAATCCAGACACGGCGAAGGTCCCTGTGAACGAGTAGCCGTCCGGCACCGGGACCGTGTCGGTGTAAAAGGAGCTCGCGGCGCCCGAGCTGTTGAACACCAGGTAGCGGACGGCGAGATACGTGGCCGGACCGAGAACCGGCACAAGGACGTTCGCGACAAGGCCGTGTGTGACCACCGGGCTCAGAACCGGGCTGTACGGTGACATGTCGTTCGGCACCTCACTCGCGCCGAGCCGGTTTTCGAGCACCAGACCGGCCAGACGATCAGGCGATACAGCGGCAACGGCATGGGCAGCCGATACCGAGGAGGGACCGGACGGTAGCAGCACGAACACGACGAGCGCTACGACCACGACGATCGCGCCGAGCCCCACCAGCAACACGCGGCGCGATCGCCCTGGTTTGTCGGTCGCCTTTGCCGCCGTCTCCTGACCGGCCTCACGGCCTTGGGGCTCAGGCTTGGGACCCGCCGTGGGATCGACGAGCTGTTCGACGGCTCGCACGAGGCGTCCCGCGTCGTACTCCCAGCGCGTGTTCTCCAGCTCCAAAGCGTTCCGTCTCGCGAGAGGCCGCAACGACTCGGGAAGCTGCTCGGGCGAGGGCATCGGGGCGCGCTCGACGAGAATGGGGATGACCGGTACACCGAGGCGCAGGGCGGTGTCCGTCTCCAGCCGGATGAAGTCCGAGGGATCGTCCAACAGGTGCTCTTGGCTGCCGCGGCTGAGCCAGTCTCGGCCGATCAGGATGAGGGCAACGCCGCTCGAGTGGATCGCCTCCTCGATCTTCTCTACGAAGTCCGCGCCCGGGGATATGGAGTCCACGTCCATGAAAACCCGGCTGGCGCCGAAGCGTTGCGACAAGAGCTCGTGCAGCGCACGCGCCTGGCCGCTCGTCTCGCCGCGCCTGTAGCTGATGAACACGCCCTTGGACCTACGACCGACCTCGGCGCCCTCTGTCACCTCGTCCCCCGTTCAGTGCCTTTCGAGCGCACGGCGACAGTGGGCACCGTCACACTCCGTGAAGACATGATCCGCGGGGCCCCCGACGCGCGACAGCCGCCCGCGCGGACAGTTGGTCCCAGCGGCTGGCCTACAGACCGCCGGGAAGGTCCGACATTGCCATCCCCCATTGGCACCCCCCGAGTCAGTGACGCGACATTATCCGCGGCGCGTGGCCACCGCTAGGGCTCGATCGGACATGCACAGCGCGGCTTTCGATCCCACTAGCAGCGGCAAAACACGCCGAGTACTGTCTCGGCCATGCCACAAGGGGGGGCAGAGTTCAGTCGATCTGGGTGG
>JBEKGS010000075.1:0-11521 GCA_050012675.1 Acidimicrobiales bacterium
GGCGCTCACCTTGACGTACCTGCCGCCGATCTGGCTGATGACGTTCGCGTACTCGTTCTCCGCCCCTACCGCCACGACGGTTCCGCCGGCGCGCGGGGCCGGACTCGAGCAGGCGCACCCGAGGAGCGCCACCGCGAGGCAGAGCGCCGCGCGCCTTACCTGGTTGCGTGTCTGCAAGATGTGAAGCAGCGCTTGCATTGGACACCTCGCGTAACAAGGTGACCCCGTCTTGGCCACCGCAAGCAGAATGATAATCACTCTTATTCCGAGGGTCAACCCCGGGCGTGCCGCCGTGCGGCAAGTTCGCGGAGCCGGCGCCGGAACCGGCGATGGCCGACGATGCCGACTGTCGAGGCGGAGTCCACGATGGTGGTCACCTTGACTACGAGAAGGTGACCACGAAACGACAATCAGGTGACCGACCCCGAATCACAGCTCTGGAGAGGCAAGACCCGGCTGCCGCGGCTGTACGGCAGGTCTGGGCAAGCGACGCGTCCCAAAAGGCGCAGACGACGAGCCGCTATAGTCACGAAAGGCGCGATGAGGCCCGCTCCTCGAATCGTCGGAGACTCCTTCGACTGATGGCTTCTACCAGCTAGGACGGACGCTGGTAGGGCTTTACGTACCCCTGTCAGCCGAACAGGGAGTGCGGATGAACTCGTATTACGTCTTCGCCATCTGGATCGCAATGGCGCTGTTGGCCTCGGTGATCAGCGTCCGGTTCGGAATCTCGGTCGCTCTCGTTGAGATCCTCGTCGGGGCCGTGGTCGGCAACATCCCGGGTATCAAGGAACATGTCCAGCAGACACAGATCACGACGTTCCTCGCGGGTGCGGGGTCGTTGATGCTCACCTTTCTCGCTGGCGCCGAGATCGACCCGGTGTCACTGCGAAAACATTGGAAGGCGAGCTTGGCCATCGGCGCCGTGTCATTCATCCTGCCCTTCCTCGGGGCATTCGGGTTCTGCAAGCTCGTGCTCGCGTGGCCGCTGCACGGCGCGGAGATCGGCGGCGTGGCGTTGAGCACGACTTCGGTGGCTGTGGTGTACGCGGTCATGATCGAGACCGGGCTCAACCGCCAGGACCTGGGCAAGCTCATATTGGCCGCCTGCTTTGTCACCGATCTCGGCACGGTGCTCGCCCTCGGCGGACTGTTCGCCACCTATGGCTTGCTCCTCTTGGTGTTCGTGGCCGTCACGGCGGTCACGCTCCTCGTCCTGCCCAGGGCGACGCGCTATGTGATCGACCGCTTCGGTCACAGAGTGAGCGAACCCGAGGTGAAGTTTCTCCTTGTGGTTCTCTTTGGTCTCGGAGGACTCGCGACCGCGGCCGGGAGCGAAGCGGTCCTGCCCGCTTATGTGGCCGGACTCGTCGTGGCCGGGGCGTTCATGAACGACCGGGTGCTGATGGACAGGATCCGCTCCATCGCCTTTGCCCTTTTGACGCCCTTCTTCTTCTTGCACGCGGGACTGTTGATCTCGGCGCCGGCACTCGTGTCGGGAGCGGGGGTGATCGCGATGCTCTTCGGAGTGAAGATGCTGACCAAGCTCCTAGGCGTCTGGCCGACGGCCTCGGCAATGAAGATCCCCGGGCGCGAGCGCAGCTACATGACGCTACTCATGGCGACCGGGCTCACTTTCGGGTCCATCTCCGCCCTGTTCGGGTACACGCACCACCTCATCGACAAGACCCAGTACACCGAGCTCGTGACGGTGGTGCTCCTCTCTGCGCTCCTGCCGACGCTCGTCGCCCAGCAGCTGTTCCGGCCCGAGCTGGCGACCGAGCGGGACGAGCTGGAGGCACTCGGAGAAGAGGACCTCTCGCTGCCCCCGCACCGGTGAGGCGAGGAAACGACCACCAACTGACGAGTGTGAGCGTGTCTTTGGGCGGGCTCGTCCGCAACATGTTTGACATCTGGATATGGGACCTTTGGCTCTATGGAGCCGCCGCCGCCCTGACATAGCGTGAGTTGATGGTCCTGGGCGTGCCGGGTGCTCGCGGACGCTCCCTCACCGTCTGTCTTGAACCCTTGCAATCCGGCTCGTGGTCAAGAACCCATCGCGGGCCGCCTGAGGTGGAACCTGCCCCGGCGGGAGAACAAGCGGGTCGCGGGCGGGCGGACTCCGGCGAGCCGGTGCTCGTGGGTGAACCCCTGGGCCGTGCCCAAGAGCCCGACGGTGGTGTTGACCAAGGAGACATGTGAGAAAGCCTGGGGAAAATTGCCGACAAGACGCCCGGCGACGGGGTCGTACTCCTCGGCGAGCAGGCCGAGATCATTGCGGAGCGACAACAGCCTCTCGAACAGTGTGGTGGCGTCGTCGTGACGGCCGATGAGGTTGAGGTCGTCCGCCAACCAGAACGAGCACGCGAGGAACGCCCCCTCGCGGCCTGTGAGCCCGTCGACATGCTCGGATCTCTGCGAGTCGTACCTCTGCACAAACCCGCCCGCCATGAGCTCACGTTCGATCGCCTCGACCGTCCCGACCACGCGGGGGTCCCGGGGCGGGAGAAAGCCCACGATCGGGATCATGAGCACGCTGGCGTCGAGCTCCTTCGAGCCGTAGTACTGCGTGAAGGTGTTGCGCTCGGCGTCGAAGCCCTTCTCGCAGACCTCCTTGTGGATCTCGCGACGCATGGACTTCCACTTGTCGAGGGGGCCTTCGAGCCCGAAGTCCTCCACGTCGTGGATCGCCCTGTCGACCGCCACCCATGCCTCCACCTTCGAGTGGGTGAAGTGGCGGCGTGGCCCGCGCACCTCCCAGATGCCGTCGTCGGGCTCGGCCCAACCCGACTCGATGAAGTCCATGAGGGCAAGCTCGAGGTCCCAGGCCGGGCCGGCGGGCTCGAGGCCGGTCCGGCGTGCCTCGTGCAGCGCGCCGAGGACTTCCCCGTAGACGTCGAGCTGGTACTGGCCCGAGGCCGCGTTGCCGATGCGCACCGGCCTCGAGCCCTCGTAGCCGGGCAACCAGTCGAGGATGTCCTCCTTCAAGTTCCTCTCACCGGCGACCCCGTACATGATCTGGAGCTTCGAGGGGTCGCCTGCTGCGGCGCGTAACAGCCAGTCGCGCCACGCCGCGGCCTCGTCGCGGTAGCCCGCCACCATGAGGGCGGACAAGGTGAGCGTGGCGTCGCGCAGCCAGCAGTACCGGTAGTCCCAGTTCCGCTCCCCGCCGAGCGTCTCGGGCAGCGAGGTGGTGGGCGCGGCGAGGATGCCACCGGTCGGCTCATAGGTGAGCGCCTTCAAGGTGATGAGCGACCGGACCACCGCCTCGCGCCAACGGTGAGGCTCGAAGCCGGCAAGGTCGGCCCACTCCTGCCACCAGCGCTTGGTCTCCTCGATCGCGTACGGGGCGGCGATGGGGCGCGCCACCTCGCCGTGGGACGGGAAGTAGGTGAGCACGAACGGAACCTGCTGGCCCTCGCTGACGCGGAACTCTGAGACCGAGCGCATGTTCTCGCCCCGCGTGTCCACCGTCGTCCACAGCGCCAAGCCGTCCGGCCCGGCCACCGCCACGAGCTGGCCGTCGTAACGGCGCACCCACGGCACGACCGAGCCGTAGTCGAAGCGGATCGCGAGGTCCATGCGCATGTCGACCGCGCCGGCGGAGCACTCGACCAACCGGACGATGCTCGGGTCGCGCTCGCGCAAAGGCATGCAATCGGTGACGCGGACGCTTCCCTCCTTAAGGTCCCACTCGCTTTCGAGCACCAGGGTGTCCGCGACATACCGGCGACGCGTCGCCAACAGTGGTGCGCCCCGGCCCGGCAACGGGCTCGCCGCCGGTGCGATGCGCCAGAATCCGTGGGCGGTGCCTCCGAGAAGATTGGCGAAGCACGCCGCCGAGTCGAAGCGCGGCAGGCAGAGCCAGTCGATCGACCCGTCACGGCCGACGAGAGCGGCCGTGTGGGTGTCGCCGATAAGTCCGTAGTCCTCTATACGTAGCGCCACAGCGCCATTTTTGCCGACCGGGGCCGGGGCCGTGCGAGCCTTCACCGCCGGCGGTCACCGGGCGTCATCGCGGGATGCAGCCGCCGGTGCCCACTACCGTCGATGCCGGCAGCCGCTCTGCCTTCTCGACGCGCGCGAGGACACCTGGGGATGCCAGGGCGTAGCCCAGGTCGTCATCGGTCGGCGACCTCGAGAAGACGACTCCGATGACCACACCGTCCGGCTCGACCAGGGGCCCACCGGAATTGCCTGGCCGGACCAGGGCCTGGATCTGGTAGACCTCGCGCACCGTCGAGTTCTCGCCATAGATGTCGAGCCCGGTGGCAAGGATCTCCGAGCGCACTCCCGCAGGGTCGGCAGCGAGCGGACCCCCTTCCGGGTAGCCGAGCACGACGGCTTTGGTGGCCCGGCCGACCGTGCCCGGGTAGATCGTGAGCGGCCGTTCCCTGAGCCCGTGCACGCGAAGGACCGCGAGGTCGAACTCCGGATCGAACAACTCGACCGCGGCAAGGTGGAAGCCGACCGGGTCCTCGACCCTGATCGACTGCGTGCCGGCTACAACATGGGCGTTGGTAACGACAAGACCAGGCGCCACTACGAACCCCGAGCCCTCCTGAACCTCGCCGCAGCCGACGGCTATGACCTTCACGGTGGAAGGTGCAGCCCTGGCGGTGCCTTCTCGAACCTCTACCGCAGATGGGTAGGGAACGGGCCCGGCCAGCTGGATGAAACCATCGGCCACGAGTTGCAGTCCTTCGTCGCTGAGGAAGCGCTCCACCGGCGCGAGCGCCGTCGGGATCGGCGGCATGACGTCGGTGACGGCCCGGACGATTCCGGAACCGTCTATCTGGTTGGCCACGAGCGAGAACTGACTGTTCACCAGTATCGAGGCCAATAGCCAGACCACGACGAGAGCACCGGCTGCGGCAGTCATCGCGCCACCTGCCGCGTCTAGGCCACCGAATCTGGCCCGTCGCAACCGGCTCCAAAGCCCGGCACCTAACTGGCGTCCCGCCGCGGCGAGCACGGCCGCGGGTACAAGTAGAAGAACGAGGGCAGTGACAGTCTTCGCGTGCTCCCCGCGCACGTGTGGGCAGAGGACCAGGACCAGCACGACGCCGAGGGCGAGACCCCCGAGGACCCCGCCGTAGGAAAGGATCTGCACGGCTGCGCCCCGCCGGAATCCACGGAAGGCCGCCGCCAGGACGACGACTACGAGGATCAGGTCGAGAACGTCCATGTCTCGGTCCGTTCAGCTCCCGGCGGGTCTCACGGAGTCTTCGCTGAGGCGCCGAGGACGTCACGCTTAGACCAGGGACCGGCCTCGTCACATGCTCGAGACGCCGGTCGGTTCATAGGCTTGGGGCGAGTGTAGGCGAGTGGCCGTCACCGCCGGGCGCGCCCGCCCGGGCGGTTCAGCCCCTTTCGAGCCGCGGACTGGTTCGGTGGGCCGCCTTTCTTCGCGCCTTGAGACAGCCTGAGATCGGAGCGGTTGCGCGTCGGGCGCCCGGGTGTTCCAAACTGGAGTCGTGGCCCGCTCAGCCGACCGACCCGGCGACTCCGCGCGGCGTCCTGCCAGGAGCCGCTCGCGCACCTCGGGTCTCCCCCGATGGGCCAAAGCGATCCTCCGCGCCCGGCGCAATCCACAGGGTCTGTCCGAAGGGCCGACACAAGAGCACCACCACCGCGACATCCGGGGGGGAAGCGCCCGGGCCGCCGTCTTCGGGATCAGCGACGGGCTCGTGACGAACATCTCTTTGATCCTGGGGCTCTCGGGTGCGAGCCCGCCTGCGGGCGTCGTGCGCCTCGCCGGTCTGGCCGGGCTCCTGGGTGGCGCGTTCTCGATGGCTGCCGGCGAGTACGTCTCGATGCGGGCTCAGACGGAGCTGTTCGAGCGCGAGCTCGAGCGCGAGCGCCAGGAGATCCATCGTCGGCCCGAAGGAGAGCTCCAGGAGCTGGTGCGGATCTACGAGAGCCGGGGCATCTCAACCGAGCTTGCGACAGAGGTCGCCCGTCAGATGATGGCCGATCCGAAGACGGCTCTCGAGACACATGCCCGCGAGGAGCTCGGAATCCATCCCGACTCGCTCGGCCGGCCTTTGCAGGCGGCGTTCGCGTCCTTCGTGACTTTCAGCGTGGGTGCCGTCCTGCCGCTGATCCCGTTCCTCACCGGCCATGGAACCGGCGCCGTTCTGGTGTCGATCGTGATCGCCGCCATCGCTGCGGTGCTGGTCGGCTCGGCGCTGTCGCTGTTCACGGGGCGGTCATGGTGGTGGTCAGCGTTCCGTCAGCTCGCCATATGTGCCGCGGCGGGCGCGGTGACCTACGGGGTCGGTGCCACAGTCGGCCTGAGCGTGGTCCACTGATGGGCGACAAGGTGCCGAGCGCCAAGACCCCGAAGCACTCTTCGAGCGGGGCAGGCGACGAGCCCGCGGAGGCGGTCGCCGTCTATGTCGTGCGCCACGCCCACGCCCAGCCCCGCGAGGGCTGGACGGGTCGGGACGAGGATCGTCCCCTCACCGAGCGCGGCGTGAAGGAGGCTCAGGTCATCGCCGGCCGCTTCGACACGACCGCACCGGGCAGGCGCTCACGACCTGCCCGGCCACGCGAGCCCAGGCCCACCGTGTTGTTGTCGAGCAGCGCCGAGCGGTGTCTCGCGACACTCGCCCCCCTGGCAGGCGCGAGTGGCCTGACGGTCGGTACTGCCGAGTTCCTCCTGGAAGGATCCGATCCTCGAGCCGCGCTCGTGAAGGTGAAGGAGCTTGCCGCCGCCGGCGGCGTGCCGGTGCTGTGCACCCATGGGGACGTCATCTGGGGGATGGTCGAGCTGCTCGAGAAGTCCGGGGCATACCTGCCAGGGCCTGTCGACGTGAAGAAAGGGTCGATCTGGGTCCTCGAGGTCGGATCGGGCGCCATAGGGTCGGCTAGGTACATCCCCCCGGGCAAGGTGTAGGTTCCCGCCCCGTGAGCGATCAGCAGGAATCAGGACGAGTGGTCCCGATGGCCTCTGCCGGAGTGCTCGCCCTCGTGGGCGGGGGCGAATGGCAGGCCGGTACCGAATACGATGCCGAGCTGCTCGAGAGCTCGGGCGCAGACGAGGTCCTCGTCCTTCCCACCGCGGCGGCCTACCAGCATCCCGAGCGCGCAGTCGCGACGGCCGAGAGGTGGTTCTCGTCGCTCGGCTCCAAGGCCCGCGGGTTGATGGTGCTGAGCCATGCGGATGCCAACAAGGAGCTGAACGCGGTCGCCGTCCGGGAGGCACGCTTCATCTACCTCTCGGGGGGTTCTCCTCTCCACCTTCTCTCTGTGCTCAAGGGCTCGCTCGTCTTCGAGGCGCTCGCCAACGCCTGGAGACATGGCGCGGTCGTCGCCGGATCGTCGGCAGGAGCGATGGTGCTCGCCGATCCCATGGTCGACCCGCGTGGAGGGGCCTTCACCGTGGGGCTCGGCCTCGTCGAACAGCTGGCAGTCGTGCCGCATCACGACTCGGGCACCTCGCACCACTTCTGGCGGACGCTCGAGCTTGCCCCGGCCGGGCTCCCGATCGCCGGTATCCCCGAGCGCACGGTGCTCATGAGGAACCCGGACGGCTCGTGGCGGTCATCCGGTGAAGGACGCGTCACCGTCTACCTCGACGGCGTGGAGGCCGGGCTCGAGGCTCTGCGCCGATAGGGCCGCCGGCGCGGTGGCCCCAGTGCTCAGTCCAGCTCGGCGATCGTGACCGACTCGATAAGGACCTTTTCCTTGGGAGCGCCCGACCTGGTCCCCACGGCGTCAATGGCGGCGACGATGTCGCGCCCCGAGACGAGCTGACCGAACAGTGAGTAGAGCGGCGGCAGGCGCATGCCGTCGTTTCCAGAGATGACGAAGAACTGGCTCCCGTTGGTGTCCCGCCCGGCGTTGGCCATGGCCAGTGACCCGAGCTCGTAGCGACCGGGCTGGGGAAGCTCGTCCTCGAAGTGGTAGCCGGGGCCACCGGCGCCGGTTCCCTCCGGATCGCCTCCCTGCAGGACGAAACCGGGGATGATCCGGTGGAACGAGATCCCCTCGAAGTAGTGGTACCGCGCCAGGAACACGAAGTTGTTCACCGTCCTCGGGGCACTTGTGGCATCGAGGGCGAAGACCATCGTCCCCTTGGAGGTGACCATCTCGGCCGTGTAGCGCTTGGAAAGGTCGATGCACATCGGTGGCGGCCCGTCGAAGTGCTGGGTCTTGGGCGCAGAGCCGTCGGCAGGCGGGCACTTGCTCGGCATCGGGGACTCCGTTTCTTGTCGTAAGACCGACGGCCGCGCTCAGCCGGAGATCTGCTTTACGGTGACAGTTTGAATGTAGACCTTGACCTTCGGAGTTCCGGAGCTGGACCCGTCCGCTCCGATCTTGTCCAGGACGTTCATCCCCTGAGTGATGTAACCGAACGTCGTGTAAATGGGTTCGGTGTTGAGCACCTTCTGGCCGCCCGGCAGCACGAAGAAGAACTGACTACGGTCGGTGTCCGGCCCTGTCACATTGGCGAGTACCAAGTCGCCCGGCTTGTAGCAGCCCGCCTCCGTCGGCTTGGTCTTGCAGGTCGCCGGCGGCGTGTTGCCGGTGAACTGGTAACCGGGATAGCCGTACTCCATCGGTCCCGGTTCGCCGGTGGCGCCGCCGGTGCCGGACTCTGTCGGGTCGCCGCCCTGCACGACGAACCCTGGGATCACCCTGTGGAAATAGAGGTCGTTGTAGAACTTGTAGCGGGCGAGGAACACGAAGTTGTTGACCGCCTTGAACGACGCAGCAGCCGGCATCTCGACGACGATGTCACCAAGACTCGTCTTGAAAGTGGCTTGCCAGACCGATGTTGCCGGGATGCACGGCGGGGGTGCCTTGGTGAACAACAGGACGCGCGTGGCAGATCCGCTCGCGGGCGGGCAAGTCGGGGCAACTGCCGCAGTTGCCTTCACCGTCGTGGTCGTGCTCGAGGTCGTGGTCGTGGTCGGCGGCGTCTTGGCCGTCTTGGTCCCACTGTTCACGAGCAGCACGATGCCGACGATGACAGCAGCGATCACGAGACCCCCGATTCCACGGCGCGTGTTGCGGCGACGCTTGCGGGTTTTCTGGATGACAGCTTGCTTTTGTTCACGAGCGGCTCGCTGCCGCGCTCTCTTGTCGGTAGGCACGGATCGAAAGGCTACCTACCTGCACCCCAAAGCGCATACGCGGACCAACTGCCCCGCCACGTCCGGCTCGGTGCCAGCGGTCGCAGGGCGTCCCGGCCCGGCGGTAGGTTGGCAGGCGTGACCCTTGTCGTCCAGAAGTTCGGCGGAACCTCGGTCGGCGATGCCGACCGTATCCGCGCGGTCGCCGATCACATCGCACGCACCCGGCGTTCCGGCACGAAGGTCGTTGTCGTGGTCAGTGCCATGGGTAAGACCACCGACGAGCTCATCCGGCTCGCCGAGGACGTGAGTCGGGTACGTCCGGGCCGGGAGCTCGACATGCTGCTCACTGCGGGCGAGCGGATCTCGATGTCCCTGTTGTGCATGGCGCTGGCCGAGCTCGGCGTACCTGCCGCCTCGTTCACCGGCAGCCAGGCGGGCATCATCACCGATACCACCCACACCAAGGCGCGGATCCTCGAGGTGAAAGGTGACCGCCTGCGTGAGTCGCTTTCGGAGGGCATCGTCCCTGTGGTGGCCGGCTTCCAGGGAGTCTCGAGCAAGCGGGACGTGACCACCTTGGGGAGGGGCGGCTCCGACACGACGGCGGTAGCGCTCGCCGCAGCCCTCGAGGCCGATCTCTGCGAGATCTACACCGACGTCTCGGGAGTCTTCACCGCGGACCCACGCGTGGTCCCGACCGCTCACCGGATACCGAGGATCTCCTTCGAGGAGATGCTCGAGATCGCGGCGACGGGTGGGAAGGTCCTCGCGCTCCGCTCGGTCGAGTTCGCCCGGAACCATCACGTTCGACTCCACGTGCGCTCGAGCTTCACCTGGGAGCCCGGGACCATCGTCAGCGAGGAGGATTCTTCCATGGAACAGCCCATCGTCTCGGCGGTGACCAGCGATTCCACCGAGGCCAAGGTCACGATCACCGGTGTCCCGGACCAACCGGGCATCGCCGCCTCGGTGTTCAGGGGGTTGGCCGATCGGGCGATCAACGTCGACGTCATCGTCCAGAACACCTCGCACCACGGGATGACCGACATCTCCTTCACGGTCCCGCGCACCGACTTGGAAGGCAGTCTCGACGTGGCCGAGAAGCTCGTCCCCCAACTCGGTGCGGTGTCGGTGGTCGCCGACGACGACGTTGCCACGGTCTCTCTGGTCGGTGCGGGAATGCGCACGCATCCGGGAGTCACCGCGACCATGTTCGAGACCCTCGCGGCCGCCGGGATCAACATCGAGATGATCTCCACATCTCCCATCCGCATCTCCTGTTTGGTGCGCGCGGAGCATGCCGAGCGGGCGGTCCAGGTCCTCCACACCGCTTTCGAGCTCAACAGTTAGCCGGTCGCCGAGGAGGCTTCCACTAGCATCGGCCCATGCGAATAGGGGTTTTCGGCGCCACGGGCCAAGTCGGCGCCGTGATGAGGTCCATCCTGGCAGAACGAAGTTTCCCTGCCGACGCGGTGCGCTATTTCGCCAGCGCGAGATCGGCAGGACGGACGCTTCGGTGGGACGGCCGCGATGTCGTGGTCGAAGACGTCGTCGGCGCGGATTTCTCCGGGATAGACATCGCTCTGTTCTCCTGCGGCGCCAAGACTTCGCTGGACCTCGCTCCGGCGGTAGCCGGCGCCGGCGCCATCGTCATAGACAACTCGTCCGCCTGGCGCATGGACCCGGAGGTTCCCCTGGTCGTGCCCGAGGTCAACCGCGCCGCGTTGGGCTCGATACCGAAAGGTATCGTCGCCAACCCGAACTGCACGACGATGGTCGCCATGCCCGTGCTGAAGCCCCTCGACGAGCTCGCAGGACTGCGCCGGGTCGTCGCCTCGACCTATCAGGCGGTGTCCGGCGCCGGTCTCGCCGGAACCGCCGAGCTGGACGAGCAGATCCGCAAGGTGGCGGACGGCGCCGCCGCCCTCGCCCACGACGGCAACGCCGTCGAGCTGCCCGCACCTGTGAAATTCCCGAGGCCCATCGCCTTCAACGTCATCCCGCTGGCAGGCCAGCTCGTCGACGACGGCAGCGGCGAGACCAGCGAGGAACAGAAGTTCCGTGACGAAAGCCGGAAGATCCTTGGTCTACCCGAGCTCCTCGTCTCTTGCTCGTGCGTCCGGGTACCGGTGTTCACGGGCCACAGCCTTGCCCTCAACCTCGAGTTCGAGCGGCCGCTCAGCCCCGGGCAGGCAGCCGCCGCCCTCGCTGAGGCGCCGGGCGTAGAGCTCTGCGACATCCCCACCCCGCTCGGCGCCACAGGTGGTGACTCGTCGCTCGTGGGGCGGATACGCGAGGACGCGACCATCGCTCACGGACTGTCGCTCTTCGTCGTCGGCGACAACCTCCGCAAGGGTGCCGCACTGAACGCCGTGCAGATCGCCGAGTTGCTGGCCGGCGTCGCCTGAAGCTGCCGTCCGCGCGACCGGTACCTC
>JBEKGS010000076.1:0-9668 GCA_050012675.1 Acidimicrobiales bacterium
CGGAGGCCTTCTCCTCCCAGGAGCTCTTGTGCTGGGTGAGCGGGCACACCCACGCCTTTGAGTTCATGGGGGGCTGTCACGAGATCGTGGTCTACGAAAATGTTCCGCGGAACATTTTCGTAGTTCTGTGCCCGACTGCGTTATGTGGCAGCAATGGCAATCGTCCTGAAGCCGTCCTGGTGACCAGTCGCTGCCGGTCATTCCGCGGCACATAACGCCTGAGCCTTGAAGCATGCTCCTCCTCCAACTCATCGAGAGATAGGAGGTTGTCCATGTTGGAGGAGTACTTCATCAAGCCGTCGACAATCGATCGCCTGCGGAGCTCGTGGATCGCGCCGGAGATCGAGGCCTACGTTGTCTGGCTCACCAACGAGGGCTTCAGCACGAAGTGCGTCTGGCGCCGTGTGCCGATTGTCTTCGCGTTCGGCGAGTTCGGCCGTTCACGCGGAGCGCAGACGATCGCCGAGCTGCCTTCTCACGTCGAGGCCTTCGTGGCTGAGCGAGTCGCCGAGCACCACCGGCGGACGCGCTCGACGAGGCCGATGGCGAAGGAGGTGCGAGGTCCGATCGAGCAGCTGCTCTCGGTCGTGCTCTCCGGCTTCGAGCCGACCGGTCGGCGCCCTCACCCGCAGCCCTTCGTCGACGTCGTTCCTGGCTTCTTCGACTACCTGGTCGAAGAGCGCGGGCTGCGCCCAGCCTCGATCCATGGCTACCGCCACCACCTCGACCGCTTCGAGGCCTACCTCGCCAGGATCGGCCTTCTGTCGATCGGTGAACTGTCGCCGACGGTCCTCAGCGCGTACATCGTCGAACGCGCTGGCTCGGGGCTCGCGAAGAGCACCGTCGGTGGCAGCGCCGGAGTGCTGCGGGTGTTCCTCCGCTATGCCCATCGGGAGGGGGTTCTCGGCGCCGATCTTTCCGGTGCCGTCGGCTGGCCCCAGGTCTACCGACTCTCGAACATCCCCCGCTCGATCTCCTGGGACGACGTCAACCGGGTGCTCGCGAGCGTCGATCGCCGAACCGAGGCCGGGAGGCGGAACTACGCGATCTTGCTCCTCCTCGTCACTTATGGCCTTCGCGGCCGGGAGGTCGCGGCGCTCAGCTTGGACGACATCGACTGGAAGAATGACCGCCTCCGGGTCCCCGAGCGCAAGGCCGGCCACTCAACAGCGTTCCCGCTCTCGCCCGTCGTCGGTGAGGCGATTCTCGACTACCTGCGTCATGGACGCCCGGAGACCTCCGATCGTCGCCTCTTTTTCCGCGCCGTCGCGCCCCGGCGCCCGATCGGTGCCGCCGCAGTGTCGTCGCTGTGTCGGGCCTGCCTGCTAGGTGCCGGTGTTGACGTGCCCCGACCGGGGTCACACACGCTCAGACATTCGGCAGTCCAGCGTCTTATCGATGCGGACTTCGACTTAAAGACGATCGGCGACTTCATCGGGCACCGCTCGTCGCGCTCCACCGAGGTCTACGCCAAGGTCGCCGTCGAGGCGCTGCGCGAGGTCGCCCTCGGCGACGGCGAGGCGGTCCTCGCATGAATGGGAACCTCGCTATCGCAGTCGCCGACTTCCTCGCTCACAAGCGAGCCCTCGGGCGCAAGTACCTGGCCGAGGAGGCAACGCTGCGCCTGCTGCTCGTGTTCTCCGAGCAACAAGGCCTGACCGAGCTCGACGAGCTCACGACCGCGTTCCTCGACGCTTTCGTCGCATCGCGACAACGAGCTCGAGCGCGCAGCTTCAACAACCTCGTGAACATCGTCGGCGGCTTTCTCGACTGGACGGTCGCCCAGCAGCGCCTAGAGACGTCACCGCTGCGGAGAGTGCACCGCCGAGAGACCGATCAGCGCGTGCCGTTCCTTTTCGACATCATGAAGGCGAGACGGTTGCTCGAGGCCGCCACGATGCTTCCGGACAACGCGCGAGCACGGGACCGCGGCTCCACCTATCACACCATCTTCGCCCTCTGCTACGGCCTCGGGTTGCGAGCCGGTGAGGCATGCGGCCTTCTCATCGGCGACGTCGAGCTCGATCGTCAGCTGCTCGTTGTACGTGGCGGCAAATTTGGCAAGAGCCGCCTCGTTCCACACGGCCCGCTCATCGGCGACCTTCTCGCACGCCAGGTCGAGCGCCGTGGCGGCAAGGCCGACGACCCGCTGTTCAGCTTCGACGGCCGACGAAGTGTCAATCCGTGTAGTGCGAGCCAGGTCTTCCACCGGCTCGTCGTGACGCTCGGCTACTCCGTCCCTGACGGAACTTCCCAGCCAGTGCTCCACAGCCTCCGCCACTCCTTTGCGGTCGGGTGCCTCTTACGCTGGTATCGGGAGGGGGTGGACCCACAAGCCCGCCTCTACCGGCTCTCGACCTTCATGGGCCACGTCAGCCCCGAGTCGACTGCCGTCTACCTCACGATCACGCCGCAGCTGATGGACGAAGCGAACAGCCGCGTCGAAGCTTTTGCCGAAGTGGTGTGGTCAGAGGGCAGACGATGAGCGGGTCGACAGCACTCGGACCGATCATCCACTCCTTTTTCGTCGACCACCTGGTCACGGTGAAGGGACTCCGTCCGGCGACCATTCACAGCTACCGAGACACGATCCGCCTCTTTCTATGTTTCGTCGCTGCCGACAAGAAGGTGAAGATCACCAGACTCTGCCTCGAGGACCTGAGCTTCGAGCGGACCCTCGGCTTCCTGCGCTATCTGGAGGAGGATCGGCACAACCACGTCCGCACGCGGAACCAACGCTTGGCCGCGCTGCACACGCTGTTCGATTACGTCGCCAGCCGGGAGCCTGAGATGCTCGGCGTCTGTCAGCGGGTCGCGGCCATTCCCGCCAAACGGGCCGCGCCCGCTGAGACGCACTACCTCGAGCGTGACGAGATCGAGGCGCTGTTCCGGGGACTTTCCCGAGTGGGACGGCTCGCACTCCGCGACCGCGCTCTCCTGCTCTTTCTCTACAACACCGGGGCACGGGTGCAAGAGGTCGCCGACCTTCGTGCCAGTCACCTTGATCTCCTAGAGTGCCGCGTTCGGCTCCATGGCAAGGGTGACAAGTGGCGGACGTGCCCGCTGTGGCACGAAACCGCGAAGTTGCTCGACCAACTGCTCGATTCCGTCCCCGGATCACCAGTGGTGGACGCCCCAGTGTTCATCTCGACGACCGGTGTGGCCCTTACGCGCTTTGGGATCTACAAGATCGTGCGGCGCCACGTCGGTCACCTCGATGACTTCCGCACCGAGCGACGAGTGAGTCCCCACGTGTTCCGTCACACTGCGGCGATGCACCTCCTCGAGGCTGGCGTCGAAGTGAATGTCATCAGGGGCTGGCTCGGACATGCCGATCTCACCACGACGAACCATTACGCCGAGATCAACACCAGGGCGAAGATCGAGGCACTCCGGAAAACCGAGCCGCCTGGTTCTTCGGTGGGACCCCGCGCTCGCCCCGTCTGGCAGTCCGACGAAACCCTGCTCGAATGGCTCTCATCGCTCTGATCGTTATGTGGCGGGTGGTGACCAAAAGTCCGCGTCATCGGTGGACATCGTCGCCATCGGCCACATAACGCGATCGGCCACAGAACTGCGAAAATGTTCCGCGGAACATTTTCGGGGATTACGACCGGGAACACCGCGCCGAAGAACCGCCAGGCAGCCTCGAAGCCACAGATGACGTCGTCTGTGGTCTGGGTGAAAGTCGGCCAGACGAACTGATGACGGCTGAACACCGCCGTGAAGATGAGCCCGTGGCAGACCCGGCGTCGCTCGCCGTCAGGCACGAGGCCGAGACGCCCGAAGTCCACCTGCAGCTCTATGCCCGGGGGTGGGTCGTCGACGCGGACCGTGGTTCTCCTCCTACCTGCGCCGCGGCGCTCGACGGCGAAGCGGGCCAAGGTGCGGTGCGGGACGACGACACCACGGCGAGCAAGGAGAATCCCGATCTTGACGACGGTGAGGTCCTGCTTCACCCAGGCCTTGATGCGCTCTTCTTCTGCTAGGAGCCTCCGCCAGGCCTCGCCGTGGCCATCGGGCCGGTGCGGGCGCACCTTCTCGGCCACCTGGCCGATCAGCTCGTCGGTGAGCTGGCCCTCGCCAGCGGAGCGGTCGATCCCGAGCTCTAAAGCAGCGGCGATGTAGCGCCTCGCCGTTTTGCGGTCGACCCCGACCCCTTGGGCGATGGGGCGTTCGCCTTCACCCAAAAACCCAGCGTCGGAGCGCCGCTTTGATCTGGACCACGCTTACCTCCCTGAACACCATGGGGCCTCCTCAGCGATGGCTTCGAAGGCCCAGCCGATTCTGTTTTCGGCCGGTGTTGGTGGATGCTCAGGGTGGTCCCATGACTGGCAACGGGGCTGGTCCCATGCCACTGGCAAAGCCAGCGGCGGGTGGTCCCTTCTCGCTGGCAACCGACAGACCTGAGCCGAAATCGCGAATCCTGCCGGATTGCTCAGCGGTCTCCTAGTCGTGGCTAGTGGCGTCACGGGTGGCTTGCTATCTCAAACGCCACAAGTCCGATGGAAATAGAAATGAGAACGGCCCCCAAGACGAGGCTTCTCCAGCCAGAGCGAGTCAAGAACGACCAATGCCGTATTGGGTTTTCGACAAGGACGTACGAACCGGCGGATAGAGCGAGGGCAACCACCAACCAGAGCAGGTTGTCTCCCACTGACAACGGATGACCCACGTGCTGCGAGGCAATTATCAGAATCGGCCAGTGCCACAGATAAAGAGAGTACGAGAGCCTTCCGAGCCACTGAAAATGGGGAAGACGCAGCAACAGCTCCCCGCCGAATCTTGGATGCACCCTCCCCCCTGCCACGACAAGCGCGGTCGCGACCACGGGAAGTGCCACAGCTGAACCCGGGTATGCGGTGGACGCGTTGAACAGGAACGCTGCCACGAAAACGCCGATCAAACCTGCCCAAGTCATGATGGTCATGATGGAGCGCGGAAGCTTCGCAAACCGTGGGCTTCCCACCGCGACCAGCGCTCCAATTCCAAGTTCCCAAGCACGCGTAAAAGGGGAAAAGTAGGCGGCTGTAGCGTCGGTCGAAGTTTGGTGAACCGACCAGAGGAACGATGCAAGGATGCTGACAACCAGCAGTACTTCAAGCTTACGTCGAAGGGTTATGTGTTTGAACAACAGTGCGGCAAGGATGAAGAGGGTTGGGTAGACAACATAGAATTGTTCTTCGACGGAGAGCGTCCAATAGTTTTGAAGTGCAGAGGGAGGCAACTGAGATCCAAAATAGCTCGTTCCGACTGATATGAAGTGGAAGTTTGCGTAAAACAGCGCTGCTGTTCTGGCAACCTGAGCTGTGTCATCACCGGCGATAAAGCCCAACCAGTGATAGGACGAGAGAACTGTGAGGATGATGACCAAAGTCGCTGCCGGAAGTATTCGCCTGCACCGACGTCCATAGAATCGGTGGAGGCGAGTCTTGTCAGAGGCCGCTCGCTCCCTCAGCAGCAGTCCCGTAATTACGAAGCCGGAGATAACGAAGAAAACATCTACGCCAACGAATCCGCCGGTCAGGTAAGGAACCCCCGCGTGATAGAGAACAACGAGCAGAACCGCGATGGCACGTAGACCTTCGACGTCAGGTCGAAATTTCCGGTCGCCGGGTGAGGTGCCCGCTTCATCACCGGATTCCAGGAATCGGGCGCTTTCGGGTTCGATAGGCATCATGTGAGCGTTGGTCTAATTTAGTAGCGCGAACCGCGCGAAAGGCGGGATACCACGATGCTGAAGAGTTACTCGACTAGGTAGCGGCCGGTCTGGACGCGGCGACGACGCGGGAGCTCGGTTGCCTGGGAGCGCGCCAAGGAGAACAGAGGCGGTGGCGGTGAAACGTTATGATATCGCCCGTTTCGAAGAGAGCCGGGATCATTACTTGGGCCTTCTACACCAAGAGCTCCAAAATGGCAGCTACGAGCCGCGGTTCTTCTGCGGGTGGAGATCGACAAACCAGGATCGGCCGTCAAGCGTTCACTCGGATGTAAAGCGCTGATCCAAAAGGGGCAGCGCCTGAGACCCAGGACGCGAAACTCGCGCCAAACTCCGGTCTGGCAGAGGCCTCTTCACTTCAAGAAAAGGGTGGCTGCGCAAGGCCTTCAGCGACGCGGTGCCCCTCGAGCCGACCTTGGTCGAGCCTGTGGAGCGATGGGCTGCCGCTCACCTTCCCTTCTGAGCTGCGCAGGGCGAACTGTCGCGGCTTGTTGGTTGGCCCAGTGTCTTATGTCCGCGCTCGGTCAGATGCGACTCGACTCGTTCGGAAGTTCCAGAGCGATACGGTCACAGGACATCGCTCCGCCCGTTCCTAGCAACTCTGCGAAGCCACAATTGGTTCAGAATGCATAGCACGAGAACCAAACGGCTCAGCAGACCAAAGGTCTACTGAGCTTGGAAGCCTCATTGCGGTGTGCACGGAAGATGTCCCTCTGCACCCGTGGTCGACGGCATCATGAATAGCTACGTGTCTCAATGTCCATGGATAGCTTCACCTGACGCCAGCGAGCTTGAGGAACGACATCGAGGCTGCCAGGACTCGAGCTGGTGAGGGACACGACCAATCTGGTGGTGGAGGATGACTGCTGGGAGCGTCAGCTTGGCTAGCTTGGCGTGTAGACGACAGCCCAGTCGACGTTCATGTTCACGACCGCAGGCGTGATCGAGGTCGGTTCCGCACCGACGTCTCCCGTCTCGATCTGCATGAACAGCTTCATGGGCTGGTCGAAACCGTTGGCACCTGTAGGGGAGGGGTTCGGGATCGTTGCCCATGGCACGCCATCAACGAGGAGGGTGATGGTGGTCGAGTTCCACGCGACACCGTAGGTGTGCCACTGCGTCGCATCAACCGAGGTATTCACCTCTCGAATCACGGTCGATTCCCATGTTGCAGGCGCACCCCAAACGATGCTGTCCGTGAACGATTGCCTCGTATTGGTTGACGGCCAGTCCTCGTAGAAGTCGATCTCAGGAGGCCAAGTGTTCAGCCCGATCAGGCCGATGCACATGGTGACGCCGGCACCGGCATCGGCTCGTGCGCGCACGAATGCCATGCCAGATGTCCAGCCCGTGCGTGTCGACATGCCAGTTCCGGTGTACGCGCCACCGTTCGCGCTGTCTCGGTACTCGGACATCGTGACGAGACCGTTGGCGACCGATCCGTGTGACCCGAGCCAGTTCTGCGACAGGTCCGTGTAGAACCCGTTCCATGTCGTCTCGTTGAGCGACGTGCCGTTGAAGTCGTCGGCAAGGACCTGTGTGAAGCCTGGGTAGGCATTTGGTCCCGGAATGCCCGTCGTTGGTGCCTCGGTGGTCGTGGTCGTCGTTGGTGCCTCGGTGGTCGTGGTCGTCGTTGGTGCCTCGGTGGTCGTGGTCGTCGTCGGCGCCGCAGTCGTGGTCGTCGGCGCCGCAGTCGTGGTCGTCGGCGCCGCAGTCGTGGTGGTCGTTGGTGCCTGGGTGGTCGTGGTGGTCGGCGCCTTATGGTGTCTGGTCTTCACCCTGGCCTTAGTCGCGGCGCGGTGCCAGGACAAATGGCTGGGGAGCTTCGTCACAGACGTGCTACTAGCCGGCAAGGAGTTGACCGTTGCCCCAGAGGTGCTACTAGCTGCCAAGGAGTTGGCGAGCACAGCCAGCGTGACAGCCACGACGATCCCACCCGCGAAAGCGCGGCGTCGACGAATAGGCGAAGCGCCGTAGAAATACTCTCGAACGCCGAGTGACTGAGGCCTTTCGAGTTCCGCCGCGCCGACCGCGCGGGGGGAACCGTGACCTTGACCGGGGTGAATAGTGAGGCCCGAGCGAGGTTTCCTTCTCACTTAGAGTGCATCGACCACCACAGAGAGTGGCTTTAGTGTTTCCTCCCAGGAATCGGAGCGTTCTTTTTTCGATGGTTGCCACGGAAGGGACTTGAACGGGGTCCGAGTGGCTACGCGCGCTCCCGCGTATCGCTGTCGTCGGGAAGAACCTTAGTGGGCTGTCCGGGCGTCGATTCGTGACGGGTGCTGCCACACTTCGATCGAGCGGATCACCAGGCTCTGGGGGAAGCGGACGGCGGAGTCGGGGGGGACTTTCCCGTCCACGGCCAGATCGGCGATCAGGTACTCCGGCTGGGTGATGGACACGGCGAAATGGGCCCACAGGAACCCGTCGACGTACCACGAGATCGACCCGGGTTCCCAGTCCACCCCGTAGGTGTGGAACGCGCTAGAGGCGGTTGGCAGGTACACAACCGAGTGGTCGAAGTGGTTGGCAGCGCCGAAATGCACATAGAGATTGACGCTGTCCGACTGCGCCCAGTTCTCGAAGACGTCGATTTCGGGGGGCCAGGCGCCGCTCTCAGGCTCGGTCCAGAACGACGACCACAGGCCCCGCCCGACGGGCAGCTTGGCCACGATCTGCACGTAGCCGTAAAGGAAGCTGAACTTGCCGTACGACGACAGCATTCCCGACACGTACTGCTTGCCGTTGATCCGTTGCGGGACGACTGTCAGTGACACCGTGTTGTCATGCACCGCGACTTGGGAGGCCCGGTACCACTCCAGCTCGTCGTTGCCCCTGTCGGTGCAACCGAAGTGGTAGCAGGTCGACCAGTCAGCCGAGTCAAAGGTGGAGCCGGTGAAGCGGTCCGAGAACACGAGTCGCCAGGTGCCTCCGGGACCGTAAGGGACGTTGGCACGGCGCGGCGTGGGCGAAGGAAAACTGGTGGTGGTAGTGGTAGTGGTGGTCGTGGATTGGCCCAAAGAACTGCTGGCGCAGGCCGAACAGAGGCCGAGCACAGCCAGGACAAGAGCTAGGGTTGCGCCGCGCCAGACCCGCATCACGCCTCAGGACGTATCACTGTGGCCGACGTCTGCAGAGACACATGGTCACTTTCCAGTCCCTCGCTCTGGCGCGGCAGGAATCTTGGTTTTCGGGACTCGCCTTCGTGACGCGCCGAAAACTGCGGTGCCTCGCGCCGACGGCACACCGCAAGCAACGCTCAACGGCGATCAAGCGGAACGGGCGCGACCAAGGTGCCGAGCACGATCACCACCTGCCGTAGTCGCGGCACCACACATCCACCAGGTTAGCGCCGCCTTTGCTTCTGCGGTGAGCATGTCCGCTCCCGTGATCCTCGCAACGTTGCCAACGACGGCTCGGCGCCCGGACCTCTTGTCGATCACGGGCGTTGAGCTTCTCGCCGGCCACCGCGCAATCCGAGAACCGGGCGTCGAAGGCACCGCGTTGGCGCAGTCGATTCCCAGGCGGACGTGACCATGCAGCACTTCGTTGAGGTCCACCAGGTTCGCTATGAGGAATGCGACCGCCCATGAGGAAATCTTGCCAGCCTGAAACCCTCCGCACAGTCGCGTGGAGGGGAAGACGCCCAGGAGGTGAGGCCCGGCCTCCTCCGCTAGCATCGAGCGCGTGAGCACGACGGCGCCGCTCAAGCTGGCGTAGTCGTGAACGAGTGGCCGGGGCCCAGGTGGGTGAACTGAAGTCGCGACGCTCGGCGAGCCCGCTGGTTCGAAATGCCATCGCGCTCATGGTGTCCTCGATGGGATCAGCGGGCATCGGCATCGTCTTTTGGGGAGTGGCGGCTCATCTGGTCTCGGTCGAGAACATAGGCCGTGCCTCTGCGGAGCTCTCGGCGATGTACCTCCTCGCCAGCCTCGCGAGTTTGAGTCTC
>JBEKGS010000077.1:0-9659 GCA_050012675.1 Acidimicrobiales bacterium
CTGCGGTTCTCGGAGGTCGCCGGGCTGCGTGTGGGACGTATGGACCTAGGCAGCGGTTCCGTGTCGGCCAACGAGACCATCACGCGAGATTCCCAGGGGCGCCCGGTATTCGATGCACCGAAGTCGGCTGCCTCTCGCCGAACCATTGCGTTGCCGGCGCCATTGCGGGAATTGTTGGCGGACCACCTCCGCCGGAGGGGCTTGACCGAGGCCGATAGCGACGCGCTCGTGTTCGTCTCGCCCGAAGGAGGACCCCTCCGTTACGCAAACTGGCGCAATCGCGTTTGGTCGCCCGCTCGTGAGGCGGCAGGTCTTCCGAATCTGGGGTTTCACGACCTTCGGCGCGCGATGGCCACGGCGCTCGTGGAGGATCGGACAGACATGAAGACAACGCAGGTTCGCATGGGCCACTCCGATTCGCGACTGACGTTGGCTCTTTACGCTCAGGCTGTGCCTGAAGCTGACCAGGCCGCAGCGGATCGTCTTAGCGGCCGGTTCATGCCGGGCTCGCGCGATGAACGCGCGATGGACGGAGAGCAGCCAGATCTAGCAGTTGACGAAGATGGCCTTTGACTAGGAAGAATACTGGTGGAGGTGAGCGGACTCGAACCGCCGACTTCCACGTTGCGAACGTGGCGCTCTACCAGCTGAGCTACACCCCCGGGGGGTGATCGGTCCGGACCACCGGAAATGCTCCACTGGTCCAGCCCAAATCGTGTCCGGCCAACTCAGACTAGCGGAGCGACATCTAACACTCCCAGACAGCTGACGCGTTCACGAACTAGCTGTTGTCAGGTAGACGAGCTTGCGTCAGTCGGCGAATCAGCGACCGCCGGCAACGATCTCTTCATAGTCGAGACCGAAGACAGGGTCGAGCAGTTGGTCGTCGGACCAGTCCACGTCTTCAGGTTCGTTGCGAAGCACAGGAACGACCGTGTCCGCGGCCGAACTGACATTCTGCCTTTGGAGACGCTCTTGGATGTCGACGACCTTGACTTCGCGTTCCACCGCGCGCCGGTGGACATGGATGAGCAGGGCCAAGTAGCCGGCTGTGGCGGCGAATGCCAGTAGCGCCAGGTCCCACAGAACTCTCAAACCGGGGACCATTCCGAGCAGGAGGAAACCCAGCATCGCCGTGGCAAGCACAAGCAGGACATGACGGCGTCGTGCCGACTGCGGCGCACTTCGCCCCGGTCGATTTGCGAAGACTTCGGACCGCGACGCCCGCGGAGGCGCCACGGCCGTCGACGCCCGAACACCGGCGTCTGCCACCCGGGCCATGGAAAGCGCCATGTCTGGGTCGGTTGCACTCGCTGCCAGCCGGGGGTACGCGCGTCGCATGCCCCGAAGTTGACGGTGGAACGAGTCGACAGAGTTGGAGAACCGGCGCTCGGCGAGCTTGCGTAGCAGCATCGGTGTCAGGGCGATCACCCAGATGACTGCAAGCACCGCTATGACCACCAGGCTCACGCTCCTAGGACCGTCCTTACATTGTCGGAAACGCTAATCAAGCTTCGTGGCTGAATGGTGGATGTTGGCCTGTACGGGCTCGTTCTCGCGACGCCACACCCCTGAGCGGCCCCCGGTCTTCTCCCACAGGCAGAGCTCCTCTACGACCATGGAGCGGTCTGCTGACTTGCACATGTCGTAGATCGTCAACGCCGCAACCGCACAGGCAGTTAGGGCTTCCATCTCGACACCCGTTCTGTCAACTGCCTCGACCTGTGTTTCGACCTCGACGAAGTCGTCTCCGATCGTGAAGTTCAAGGCAACGGAGCCCACCAGCAACGGATGGCAGAGGGGGATTAGCTCGGCCGTCCGCTTTGCAGCCTGGATCCCGGCGATTCTCGCCGCGCCCAAGACGTCGCCCTTGTTGATCGCGTTGCTTGCGATGTTCACGGTCGTCTCCGGGAGCATCCGGACTTTGCAGCGGGCGATCGCCCGACGGTGAGTCGGCTCCTTCGGAGTGACATCTACCATTCGAGCCCGACCAAGTGGGTCGACATGGGTCAATCCTCGGTTCGGCATTGGCGAGAAGTCTACGTCCTGATCATCATTCGTGCCCTAATGGTTGGCGCCCTTCGACGGGTTCGGATCGCGATAGCGACACGGCGCCTGCCGGCCAAGTCTGACCTTCACTCCAGCGAACCTGTTAGCAGTATCTGGACCTCGCCTCCCGTCGTTATGCCATCGCCGTCTGGCACAAGCGCCAGGGCGTTGGCCGCTGCCAAGGCAGCGAGCTGGTGAGAGCCCTGTTTGCCGGCCGACCGGACGATGATGCGCCCGTCGGGACCCATCGCTGCGACGACGCGAAACAGATGCAGCTTGCCATCCGGGCGACGCTCCAAGTCGTCCGCCGCGACGGCTGGGATCTGGCGGGGGAGAGGTGACCTGTGTCCCGCGAGCTTTCTGAGCCCCGGCAGTGCCACGACCTGGTAACTGACCATCGACGAGACTGGGTTGCCCGGCAGACCGAAGACCGGGATCAGGCGGCCACCTCTCGCGACAGTTGCGAAGGACAAGGGCTTGGCCGGCTTGATCGCGACCTTGAACTGATGGGTCGTCCCGCCGTTTCTAGCCGCGAGTGCTTCCAGGGCGAGTTTCACGAAGTCGAACTCGCCCATGCTGACCCCGCCGGTAGTGAGAACGGCATCGCAGCGCTCGATGCCCTCGCGGATAGCTGCCGAGATGACGTCCTCGTCATCGCGAAGAACGCCGAGGTCGCAGGTAGCAAACCCGTCCCGCCGGAGCGCCGCTAACAAACCCTGACGATTGGAGTCTCGGATCTGGCCCAACTCGAGCGGCACCATGCCGCCGACCAGTTCGTCGCCGGTCGACAAGACGCCGACCTTCGGTCGTGGGTGGACTCTCAAGGGCGCGGCGCCAACGCTCGCCAGTAAGCCGACATGGGCAGGGCCGATGATCGTGCCGGCAGCAACGGCCAGGTCGCCCCTGTGCAGGTCGCTGCCTGCCGGACGGACGTAGGCACCAGGCGAGACTTTGTCGAGGATCCGGACCTTGCCGTCCGACGAACCCGGCTGGGTCCGCTCCACTATGGCGATTCCGTCTGCACCGGGCGGCATCGGTGCCCCTGTCATGATCTGGATCGCCGTTCCGGGCCCAACCGTCAGGGTGGGTGCGGAGCCGGCCCGCAGGACGCCGATGACCGAGAGCTCCACGGGGGCAGCCTGCGTATCTTCCGCGCGCACCGCGTAACCATCCATCGCCGTGTTGGCAAAGGGGGGCAGATCGTCCCTCGCGTGCACGTCCTCGGCGAGAACCAGGCCGAGGACGTCGTCGAGCTCGATCTCGACCGGTTCCAGTGGCGGGCACGAACTGATCACGACGCGCTGAACATCTTCGAGGGCGACGAGCTCCTCAACACTTTCTCGGTCCATGCTGCTCCTCCCCGGGCTACGGCCCTGGAGCCACGATATACTTGGCACTCGCGAAGCGAGAGTGCCAATGCCAGGCCGTCGGTCGGACGGCGAGGGTGGCCGAGGCAAAGGACTGAAGGGACCCATGCCCACCTACGAGTACTCGTGCAAGTCATGTGGAGAACATCTCGAGGTCGTGCAGTCGTTCAAGGACGACGCCCTTACCGAATGCCCCAACTGCGGCGGTGCCCTGAAGAAGGTGTTCGGGAACATCGGCATCGTGTTCAAGGGGAGCGGGTTCTACAAGAACGACAGCCGCGACGGGCGTTCGGGCGTCAAGACGGCCGCCGCCGCTCAGGGCGGCTCCGGAGAGGTCACGAGCACCCCGTCGAGCACCGAGCCGTCCAAGGCGGCAGCCGGGGATACCGCCGCACCTTCGAAGCCGGCAGCGGTGACCCCGCCGGCCAGCTCGCCCTCAACGCCGGCGTCCGGCGCGAGATCCTCGAAAGCCGAGGCGGCCTCCTGAGCGACTAACCCGCTCTGGTCCAGAGCGGACGCTGGTGGCTCAGCTCAGGATCCGCTCATCGCCATCTCGCCGATGGCGAGCGTCACTCCGGTGGCTGTGCCGGGCAACCATTCGAGGTCGGACCCGACGGCCACCACGTGCTGGAGCATTCGTTGGATCGTCGAGGCGATCGTTACCTCGCGGACCGGTTCTGCCAGCTCACCACCACGGATCATCAGGCCCTCGGCCCCGACCGAGAAGTCCCCACTCACCGGATTGACTCCCGAGTGGACACCGGTCACCGACTGCACGAGGAAGCCTTCGCCGACCTCAGCGACGATCCCGGCCTGGTCAAGTTTCCCGGGTTGGAGCGACAGGGCCTGCGCACCGACGCCCGGGGTTGTCCGGAACCCGCCGCGCACAGCCG
This sequence comes from Acidimicrobiales bacterium, assembly GCA_050012675.1. Lineage (GTDB taxonomy): Bacteria > Actinomycetota > Acidimicrobiia > Acidimicrobiales > Bog-793 > Fen-455. Next base: position 4,310 of record JBEKGS010000077.1, read on the forward strand.
AGCCGGTCGATCTCGTACCGGCGAGGCGTCCTGCGTAGGTGTCGTAAAGGAAGCCCTTCAGCTCGCCCCCGGCGATCAGCGAGTTGCAACGGCATGCCAGTCCTTCTGCGTCGTACTGGGAGGCGCCGTAGGCGAGTGGGTTCGTCGGGTCGTCTATGAGGGTCAGCTCCCCGACGCCTACCTGCTCGCCGATGCGTCCGGCGAACAGGGAGCGGCCCTTGACCACTTCCTCGCCCGACAGGGTGCCGGCGAGAATACCGAGCAGGGTGGCCGTCACGCGGCGGTCGAGGACGGCGGTGAGCTTGGCGCTACGCGCCTTTCTTGCTCCGAGCAGTCGTGTCGCGCGGTCGACGGCGTCGGCTGCGGCCGCCTCGAGATCGAGATCCAGAGGAGCTCGACCCACCGAGTAGCCGAAACCAGTCTGGGTGTCGTCACCGTCACCGGCCACTGCGTGCACGAATAGGTAGCAGCCGGTCTGCCGGTCCGTCACCTCGATGCCACGCGAGGTCGCGATCGCCGTTTCGCCATAACCGTCGACGTAGTCCGACGATATGACCTGGCGGATGCGGGAGTCCCCTTCCCTGACTCGCCGCTCGAGTTCGAGGGCGAGCGCGACCCGGTCATCGGTCGGGAACGAGACCAGTTCCTCCCGCCAGAGATCGAGCACAGGCGGTTCCACGCCGTCGGGCGAAGCGAGTCCCGCGTGCTCGTCGACCGTGGCGAACCGCGCGTTGTCGCGTGCCTCGTTGAGGGCTTCTTTCGCCGCGGCCTCGTCGAGTGCCCCGACATATGAGAAACCCTGTCTTCCCCCGGAGATCACCCGCACACCCACGCCGGCCGACTCCGCAGTCTCGAGCTGTTCGATGGCGCCCTCGAATACCCGGACCGAGGTCTCCCTGCCATGCGAGACGTAGACCTCGACCTCTTCGTCGGTCGTCGCCTGCCCGAGGACCCTTCGTGCCAAGCTGAGGAGATCAGGCACTTGCGGTACCGCCGATCGTCACGCCCGTCACGCGCAGCGTCGGCTGCCCGCAGCCGACCGACACGCTCTGACCGTCCTTGCCGCACGTCCCGGGCGACATGTCGAAGTCGTTCCCGATGGCGTCGATCTTGGAGAGCACGTCGGGGCCATTGCCAATCAGATTCGCGTTGCGGAGCGGCTCTGTGATGCGGCCGTCTTCGATCAGGTAGGCCTCGGTCATGCCGAAGACGAAGTCTCCCGTCGCGGTGTTCACCTGCCCTCCTCCGAGCTGGGCTACATAGACGCCGTTCGGCGTCTGCGCCACGATCTCGTCGGGGTCCTCCGTGCCGGCAAGCAGGAATGTGTTGGTCATGCGAACCATGGGCAGGTCCTGGTAGCTCTGGCGCCGGCCGTTGCCCGACGAGGTCCGTCCCTCCTTGCGCGCGCGGAGGTAGTCCCACATGTAGTCGGTCAGGACGCCGTCGCGGATGAGTACGTTGCGTTGCGTCGGCTTGCCCTCGTCGTCGATCACGAGGCTGCCCCAGTTGGGGCCGAGCGTGCCGTCGTCGACCAGTGTGACGCCCGGGCTGGCGACCATCTGGCCGATGCGCCCCGTAAAGGCGGAGCTGTCCTTCAAGATGTGATCTGCCTCGAGGCCGTGTCCGCACGCCTCGTGGAACAGGATTCCGCCGCTTCCGCTCTTCAGTACCACCGGCAGGACGCCCGATGGTGCCGGGCGGGCCTGGAGCTTGGTGATGGCCCTTCGGGCGGCCTGTTCCGCCACCTCCTCGACAGGGTGCTCGTCGAACATCTCATAGCCGAGTGTGTACGCGACGCTTTGGAAGCCCGTCTGCAAGCCGCCGTCGCCGGACGCGACGCACGTCACGAAGATCCGGGTACGTACGCGGTCGTCGTCTGCCAGCAGTCCGTCCGAGTTCGCCACCAGGATGCGGCGTCGGCTGTCGCCGTAGCCGGCACTGACCTGGACGATTGCGCCTCCCGCCGAACGCGAGGCGTCGTCGGCTCGCAGGAGCAGGTCGACCTTGTCTGACTTTTGCACCGTGGCCGGGAGGGTCTTCACCTGTTGATGCTCGGACGCCTGTCTCGAAAGCGCGACCTTTCGGACCCCACCGCCACCCTCCCGGGCCACGGCCGCGGCCGCTTGGGCGGCAGACAACAGACCTGTTTCCGACAAGTCGGCGGTGTGGGCGAATCCGGTCGTCTCGCCGACGATGACCCTGATGCCTGCACCGCGGTCGCGCCCGCTTGACAGCTCCTCCACCTTGCGGTCGTCCAGGAATATCGAGGAGCTCGAACGATCTTCGACGAAGATCTCCGCGAAGTCGCCTCCTCGCCGAAGTGCTTCGTGCAGCACCCGTTCGAGCACGGGCGCCTCCACCAGGTCGGCGGGCGATGTGTCGGTGAGTGTCACGGCGTGCGTCAGAGCTTCCGGCCGAGCATGCCTCCGAGCACACCTCCGCCCATGCCGGCGGCCACGGAGCTGCCTTCATGCTTGTCGCCGCCAAGGTACGGCGAAAGAGCGTGGGCGAGGATCGGTAGCGGCATCGACTGGAGCCACACGGTACCCGGGCCCGTGAGCACGACCACGTGGTGCCCGTCGTCACCGAACATTCGGTTGGCGATACCCGGCAGGCGCGTCGTCTGGAAGCTCACAGTTGCCTGGAACGCCCCGACGTGGCCGGGATGTACGCAGAGGCTTTGCCCAGCGGCCAGCTCGTAGGTCGAGATCTCACCGGAAAGCTCGAGCCAGGCAGTCCCCTCTCCTTCGAGTCGCTGGAGTAGGAAGCCTTCGCCGCCGAAGATGGCTCCGCCGAAGGTCTGCTGAAGTGCGACCGTGGGCGAGATGCCCGGTGTGCCGCACAGCCAGCCGTGGCGATGGACTATGTGCTCGGACCCGGGCGCGATCTCGACAGGAAAGATGCGACCGGGGAGCTTCGCGGCCAGGACCAGCATTCCCGGGCCACCGGTGGGCTCGTAGCGAGTCAGGACGAGCCCGGTCCCGCTGGCGACCCGCTTCAGCCCGGCCATGAAGCCACTGGTTCCCCCAGTGTTCATCGATTGCTTCAGTTGCATGTTGGCCGACATCCAGGCTAGGTCGCCGTGAGTCGAGACAACTGCTTCACCAGGATCGAGTATCAGCTCGAGCACCGGGAGAATGGACCCCTTCACTTCGGCCTTCATGAAAAACCCCCTTGTTGTCTCACGAATTACCCGGCGTCTGTGCAGCCGCCGGCATCAGTCTGCCCTGTGTGGAGCGCGCCGTCGAGAAGCCGCCCCTGTTGCCCTCCGTGCCGAGTTTGCCGTCGGGGATCCCCGTTTTCAGGGCGGTAGCTCGGTAGCATCGCCTCAGGGGAGTGGAGGGCACATGGACGAGAACGAGGCAGTAGTAGAGCAGCAGTTGGCCACGCCGATCTTCAACGTGTACCGGCGTGGGTACGACCCTGAACAGGTCGACCGGTACGTGGCAGACCAGCAGCGCCGGCTTGACGACGCCCTCAGACGCGCCTCTGAGTCAGAGCGCCGTCTCGCGGCGGCGGTTGGGCAGCTCCGGGAGCTGCACCGTCGTGTGGCCACCTACGAGAGTGAGACCCGCACCGCTCAACCACCTGCTCTGGACACCCTCGGTGAACGTGTCCAGCGCATCCTCCAAGAGGCGTGGGAGGGGGCCTACTCCCTTCGTCAGGAGGCCGAACACGAAGTGAGCGAGCTACGCGAGTCGGTCGCGCAAGAGGTGACCGAGCTGCGCGAGGTGGCCAGCCGTGAGGCAGCCGACGTTGTCGACCAGGCCACGAGACGTGCGCTTGCCATCAGGGACGAGACCGAGCGCCGCAGGCACGCCTACCTGCAACGGGTGGAACAGGACCGTGAACGTGCCGTCTCTCAGATCACCTATCTGTACGACCAGCGCCAGGACGCCATCGCCGAGTTGGCTCGATTGCAGACAACCGTTCAGGCAGTCGTCGAGGAGATGGCTCGGAGCCCACTTGGCCGCCCAGCACCGGGCGTGGCAGTAGCGGCAGCGTCGCCGGCCGCGGCTGATGGCAGCCCGACGCTTCCGCCAGAGGACGACACGCGGGTGCGTCCAGATCGTTCGCTCAGTCGGCCAGGAGCCTTCTCGCCGACGGCACTGCTCGACGAACCGGATGGCCCCCCCTACCGAGCCGGCGAGCGGGCGGGTCGGCACAGCAACTCCTTTGCTGCAGAGAGCTCGCCCGAGTCCCCGAGAGCGGACGCCGAGACACTGCCACCCTCGGCGCGTCGGTTGGAAAGTCTCTTCGGCGAGGAGTTGCCCCCCGAAGAGGTTCCCGAGGTGGTCCCTCAGCGCAGGCGGCGCACCGGGTTGTTCGATGCCGAGCAAGAAGGTTGGACCTGAGCTGGCCTGACCGGACGGTACGTCGGCGGACGTTTCCCCGCTCGCGCCGGCAATGAAGTCGGAGGGTCTCGTGTCCGGCCCGTCGGGCGACGAGGAGGAGGTTCTCTCCCGACTGCGCTCGGCCGGAGATCGTGTTACGACGTCGCGGCGCCTCCTTGTCCACTGCCTATTCGAGGCGTCCGGACACCGAACCGCTGAAGAGCTCGCCGCGGAGATTCAGGCACAGGCACCAGACGTGTCGATTTCGACTGTGTACCGGAACCTCGAGGAGCTCGAGCGCCTTGGAGTGGTCGTGCACTCGCACCTCGGGCACGGGCCGGCCACTTATCACCTCGCGACCGAGGCGCATGGTCACCTCGTTTGTCGCAAGTGTGAGGCTCAGGTGGAGATTGCGGACGCCTTCTTCACCGACCTTCGGCGGCGGGCAATCGCAGAGTTCGGCTTCGCGATCGACCCTCGGCATTTCGCTGTCATCGGGCTCTGTGCCAGGTGTCAGTCGAAGGCGGAGGCACTGGAAGACTTCTCAGCTGTCTGAAGCCTCCGTGACCACCCGGAGGTCCGGGTGGTCACGTGTGGGGGACTCAGACGCTGGCCGCAGTGCCAGGTTCTATGGCATTTCAATCTCGTAATGGTTTCATTACGAGATTGTCATATTATTCCATAACAACTGCAGCTTGTCTAGGGGTCATTGCGAACGTGTTACGGAATCCGCCCGGATGATCGGCGAAGTCCAACCTCATCTGGCGGACGGTGGCGCTCCCGGTCGTCGCCGCAGGTGCGCCGATTGTTTGGTCGCATGCAAGGATTGTCGCTGCAGTCTCAAGAACACCAAGTGCTTCCGTGAAGGGCCGCTAGCTCATCGGGTAGAGCAGGGGACTTTTAATCCCAAGGTGCCGGGTTCGAGCCCCGGGCGGCCCACCACTGAAACTGCAGCTCAGACGCCATATCTTGGACGGGCAAACCCACCTGGTAACCTCCCACCCACAAGCCATCGC
>JBEKGS010000078.1:0-9112 GCA_050012675.1 Acidimicrobiales bacterium
GTTGGCGGCTGAGAGCGCCTGCCCCCGGTTGGCCGGCCGACGAAGGGTCGTGGAGAATCAGCCACATGCGAGTTGCCGTCTGCGTGAAGCAGATTCCGGACGAGGAAGAGCCTCCTGCCCTCGACACGCAGGATCACACCCTCGTCCGGGAGGGCAGGCTGGTCATGGACGAATCGGACAGCTACGGGGTGGAGATGGGCCTTCGGCTCGTGGAGGCCGACGGCGGCGGCGAGGTCTGCCTCGTCTCCATGGCCCCGAACGGCGAGACGAGCGGGCTGCGCTCGGCGTTCGCCATCGGCGCCGCCAGGGCCGTTCTCGTGTCGGATCCCGTGCTTGCCGGATCGGACGCCCTCGGGACCGCGAAGGTGCTGGCAGCGGTCATGGGCCGGCTTACCCCGGACCTCGTGCTCGCGGGCACCGAGTCCACGGACGGCTACACGGGCACGATGCCCGTCCAGCTCGCAGAGCTGTTGGGCTGGCCCTCGGTCAGCTTCGCCGAGCACGTCGAGATCTCCGACGGCCTGCTCAGGGTCCGGCGCCAGACCGAGGCAGGCTACGACGAGGTCACCTGCCCTCTTCCGGCCGTCGTGACGGTCACCTCGGGCGCTGTCGAGCCGCGCTATCCCTCCTTCAAGGGGATCGCGGCGGCAAAGTCCAAACCCGTTGAGCAGCTGACAGTGGCAGATCTCGGGCTGGACGACTCGCAGGTTGGCTTCAGCGGTGCCCGCCAGCGGGTGATCTCGGTCGCAGTCTTAGCAGCACGAGCTGCCGGCGAGATCGTCGTCGACCAGGGAGATGCCCACGAACGTGTGGTCGCGCTCCTGGAAACACTGAAGCTCTTGTAGACGGTGAGGTGGAAGGTGGGAACAAGCTGGGTTGTCGCAGAGCAGGATGACGGTGTACCGGCCGCCATTGCGCTCGAGCTGGTGACGGCCGCGCGCGGGCTAAGCGGAATGGTCGAGGCCTTCACGTGGGGCGCAGGCTCGGCCGCGGCCGCCGGTGTGCTCGGTCGCTACGGGGCGGCGAAGGTTTACGACGTCGGCGACCTAGGCGATTCGTTGCCAGGCCCCAAGGTCGCCTGTGCCATGGCGGAGCTGGCCTCTCGAGGGGTCAGCCCTGACGCGATCCTCATCGGAGCGACCCATGACGGCCGTGACGTCGCCGCCCGGCTGTCGGCTCGCCTCGACCTGCCGGTGCTTGCCAATGTCGTCGGCATAGACGGCTCAGGACCGAGGCCCGTCTCCGAGCACACGATCTTCGGGGGCTCGGTCGTGGTGCGCGCCGAGTTCACCGGCTCGGGCCCCGGACTCTTCCTGGTCCAGGCGAGGTCGTTCGTCGCCGGGCCGGCTGAGCCGGCCGGGCAGCTGTCCCCGGAGATCGTCGCGACAAACGCCCCCGAGACGCCGACGAGCGACGGGGCCAGGATCGTCGCCCGGCACCGCGAGGGCCAGACCGGTCCCAGGCTCGACGAGGCGGCCGTCGTCGTGGCCGGGGGCAGGGGTCTCGGCTCGCCCGCCAATTACGCTCTCGTCACCGAGCTTGCGCAGCTGTTGAACGGCGCGGCGGGCGCCTCGCGCGCCATTGTCGACTCGGGATGGGTGCCCTACGCGTTGCAGATCGGCCAGACGGGCAAGACCGTCAAGCCCACGGTCTACATCGCATGCGGGATCTCCGGGGCCACTCAGCACCTGGTCGGCATGAAGGACGCCGAGCACATCATCGCCATCAACAAGGACAGGCAGGCCCCGATTTTCGCGGTTGCCGATCTCGGTGTCGTCGGTGACGTCACGAACGTGCTCCCGAGGCTCATAGAGGCGATCAGGGCCCGTCACTGAGATCGGCCCGAAAACAGCCGTATCCCGGAGCGCACGGGTGCTGCGCCGCGGTCCAAGGCAGTCCCGAGGCGACCTCCCCGGGCCGGCCGCCTCGGGCGCCGGGCAGGCCCCAGGGCGCTGGCACCAGGCGCGCGAACCCAATGATCACCAGTGTTTAGAAGGGCTGTGACGGGGCTCCACACATTGCGGCCAAAGGATATGTATCGTCGGGCGGCCGAGGGCATACGCGACCCGCGTGGCCAGAGCGCGCATGAAGGAATTTCCGGTTGCTCTTCCCGACAACTGATTTCGCAATCTTCTTCGGGATCGTCTTCATAGGTAACTGGCTGCTCGCGCCGTTCCCCAAGCGCTGGCGAGTGTTCATCCTCATCGCGAGCTACGTCTTTTACGGGTGGTGGGACTGGCGCTTCGTGTTCCTGCTGGCGGTCTCCACCGTTTGCACCGTTGCCGGAGGCCGCCTGGTGCACAAGGCCCGGAGCGCGTCGGCCCGGAGGGCCTGGATGGTGGCGACGGTCGCCGCCGAGCTCGGCCTGCTGGGGTGGTTCAAGTACGCGGGGTGGCTGAGCGTCAACGTCGACAACGTGCTCCATCACCTCGGCATGGGCGACCCCATCCCGTTGGTGCAAGTCACCTTGCCGGTCGGGATCTCGTTCTTCACCTTCATGGGCCTGTCCTATGTGATCGACATCTACAGGGGCAGCCTCGAACCCTCCCCGTGGCTGGACGTGGCCGTCTTTGTCGCCTTCTTCCCCCACCTGGTCGCTGGGCCGATCGTGCGCGGCTCGGACCTGTTGCCCCAGATCCGCCGGGCCCACCGGCGCGACCCGCGCCGGATCGCCCTGCCGAAGGCCGCCTACCTGATATTCGGCGGCCTGTTCAAGAAGGTGGTGCTGTCCAGCTACGTCTCGTCCCAGATCGTGGACCCGGTATTCGCGAACCCTCACACGCACTCCTCGCTCGAGGTCCTGTTGGCGATCTACGGCTACGCCGTGCAGATCTACTGCGACTTCAGCGGCTACACCGACATCGCCATCGGCTGCGCGCTCCTGCTCGGGTTCCGTTTCCCGGAGAACTTCAACGCCCCCTACACCGCCAGGTCGCTGCAGGACTTCTGGCGCCGCTGGCACATGACCTTGTCGCTGTGGCTGCGTGACTACCTGTACATCCCCCTGGGGGGAAATCAGGGATCGCGGCGTCAGATGTACCGCAACATCATGGTCACGATGGTCCTCGGCGGCCTGTGGCACGGTGCGGCATGGACCTTTGTCGCTTGGGGAGCGTTGCACGGCTTAGGCCAGTGCACCGGTCACTACCGCCGTGCCAAGCGTGTCGAAAGGGGCCTCACACCTCAGCGAGAGGGACGTGGATGGGTCGCCTGGGAACGGTTCGCCACGTTCCAGCTCGTCTGTGTCGGATGGGTGTTCTTCCGCGCCACTTCTTTTGCCAACGCTTTTGCGATGTTCGGCCGGTTGTTCACCGGCTGGACCCAACCTTCCCCGCTCGTGAACTTCGCGGTGCTGCTCGTGATCGCCGTCGGCATCGGCTCCCAGTACGTGCCGAAGACCCTGCCCCTGCGCGCGCAAGAGGTGTTCTCACGACTTAGCGTGGTCGCCCAGGGAGTTGTGCTCGCCGGCGTTCTCCTGCTCATCACGACGCTCGGGCCGCCGGGTGTCGCGCCGTTCATCTACTTCCGCTTTTGAGACTGGGATGATCTTGTCGAAGGTGGCACGACCTACTTGACGAACTTCCGCAAGCGACCGAGGTCTGAGGGCCGCCGGGCCGACGCCAGGGTCGACCGGCGCCGGGACGACAGCAGGGCGCGCCGGTCCTCGGCCAGGTCTTCCGGCTCATCGACGCGGCGGCCAAGTGTCTCGCCGCGGCCTGGAGCGGCGCGTCTTGTCCAGACCAAGAGAGTGGGCACGAGCCCCGTCGCGAAGGACCGGCGGCGCCAGCCAAGCGAAGGCGAGCCGACTGACCGGAGGCGGCGGGCTTCCGCGGGCCGCATCATTGCCGTCGGCCTGATCTGTTTCGGGGTCTGGCTCGTTTTCGACGCGAACCAGCTCTACCATGCCGCCGAGGCGGGCCAGATCGGCGTCCGCCGCACCGTGGCGGTGACAATCCTGCGCCCGATAGCCGCCATCACCGACGCGTTGAGGATCTCCGGGCCGGTCAACACCGCAGACTCGGCCCTCGGGAGGTGTGGCATCGGCGGGGTACCGGTGTGCAACAGCGGTCCGGCGCCCACGATCCCTCCCGTTACCGCGCCGGTGCAGCGGCCTTGGGGCTATCTCGGCCTCGGTGCCGCTCCCCATCTCGGTCCGGGGATCCACTACGTCCCGCCCCCGCCGGTGCTACCGCCTGGCCCTCCGGCCCTCGTCTCGCCTACGGCTTCTCGTCCCTTGATCCTGCTCTCGATCGGAGACTCCATCGGCGAGGATCTCGGTTTCGGCCTGGGGGACGTATTCTCGACCGATCCCGACGTCCGCGTCGTGGAAAAGGCTCTCGAGGACACGGGCCTTGCCAGGAGCGACTATTACAACTGGCCGGTGGCTCTCGAAGCCGACCTGCGGCAGTACCACCCGGAGATCGTCGTCGTCATGGTGGGCGCGAACGACATGCAGTCGTTCTCGATCGGCGATGGCCGCTACCTTTCGTTCTCCTTGACTGCGGGGCAGTGGTGGCGGGCCTACGCGGCCCGTGTCGCGCTGGTCATGGACGAGGCGACCGCAGCGGGGGCCCACGTGATGTGGGTCGGCCTGCCGCCGATGGGTGCCGGATCGGCGGTCCCGGCAGGCTTCCCGCAGAAGCTCAACGGCGTGTTCTACGCGGAGGCACACGCCCACCCGGGCGTGTCGTTCTTCTCCGCGGCGAAGGTCCTCGCCAACAAGAAAGGTGGTTTCCAGCTGTACATGACGATCCACGGGTCGATCGAGCAGATCCGTTCCACAGACGGCGTGCACCTGCTCCCGGCCGGTTACGACATGCTGGCCCAAGCGCTCGTGCAGCCGATGGAAGAGGCCTGGGACGTGAACCTGCACGTCGGCTAGCCGGCTCGAGGGTCTGGGCCGACGAGCGGTGCCGGCTCAGTCGTGAGCCTGTGCGCGATCTTTCGACAGCTCGATCTCGAGCTCGGCGGCTTCACGCCCGACCCAGGTGGCCCCTTCGACCGACTTGCCGGGCTCGAGGTCCTTGTAGACCTCGAAGAAGTGCTGGATCTCGAGCCGATCGAACTCGGGAAGATGACGGAGGTCCTGCAGGTGCTCCTGGCGAGGATCGTGGGCGGGCACCGCGATGATCTTGTCGTCCGGTCCCTTCTCGTCGGTCATCCGGAACATGCCGATCGCCCGTGAGCGGACGACGCAGCCCGGAAATGTCGGCTCCTCCACGAGCACGAGGGCGTCTAGGGGATCGCCGTCCCGGCCGAGGGTCCCGTCGATGAAGCCATAATCGGCCGGGTAGCGCGTCGAGGTGAACAGCATCCGGTCGAGGTAGATCCGACCGGTGGCGTGGTCCATCTCGTACTTGTTGCGCTGGCCCTTGGGTATCTCCACTACGACTTCGAACTCCATTTGAAAGCCTCGTCGATGTTGTGGCCGAACGTTGGACCGGGACGCTAACAGCCCGCGGAGCGCCCGTGCGCGAGCTGATGCGAGCTCGTCGACGATCGCCGGTACGGGTCGAGGCGCCTCAGTGCGAGATCGTGCTCTTGAGCAAGTCGACGAGCGGGCCCTCGATGCCAGGAGCCGCGACCACGTAGGTGGACGACCCGTCGGCCAGCCCTTCGACATCGGTGACAGTCGCCCCGGCTTCGCGCACGATCACGTCGCCCGCGGCGCGGTCCCAGGGCCTGAGCCACGCTTCGTAGAAGGCGTCGAAACGTCCGGCGGCCACTCCGCAGATGTCGATCGCCGCCGAGCCGCGACGACGGATGTCCCGTACGGCGGGCAGAACGACGGGGAGCATTCGTGCCTGGTCGGCCCGGTCCTTGGCGACGTAGGTGAATCCCGTCGCGACAAGTGCCTGGGCGAGGGTCCGGCCCGAGGCTCGCAGCCGCAGCTCGCGACCGTTGAGCGATGCCCCCTCGCCCTCGCAGGCGGCGAACATCTCCCCGTTCATCGGATTGTGGACAGCGCCCACGATGCTTCGCCCGTCGAGCGTGGCCCCGATCGAAACGGCGAACTCCTCGATGCCGTAGAGGTAGTTGATGGTGCCGTCCAGAGGGTCGATGACCCATGTGACCCCCGTGGAGCCCTTGCGGGAGCTGCCCTCCTCGCCGAGCACGCCGTCATCCGGACGGGCGCGCAGCAAAGAGCTGACTATCAGGGCCTCGCTGGCTTTGTCGACCTCTGTGACGAGATCGGTCGGGCTCGACTTGGACGAGGCGCCCGTCGCTAGGAGGGCTCCCCCCGCGACGCTCACCAGCCGTGAGCGAAGCAGCTTGCCGGCGGCCTCGGCGGTCTCCTGTGCGAGCTCGAGGAGATCGGACCGGCTATACCCCGCGAGTTCCGGCGCCGTCATGGGGTGCGGGCGCCGCGGTGACCGCCGGCCGGTGCGGCCAGGCGTGTGTGGGCGAGTTGGGCGAGGCGGGCGACGAGGACCTCTATCACGAGCTCGTCCGGCCAGTCCATCACGCCACGAAGGTCGAGGTCGGCATCGGCGACCAGGCTAACCGCGCGGGCGATGCGGCTAGTGCCGAGCCTTCGTCCCTGGGCGAGCACCTTACGCGCCGGGTACGGCGACATGCCGAGCAGCGACGCCGCTTCGCCGGGGTCGGTTATCCCGCTCCCGTCGAGGCGCAGCATCGCCCCAAAGTGCTTGTGCAACATGGCCAACAGCTGGAAGGGGTGCCTACCTCCGGGACCGAGCAGGCGCCGGGCGACCCGCACGGCCGTAGCGACGTCGCCGTTGTCGAGCGCGTCGGTGAGCTCCCAGGGAGGTGCGCCGCCCTCCTCGCCCAAGAAGGGCTCCAGCTCCGCCGGGCTCACCCTGGCACCCTCGCCGTAGGCGGCGGTGAGGACGTCCAAGAGAGCGTGCAGGCGCGAGACGTCCTCTCCGAGATGGCCTTCCAAAAGGTGCCTGGCGGCTGGCTCGAGGTGGACGGGAGCCTCCTGCAACTGCTCGCTCAGCCACTGTGCGCGTGCCTTGCCGGAGGCCCCGGGCGAGGTGTCGATCTCCTGGCCCCTTGCCTTGACAACCTTGGCCAGGACGGCCGGCAGCGCCTTTCCGACAACGGCCAGCACGAGCACGTTTGGCGCGAATTGCTCCCCGAGGCGGGCGGCGAGCTCGGCGGCCTGTGACGAGTCGAGACGCTCCGCGTCCCGGAGCACCACGATCCGGCGGTCGGCCAGGAAGCCGGGGGTGAACAACGCGTCGAGCACCGGCCCGATGTTGAGCTCGTCCTCGGTGCTGGGCGCACGATGTTCCTCGACGGCGACCGACGGGCCTTGGTCGGCCGAGCTCGGGTCCTGTCGCTTACCGCCTGGCCCCTCCGCTGCGGTCAGCTCGGCGAGCAGCAGCTCGACGCCACGGTCCACAAGGGCGGGATCACCGCCCTTTACGACAAAGACCGAGGCAGATTCGCCGCCTTGGGCACTTACGGCGCTCACAGCGGCGTCTTTGCGGGAAAGATCGTCCCCGCTGCCGCCTCGTCATGCGCCTGCGTCGCCTCGGCCGCTTCCGGAGCTGATTCCGCGATAGCGGCCAGCAGGTCGCGCACCTTGCACGTGCCGGCGACGTCGTGCACCCTGACCAGGCGGCACCCGCCGGCGATGCCCATGGCGGCGGAGGCCAACGACGCCTCTCGGCGCTCACCGATCCCAAGGCCCAGCAGCACTCCCAGGAATGTCTTGTTCGACGAGGACAGGAGCAACGCGTAGCCGAGCGAGGCGAGGCGTGCCGAGCTTTGCAAGAGCAGCAGCGACTGTTCGGCCGTCTTACCGAGGTCCAGGCCGGCGTCGAGAACTATGCGATCGGCACCGATACCGTTCGACAGTGCGTTCTCGGCGCGGGCGAGCAGGAAACGCTCGACCTCGGCCACAACGTCTTCGTAGTGCGGGTCCGGATCGGGCACCCTTGGCGAGAGCCGTATGTGAGTGGCAACCACGCTCGCTCCCGCGACGGCGGCGGCCGGTAGGTAGGCGGGGTCGGCGAACCCGCTGATGTCGTTTCCGAGAACGGCTCCCGCGCTGAACGCGGCGGCGGCAACCGAGGCCCGCCAGGTGTCGACCGACAGCGGTACGTCGAAGCGTTCCCGAAGCGACGCGATCACGGGCACGACCCTCTCGAGCTCCTCCTCCTCTGTCACCTCTGGACCGGGGCCGGCCTTGACCCCGCCGACGTCGAGCACATCGGCGCCTTCTTTGACCAACTGCTCTGCCCGCTCGAAGAAGCGGTCCAGTTCGAAGTAAGAGCCGTGGTCGTAAAACGAGTCCTTTGTGCGATTGAGTATGCCTACGACAAGGGCCCTTGTGGTCAGGTCGTAGCCGCGCCCGCCAAGCTGCAGGAAGACTGGACGGCGGGGCCGGAAGATGGCGCTGACCGGTGGCGGCACGAGGGGGCTCCCGAGCGCGCCAGGATCAGAACAGTCGCGAGGTGAGGGCGCGCCTGTACTGTGCCCGTCTCGGGTCCGACGGGTCCATCGTCTCCAAGATGTCGACGAGCTCCTGGCGGGCCTCGTCGTCGGTCTTCACCCTGTTCAACAGGGCGTCGATGCGCTCTTCGAGCGCTGCGCCATTGCTGCCCGCGCCCTCGCGAGGAACACCCGCGATGGCCAAGCGGGCGAGGGCGGCGACCCGCCGCGCCTCACCTGCGTCGGGGATCTTGGAGAGAAGGCTGAGCGCGTCCGCGGGTTCGCCGCGCCGCACGAGGATCTCGGCCAGGCCGACGACGGCCTCGGGACGGTCGGGCTCGAGCTCGAGGGCCCGGCGAAGAGAGGCCTCGTCACCGAGGGCGATCAGGTTGTCGGCCTCGCTCGCGGGCGGCAGCAGCCGGCCCACGAACTCACGCACCGCGGCTTCGGGAAGCGCGCCTATGAACTGGTCGACGACGCGGCGTTCCGAGATGGCGAACACGGCCGGGATCGACTGGACCTGGAAGCTCTGCGAGATCCTCGGGTTCTCGTCTACGTTCACCCTCACGAGCTCGACCGCGCCGCCGGTCGCCTCGACCACACGTTCGATGATCGGGCTGAGCGTCTTGCACGGGCCGCACCAAGGTGCCCAAAGGTCGACGATGACCGGGACCGTGTCGGAGCGGACGAGTACGTCGTTCTCGAACGA
>JBEKGS010000079.1:0-9037 GCA_050012675.1 Acidimicrobiales bacterium
TTGGAGCGGGTCGACGAGCTGGAGATGGCCGTCGCCGGGCACGGACACGGCCACGACGTCCGTCCCTCCGAGGCCGGCGTATGGTCAGGGGAAGACTTCTCGATCTGAGACGAAAAGGAGAACATTTTGCCCGAGCCCTCGACCCCAGCTGTCGACCAGGTCGTCGACTGCATTGGGTTGGCGTGCCCGTTGCCAGTCGTGAAGACTGCTCAAGCGATCAAGAATCTCGTTGCCGGACAGGTTCTCGAACTCCTCGCCACCGACCCCGGTGTTGAGCCGGACATGCGGGCATGGAGCAGCCGCACGGGAAATGACCTGCTCGGCATCACCAAGCAGGGTGATGTCTTTCACATCCTGATCCGCAGGGTGAACTGAGAGAAGGCTTTGATGTGGGCCGACGACTCTGAGACGAAGATCCTCTACGTGCAGACGCACGGAGCCGACGACCCAGGCCGCAGCGCGACCCCGTTTTATCTCGCGGCCTCCGCGGCCGCGATGGAGTTCGAGGTCATGATCTATTTCACGATGTACGGACCCACCCTGTTGCGCAAAGACCTGGTGGACAAGATTGGCCCGAAGGGCGACCAGGGCCAGCCACTGCGCTATTTCATCGAGCAGGCAACCACCCTTGGCGTTCGACTCTTGGTTTGCCAGCCGTCACTCGCGCTCAACGATCTGAGTCTCGAAGACCTGATCGAGGGTGTCGAGGTGATCGGCGGCGCAGCCTTCAATGACCTAGCGGCTTCAGCCGACGCCGTGATCAGTTTTTAGGCCCTCGCCGTGACCGTCGCAGCCCCCCTCCAGGCCCAGACGGACCCTCAGTACAAAGTCGCAGATGTCGCCGGCTACACCGAGGTGTCCTACGACGCGAAAGCGCGGCTGTTCGAGCAGGTCAAGAGCGACCTTCGCTTCGGCGACTACTTGTACGGATGTTACGAGTGCGGCATCTGCGTCGGCGCCTGCCCGTCAGCCAAGTTCTACGACTTCAGCCCGCGCCGGATCGCGCAGGCGGCCGCGCGTGAGGATGTCGAGCTGATCTACCAGCAGATGCAGGAGGACATCTGGGAGTGCTCCCAGTGCTTCTCCTGCTTGCGCTGCCCGCGTGGCAACAACCCCGGCGGGATCATCACGATCATGAGGGAAGTGGCCGTCCGTAACGGTCTGGCCTCGGCCAAGGAGGCCCTGGTCGGCTACTCGCGCATCATCTACAAGATCATGTCCACCGGTACCCAGGTTTCACCAGACATGTTGGGTCGGGACGCCTTCCCGGACTGGGGGCCCGAGACGGCCGACGTGGCGGACAACCTTGAGCTGTGGCGCCGCGCACTGCCACCGGAGACGATGCACACGACCTCCACCGGCTGGTCCGTTGCCGACAGGACCCTGGTCGAGCTCTACCTCATCTGGTTCGAGACCGGCGCCCTCGACATGATCGCCCAGGTCGATCCCAGCCTGCACTCGATCCTGCAGGAGCTCATGGAGGACCGCCTCGAGGAAGAAGGCATTGAGCTATGACGATTCCCATGAGGGCTCCCGTCGATGCCCGCCGGCTTGCCAACCCGGGTGACGAGCCTGTCGTCGACCGGCGGCCACTTGAGGACCCCCGTGCCGAACTGCTCGAACTGGAGCGCGAGGGCGAGCTGATCGTGCAGAAGATCGACCGGGAAGCGATCAGCGTGGCCACGAAGTACGGACGCGAGAAGCGGATTCAAAAGGCGCACCTGTGGCACCACAAGTCCTGTGGGCAGTGCGGCCACATACCGGGCTATTCCACGTCGATCTTCTGGATCATGCGCAAGCTCGGCTACGACTATCACGATCCCCACGACCAGACCTCGTGCACCGCCTGGAACTATTACGCGAGCGCGACCTCCAACACGGCCGCGCAGGCGGCCGTCGCCGTGCGCAACTTTGCCGCCGCCTACGAGACGGGTTATTTCCCGCTCATCCACTGCGGCACCTCCTACGGTCACTACAAGGAAGTGCGCGAACAGCTGATAAGGCACCCCGAGCTGCGGGCGCAGGTACGCGACATCATGACCAAGCTTGGCAAGCCCCTTGTACTGCCCGAAGAGATCGTTCACTACTCGGAGTGGATTCACGCGCTGCGCCACGAGATCGCCGCCAAGCAGGTACGCGACGTGTCAGGAATCGTGGCCACCGTCCACCCGGCCTGCCACTACCACAAGATCGTGGCGGGCGACGCGATCTACGACCCGGACATCTATGGTGGTCAACGCACCGCCGTCGTGACGGGCCTCGCCGAGGCTCTTGGCGCCGAGGTGCGCAGCTACTCGACCTGGTTCGACTGTTGCGGGTTCGGCTTCCGGCACATCTTGGTGCAGAGGGACTTCACGCGGTCGTTCGCCACTTTGCGCAAGATCGAAGTGATGAAGGAGGAGGCCAGCCCCGATGTCGTGCTGACTCACGACACCGGGTGCGTCACAACCCTCGACAAGAGCCAGTTTGCGGCCCAGGCGCACGGGCGCAACGTCGGTCTTGCGGTGCTCAGCGATGCGCAGTTTGCGGCACTCGCGATGGGGGCCCATCCATACCGCGTGTGCCAGTTGCACTGGCACTCGGCCGACTACCGGCCGCTGCTCGAGAAGATGGGCATCGACTGGGAGAAGGCGTGGGCGGAGTTCCAGAGCGATCTGCGACGGCTCGAGAGCGGCGAGAAGCGTTACCTCGACTGGGACGACGCGGACGGCTTGCACGACGGAGAACAGCCCGTGGCTGGTCCTGCGGGCATGAACACGACGATTGAGGTGAGAGATGCCATCTGAGACGGTTGCGGTCATCGGTGGAGGACCAGGTGGGCTGCGTGCCGCACAGGGTGTCGCAGACTTGGGCGGCACAGCGGTGCTGATAGAGCAGCGCGCTTTCCTCGGGGGCACGCCTGTCGCCGAGAACTATTGCGGCCTGACCCCTCACGGCGAGCCCGCGCAGCCGCAGATCCGTCAGATGGTCGACCTGGTCACTGTCAACCCGCTCGTCGAAGTCCGCCTCGGTACCGAGGTCGCCGGAGTGGCGGGGGATCCCGGTGACTTCAGCCTCAGACTGCATCGTGCCGGCACGGCCGCGACCCAGACGAGTGGGGACGAGACCATCCAGTGCGGTGCCATCGTCATCGCCACGGGGTTCGGCCACTTCGACCCGGGCCGGGCGACCCAGATGTACGGGTACTACGAATTCCCAGACGTCATCACCCAGCCGGACCTCGAGGCGATGCTCTCGGAGGGACGGGTGCTTCGCCCGTCCAATGGGCAGCCACCGGAGCGGGTCTGCTTCGTCCAGTGCGTCGGCAGCCGCGACCGCCAGATCGGCAACGAGTATTGCTCGAAGGTGTGCTGCGGGGTTGCCTCGAAAGAAGCCATCGAGATCCGGGAACTGCTGCCGGACTCCAAGGTGCTCATCTTCTACATCGACATGCGGATGTACGGCTATTGGGAGAACGAGATCTACTGGCCGGCCCAAGAACAGCACCACGTCCAGTACGTCAAGGGGCTGATCACCGAGGTGCTGCCGAAAGGGGATCGCCTGCTTGTCCGCGGCGAGGACACCACGATGGGCCGCCCGATGGAGGTCCTCATGGACCTGGTCGTGCTGTCGGTGGGCATGGAGCCCTCACCGGGCACCCGCGAGCTCGCGAGGCTGCTCGGGGTCAAGCAGAACAAGTACGGCTTCGTCGAGGCCGTCGGAAAGCCTCTCGATCCTGTCAGCACCGACCGGGAGGCGGTCTTCGCCTGCGGCGCGGCCCTGGGCCCGGCCGACCTGGAGGACGCCGTCTCCTCGGCGGCCGGTGCGGCCATGAAAGCGGTCAGCTACCTACGGTCGCGCGCGGTCGCGACCGGGAACTAGGCGATGGCTTGGTGGTGACCGGCCCGGTAGTCGACACGCCGAGTGCGCTGGAGTTCCAGCGCGAGATCTTGGACCGGATCAGCGAATCGGAGCTGCGCGCCATCGCCGCTGATCTCGGTCGCAAGTCCGAGGCATTACGAGACCTTCTGTCCGGAGATCCCGCCCAGCTGGAGCGTGCCGCCTTGCGAGAGGTGCTGCGCTGGGTGTTCGCGACTCGCAAGCGTGCCGACCGTGTCATCGACACGATAGGCCCAAGACAGCTGGCAGCCGCTATTGCGGGACTCCTCATGACGGGCGAGGCGGTCGCGGAGCGAATCGACCGCTTCGATGAGTCCGTCAGCGGGCTCTCAGCGCAGTCCGCGCTGGCAGGTTCCGGGTTCGATCTTCCCTCAGAGCTGCTGCACTTCACCGAGCCCGATCGGTACTGGCTATGGACAAGGTGGATCTGGGATCCCGACGCCCGCACCGGCGCGCTCGGCCTCGTCACAACTGACGGCGCCGACCTGAATGCGGGGGCCTCGAGGGGCGCCAGGTACCTCACGATCGGCCGGGCTATGGCATTTGTGGACGAGACCGGCAAAGCGGCAGGCTTTACTGCGGCAGGTCCAGGTCTGTTCGGGGTCGACGTCCTGCTCGCCGCCGTGTATGGGGTCTACATGTACACAGTCCTACGGATGCGGATGACCCGTGAGTTCAACCGGGTGATCCCACCCCTGCCCGACCTCGTCCGCCGATTGCTCGGCGTCTACCACCTGGAGGGCTAGAGCCGTGCCTGTAGGTGGACGGAAAGTCCCGCCGGTCGCGTTGGAGAAGGAAAAGGTGACTGTTGCCTCCACCATCTCGGGGCGCGAGGTGGAGCTGACGAGCGTGTGGAACCGGATGTTCGAGCCACGTGTTCTCACCGACATCGGCCCGGAGGGCTTCGCCGCGATCTCGGCTTTGCCCGGTGGCGAATCGCTGGAGTGGTGCTACGGCTGTGGCAAGTGCGTACCGGTTTGCCCGGTCGACATGGTGGGCGACTACGGCCCGCGCAAGATCCACCGCAAGGTCCAGACCGGAACCCAGCTGCTGGCCGACGCCGATCTGTGGCTGTGCACGACCTGCGCGAACTGCCTGCGCGTCTGCCCGAAACAGGTCGACATGCTCGCCATCATGCCGGCGGTACGCGAAGCTGCGCTGACTGACGCGGAGGTGCCCGCCGAGCTGCAGGATGTCTTCGAGAAGACCTTCCGGCACGGCAATGCCCTCGGCCAGAACCAGCGTCGCCGGGCACAGTGGGCAGACAGCGCAGGGGTTCCGGTACGGATCCTGGCCAAGGATCCCTCGCCGGTCGACGTGCTGTTCTACGTGGAGGACTACTGGAGTTTCCACCCCCGCGGTCAGGACGCGGCCCGCGCCTTCGCGCGGGTGGCCTCGACGCTCGGCATCGACTGGGCGATCCTCGGCCCGGAGGAGAAGACCCTCGGGGACTCCCAGCGTCTTGCCGGCGAAAAGGGCCTGTTCGACGCACTGGTCGAAGACGTCACGACAGTGCTCGCGAAATACCAGTTCGCCCGAATCGTGACACCTGACCCGCACGCCTTCAACGCTCTTGTCAAGGAGTACCCGCAGCGGGGCCACAGTTTCGAAGCGCTCCACTACACACAGCTCCTTGCTCCGCTCGTCGGCCAGATCGACTGGGCCCGGGAGCTCGACCTGCGGGTGACCTTTCATGATCCGTGCTACCTGGGAAGGCGGAACGGGGAGTACGAGGCTCCCCGGATCTTGCTCGAGGCCATTCCCGGTGTCCGGCTCGTCGAGATGAGCCGCTGCCGGGAGAACGCCTACTGCTGCGGCGGCGGCGGTGGCGGCATGTGGCTCGACAGTTTCACCAAAGACCACACGGCCGAGCGCCTCTCCGAGCGCCGGGTTCGTGAGGCCGCCCAGACCGGAGCAGAAGTGCTGGTGGTCTGCTGTCCTTACGAGGTGTCCAGGTTCACCGACGCGGCCAAGGCGACCGGTAACGAGCATCTGCGAGTTTGCGACGTGATCGAGCTAGTCGACGAGGCGATGAGGGACGAGCCGGTACGTGGTTGAGCCCCTGCGGATCATCGACTTCGGTTGTAGCTCGCCGCTGCGCTCCCAGACCCTCTGGCATGCGGTCGCGTACGGGGTGTCCGCCAGTGAGAGGGCGACTTTGTCTTTCACCCGCCCCGCGGCCCCTTATGTGTGCCTCGGATACCACCGGGGGACCGACGAGGTGGACCGTGACTTCTGCCGCGACAACGGGCTCCCCGTCCTGCGCCGTATGGTGGGCGGCGGTCCCGTCTATCTGGACGCGGACCAGCTGTTCTTCCAGATCTGCCTGCCGGCACGGGCTGTGCCGGCGTCCAGCCGCCAGGCGCTGCGCGTGCTGCTCGAGCCGGCCGTGATGGCCTTTCGTGGTGTCGGGGTGCCGGCCGTGCTCGATGAAGATCTCGAGATCTGCGTCGGCGACCGCAAGATCTGCGGACACGGGGCGGCTCGGATCGAGGACGCGGTGGTGGTCTGCGGCAACCTGATCGAGCGGTTCGACCACGAGCAGGCGGCCAGGGTGCTCGCCTTCGACGACCGTTGCCAGCGGGACCAGACCCTTGCGCTCATGCGGCGCTTCGTGTCCCAAACCCCTGTGGACCCGGCGGCCTTCCAAGCAGCCATGATCGCCGCTTACGCCTCCGCGCTCGGGCTCGGTCCGCAAGCTGGCGCGCTGACCGGGGACGAACGCACTGCCCTCGTCGATCTGGACGAGAGATTTATGAGCGATGCCTGGCTTGGCGGAGCGACCCGGTCGCCGGCGGCGCGAACCGGTAAGCCGACTGCTCGCCAAGTCAAGGTACGAGCCGGGGTGTGGACTCTCGGCGCGTCATACGACGGCGCGCGGGTCGCCGCCGGTGTCGTCCGGGGGACCATCGACCAGGTTCGCCTGCAAGACCGCGGGTTGAACGGCTCCACTGATCGGGCAGAACAGGCGCTCACCGGCGTCCCATTGCTGTCGGCGGCTCAGGTGCTCGCCGACTTCGGAGATCCCGGGCGCCGGCTCGCCGAGGCTTTCGCGACGGCCGACCCGGCGAGGCTGTGATGGGAGAAGCTTCGCTCGTCGTCGTGGCCGGCTTCACGCTCGCGCTCGACAGGCGCTATCAACCCGAGACGCACATGTGGGTGCTGGAAACCGGACCGGGCCGGGTGAGGATCGGGATGGACTCACTCGGCGTCGAGACCAGCGGAACGCTCGCTCAGCTGTCCTTTTTCGCGACAGGGACCGAGCTCACCGCGGGAAGGCCGTTCGGCCAGCTCGAGGCTGCCAAGTTCGTGGGTCCTTTGATCAGCCCGGTCTCCGGCGCGGTGCTGAGCGTCAACGAGGAAGTTGCCAGCGACCCGGGCCTTGCAGAGCGGGACCCGTACGGAGCCGGCTGGCTGATCGAGGCGGCCACGAGGGAAACCGGCGTCGAGCTGCCACGGCTCTTGGCCGAACCGGCCGAGATCACCGCCTGGTTCAGCGCCCGGATCGCCCACTACCGGCTGAACGGGCTGATCGCGCAATGACCACCGCCCAGTGGCTGTCGCGACCCGCCGAGGTGCGCCGGGCGAACTTCCCTGACGTGATGGACTTCTACGCGCCGGGCCTCAAGCGCTGGCAGACCTCGGAGTGGGTCCCGACCAGCCCCCGCCGGTTCCTGCCCGTATCGGTCACGGGCTCGGCCTGTGGACTTTCCTGCGACCACTGTCAGGCCAAGATGCTCGAGGGCATGATGTCGGTCCGGGCCGGTCGCGATCTCTTCGGGCTGGCGGCGCGGCTTCGCGAACGGGGAAGTGAAGGCCTGCTGGTTTCCGGCGGGTCCACCAGTGCCGGGGGCGTGCCTTTGCTGTCTCATCTGGCCCAGATCGCCCGCATCCGCGACGAGCTCGGGATGAAGGTCATCGTGCACTCGGGCCTGGTCTCGCCGGAGCTCGCGGCCGGCCTGGCGGCAGCGGGTGTGGACGGCGTCATGCTCGATGTCATCGGTGCCGACGAGACCCTGCGTGACGTCTACCACCTGGACATGACCGTCGCCGACGTGGACCGTTCCCTACGGCTGCTGTCCGAGCGCGGGCTTCGGACCATCCCGCACATCGTCCTTGGCCTGCACTACGGCCGTTTTCTCGGGGAGTACCGGGCGCTCGACATCGTCGCCCGTTACCCGGTCTCGACCCTTGTCCTTGTGGTGCTCGTTCCCCTCCTCGGCACGCCGATGGCCCACGTGCCGCCACCTCCGCTCGATCAGGTAGCGGGGTTCTTCACGGCGGCCCGGCTGGCCGTTCCGTCGACGACGATCAACCTCGGCTGCGCCCGCCCGGCCGGCGCGCTCAAGCGGGAGCTCGACCAGGCGGCTATCGACCTCGGCCTGAACGGCATCGCCTATCCGGCGGAGGGCGCCATCGAGTACGCGAGCTCGCGCGGCCTCACGCCTCGTCTGTTCGAGTACTGCTGCTCGCTCACCTGGAGCGGGGCTGAGGAAAGCGGCCTTGCTGAAGTGCAGGTGACCAGGTGAGCGAGGTGTGGCGATTGCTCACCGACGACGGTGCCGGGGCGGCTGGGGGACTGGCGCTGGACGAAGCACTAATGAGCCGGTACGCCCGCGGCGAACCTGATTGCCCGCCGACACTCCGGCTCTACAGCTACCGCGATCACTGCGCCCTCGTCGGCCGGTACCAGACGCTGGAGGCCGAAGTCGACGTGGCCGCTTGCCGCCGTACCGGCACTGAGGTCAGCCGCAGGCTTACCGGTGGTGGCGCGATCGTCATGGGATCGGGCCAGTTGGGAATCGCCTACGTGGACCGGGCACCGCCCGGACAGCGACCCCGGGAGACCATCGAGGAGCTCTCGGCCGCGCTCGTCGCGGGCTGTGCTCGGCTGGGGATTCCTGCCAGTTTCGGCGGCAAGAACGACCTGGAGGTCAATGGCCGCAAGATCGCCGGCCTCGGGCTGTATGTCGATGCGGCGGGAGCGATGCTCTTTCACGCGAGCGTGCTGGCTGATCTCGATGTCGCGTTCATGCTTCAAGTGCTGCATATACCGGCCGCGAAGCTGGCCGACAGGGCCGCTGGCGCCGTGAGCGAACGGATCACGACCGTCTCGGTCGAGACCGGGGTCCGACACGACGCCGCGACGATTCGGCCC
>JBEKGS010000080.1:0-11851 GCA_050012675.1 Acidimicrobiales bacterium
TGGCGGCTATGAACCTGGAGCTGTCAGTCAATTCCTTCAGGTAGCTGACTACTACCTCGTCGCCCACGCCCTCGCTCACGGATTCGACATGGTTACCCACGAGGTCGCAGCAAACTCCGTCAGGAAGATCAAGATTCCGAACGCCTGTATCGCTCTCCGTGTGAAGTCCATGTCTCCGTACGAGATGCTGCGGACCGAGAAGGCCCGCTTCGTCCTGGGCTCATGAGGGAGGGGGGGAAGTTCCCAGAGGTAGCCCGGCGCCTGACTGGAATCTCCTGCCCCATCTTCGGGATCAGCTGCGACCCGGTGCGTGGCAATGGTAATGGTGTGTCGTGTTTCGAACTCGACAGGGCTGAGGTTGCCGATCGAGGGACGAGGGGAACTGGGTCCGGGACGAGAAGTTCGTCGTCGTGCTCGCGTATAGGCGGTCAGTACTCTGAATGTTCATGTCCACCCAAAGCGTTCCGATCAAGACTCGCCACCACGTCGCTCATGTGATCAGCCTCAGAGGACTGCCGGACGAGGTCAAGGCGGTCAAGGGCTTCAAAACCAAGCTGGCCGTCATCCTCACCCGCGGCGTCGGCTCGATGGCATGCGCCTATCTGTTCTGCCTCGTTGCCCTGCTCAGTCTGCCGGCCATCCTGATCCAGGCTGGCGCTCTGAATCGCACCGCGGTGCCGAACTTCCTCACGAAGCCGGGCCTCATCCTGATCGTCGCTTGGATCGCCCAGACGTTCCTACAGCTGGTGCTCCTTAGCGTCATCATGGTCGGCCAGTCGGTGCAGAGCGCTGCCTCCGATGCTCGGGCCGAAAAGGAGTTCTCCGATACCGAGTTCATCATGGACCAGGTCAATGAGCACACCGACGGCGGTCTGAAGCTCCTCCTCGACCGGCTCACCGCTATCGAGTCCAGACTCCCGCCAGCGACTGCTTGACACAGCATGAAGCCCCGACCGTTGGCCCCTGCCATCTACGGGCCTATGTTCGACACGGGACTTCCGTCCCGGACGGTCGTGGCAGCTGCGCTTGCCGAAGGACGATGCCGACCGGTGTCCAGGAACGAAATCAGAGCTAGAAGTGTTGTCGGGAGCGACTTCGTTCCGCTTCAGCGCGAACGATTGGCCCCGTTGGCGACGCTGGTCCATTCGGACGCCAACGTCAAGGCGGTCGCGAGAAGTATCACGCGACAGCAGCGCAAACACATCCCGTATGACTCGGATACCAACGTCAAGCCGGTTTCGTTGCCTCCAGACACGGTCCTCCGCAGAGCATGACTCTCTAGTGAGCGCGCCGCCGATGGCCACCCGGACCGAGGGTACTCCGCTTCGCCGGGGCGAGATGCACGAGGGCGTTGTAGGTCACGAGGCCGATCGCCACGTGCATGATCATCAGCACGAGGACGGCCTTGGCAGGCTGGCCTTTGGCCAGAATGTAGACGTCCGGCAGCCACAGGACCGCGGTTACGAGGATGGCCATGCGTAAGAACACCCAGCGTGGAGCTGACGAGATCCGAGTTACGACTGGCCAGGCGACACAGGCGATGATCACGCCGATGGTCGTCAGTTTGGCGTAGTCGGAGAACTGGAAGTGCACGTAGCGGTGGGTTGAGGGAAAGATCCCGGTACCGATTGCGACGAGGATCGCGTCTGCCGCCAACGACCCAAGTATGGACGCGACCGTTGCGAGCAGGATGCGGACAGCACTGGGCTGCTGGTGCTTTGGGGCGAAGTCGAGCCTGACGGCCGCCAACGCACTGCTCAGGATCGAGTCTTGGCGCGGCCGCGACGGCTTGGTGAGCACTGGCATCCCGCAATCCTAAGCGTCCCGGATTCCGGTGACTACGAGAATTCCCAGTTGTCCGGCCGCCTTTGTCGAGTCTTTACCAATTGCTGGAGACGACTTGGACAAGCGTGGCCGTAGGGTCAGATGTCAACCAGTTGCAAGGAGGACCGTGGCAACTCGCCGGAACTGTCGGGCAGCGACAAGGGTCCTGTGTCTGGAAACGGGTAGTCGGGGACGCTCGTGAGCTCAGCGTTGCAAGGGCTTCTCTCCCTTCACGGCTTTCCGGCCTATCTGATCGTCGGCGCCCTCTGCTTCGGGGAGGCAAGCGTCTTCGTCGGTTTCGTGCTGCCGGGCGAGACGGCCGTAGTACTAGGAGGTGTATTGGCCTCGCTTCACCACGTCAGCCTTGCCAGGATGTTGGCGCTCGTGGTGATCTGTGCGGTCTTGGGCGACTCGGTCGGCTACGAAGTCGGGCGCCGCTTCGGCCCCCTGCTCCTGCGCCGCGTTCCCAAGCGGACCCGCCGCGCGACAGAAGAAGGCCGCAAGTTCCTCGAGCGACGCGGAGGTCCAGCCGTCCTGCTGGGACGCTTCACCGCGCTGTTCAGGGCCGTCATCCCCGGTGCTGCCGGCCTGTCCGCCATGCGATACAGGACCTTCTTGTTCTGGAACGCGCTGGGAGGTTTGTGTTGGGGCACCGTCTTCACGTTCGCCGGGTACCTCGCGGGCAAGTCGTACGAACGGGTGATCTCGGCTGCGGGCACAGCCTCGCTGTCGATCATCGTGCTCGTGGCCCCGACGGTCGCGGGGTTCGTCATCTGGCGGAAGCTGCGCGAGAACCTTGCGAGGCGATCACTTCGCGGGACCATCGGCGAGGTCGGCTCCGCGTCGGTCGAGGTTCCAAGAAGGGAGCGGGCAGTTGTCGGCGCCGCTGGCGGCCGCACCGCGGTGGCGTCCCCCTCTGAGTACGGCTCGTGAAATGTCGCAAAGCAGGAGAAGTGCCGCGTTCGAAGCGAGCCCGGCTCCCTGTTGCCGGGAGGACTGTCGGCGTTGATTCGCTGAGCTGTCGCCGTCGTGGCCGTTGGCTCGCCCTTGCCTATGGGCGCAGGTGAAGCGGTGCCCGATACGCGGCATCCGACTGCGCCGCGGTGAGGATGTGATTGACAACCAACTGGTCGAGGACCTGGCGCTGGCGCTGTTTGGCAAGGGCAAAGTGCAGGACCGGGTCGTAGTCGGAGGGTGCCTGTGGTAGTCCCGCAAGCATGGCGGCTTGCGACCAGGTGAGTTCGCTGGGACTGACCCCGAAGTACCCGCGCACGGCAGTCACATAGCCCCAGTAACCGTTCCCGAAGTAAATGGCGTTGAGGTACATCTCGAGGATCTGCGGTTTTGAATAGCTCAGCGACAGCTTAAGTCCGAGTCCCACTTGCTCCAAGGTGCCGCCGAGGCCGCTCCCAGCGGGGTACAGCTGCTTTGCCAGCTGCTGGGCGATCGTGCTCCCTCCTGGGTCGCCGCTTGTGTGCAGCGCCGCCAAACCGGCACGAGCAGCACCCTCGAAGACGTTCACGAGGGCGTTCGAGTAGAAGTGCTCATCCTCGACGGCGACAACTGCCTCGGCCAACTTGACCGGCAGGGGCAGCTTGCCGACCTCACCCTCGTGCGTGCGCACGATCGCCGCGACACGCGCCGGGGCGTCAGCCACACTCGGGAGGCTCAGCTCGTATCCCAGTCCGGCGAGGAGAACAGCCGCCAGGAGGCCAAGCGCGAAGAGCACGATCCTGACGAACCTCGACCTCCAGCCGCGGCGGCGCCTTCTCGGGGCTGGGTCCTCAGCTGTCATAGGCCTCGAGTCGTACGACTGCGTCTATTCCGCCCGTCGGGGACGCGTCGAGCCAAGTGGTCCCACCCGACATCCTGGCGAGCTGGGCAACGATGGCGAGGCCGAGGCCGGAGCCGCCGTGCGGCGCTCCTTCCTGCCTCCAGAACCGGTCGAAGGCCCTCGTGCGGTCTGCGGGGCTCATACCGGGTCCGTCATCGATCACATGAACCTCGATGGCGTCTCCTGTCGGAACAGCGAGGAGAACGACCTTTCCGGCCGCGGGCGTCGCTTCGAGGGCATTCGCCAGGAAGTTGTCGAGGATCTGTTCGAGGTGTCCCGGACAGCCAAGGGCCATGAAGTTTGGTCCGGGCTGGTCGTGGGCGACCGGCAGTTCGCAAGTAAGAGCCACCTGGCGTTCCTCGGCCAGGGCGCTCCACGCATCGGCACGGTCGCGCAATACGCCCTTGACGTCGACCGGCTCTCTCGCCGGGCGAACTCCCCCCTCGGTACGCGCCAGAGTGAGCAGTCCGTCGACGATCCTGGAAAGCCGGTCGGCTTCGGCGAGGGCAGCGGTGAGATCGGCCTGTTGCTCATCCTCGAGGGTGTCCTCGAGGTTCTCGAGACGGAGGTGCAGCGCCGTGAGGGGCGTGCGGAGTTGGTGGGAGGCGTCGGCAAGGAATGCCCGCTGGGTGTGGACGAGCTCTTCCAGGCGCTCCGCCATCTCGTTGAAAGTTTCCCCGAGCGCGTCGAGCTCGGCTGGACCGCGCCCGACCGGGGCCCGCTCGGACAGGCGGCCGGCACCGACGGCGGCGACGGCTGCCTCGATGCCTTCGAGCGGGCGGGTAAGAGAACGCGCGAGCACCGCCCCGAGAGCAGTGGCCAGGGCGACCATGCCGATACCGAAGAGGGCCAAAGTGATCCAGTGGCTTCTGATACGCCCGTGAAGAGGCGCCGCCGGCTCTGCGACGAGGAGGACCACGTCCGGGCCGTGTTTGGCAGACGACAAGCCTCCGACGCCGGGCGCGGCGACGGGCAGTGCCACGTACAAGAAGTCGTCGTCCGGATCGTCCGACCCCTCCTCGCCGGAGGTGTGGCCGGAGGCAGCCACCTTGATGATGGCCTCGGTGCGGGCGTCGCGCAGTTCCTCCAGGGCGCCACGTCCAGCCGCAGCCAGGGCCTGGCCCTTCGAGATGACAGCGACGACGGCCCCGTCAGAGCGCGCGAACTGGTTGACGACAAGTTGGAGCCCGTGACCGCCTCCACGGTTCAGACCCGCAGACACGAGCACGGCGAGCGACGAGGCGTCGCTCTGCAGCTCCGACATCGACGTGGCGCGCTCGCTCCGGGCCAGGCTCAACCCGAGCGGGACCTCGAGAGCGACAACGAGAACGAGCGCAAAAAGGAAGAAGCCCGCGAGGAGCCGCCGCCTCATTTCGGAACGGCGAGCCGGAATCCGACACCCCTGCTCGTCTCGATCCACCTCGGGTCGCCGAGCTTCTTGCGCAGAGAGGCGATATGGACGTCGACCGTTTTGGAGGTGCCGTACCAATGGGGATCCCAGACTTGCGCAAGGATCTCGCATCGAGTGACCATCGCCCCCGGGTCGAGAGCCAGCAGCGAGAGCAGGTCGAACTCTTTAGGGGTAAGCGGCAGTTCCTCGCCTCGAAGCAGCACCCGGTGTGAACGGCGGTCGATCTCGAGATCGCCGATCACCTGGGTGCCGAGCACGGGTGGAGGCGTCGTGCTGCGACGGCTGACCGCACGTATCCGGGCCACCAGCTCGCGGAAGCCGAAAGGCTTGACGACGTAGTCATCGGCCCCGAGCTCGAGGCCCACCACCCTGTCGGTCTCGTCGTCGCGGGCGGTGACGATGATGATCGGGACCGCAGAACGCGCGCGGAGCTGTCGGCAGACCTCGAAGCCGTGGTCGTCGGGCAGCCCCAGGTCCAACAGCACGAGATCTGCCGGCGGGGCCGACAAGGCGGCCGCGGCCGTCTGCACGAGGGTCACGTCGAAGCCCTCACGGCGGAGCTTGGTGGCTAATGGCTCGCCGATGGCACTGTCATCTTCGACCACGAGAACTTGCACTGCTCGGGTAGCTTTCCACAGGCGGTCGGGATCGTGTAGGCGGCTCGTGGCAGCGGCCCCGCCACGAGGAACCCCGCCTCACAGCGCTCGTGAGTGCAGCCGGTCCTCCTTGTCAAATCTTTACCTGTTGCTGGGTCCATCTTGGACGGCCGGTTTCGTAGGGTCACAGTGACATGTCCTCGCTCACCTTTGACCCGACCTATGCCCCTCACAGTGGCAGACATCGCCGACCGTCGGTCATCTCCCGGCCGGGACCTTCTCCGCGGCCTGTTGTCGCCGAGGTCGCAACAGTCCTCGCAGGCCTTGGCTTCGGGGTTTGCGTCGCCCTCGCTGTCACCGCGGAGAGCTGGAAACAGTTTTCGGCGCCGGGCGGCGTCGCCATGTTCCTCGGCAATCTGACGGGCTTGGCCGGCACCTACCTGGCGCTCGTGATGGTGCTCCTCGTCAGCCGGATCCCGGTCGTCGAACGGGTGCTCGGTCAGGACAAACTGCTCGCCTCGCACCGCCGCCTTGCCCCGTGGCCCATTTCACTGATCGTCGCCCACGCGGTGCTGCTCACCTTCGCTTACGCCGAGGCCGCCCGGACCGGTGTCTTCGGCCAGATCGGCGCCTTCATCAGGTCCTACCCCGACATGTTGACGGCGACGATCGCACTGGTGGTGATGGTCGCGGTCGCGATCTCTTCGGTCTACTCGATCCGCCGCCGGCTCCGCAGGGAGACGTGGTGGGCCGTTCACCTCTTCATGTACCTCGCGCTCGCTCTCGCGTTCGCGCACGAGATCGCCCTCGGACCGTCATTCGTGGGGCATCCTCTCACGAGGTTCGTCTGGTCCGTGCTCTGGGCCTCGAGCGCCGGCCTCGTGCTCGTCTACCGATTCGGGCTCCCCTTGTACAGGACCTTCCGGCACCGCCTCGAGGTGGTGGAGATCCATTCGGAAGGGCCGAACACGGTCTCGGTCATCTGCCGGGGCAGGAACCTGGACCGCCTGGCGGTGGCGGGTGGTCAGTTCTTCGAGTGGCGTTTCCTCACCAAGGCGATGTGGTGGCAGGCACACCCGTTCACGCTCTCGGCGCGACCCCGGCCGCCATTCCTGCGCATCACGGTGAAGGGCATCGGTGATTATTCATCGGCCGTGGCCAGGTTGCGGCCTGGCACCCGTGTCGCAATCGAGGGGCCTTACGGAGCCTTCACGACCCACGCCCGCCGCCGCGTGAAGGTGGCGCTCATCGCCGGGGGCATAGGCGTCACGGCCATCCGTTCCCTACTCGAGGACCTGCCACGGGACTGCGACCCGGTCGTGATCCTGCGCGCTTCGAGCACCGAGGAGCTGGCCTTGGCGTCGGAAGTGTCCGAGCTCGTCCGGCACCGCAAGGGCCGCGTTCACGAGCTCGTCGGCCCTCGCTCGGAGGTGCGGGTCGACCGCCTTGCCGAGCTCGTGCCGGACCTGGCGAACCGGGACGTCTATGTGTCGGGACCCGAGGGATTCGTCGACCGGGTGGTCTCAACCGCCTTGCGGCTCGGGGTCCCCAAGAACTCGCTCCACTTCGAGGTCTACTCCCTGTGAACGCACATGACCGACGCTCCCAAGGCCGCGTTGCCACGACCAAGGACGTGCGCAAGATGAGGCGCGCCCCGGCTGTCGTCATCGCCAGCGCCGCCGGGTTCGCCGGCATCGTCGCCATGCACGGCGCCAGCCCGCCTTCGCTGCTGAGCGGAAACGGTCCTTCGGCTCCGGTCAGTTCGCCTCCGACCACGACGAGCCCCTCGACAACGCCAACTGTCATACCGACGGGCACGCCCAGGACTGCCGTCGGAACCAGCGAGAATTACGGCTACGGGGCGCTTGCCGTGAAGGTCACGGTCCTGGGGAGCCGGATCACCGACGTTTCGGTGGCGACGATCCAGACCGCCGAGCAGTACTCGCAGCAACTCGCCCAGCAGGTCATCCCGTTGCTGCGCAACGAGGTCCTTTCTGCCCAGAGCGCGCGCATCAACGGGATCTCCGGCGCGACCTACACGAGCGAGGCTTACGCCTACTCCGTCCAGGCGGCGCTCGACACCCTTGGCGTGAAGTGAGTGTCACCGGCGTGATCTCCCATGCCGAGGAGGTGATGGGGACGGTGGTGTCGTTCCACGTCGAACCGGGCGAATGCCCCGTCGGAGAAGCCCATGCAGCCGTCGCCGCAGCCTGTGCGAGGCTGCATGAGCTGGATGACCTTTTCAGCATCTGGAAGCCGGCCAGCCCGATGAGCCGCTTCCGGGCCGGGCGCGTCCGCGTCGAGGATGCCCCAGCCGAGATGGCTCTCGTGCTGCGACTGTGCGACGAGGCGAAAGCGCTCTCGCAGGGTTGGTTCGATCCTTGGGCGATGCCCGGCGGCTTCGATCCGACAGGTTTGGTCAAGGGTTGGGCGACCGAGCAGGCACTCGCTATCTTGCGCTCTGCGGGTGTCGAGGCCGCGATCGTCAATGGCGGGGGCGACATCGCTGTTTTCGGACTGCCCCAAGACGCGTACGGGTGGCGGATAGGAATCCGCCACCCTTGGAGGCCGGAGGCGCTCGCGTGCGTGCTGGAGACCGACCGCGCCGTAGCCACGTCAGGGTGCTACGAGCGTGGCCCTCACCTCATCGACCCGAGGAGCGGAAGGATGCTGTTCCGTACCGCCTCCGCGACCGTCGTCGGCTCGAGCCTCCCGGTGTGCGACGCCCTGGCCACTGCTCTCGTTGTCGCGGATGACGATGGGCCCGAGCTCGCTCGCTCCCTAACGGATTACGAGGCGTACATCATCAGGACCGATGGCTCCGAAAGTGCTACAGACGGCATCGTGTTCGCGACCGACGTTGTGTCGTGAACTCCCGTCGGGTGTCGGTGCTGAATCCGTCGTCCTGGTTTCCGGGGGCGGTGCGCCTTGACGCGTGCACCTGTTCAGGTCGGCATGAAGTTGTAGCCCCTCTGACGGATCTGAACCGAGTCCTGTCAGAGGGCCTGTCCGGCGGATCTTCGAGGTTGTCACCGCTGAGGATGGCGGGAAGAGCGATGGAGGCAACCGAGTGATGTTCTGTCGCGCAGAGCGAGGAGTCGTGGAGGACGGGGCCGCAGCCGGGTCAGGCCCGATGTCGCGGACCGGGCGGTCGTTGTGACGCGGGCGCAGGTGCAACCCCCTGAAACATGGGTCTTCGAGAATGAGGAACCACAGGCGTGGGAAGCCGGGACCGGACGGAGCAGGCCGATGGCGCTCTTGAGCGCCACCCGGCCCCGCCAGTGGACGAAGAACCTCCTCGTCTTAAGAACCTCCTCGTCTTTGCAGCGCCGACGGCCGCGGGTTCCATCATCCACCCTGGCGTCGTCGCCCGAAGCGTGGTGGCGGCGCTCGCGTTCGTGGCCGCTTCAGCCGCGACCTACCTCGTGAACGACGTCGTCGACCGGGTAAATGACCGGCTCCATCCGGTCAAGCGGAGGCGGCCAATTGCTTCGGGGCAGCTCTCGGTTGGCCTGGCCCTGGCATCGGCGGCCGGCCTCGCGACGCTTGCGCTCGCGACGGCAGCCCTGATGTTCGGGACCGCCCTCGCCGGGATCATCACCGCCTATCTGGTCGTGAGCATCTGCTACTCGCTCGTTCTGAAGCGGTTGCCCTTGGTTGAACTGGCCTGTGTGGCAGCCGGGTTCGCCCTCCGGGCAGTGGCGGGAGGCGCGGTCGCCCATGTCACGATCTCCCCGTGGTTCCTCATGGTGGCTTCGTTCGGCTCGCTGCTCATCGTCGCCGGGAAACGAAGCGTCGAGCTCTCCGTCATGAAGGAGCAGGGGGAACTGCACCGTCCGGCACTTGCCGCCTATCCGGCGGCGTTCCTGAGAAGCGTCCGCATGCTCGCCATGTCGGTGACCGTGACTACGTACTGCCTCTGGGCCTTCGAGCGTGCCGGGCGTCTCGGGCCGGTGGAGCGTGCCGAGGACATCGTCTGGTTCGAGCTCTCCATCATCCCCTTCGTGCTTGCCGTCCTCGTCGTCGAGCTCGCGATCGAACAAGGTCGCGGAGGTGAGCCCGAGGAGCTCGCGCTCAGCGATCGTGGCCTGCAGGTGCTCGGCTTCGCGTGGCTCGCGTTGTTGATGTGCGGGATCTACGCATGAATGTTGCGTCGCGGCGTGAGTTGCTGGCCGGTTGGGGCCGGTCGGTGCCGTCCCGCGCGACATTGGAGCGACCGGAGACGGTGTCTGAGCTGGAGGATCTCGTGGTCCGCGGACGCGGCACGCTTCCCATGGTCGCGCGAGGTCTCGGTCGCTCGTACGGTGATGCGGCCCAATGCGGTGGCGGCCTGGTCGTCGACTGCACCGGCCTGAATCGGATTCTCGAACTGGACGTCGGCGCAGCGAAGGTGCGTGCGCAAGCCGGCGTGTCTGTCGACGAGCTCCTGAGATTGCTAGTCCCGAAAGGTCTGTTTCCTCCCGTGACCCCCGGGACGCGATTCGTCACGCTCGGCGGCGCCATCGCGAGTGACGTCCATGGCAAGAACCACCACGTGGACGGCACGCTTAGCCAGCACCTCGACTACCTGCGAATCGCAACTCCGACAGGGCTTGTCGAGTGCAGCCCCACGCAGCGTGACGACGTGTTCTGGGCGACGTGTGGTGGCATGGGCCTGACGGGCGTGGTCCTCGAGGCAGCCCTCCGGCTATTACCGATAGAGACGTCCACCATGCTCGTCGACACCGAACGGGTGGACGACCTCGATTCCTGCATGGCCCGTCTGTCGGAGGACCAGGACGCCTACCGTTACTCGGTGGCCTGGGTGGATGGCCTGGCCGCGGGGCGCCACCTGGGTCGTTCCGTGCTGACCCGGGCCAACCACGCCGTCGTGGCGGATCTTCCGGTCAACGCGCGGCACGATCCGCTGCGCCTTGACCTGCGGAGGCCCCTGCGGGTCCCTGTGCGCCCGCCGATCTCGTTTCTGACGCCGCGGACCGTAGCGGCTTTCAACGAGTTGTGGTATCGACGGACACCGAGACGCCGGACCGGCGAGATGGTCCCCCTCGCGAGCTTCTTCTATCCGCTCGACGGCCTTCAGGGGTGGAACCTTCTCTATGGGCCGCGAGGCTTCACCCAGTACCAGTTCGTCGTGCCTCTCGGTGCGGAGGCGACCGTACGGGCCGTTCTCGAGCGGCTCAGCAAGGCGCGGTGTGCATCGTTCCTAGCGGTCCTCAAGCGCTTCGGCGAAGAAGGCCGGGGCCACCTCTCGTTCCCTACGGAGGGCTGGACGCTCGCTTTGGACGTGCCCCTGGGGTCTCCCGGGCTCGGCGTCCTGCTCGACTGCCTCGACGAGCTGGTCGTGTCGGCAGGCGGGCGCGTCTACCTGGCCAAGGACGGACGCGTGCGCCCAGAGATGCTGGCGTCGATGTACCCGCGACTCGCAAGCTGGTTGGAGATCAGGGAGAGCCTTGATCCCGAGGGGGTGCTCGGCTCGGACCTGGCGCGTCGCGTCGGGCTTTGCAGCGTGCGACGCCCGTCGACGTCGAGGGCGGGAGCATGATCGACGCGACCGGCATGCCGCAGACGGCCGTCGTCATCGGGGGCGGTTCGCAGATCGCCCGCGACACCATGATCCTGCTTGCCGACCGGCGCCTTACAGCCGTTGTGCTCGCCGGCAAGGACGACGCAGGCCTTCAGGCGACCGCCACCGAGCTGCGCGCCCGTGGTGTGGAGCGCGTGCTCACGTCGTCTCTCGACGTCACCGAGACGGACCGTCTCGACGTCTTCGCCGAGAGGGCCGCCTCAGAGCTCGGCTCGGTGGACCTGGTCTTGATGGCCGTCGGCGCTCTCGGTACCTCGGACCTCGACGCGCTCGACGCGAAGAGCGTCTGTCGCTCAGCCGCCACAAACTTCTCGGGCCCCGCCGCCGCGCTGGCAGCCTTCGTCGCTATCTTGCGCGCCCAGGGAACCGGTCGGATAGTGGTCCTTTCCTCGGTCGCGGGCGTTCGTGTCCGAAAGGCGAACTTCGTCTACGGCGCCGCCAAAGCGGGGATCGACGGTTTCGCCCTCGGACTCGGCGACGCGCTCGAGGGCAGCGGCGTGGGAGTGACCGTCGTGCGACCGGGGTTCGTACGGACCAAGATGACCGCTGGGCTGAAGGCCGCCCCCTTCGCTGTCGAGAGCCAGGTTGTAGCCGAGGCCGTC
>JBEKGS010000081.1:0-8948 GCA_050012675.1 Acidimicrobiales bacterium
GTCGAGGCGTCGAGGCCGGCAGCCACCTCGGGCAGTACCAGGTTGGCGAGAAACCGCTCGACGACCCGGGCCAGCCGGTCACGGTTCTCCTGCTGGTGACCCAGGTTGGCGAGCGTCAGCTTCGACGCTTTGTACGAGTCGGGTTCGGCGAGATCCGGCAGTCGGTAGTAGACGAACCGCTCGCCGAGTAGGCCGAGGTTCACCGTGTCGATCGCCTCGGTCACCCCGCCGATGAGCCCCGCCTTGCCTTCCCACTCGAAGGTCCTTCCTCCCTTGGTCCCGAGCCGTCTTGTGAACCGGCCGTCGTAGATCTCGCGCAGGCAGGCAAACAGCCGGTTGCGGGTCGAGTCGTGCTCGGACACGACGGTCGTGAAGTCCTTGAACACGAGCACACCTCGCTCGCCCATTTCGATGAGAAGGCCACCGGTCGCACGGTCGTCGCCATCACGTACGGCCGAGCCGGACAACAGCCCTGCCTCAGTGAACACCGAGACCGCATGCGTGTCGGGAAGCCTCCCGGTCGAGTCGAGCACCTCGGTCTTTCCCGACGACGGCGGCCCGACGAACAAGAGCCAGAGCGGGGCGCCGGCCATCCGGTTGGCCACGACGGCGGCGAGCAGCAGCTCGACGATGCCCGGATCGGGCAAGTGCAGCACCTCACGGAACACGGACAGGACCCCTTCGAGGTCGATCGGTTCCAGCAACGGGGTCACGCTCATAGCGCCACCTCGAAGTCGAGACCGCAACCCGAGCAATGCCCGTTCATCCCGGCCGACCCGGCGAATATGCGCCCGCAGTGGGGGCACGAGCGCAACTCCTTCAGCGACGGCGTATCGGGATCGACGTCGTGGGCGTCCGGCAGGTGGCGCACCGGTCGCCTGGTAGAGGGTGGCCGGATCCCAGCGGTACGGCGGGAAGGGATGCCGCGGTTGCGGCGACGCACGACCTCCTTGCAGGCTGGTCCGCACCAGCGACGCCGCGTACGGTCGAGCACAGCACCAAGACCGTCCTCTGCGTGGCGGCACTCGCTGCCGGCTGCGCAGCGGACGGGGTCACCGCCCTCCTCTGTGGCGGCCGAGACCAAGCGGCGAAATGTGTTCTCGGTCGGAGAGGCGCCCTTCAGCACCTTGTGGACTGTTTGCCGATACAGGCCAGCTCGCCGGGCGATATCCGCTCCCGACATCCGGGATGCCTCGGCCAGCAGACCAGCACGACCACCAGACGGGAACACGACCGGGTCATCCTCGGGCCTCTCGCCGGCCAGTTCTCCCGAGCGCCCGACCGGATCAACCAGAGCCGGATGCGAGCGGACTGGCTCCACGTGACGGAGACCACGCTTCGGGCCTCCAACCGTGACGTCATGCTCGGAAAGCCATCCTCGAAAGACCTGCTGGTAACTGTCGACTACGTACACCGTCCCCCTGCCCTCGGACCTGACGAGATTCCCAATGCGGTGTCGTACAGCTATCCGACAGGGCTTGCCGCCCTGCATCCAGGGCCACGACTGCCAGGTCGCGGGGTCCCGGCCAGTCCCGAGACAGACAGGCGGGTGCTCGCTACGAATGGGAGCGACGGCATACCGGGCGAAGGGTCCGATGGTCGGATCTCCCAACTGGCGCCGTAAGAGACGCAGATCCTCCAACGTGGATGCTCGTGCCGGGCGGAGCGCCGGCCGCTCTGCCCACTCCGGGAGGTTTGGTGGAATCCTGAGGGGTGCCTCGTTGTCCCGTGTGCCGACGTCCGCGAGGAATGCCTCCTGCAGCAGGGCTGGCCACGCCATCCGACCGTCTTCGAGCCGGTTGCCAGTGCCGGTCGGGTCTAGGTAATGGTCACCGAGCCCGGTGTCCGACGAGCGAACGAGGCGGAACGTGCCGCGTGTATTACGGCCAAGCAGGAGCTTGTTCACGCCGGCCACAAAGCCGACCGTCGGCTTGTCGAGCGAGTCGCACTCGATCTTCCATGCCGAACCACCGCTTGGGTGGAGCACCTTGTCACGGCTCCTCAGGACCGACAGCAGTTCGGCGGGCGCCACGGCCCTTATTGCTTCTCGCCCGTCAGGAAGACGATGCCGGCCGCCCGGGCACGGGACGAGCCCCCTATCCCGAGATACCGGGACCCCAACGGAGTCCGTGGCCACGATGGCGACCGTGCCGCCGTACAGCTCCTCGATGTCATGGCGTGCGATGGCGATCTCCGAGGTGCAGGCGGCCGGGATGGCCGCCGCGAGGTGCCAGAGCGTGAACGGCCCGGGGACGTCCGGCCTATCCGTCTCGATCGACACCTCATTCCCTGACTGGTCGTAGGCAAGGACGGTCTCCTTCCTCGGGTAGACGCGGACCCGCCGCTCCTTGCCGTCTTGGCTGGTCCTCATGGACTCGACGGGGCTTGGGCGCTGCCGATCGACTCTGGCGAAGACCCCCCAACCGCCGGAGACGGCAACGGACTTCGCGAGGGCAATCCGGCGGCCACGGAGTAACGGGTCCTCTGTCGCCTCGGCACGTAAACGTTCCTCGATCAGCGCCCGGCCGTAGTCGCCAGTAGCGAGGTCGACTGTCGCACCGCTCGGCAACCGGAGAGGTTCGAGGCCCGGAGCGATGCCGATCGGCTCGACCCGGAAGGCCGAGACGAGATGAGGCAGGTGGCCCGCAAGTCCTGGACCGATCAGGTGGCACGCGTGGACCGGTACCGCGCCCCCGGAGAGGTCGAGCGGGGCGAGCACGAAGCGGTACCTGCCGGCATCCACCTCGCGCTGGCAGGGGAGGTCCGACTCGCCGTGGGGCTCGACGAAGACGAACAGGTTCCCGATCGAGCGGTAGAACGCTCGGTCGTCGAGCCGATCACGCAGCCGGTCGCCGCGGAAGAGCTCTTCGACCTCGGCAACGTCCACGGGCACGGACTCGAAGTGGTCGGCACCGATATGCGGCGTGAGCCCGAGCAAGCTGAGCATCGTCGGGTAGGTCCAGTTCAGGTCGGCAAGGGCCATCTGCGTGGCTACGCCGACGAGCAGCGCCTGTGGCAAGCCACCGTGGAAGGAAGCCGCTGATGCCCCGATCGCCGCGGGTGAGAGGGTGGCTGTCGTAAGGACGGCTTGGCGGACTCCTGCTTGCTTCAGCCCGTGGGTGATGATCGAGCCCGCCGACCAGCACGCTTGTGGTCCGAGGCCGGGAGCCACCTCGGCGAGATCGGCGACTAGGCGCCGGTGGCACTCTACGAGCGCCAGGGCCTCGTCGACGAGCTGGTCCAGCGGACTGTCCCGTTCTGGCCAGACCACACCCGCTGAGTTCGCGAGCGACCGCGGGCTTTCTGTGTCGTACCCGAGGGCACCGCCGAGCACGTTCACGCCGACGAACGGACCACCACGGTCGGACTTCCGCCGCTGTCGGGACGGGATCCAGCGGCAGAAGGCCCCCGCGTCCTCGCCACCGCGAGAGACCATGCCAATGCGCGAGTAGTAGTCGGAGTCCTGCCACCTGCCGCTCTCCCGGTTTTGCCAACCGCACCCGACCAGGCCGACGGACAGGCCCTCGCCCTTGGCCTTGCGGACATGGGCTGCGAGCCTGCCGAGCGTCCATGGCGGGTCGAATGCGACAAGGGCTGCCCGCTTTGTGCCGCACTTCTTCGCCACGAAGCGGCCCAGCTTGTCGAGACTGACGACGCGGATCGGTGTCACGCCGTTTACGGTGCCCATGCCGCGTCTGAGCGCCCATGCCTCGGCATTGGCCAGAGCTGCACCATCCGCCACACCGACGATGATCAGGACCGGCACCCCGTCGAGGGTCTCGACGACGGCGGCGCTCGCGGCCCGCTCGTTCTCGTCGGCGTGGACGTGAACCAAGATGTCCCGGCGGCTTGTCCTCGTTGGATGCTGCGGCGGCTCTTGCTCGGGTCGCGGTCGGGTGCCGGCCCGCACCCGGAGCCGCACGAGGTCGCTCACCGGGGTCCCCCTTCTGTCCTCCTGAGATTGCGGAAGGCCCGGATCAGTTCCTCGCCACAGTCAGCCAGGAACCCAGCTGT
This sequence comes from Acidimicrobiales bacterium, assembly GCA_050012675.1. Taxonomy (GTDB): domain Bacteria; phylum Actinomycetota; class Acidimicrobiia; order Acidimicrobiales; family Bog-793; genus Fen-455. The sequence goes on from JBEKGS010000081.1 coordinate 4,015, forward strand.
GAGCGTCACCTCGCCGGAACGGCCCAGTCCCATCCAGCGGAACGCACAACCGATCCGTCCCACGATCACCGCGGGGGTCGCCTCCATCGGAGCGTCGAGTCCCTCTATCTGGAGGAGCCTGTGAACTCCTGCCTGGTGACACTCCGGCTGGCACAACGGCAGGAGAATCTCCGGCTGCACATATTGACCGTCGGCGTCGCAGAGGAGGACATGGTGGCCGGCTACTCCTGGTCCGACGTAGCCGCACCGGGGCGCGGGAATCGTGCACGGGGCGTTCATCGCGCCCTCCCGCCCGGTGGACGGCGCCTCCTATAGAAGGGTTCGGGCGCCGGCCCGGCCGCAACCTTGAGGGCGATCACGACCTCGGCGCGCCACTCCAGCTCGACGTCGGGACCGACGTCCCGCTTGCGCCTGCGCCACTTCCGCTCGAAGTCGTTGCGTTCGAGATCCCCGTCGAGCAGCAGCCCCACATCGTGGCTGTAGGCGCCGACCCGGCTCGACTCCCGGCGTGTCGTGGTCATGACCTCGATGACGCCCGAAGTCGTCGGGACTGCCGACCACACCACCTCCGGCGCGGGGGCATGGCCGAGGCGAGCACGGACGGTTTCGCCCGGGGCTGTGCGGGCGGCCCGTGGCGCGTAGCCCTTGACGTGGTCGACTGCTTGGCGACCCCGGGTGCTCTTTGCCGTGTTCGCCCTTGTAAGCAGGCCGCGGCGGGCGGCATCGAGCAATTTCGGAGAGAGCTTGCCCTTGCGGAGCTGACGGCGGGAGAGCGCGGGCCGGCGGGCGAGACGGCGAAGCTCCCGAGGCGGTTCATTCGCTGGCATCGCCCCGCCGCTTCCCGGACGGGCGCCGCGGAGCTATGCTTGCGTGCGCAACGATCTTTGGCGAGGTCGGAACGACGCCCCGGGCATGCCCTGGGGCGTTTTGCATCATCGGGCCAGCTCCTTGGGGCGAGCCGGCGAGGCGAGCAGCTCTTCGAGAGCCTGTTTCGGCACAAGACGGCGGCGGCCGACTTCGACAGCAGGCAGCTGACCGAGTTCCACGGCTCGCCGTACGGTCAGCGGGTGAACTCCGAGGAGGCGGGCAACCTCATCAAAGGAAAGTGCGAGACGAGGATCAGACTCGTCGGCGGCTATTACGGGCACAAGAACCTCCCAGGGACAGGAAGTACCTGCGCCACGGCTGGGAGGCGCCTACGTGCCGGGTTGGGCACCCGGACCGGCCGACAACTCGAATACTAGCCCAAGCGAACTACAGCACTGGGATTAAAATCCTGGCGTGGTCGACAGCGCGCAAGCGAGCTTGGCGGAGAGTGCCAAGACGGCTCTTGCCTTGCTCTCAGGGAACTTCCGGGAACAAGACGACCAAGTCCGAACCGTCGTGTTGGATCCGAGCATCCTCCGGTCCCTGGAGGTATTCGAGGCGAGACCGAAGCACTGGCTGCGGGTCAACTGCTCTTGCGGGCGTCGTCTCACGAGAGCCACCTACGACGACGGAGGGATCTTCCTCGGCCACGAGGTTCGAGAAACGCTGCCGGGAGGCGGTACCGTCATCCGGTTCGCTCCCGGGCCGACACCGAACGTCGAGATCGCTCAAGAGCCCAGTCCCGGGGGCTTCGAGCGGGAGCCGGCCGGGGCACACGTCTGGGCGCGCCGGAAGCTCCGGTGCCCGTCATGCCACAGCACCTTCACGCACAGCTCGGTCGGCCTCTTGACGGCATGGCTGCGAGCAGTCGCTGCCGGCAGCGACGTCCTCGTCCTGGGACAGCGGCCGCCGACGTCGAGGAACGTCCCGGTGTGACATAGGGGAGCGTGGCACCACTCTCGAATGCGCCATGCCGTGCACCACCTCGCCGTCCAATGAGAGCCCACATTGCACCACTGAGTGTCACTACCGGCGGGCATGCCGACATGTCGGTTCGGTGGAACCCATCTCTATGATTGCTCGCGTGCTCCTTTATCTCGTGTGCTCAGCTTGCGGAAAGCGATGGCTTTCCCACGCAGCAAGCGGGCGCACATGCTGCCCGAACTGTAACGAGCGGATCTACTTACCGTCGGACGCCCGCAAAGCTGCAAAGCACGAACCGGGCCGACTCGTCTACGACGTCGCTAGTGGCAGGCTCCATAGGCTCTGACGTGACACACGGCACCCGTTCGGGATACAACTCTGGCTGTCGCTGCCCCGAGTGCACCGAGGCGAACACGGCGGCATCACGGGCACGTCGGGAGCGTCTCGCCGGACGCTCGACGGCAAGCCGAGGAAAGCGCCCTGCACTCAATCCCACCCTGCAAGTCACCGGTCCCGTCTCGCTGCGAGCCCTTCCCAGACCACGATCACAAGACGCAACCGCCATCTCGCGGACCAGGGCACTCGGAGATCCGCTCGGGCTGCCGAGCGCGCAACCACCACGCCCCCTGTTCGAGAAAGGGAAGCCAGGTCGAAGTGGAGATCGCCAGCGTCCAGACCAGGGAGACTGGGACAGTCACGCGCGGCTTCTCAGGCTCTACCTTGCCGGAGCCGGGCCGTCACCTTCACTGCTGGCGCTAACAGCCGAATCGAAGGCTTGCAAAGTGGTCCGCGGAGAAGCGGCTCGGCCCTAGGCGTCTGTGCACTGGGACGAGCAGCGGCTAAGAAGGCACGGGGTGGCCTCTCATAATTCGGGCGAAATCACTGCGTTTGGGCCTCCGGATGAACTGCCTATGATCGGCCTTGACCTCCCTGAAATGAGCACTCAGGGCAGTGGTCCAAGGTAGACAGGAAGGACGATCAGGCATGATCCGACAGCATCTGCGTGGGTATGTAAATGCCTCTCAGTAATTGGATTACAAAGGCGCTCGCCGCCGCCAACGCCTACGCTGCTCCCGCACAGGCACAAGCCTCGCCCTCGGCGCCACCGACGAGCGGCCCGGCGAGCACATCCACGCCATATTCGAACCCGGGGCCGCCCGTAGCGGTCACGGGTACGACGACCGGACTTATGGTCAAGGCCCCCGCCCAGTTGGGACATGGCGGTTACGCGTGGGCGGTTGTGAACAATGTGTCCCCTTGGATGGCCAATATCCTTTGTGCTACGGGGCTACAGAGCTTGCAGCCCTACAGCGCCGACATCATCGCCGTGAGCGGCGTTCAATCCTTCATCGTCTCAATGGTCGTCCCGCCAGGCGGCTCGGGCGTGCCTGCACCTGGAGCGCTCACCTACGTGCAGGCCACGTGGTACGAAGCTGGCGGGGCACCCCCGCCCGGTGTCTACCCCGTCACCCTGACCGCGCTGGCGATCTCGGCCTCGATCTCGAACACCGCGCCCGGGGCACCGACGATCGGCACAGCCTCGGCCGGAGCCCTGTCGGCGGGACTCACGTGGTCGGCCCCGTCCTCGCCGGGGAGCGGGTACATAACCGGCTACCTGATCACCCCCTACGTCGCGGGCGTCCCGCAGACGCCGGTCGCTGTCGGGAACGTCACCTCGACGACGGTCACGGGGCTCACGGCCTTCACGAGCTACACCTTCACGGTGCAGGCCGTCGCCACCGGCGGGACAGGCTCGATGTCGGCGCCCTCGAACGCCGTGACGCCCTACCTGGCCGAACTCACCCTCGTCGGCTCCGCTTACACCAACGGCGGAGGTTCCAATACGCTGTCGGTCTCCCCGGTCAGTCCCGGGGACCTTCTCGTGGTAGGGGTCATGGCCAACAGCGCCACTCCCAGCACCAGCCTCAGCGGCGGCGGGGTCGCCAACTGGCAACAGATCGGCTACGAGATACAGACCGGCGTCGGTCTTACCTACTACGACGTGGAGCTGTGGGCCGGCATCGTGGCGACTCCCGGGCCGAGCACCATCACGATCAACGGGGTCGGTCCTGCCTACCTGACGGCAGAGGAGTACTCCACGGGGTTCACTACCACGGCGTTCACTGTCGGGCAGTGGCAAGGAACCACCGGGCACAGCACCCAACCGAGCACGGTCGACTTGCAGCCCCAGACCAGTCCGAACGAGCTATGTGTCGGCATGCTCTCGTCGGGCGGCACCGAGACCTTCTCCCCGACGAGCGGCTGGGACGTGCTCACGACGTTGGGCGCCCCGCTCATGGCGAGCTACCGGCCCACGCAGCTCAGCACCTCGTACGGCTTCTACGTGACCGGCTCGAACGTCTACTGGTCGAGCATCCTCGCCATGCTGGTCGTGACCCCGTGATCCGAAGGCGCCGACACCTGTTCGCCCGGTTCATCATGGTGGTGACTCGCAGTATGTAGCTTCGGTCTGTGGAAATAGTCGCCTCGGGCGCCTCTTTCGATTTCGACCGCTGCTACAGCCGGCGCGGCCAGGCGCGGCTGAGTCTCGACCTAGCTCGCCTTCCGTACACGACTCTCTATGGCTTGGTGTGCATGTCGTGTTGCGTGCTGCAGGCCGCGCAGGACGGTCTAGCGGTCCAGTTCAACGCGCCAGCCGATGCGAGCGTCTGCAACTTTGTGTCTCGTCTTGGATTCGATCGCTTTCTGACCGACAACTTGGGCTTTCGGTGTGAGCTTCCGGTGAGCACCGGAGGTACTTCGGAAAATGTAGTGATCGACCTTCGGAGGCTTGGGGATTCGACCGACCTCTCCCCACTGGAGACGCTGCTGTCCGAGCGACTCAAAGGCCATGGACCGGCGCAGGTTGTCACCGCGATCTGCGAGGCACTGTGGGAGTTGGGAGGCAACGCTCTGGAGCACGCTCACGGCCCTGGACTTCTAGCGGCCGTAGTTCAGCGCCCTGACCGATCAGGCCAGCAAGTCCAGTTCGCCATCGGCGATGTCGGAATAGGCATCAGGCGTTCGTTTGACTCTCCAGGCAGCACACGGCACCCCCAAACCGACCATGAAGCCATCGACCTGGCAGTGGAGGACCTGGTGAGTTCCTCCGCTGATCCCGGCAGGGGTCAGGGGCTTCCGAC
>JBEKGS010000082.1:0-12092 GCA_050012675.1 Acidimicrobiales bacterium
ACGCGCAGCATCGCCTTCATCTCGACGCCTGCGTTCTTGTGGTAGAGCGGCGCGGCCAAAAGCACCCGGTCCCTCTCGTCGAGCAGGTAGCAGCGCGAGTAGGTGTCGCTGTTCCAGATCTGACCCCGGTGCGTTAGCGGTACGCCCTTCGGACGTCCTGTCGATCCGGATGTGTACGGCTGCATGCACACGTCGTCAGGGTGATGAGGGACGCGAGCTTGGAGCCGCTCGGCCTGAAGCGGCTCGTCGGGGCCCGAGAGGAAGCCCTGGGCCGCGCCGGAGAGGCCGGTGAGGCGCTCGGCCCGCTCGAACAACAAGGGCGCGGCGAGCAGTCCCACCGCGCCGGAGTCCGCGAGCACGTAGGCGAGGCCCTCGTCGCTCTGGCGGATGTTCATCGGAACAGCTACGGCCCCGGCCCGCATCGAGCCGAGAAACTGTTCCACGTAGCGGTAGTCGTTGTTCCACATGAGCGCGACACGGTCGCCCGGGCTCACGCCGCGCGACACGAGCCACCCGGCGATCCGGTCAGCGCGCTCGTCGAGCTCGGCGTAGCTGACAACCGTGTCCTCCTGCAGCAGCGCCGGCCGCTTTGGGTAAAGCGCTGTGGCGTCGTCGGTCAGGTAACCGAGATGGTCAAGTCGCGTCATCGCTCCTCTTCTTCGTTTGTGCTTGCGACACCACCGGCACCCCGGCGGGGTACCCTTCCCGGCGCGCTCATGGCACCGAGACGCCAACTGTCGGCAAGAGGGCCGAGATGAGCTGGCGCGTGTACTCGTGGCCGGGCGTAGCGAGCACTTCGTGGGTCCTGCCCGACTCGACGATGCGTCCGGCCTTTATGACATGGATCGAGTCGCTCACCTGGCGCACGACGGCGAGGTCGTGCGAGATGAACAACAAACAGAGCCCGAGCTGGCTGCGCAGGTCCGTGAGCAGGTTGAGCACCTGGGCCTGCACGGACACGTCCAGAGCGGAAACGGACTCGTCGCAGACGAGAAGCTCCGGACCCGGCGCGAGGGAACGTGCGATCGCGACGCGCTGGCGCTCGCCGCCCGAGAGCTCGCGGGGATACTTGCGGGCGTAGTCGGTCGGGAGCCCCACGAGCTCGAGTAGCTCCTCGGGGCTGCGCTGCTCGATACGCCGCCCGGCGGCCCGCGCGGCTTCGGCGAGCGCGGGGCCGACGCGGATCTTCGGGTTGAGGGCCGAGTAGGGGTCCTGGAAGACCATCTGCACCTGGCTGACGGTGCGCGTGCGAGAGGTCAACTCGAGCTCACGGAACACGAGGCGACCACTGTCAGGCACGTCGAGGCCGGCGACGCAGCGGGCGAGAGTGGTCTTGCCAGAACCGGATTCGCCGACGATACCGACGGAACCGCCCGCGGGCACCTCCAGACTCACGCCTGCGAGCGCGAGCACGCCGGGGAAGGACTTGACGAGGTTCTCGACGCGAAGCACCACGTCGGTGGCTGGCGCGGTCGTCTCCTCGACGACGCGCGGCCGCGCCGCTTCGAGCGGCCCGGAGCTCACGAGACAGGCGACGAGCCGGCCGTCAGGAAGTGGCGCCAGCGTCACATCCGCTTGGCTGCACGAGTCGAGGGCGAAACGGCACCGGGGAGCGAAGGCGCACCCGGCGAGGCGCTCCCCGGGTGCAGGCACACGCCCGGGGATGGCGATCAGCCGCTCCAGGCGCTCGGCGAGCGGCAGCTCCGAGTCTCTGAGCGCGGCCGTGTAGGGGTGCGCCGGCTTGTCGAGAACCGCCGAGGTCGGCCCGTGCTCGACGGCGCGCCCGGCATACATGACGAGCACCTCATCGGCGACGTCGCGCACCATCCCGAGGTCGTGTGAGATGAGCACCATGCCCATGCCGTGCTCGCGCTGCAGGCGGGCGAGCAGCTCGAGCACGTCGCGCTGATTGGAGGCGTCCAAGGCCGTCGTGGGCTCGTCGGCGACCATCAGCACCGGACCGGCCGCCAGAGCGGCTGCGACGGCCACGCGCTGGCGCATGCCCCCGGAGAGCTCGCCCGGGTACCGGCTCGCTACGCGCTCGGACAGGTTCACGTCCTCGAGGAGGCGGGCCACTGCCTCGCGCACGTCGCGCCGCGCGAGCCTGCGACCCCGGCCGCCGGCGGCTGTCCGCTCACGTAGACCCCAGGCGATCTGGGCTCCGCAACGGTGCGAGGGACTGAGGCTCGTGAACGGGTCCTGCAATATGAGCGTCACGCCATGGCCGCGCAGCTCGCGCCACGCCGTGGGCGTGCCGGGGAGTTCGATCGCACGCTCGCCGATGCTGACGCGGCCCGAGGCCACGACGCCCGACGGGAGCAAGCCACTCAGTGCCCGGGCAGTGAGCGACTTGCCGGAGCCGGACTCCCCGACGATGCCCAGCGTCGCACCAAGGGGCACTTCGAAGCTGACACCCGAGACGATCGGGCCTGCCGCTGAACTGATGGACAGGTCGACTGCCCGCGCCGCGACGGACTTGGTGGGCACGGCCAAGCTCATCGGACCTGGGCCTCCCGCTCGGCGGCGTTCAGGCTGTCGCCGAGCAGGTTGACCGCACATGCGACCAGAACGATGAGAATGGCGGGCGCCACCGACGCGGCCGGGTTCTGGAAGAGGATTTGCTCGCCGTCGACGAGCTGACGGCCCCAGTTCGCCGTACCCTCCTGCACACCTACGCCGAGGAAGGAGAGCGCCGACATGGCGATCATGGCGTTGGCGTAGTTGAGCAGCAGGTTCGTGCGCTCCAGCGGCCAGATATTGATGAGGAGGTGTCGGTACATGATCCGCCAGCGGGAAAGCCTCAGCAGGCGTGCCGCCTCCACATACGGCTTGGTCACCTGCTCAATCGTGCCGGCGCGGACGATGCGTGTGTCATAAGGGCACTGCAGCACGATGAGCAGCACGACTGCCCACCAGTAGCTCGCGCCGAAGATGCCCGAGACGACGAGGGCGAGAAGGATCATCGGCATGGACAAGAGAAGGTCGGTGAGCCGGGAGATCGCGAAGTCCACCCAGCGGCCCTCGAAGGCGGCGAGCAGGCCGAGGAACGTGCCGATGACCATCGAGCCCAGCGCGATCACGACCGGGCCGAGCAACGTCGAAGCCGCCCCGGCGACGGAAATGGCCACGACGTCACGCCCGAGCTGGTCGGTGCCCAGCAGGTGTCCAGTGCTCCCTACGGGCAGCACGGTCTGAAGTGGGTTCACGGTCGTGGCGTTCGGGAACAGCAGCTGGCCGAAGCAGGCTGCGACCAGGGCCAGGCCAATTACGACAAGTGACGCGACAAAGGTGACCGACCGGCGTCGGACTGTGCCCTGGATGGCCAGCGGCGCCAAGCGCCCGCTGTTCAGCGTCGCAGACGTTGACGCCACTCGGGGCTCAGCACGAGGTAGGAGAGGTCAACCAGCAGCATGATCGCGGCGATCACGGCGGCAATGAACAAGGCGAGGAACTGCACGACCGCAAAGTCCTTGAACTCAACGGACTCTTGTAACAGCAGACCCAGTCCCGGCAGACTGAAGGTCGACTCGACGAGGATGGTGGCGCCAACGAGGTAGGACAGCACGAGGCCGGCCATGGTCAGAACGGGTATGGCCGCATTACGCAGCGCCACGAAGGTGAGGCGTCGCTCGCTCACCCCCCGGGCGCGGGCGAAAACGACGTAATCGGAGCCAAGCTCGCGCCGCATAGCCGTGCGCGTGAGGCGAACGATGTAGGCACCTACCCCGATCGCCAAGGTGGCCGCGGGCAACGCCAAGTGGTCGAGGTCGTCGAAGAGGCCCTGGCCGGCTCCCGCGGGTGGGAAGGCCGAGACCAGGTAGGCGAACACGTACAAGAGCAGCAGGCCGGTTGCGAAGGCCGGGGCCGACAAGCCGACCACAGAGACGGCTGAGATCGTCCTGTCGAGCATGCCTCCGGCGCGTCGGGCTGCGATAACGCCCAGGGGCACAGACGCCAGCACCGCCATGGCAAAGCCCAGTCCGACGAGCGCAAGCGTCACCCCGACGCGGCCTGCGAACAGCTGCGAGACCGAGGTCTGGTCACGCATGGAGCGTCCCCAATTGCCATGCACGAAGCGGTCCAGCCAGTGCAGGTACTGGACCACGAGCGGCTGGTTCAAGCCGTACTCGCGCCGCAGCGCAGCGGCCACGGCAGGCGTTGGCGGGTGCAGGCCGGTCAGGTTCGTGATGATGTTGCCCGGGCTCAGGTAGGTAAGCAGGAAGATCAGCACCGAGATCACGAGCAGCATGACGACGGAGCCCGCTGTGCGCAGCAAGATGATGCGTGCCAACGCTTCGGCGAGCGACCTCTTTCGGGGCACCCCCACTTCCTCAACCGAACCGGCACCGGACGCACCCTTACCGGAGTCGGACGCGCTCAGTGCTGCAGCGGGCGCCCAGGCAACGGTGGTCGCCTCGGCGCTCACGAGCTGGCGGAGATGCCCGCCGCCCAAGGGCTGTAGAAGGTGGCGAAGTCGTAGCTCGAGATGGAGATGCCGTCCTTGAAGGCCATGCCGATCGGCTCCCACCACAGCGGGGCATCGACGAGATCAGTTCCAGTGGCGAGCTTGTTGAGCTCGATGATCTCCTGAGCGCGCTTTTGGGGGTTTGTCTGCGCGTATTCGGTGTTGAGCAGTGAGTTGACTTGCGCATTGGAGAAGTCGGACGGGTTGCCCGCACCGAGGAGGAAGCCGGCCAATTCCGACTGGTCACCTGTCATCACCTGGTCCCACATGAAGTTCAAGCCGTACTTGTTGCTGAACATGTTGCCGAGCCAGGTTTCGATCGGAACCTCGGACACCTTGAGGGTGATGCCGATCTGCTTGAGGTTCGATGCCAACACCGCAGCGGCAAGGCCGAGTTGGGGCCCGTTGTTGGGCCAATCGAGCGTCGTCGTGAAACCGTGAGGGTAAGAGGAGCTCGCGAGTTCCTTCTTGGCAGCACTGAGGCTGAAAGTGTTCTGCGGGATGGAGGCCAGCTTGGCGGTCGCGCCAGCTTGGCTGTAGGCAGCGCGAAGCGAAACCGGGGCTGTGATGGCGGTGGCCACCTGCGAGTCGCCCCCGCGGAGTACTCGGTTGACGAAGGTCTGGCGCGGGAAGGCCTCCGCCACGGCCTTGCGAACAGCGAGTTCGTTGAACGGCTTCACGTTCGGATCGAAGATGAGCCCGACATAGGAGGCCTGGAGGGCGTTTATGACGTGGAAGCCGCTCAGGCTGTTCCAGGACGGCTCCTGGGTCGGCATGATCCACAGTGCCAGGTCAACGGCGCCGGACTTGGCGGCCAGATACTCGGCGCTCTCGTCGTTGTAAAAGGTGACGACGATGTTCTTCACCTTGGGCACCCCGCCCCACCAGGTGCTGTCACGGGTCAGCCAAACGCCTTCGTCGGGTACGAACTTGGTCACCTTGTAAGGCCCTGTGCCCAGCACGAGGCTCGTCGGCGTACCAAGGTCCGACCCATGTGCTTGCAGGAAGCTCTTTGAGCTCACCCACAGCGCCGCTGAGGAGCTGAGCTCACTCAAGAAGCTGACCTGAGGCGCCTTCAGCTTGACCGTGACCTGGTAGGGGCCGCTCTGGGTCGCGCTGGCCAGGTCGGCCAAATAGGAAGCCGTCTGGGCCGAATACTTCGCAGAGGCGGCGTAGTCGATGCTCGCGACCACGTCCGCGGCCGTGAGCGGCGTGCCGTCGGAGAAGCGGGCGTTCTTGCGGATCTGGAACACGTAGGTCGTCGCGTTGGGTTCGCTCCAGCTCGTCGCCAGCGCCGGCTGGTATGTGCCGTTCGCCGTCGGGTGCACGAGACCCTCCTGCACGAGAGCGTCGATCCAGTAGTTGACCGTGCCCGACTCGTTACCGGGATACAGGTTGGCCCGTGAGCCAGGCGCCGCCACGGTCAGGGTCGCTATCTGTCCGCCAGACGCGGCCCGGTTGCTCACCGCGGCAGACGTCTGCGCACTCGCGCCCAAAAGCGTCGCTGTTGCGACGCTGGCAACGAGCGCGACTCGCCAGACTGCGGGGCGGCTTCGGAACAGGGACGGCATGTCATCCTCCATGAACGTTGAGGCTCCGGGGAGCGGCGCGTCGGACGCTCGCGCCCCATGACCAAAAGCTGACTATTTCGATCAATGTATGCGACTTAGTCGCCCAGGTTCAAGTCCTGTTAGTTGCCAAACGAAAATCTCGAGGTGACCAGAGCCGACCTGAGTACGGCTTCGACGGGTTCAGGAAGCCAGACTCTTCCCGAACAGCGCCAACGGCACAAGAGGCGACGTGAGCGATCTCACTCCGGCTGTGGAGTAGCGCACCAGAAACTCGATCGCGCAGCTCCGAGCTGCGCGGACAGGCGCTTTGACCCGGTGACCCGGATCCGTCGGTCTTGGAGCCGGGCACAGAATGCAGCGGCGTTCGCTGCGCGGTCGGCCTTGGTCGCCACGGCAGGCGGCGCTTGGCCAGTCGCAATGGAGCGCGACATAACGTCTCGTCTGCGTGGTCACCGAGCGTCTTGGCGGGACCAGCGACCATCCAGATCGACGGACACGCGTGCGTGAGCACTAGCCGGATCAGCTAGTGCTCATAGGGCGTGGACCTAAGTTTCGAGTCGGTGTGCGAGACCTCGGAATGGCCCCTGGCGGGGCCCAGATGGTGGAGTGGCGACGGTTTCGAGGTTTCCAGGCCAGGGGATTAGGCGATCCGGCAAAGCTCTGACCAGCCACTATCTGCTTCGAGGGGGCGTGGACCTAAGTTTCGAGTCCCCCCTCCGACACCACGAGGTGTTCACCGAAGACCAGCATCATGTTTGTCGCTCGCCAGCATGATGGGACCACTTCTCCGCCCACCTCAAGGTGGTCCCATGTCACTGGCGGGCGACAATGTTCACATAAGGGTGTAACGAAGTCGCTGGTGTTTCGCAGGATGCCGAAGTGTGATGCAATCAGGCGCGTTCGTGCCCGCGTTCGTGCCTCAGGGTTTGCCAGAGGTGTTTGCTGCTCGTGTGATCTAGCAGGCGGCGGGTGGAACCTTTGCCGCTACGGCTAGCAGGTCGCCGATTGTCTTTCTCCTGCGCATGCGGAACAGATCGGGAGGCCGCGCAGCGCGTAGCGGCCTGAAGAACGGCGCATGTCGAGCCGTTCTGTGGGGCGATCCGGTCTCGGGCCTGGTCGGCTCGCCGTGCGTCCGGGCTGGGCTGCGCGCCACTCAGCTTCGCTCACGATGGGTTCGATGACATCTGCGATGGTGAGGATGTCGTCAGCTCGAGAAGGCACCTTGAGCGGTGCCAAAACCACATGCAGTTGTGGGCCCGTTAGCGGTCGATCGGGACAAAGCTCCCGCTGACTTCGTAGGGGCCAGAAGTTGTCGTCAGCATCAGCGATCCCGGTTCGTCGGCCGAGGCGGCCTTTACGGTTATCGCTTTAGGCCCTGAGCCTTGCTTGCTGATGGTCGTGCTGCTAAGGATGTCAACGCCGGTCGAAAATTGACCCCCGCCCGGTGATAGGGGGTCAGTATTCAACCGGCGGCGACAAAGGAAGCGGACGCGTCGGAGCTCTTCATTATGAGCCGCGAGGCAGAGGGGGGCGGGAGGGGCGTGAAGCCGTACCGGCGATAGAACGCGACGGCGTCCTCGTCGATCGCATCGACAACGATGTAGCGGCCCGAGGCGATTTCGACGGCGCTGACAGCGCGACTGAGTGCGTCGATTAGGAGCTGACGGCCGAGCCCTCGACTTTGGAGCGCGTGGTGAAGTGCGAGCTTTCCTATGAGGACCGCCGGTATCTCGTCTGGGTCACCCCTACCGATAGCCCGGGGCAGGTCGGCTCGCTGCACTTTGTCCGGCGCCAAAGAGAAGTACGCCCACACCACCGCGTCGTCGTCAGCCCAGACGTACGTCCGGGCTACGTTCTTGCGACCACACGCCACCGCGGACCGGCGGAGCCAGCCGTCGAGGTAGTCGTTCCCACACGAGAAGCCGTCGAGGACGTGATCGTCCCTGATCTGCTCCGAGCGGTATAGCACTTACCTCTCAGAACTGCTCGAACGCCGGCTCTTGGAGAACTTTTCTGGACGCGGCCGCGAGCTCGGGGATGACTTGCGGCCGTTCGTCCAGGGCGGCGAGCAGGCGGTCAAAGTAGTCGCTCGGCACGAGCGTGCTGCCGTGTTCGTCGATGACCTGCTCGGCTCTGTTGTAGGCGGCATCGACGACGAACGCGCTCACCGTCGCGCCTTGGAGCGCCGAGGCGTAGCGGATACGTTCCATTCGGGCGGGATCGACACGTGCCGCCAGTTGCTCTGTTCGGTTGCCCATAATGCCTCCTGTGTCAGACATTGTATGACATCGCGGTGGCCCGGTGCAAGGCCGGAGCGCTTGAGGCGCAAGAAGGATCTCGAGCGAGGTACCGAGACGGTCGGACCCGGTTCTCTCAGACAAAAACGCATGTCAGGCTGCAGGTAGCCAAAGCTCAGTGCTGCTTACCCGGCGTGGAGTTTTGTACCGAGTCCCCCCTCCGACACCGGGTAAAAGTCCAGATCAAAGGCCATTTCGGCAGGGTGCCGGCTCGGCCTGCGTGGCGAAACGCTGAGACACTGATCCAGAGTGTGGCTCGAGTTATGAACTGGTCTCTAGGTCATTTCGTTCCGCCATCAGGCGGTGACTTCACCGGCCCGTTGAAGCTCACCGCGAGCGCTCGTATCAACCAGTACCGCTAGCAGCTCGCCGATCGTCTGGTCTCGAACTGGCCCCTGTCGCAGGGGCGCGTGAGCCTGGATGTGGTAACGATTGCGCCGGCCGTCCTTGTCCTTTAGCACGTAACCGGATGAGGTCAAGTCGGCGACAATGCCAAAGACGCTGCGCTCGGTGATGCCCAAGGTGGAGGCGATGTCGCGAAGGCGCACACCGGGATCCTGCGCGATGCACACCAAGACTCTGGCGTGGTTGGTGAGAAAGCTCCACTCCGCCATGGGAACAGTATAGCCATTCTAGAACTTAATTGCTAGTTATGAAAAACTAGAGTAGTGTGTCGATATTCGTCGCCGACTGCATGTGGCCTCGAGGTACGGCAGTACGGCGGAGGCCCAAGACATGGGACCGGCTGGAAGTCCTTCAGCACCGTCGCAAACGCGAGGAAGCGCTCCATGTTTGTACCAGCCCGTTCTCCCATCTCATCCCGTGCAGGGTCAAAAGATGACAGGCCGCAAAGGCGCATGCCGATTCGACTAGGCACAGCCCTGGTCGCCGTGCTCGGCATGCTGCTCGGCCCACTGGCAGTTGCCGCCTCGGCTGCAACTACGCCTCATGTCACGACCGTCGTCATGGGCTCGTATGTCTCCGTGACGCCATTTCGCATCACTGACACCCGTGCCGGATCTGGCGAACCGAACGCCGGAAATGCTATTTCAGTCAACTCCACGCTGGACGTGCAGGTCACCAAGGTCGGCACTGCGCCTGTGCCTGCGGGAACTGCGGCCGTTGTACTCAATGTCACCGCCGTCGAACCATCGGCGTCAGGATTCCTGACCGTGTTCCCCGAAGGGATCACGACGCCATCGGTCTCAAATCTCAACTTCTCGCCCGGCGAGACTGTGGCGAACCTTGTCACGGTGCCGCTCAGTTCTTCCGGGATGGTGTCGATCTACAATCACGCCGGGATCACGAACGTAGTGGTCGACGTGGAGGGCTACTACACGAGCACTCCCTTGGGCAGCAACAGTGGACTTTTCAACTCGCTCTCGCCGGTGCGTGCTCTCGGTACCCTGGACTCCGGTAGCGCGATCGGGCCTAATACGAGCCAGGCTGTCACTGTGACCGGGAGCGCGACCGGCGTTCCGGCCAACGCGACCGCTGTCGTGGTCGCCGCGACTGCGGCCCACGGGACAAAGACGAGCTTCCTCACGGTTTATCCCGCCGGGGTGTCCATGCCGAACGCGTCGAACGTCAACTTCGCGGTCAACCAGGTGGTAGCCAACCGCGTCACCGTTGGAGTAGGCAGCTACGGCCGGATTGAGATCTACAACCACACCGGCACGGTAAATGTCGACCTTGACGTCGACGGCTATTACACCGGCTCGGGAGGCACCGGTTCAGCGTTCGTGCCGATGACCCCGACCCGCCTTACCGACACCCGAGTGCCCACCAATGGAACACCTATCGCAGCTAACACCTCGGAGGAGTTCGGTCTCTCCACCTCCGCCAGCGCGATCCCTTCGAGTGCTGACGCGGTCGCGACCAATATCACCGTCGTCCCGAGTGATGCCACGGGCTACCTCACGGTGTACCCGACGTCCGACGCGACAGTGCCGGTTGCCTCTGACGTGAACTGGCCCGCCAGCAACTCCCGAGCGGTCCCGAACTTCACTGTGGCCGACACGGCAGGTACTGGGAGCGTGGGCGTCTACAACAGCCACGGTGGGACGATCAACCTCTTGATCGATGCCTTCGGATACTTCGAGCGTCAGCTCCCGACCAGTACTACCGTCTCGCAGTCAGCGACGAGCGTCACCTACGGCCATGAGTCGGCGACTGTGTTCTCAGCTGGCGTCACGGCGCGCTACGGCGAGGTTGTGCCGAATGACGAGGCGACCACAGTGCAAATCGGCGCCGTCTCCTGCAAGGCGGTGCTGAAGGATGGCAAGGGAACTTGCGCGATTGCCAATACCGCCCTGCCGGCGGGCTCGTACGCGGTGTCGGCCATTTATGGCGGCGATGCCAACCTGAGTGGTTCCAGCGTCTCAAGTGACTCGAAACTGACCGTGTATAAGGACGCAACGAGAGTGACCATCTCAGAATCCGCGACCAGCGTCATCTACGGCCATGAGTCAGCGTCGGTCTTCTCCGTTACGGGAACGACTCACTACGGCGAGGCGGTGCCCGACGGCGAGACACTGAGGGTGCAGGTCGGCTCGGTCGCGTGCTCAGCAGTCCTGAAGGATGACAAGGGGACCTGCACGATGGCCAGCACGACTCTGCCAGTGGGAACCTATCCGCTGTCGGTAATCTACGACGGCGATGCCAACCTGAATGGCTCTAGCGCCTCTAGCGTCTCAAAGCTGACAGTCGACAAGGACGCCACGAGCACGACGGTCTCCGAGTCTCCGACGAGCGTCACTTACGGACATGAATCTGCGGCGGTCTTTTCCGTCGTCGTGACGACTCACTACGGTGAGGCAGTGTCCAACGGCGAGACGGCAACAGTGCAGGTCGGATCCGCCACCTGCAAAGTGGTGCTCGAGAGCACTAAAGGGACCTGCACCATCTCTGACACCGCCTTGGCCACAGGTTCGTACTCCGTGTCGGCTGCCTATGTTGGCGACACCAACCTAGGTGGCTCGAGTGGCTCAAGTGTCTCGAAACTGACCGTGTAAGAGGCTGTCCGGCGGGCGTGACAAGGACCACTGTGGCCAGGAAGGGCTGGCGTAGTCCGAACAGTGAATCCTTGTCATGTCCGTTGAGTCCAAAGGCATTGAGGACCGCGTGGCGAGGAATAGTCAAGAGTTGTGGATCGGCCCGCCCCGCTGATCACGCGGCGACCTCCTCCTGTTTCGCTACGGTCTCGACCAACACCCCCTTTCGGAACGTTGCACCTGCGGGTACGAGAGCGACGAGCGCCGGGCCGTTGACATAACGCCAACGGTCTTCCGCGGCCTCGATGAGCTTGAATGCCATAGCGAGCCCGGCAGCTCGCGAACCCGGACCCTTGGTCACCTTGGTCCTGAGCCGGACTGTCGAAAAGGTCGACTCGATCGGGTTCGAGGTCTTCAGGTGCAGCCAGTGCTCGGCAGGAAAGTCGTAGAAGCAGAGCAGCGGCTCGAGGTCGTCGCGGAGCTTTTGGGCGGCCTTCGGCCACTTGGCAGAGAACTCGTTGTCGAAGGCCTTGGCCGCGTCTCGGGCATGCTCTCGGTACTCGGCGTCTCTCACCTCGGTGAGCATCTTCTTCGCGAGCGGCTGGATGGACTTGGGCAGGGCGTCGAGGATGTTGGCGGACTTGTGCACCCAACACCGTTGCTCTTTGGTCTCGGGGAACACGTCTCGAAGGGCTGCCCAGAACCCGAGCGCTCCGTCTCCGACAGCCACGACCGGGGCGCGCATGTCGCGATGTCGTAGGTCCCT
>JBEKGS010000083.1:0-8537 GCA_050012675.1 Acidimicrobiales bacterium
ACGACGGTCCCCCCGGTGACCACCACGACCACGACGGTCCCCCCGGTGACCACCACGACCACGACGGTCCCCCCTGTGACCACCACGACCACGACGGTCCCCCCTGTGACCACCACGACCACGACGGTACCCCCGGTGACCACCACGACCACGACGGTCCCCCCGGTGACCACCACGACCACGACGGTTGCCCCGACTGTTACGACTACGCCGCCGGTTAGCACCACGACCACGACGGTTGCCCCTGTCGAGAAGACGGGTCCGCCCAAGTTGCGTGTTCCGCCGGCCAGGACCCGTCACCCGTTCGGGCTGGTTCAACGACTGGAGAGGGAGAGAGCGTACTTTGCGCTGAGGTGGGGTGTTCTAAGGTAGCCAACCAGCGCCTGCTCGTGCCGGAAGTCGCAGCCCTTGTTGCTGAGCCCCGACGCCGAAGAGCCGTTCGGCCATAGCCGCGGCAAACGGCCTATTGCATCTGGCTGCGGGCCGCTGGTTTTAGGCGCTGAGCGACCCATGAGAAGAGCAACGTCGACGTTCGGGCGCCCTCACCGGTGAGTCGAGGAGGTGCTCAGTGAATCACATTGAACAGGGGCTCAATCTGACCCGACGCACTAACGCAGGAACCACCGGAAGACATATGGCGATCGTCTCTGAGTCGCTGAACAAGCACAGATGAACCGGAGCTGGCGTCGAAGAGTCTGATCTGAGTGAGCCTTCGAGGCGACAGTAGGCTGCGCGTCGTACCAGGCCCCGTGAGGGACTGGGAGGACTATCCTCTGCTGGCGCCGGGCACAGGAGCGGGACGCTGTCATCGCCCAGGGGTCAGCCGCGTCGGCAAACGACCGACCGGGGCGCAATCTTGCGAGGATCGTGTTGAACTGGTCCTCCCATGGCCGGCCCGACGGTCGCCCAGGTCCCGTGGGCACGGCGCAGGCCACACTCGATACGTCGACGACCGTGTCGCCTGCCCTCTCAGGCCACATCCCGGAGTTCGCTGTCTCCGAGTTCATGGTCTTGAGCCCGACGTTGGCGTGTCCTGGCTCTGGAAGAAGGTGCAGCTACTTGTCGAAGAGCTGGCGCAGGCCGAGATGATCGGCCAACGTCGCCGGCTGGATCAGCCCGGCGTTGGCGACGGCGTGGTCGTCGTCGAACTGATTCAGCGAATACGGCTTCTTCGAAGCCGGAATCGGGCCGAGCATCCAGGAAAAGTGCCTTTCTGCAAGGAAAGATGAGCGTTACGACACCAACCCATACGCCTTACCCTGACTCGATTCAAGCGTACTGGAATAATCACGGCATCCGTCGGCCGAAAAGCGTGATGGACTAGTCGCGGTCTTGCTGCCACGGGAACGGTTGGCGAAATCGAATCTCGCGATGGATGATTGCGCGAAGGAGCATTATGCGGATCGCGAAAACGCGCTTGACCACATAACGCAATCTTCGGGTAATCGCCCACAGGGATCCAGGCCGGAAGAACGAAACCGAGGCCCCGCTGGTATCGTGGCGTAAACCATCCGGGCGTGACGCTTCGAGCAGAGAGGGTGATCGAGGTGGCAACGTTGCTCGTGGCGAGTGCTGGCGGCCACCTCCAGGAGCTCCTCGAGTTCGTTCCTAGGTTCGACTTGACGGATGCGGCCGATGTGACATGGGTGACGTTTGACACGCCTCAAGCGCGGTCTCTGCTCGCCGAAGCCGACGTCATTTACGTGCCCTACCCGCGACCCCGGGACCTCGTCGTCACTGCTCGGCACGTCGCTCTCGCGCGACGTGTGTTGGGGGGAAGTCGGCGCTTCTCTCACGCCATCAGCACGGGGAGCAGCATCGCTGTGCCGTTTCTAACGCGAGCGCGCCTTCGTGGCGCGTCGTGTCACTACATCGAGAGTGTCACACGTCGGACTGCACCGTCGCTGACTGGCAGAATCCTTGCTCGCATCCCTGGTATCACTCTTTACGCGCAGGTTTCAACGTGGAGAGATCCGCCCTGGCATTACCGCGGAACCGTCTTCGACGGCTATGAGGCCGTCGAAGGCCTTAAGCGACCGATCAAGAAGGTGGCGGTCGCAGTCGGCTCATCGGAGAGCTACGCTTTCCGGCGGCTACTACAAGTGACGTTGCAGGCGCTTCCCGAGGGTGTCGATGTGACATGGCAAACTGGGTCCACGCCGGTGGACGGGCTGCCGATCGAGGCGAGGCCGGGTGTGCCGAGTGCAGAGCTTGAGGCCGAGTTTGCTGCGTCCGATGTTGTCATTACACACGCGGGCGTCGGCCTTTCTCTCCTTTCTCTCTCTGCTGGCCGCTGCCCGGTGCTTGTGCCGCGAAGAGCGGAGCGGGGAGAGCACGTCGACAATCACCAGTGCGAGTTGGCAGGTGAGCTCGACCGGCGGCGTTTAGCAGTTGCGTGTGAAGCGGATGACCTGACGCCCGAAGTGCTGGCTACGGCGGCTTCTCGTTCGATCGCTCGCGTAAAATCTCCCCCGGTCTTCCACCTCGTCGAGCCAAGAGTCCGCCATTAATATCCGACCGGTTCCGAAGCTGGCTAAGACACGGATCATGCACCTGATGGGTCATGAACAATAGTTCGGCTTCCCAGATTTTTGTGTGCGAAAACCGCAGGTGCACGGCGAGGCACTCGAAGTCCTCGACAGGGCAAGCGGCGGCGTTCGGATAGGCACAATTGGGCGCGAAAGCCGTCCAGGCGGTTGCACCCCATGACGAAACGGACGTCGGCAAGGATCTGGCCGAGCACCACCTATGGCCACTCATCTGGCATAGCGTTGTCAGTGAAGTCGTAAGGAAGGTACGTGTGGCAAAGCTTCGGAGGACCAACCGCAGCAGACAACTACCAGTCCAGTTCCTTCTGGCCACCGGTCAGTCTCCGTGGCCAGCTACAACTTTGCTTACTGCCCCGGAGACAGCATCATCTCAAGCGCGATCATAACCGGGACCTCGATTTTGACGACTGGGAGAATCCAGAACTCCTCAATTCTCGGCAGTTGCTCCGCGGGTCGGTACCCTCGCTGATGTCAGAGGTTCGTCCGAAGTTGTCCAGAACCTCAGCCGTCCTCGTGGCCTCTGGTTGTCTCGGTGGACAGTCAGTCCAGCCCACGATCCTCGTTCAACTTGAAATGCCCGCTACCAAATCAGTTCATGGGGACGTAGCATTCAGTCGGAGGGGAATGCCGGTCGTGCCGAAGGGAGCAAGCTCTGTGAGCGGGCTGACATCTCGTGTTGACCTGTCGATGACTGCTCGGATCGTGCTCGGTGTCGGCTGTTGTCAGCCTGGACCTGCCCCGGCATGCCGCCGTCACATATGAGGGCGGAATCGAGGAGTGCCGCGGGGGTGGTGGCCGCAGTCGTCGTTACACATGAACCTGACATTGACGCTCTCGCGCTTACGCTCCTCGAGACTTCACGGCAAGTGGCGCGGACGGTCGTTGTGGACAACGGATCGAAATCTCAAGTCAGGCTAGCGCGCAAATTGGAGCGGTTGCCAGAGGTCGCGCTCATCAGGCTTGACGAGAACCGCGGTATTGCGGCCGCACTCAACCTTGGAATCCGCCATCTTGCCGCAGAGGGATACGACCATGCCTGGGTGCTAACGCTTGACCAGGATACGGTGCTGCACCCAGGGGCGATCAGCACCGTCCTTCGTTCTCTAGACTTTCTTGATGGAAGTACGCGCGAGGCATGTGGAGTGGTGGGACTACGTCATGAGCCGGTCGAGGTGCCGCATGGTTCCTGGCGAGGGGCTGAGCGTGACCGCTGCGTAGATCAGCTCGAGCACAAGTTGCGGGACACGCCGCTGCTTATCACCAGCGGCAACCTCGTGAGGAGAGAGGTCGCGGAGGCCATTCCCTACGAAGAGTCGCTCTTTATGGATCAGGTGGATCACGCGTTCTGCGCAAAGGTGCGGTCGCATGGTTGGCGCGTCTTGGAATACACCGATGTGCTGATGGACCATCAGATCGGCAAGGCGGTCGAAGTTAGAGGAAAGGTGCGGCGTTATGAAACCGGTCAACGGCTCTACTACATCGTGAGGAACTCGACATTCCTGCTGCTGCGCCGGCAACTTCCTGTAAGTGTCTATCTGAGCCAGTTGTTCTCGTTGAGTTGGGCATACGCCATCGTGAACGGACCATCAGCTGCGCCCAGAGAGCTGGCCATCATTCTCACAGGTCTCGGGGATGGCATCTTGAGAAGGCTTGGTCAGAGAAGTTACTGGTTTCTCGCGGAGCCAGGAGAGCGTCACGGGCGAACTCAAACGTAACGAGCAACGATCGTCGGGGGCTTCCTCGTTTGAGTGGACGTTTAATAACCCAAGTCAGGTTGATAGAGGGCGGCGCAGGGATAGATCTTTCATTACACGGAATCTGTTCGTCTAGCTCAGGCGGCGGCTGTTGCTTTTGTCCGGCGAACTTTGCTAAGTCCCCTTGAACTGACTAGGTGCCGCCCATTTGGGATTCCTCGACGTGTCCCCAGAGGAGGTCCCTTGCTAACCAGACGCCCCGGTCGGACCGGACTTACCTATGGGGAGGCCCGCGTGTCAACGAATGAAAGCAGTCTCGGCGCGCGCCCGGCCGTCATCGTCTTGGAAGCACGGCAACGCCTGGTGGGTGACGGGGTCCAGGTGGAGCGCCCACAGCGGAGCGAGGACGAACGACCTGGAGGCCGACGCCCCCCCGGCGTACCCTCATGCGCAAGCGATGACAGTTGATCAACAGATGTGCGTGCTCGCTCAGGTCATCAGTCCCTCCTCGGCAGAGAGGGAACCCGTGTGCGAACGCCCTGACTTACCTCGGTGCGCGGAGACCAGCTCCGGCAACATGATGGTGGATGGGGTGATTCCCACACGGAGAAGTCGCGGCCGCATCATTCTTTGGAGGCTGACAGAGACAAGGTCCCGGCAGCAGTCTGGTTGCTGGAGCAGCCGCAGATCATCGGATTCGTTTGGGCGAGTCGCAAGACGAGTTCCCCGAGAAGGCGTTCATCACACCGGCGCGAAGGCCTCGTCGCCGAGCTCGCGCAGGCGATGATGCACCCAGCGTGCGATCTTTCGTGCAACAGAGAGCGTCGCCCGCTGAGCACCAAGGCGCTCACGGACGCTGACGTAGTACTCGTGGTCCGGAGCGGCGGGCTTGGCAGCGGACTTGGCCGCCTCGTAGAGCGCCCAGCGCAGCACCGACGGGCCCTGGCGGGCGAGATGACCCTTGGCCCGCTTGGTGTCCGAGGAGTAGACGGTGATGTCGAGGCCTGTGTGCCGCACGGCGTCCGAGGAGGAGGAGAACCGGCGCGTGTCTCCCATTTCAGCCCAGATGGCAACCGAGAGCAGGCCTCCGATGCCGAAGTACTCGCGCAGTGCCGAGCACCCCGGCTGGGCGAGGCTGAACTTCGACAGGTCGCGCTTGATCGGTGTGAGCGTCTTATTGAGGGTCTCGATGTGCGCGAGGCCCGTTTCGACCGCACGCCGAGCGGCTGGGCTGAGATCGGCCTTGTCAAGGAAGACCCGCCCGAGGTCGCTGGCGAGCGTACCGGAGAAGGTCTCGACGCCTTGATGGAACAACGCCGCGTGGATTCGCTGGGTCCACGCTCCCCGTTCGTCGGAGAGGTCCTTGTACAACCGGACGGTCGTGCGTGCCTCGAGAACGTGAGCTGGAGGGATCCAGCTCTCGGGAAGCGTGCCGGATATGAGCAGCTCGCGCAGGTGACGGGCATCAGCTCGGTCGGTCTTGGCCCGCTGCTTGTTGCCCCGCAGGGCGGCAGTGTCAGCCGGTTCGGCAAGGTGTGCCACGAAGCCGGCGGCCGCAAGCTCCTCAACGATATAGCGCCAACCCGTGCAGCCTTCGAGCGCGAAATCACCTCCCGGAGGCAACTGCGACAGCCAGGACCGGAAGCCTTGCCGGTCCGCTGGGGCGATCCTGCCCCGGCAGAGCTCTCCTGTCGCCCGGTCGCAGTAATCAAAGGTGAGTTGGCGGCGGTGAACGTCGATGCCTCCTACGATTGCCATTGGGGACCTCCTCGTGCTCCTGAGAATTGCTGGGCTCGACAGCCGAGAGGCTGCCGGTGCCCCTCAAAGCCGTAGCACTCAATGCAACGGCTGTGCCGGGGAGGGCCCCATATGCCATCTTTGGCGCGACTTTCGCGTCATCCCAGGTAGATGGCAGCGCGCGAGAGAAGTGTTTCCACTACGCGTGACGTAGATGCCCTGCTCAGGCGATTGTGGCCTTGTCCCAGGTCGAGGTGTCGGCGTGGAGGGCCCGGAGCACCTTGGCCTGTAGTGGGCTTCGCCGGCTGACGAGCTCGATGTTGTGATCGCCGGCCGAGACGAGCTCGAGGCGGACGTCTTTCAACAAAGACAAGGCCCGACGCGGCGTCATGGACTGGAAGGGGAGATCGGGGTCCATGACCTTGGCGTGAACGAGGTCCTTGGCCATGACGGCCTCGATGGTGGCGGCCAGCACGCAGAGGGCCACGTGGCCCCGCACGCGGTCCTCGGTCCAGTGGAAGATGGGCCTCAACTCCAAGAAGTCCTTCAACACCCGGAAGCGGTGTTCGACTGACTGCAAGCTGCGGTAGTAGCGCACCACCTGGGCGGCCGATACCTCGTCTTTGTCGAGCGAGGTCGTGATCACATAGCGCCCACATAAGAGCTCTTCGTCATATCTGCGCGCCTTCTCGTCGAAGTCCCAGGAGAACGAGCCCTTTTTGACCGTGATCTTGAAACAGCGGCTCACACCTGAGTCACGAAGGATGCGATCGGCGGCGGCACCGATCTTGGCTGGGTCTGACAGACGGCCGGCACGCACGCGGGCCTCGAGGGCGATGAGGCCGTCCTCCACCTTGGCGCACAAGATGGCGTGGCGTGCCCGGTCCCTGAAGTAGCGCACGGGCGAGAAGACGACGACAAAGCGGCGGTTGTTATGGGTGATCTCGGCACAAAAGCACCGTGCCTCGCTCACTGCGGTCCAGTCGGTGTCCTTGGAGATCGCCTGCTCGAGCACGGCGGCGACCTCGTCATCGTGATGAAGCCGGGTGGCCAGCACGTGCTCGAAGCCGCGGGCTGACACCTCGTCCAGGTTGTCCTCTGAGATGAGCCCCCGGTCGGCGACAAGGGCGATGCGCCCGACGCCAAAGCGTGTCTGCAGGTCCTCCATCACCCCGGGCAGTGTCGAGACGTCAGAGGTGTTGCCGGAGAACACGTGATGGGCGATCGGGATGCCGTCCCCGGTGACCAGCAGCCCGATCACGATCTGAGGCCGGTCGGAACGGTGGTCGCGGCTGTAGCCGAAGGCAAGGGAAGAAAAGCGCCTTTGTCTGATGGCGACGGTCTCGAAGTAGCTCGAGGTGATGTCGTAACAGACAAGGCGAAGATCGAGGTTGGTGAGGTTGCACAACTGCTCGTAGAGCTGGGCCTCGGTGGACTCTTTGGCTTGCGAGACGGTGTCGACCGCCCGGTAGCACTGGTCGAGGCTCGGCGGGTTGACCCCGGGGGGAAGGGCGACCGAAGAGAGCCACTCGGTGATCGTGCGCCGCTTGGAAGCCGGATCTATGAGGCGGTTCGCCACCATCGCGAACACGGTGTCGGAGACCACCTTCGACCTGCGGCCGTCGCCGAGGGAGGAGAAGTACTCCTCTAGACCGAGGCGACGAAAGTAGGACCAGACCGCGGCCGTGGCCCCAAAGCTCGGCGCCCCTTCGCCCGACAGTTCTTCCGCCTCGACCCAGGTCCCCTCCGCGTAGGCACGAAGCGCCCTGATGATCCGGTCTATCTGCCCGCTCGAGCGCAGCTCGGAGACCTCGCCTAAGCGCAAAAGCGTGCGGTGGGTATTGCGGCCATCCTCCCGGACGGCCTCGACGAGCGAAAGGTATTCGTCAGACCTCTGGACATGACTGCCTATACGACCGCCCGCAGTTTGTGCACGTCAGCGGAGCGGGGATGGCGGTGCACTCGGTAGATCACAATGCTGCGGATCACCGAAATTCCCCACTGTCGATCACCGAAATTCCCCAGGGGACCAGCGGCGTGGAGGGCTTGATCTGAGCTGACGCGGCTGTCAAGGGGCGACCTCCCTTATCGGTCGGGTCGGCGAGAGCGATGTGCTCGCGGTCGAGTTCCATCACCGGGCCACCGCTCGCCGCGTGGCCTCAGCCCGGGCCCGGTGACTGAGCATCCGGTAGCTGTCTCCGTCAATGTTGAGCACGACGCTTCGATGCAGCAGACGGTCCAACATGGCGCCGGCGATCATGGGGTCGTCGTTGAAGACCTTGCCCCAGCTCGCTATGCCCAAATTGGTCGTGAGAGCGATGCTGCCCTTCAGACATCTCTGGCTCACAACCTGGAATAACGCCGCTGCCGCCTCGGCAGGAAGCGGCAGATATCCCACTTCGTCAACTATGCCGATGTCTGCATAGGTTGACGATATCGGGATGCTGCCCGCGGGAGCCGACGCCGCCGAGGCCTTCTACCGGGTGGTGGACGCCGCCTACGAGCGGCGCAGCCTCGCCGTCACCTCGAACATCCATCCCTCCGGCTTCGACACGAT
>JBEKGS010000084.1:0-8464 GCA_050012675.1 Acidimicrobiales bacterium
TCACCTACAACGGGCGCTTCTATCCGTCCCGTCTGCAACCCCTACTCCGGCGCATCAACGGGTATCTCGTCAGATGGGCCATGAGCAAGTACAAGCGGCTGCGCCGCCGTCCCACCAGGACCTGGAAGTGGTTGGCCAGCGTCGCCCGACGCTCGCCCGCTCTCTTTGCCCACTGGGAAGCCGGTGCACGTCCCGAAGGCTGGGCAGTGGGAGCCGGATGAGCGGAGACGTTCACGTCCGGTTGTATGTCGAGAGCATGGTTATGTTGAAGCCTCGAGGAATTCGTCGATTTCCCCGTGCTCGGCCTGATCTATGGCATCGCGTGTTCTACATAATCAGAGCGCTTCCAAGAAGGCGAGGAGCGGGTCGGGCGGGCGGTATCGGCCGGGTTTCGCTCCGAGCGGGGCGGTGCGTGCGATCGCTTGTTCCTTGAGCGCAGGGTCGGCGTGCTCGTAGATGTGGGTGGTCTGGGTGCTCTCATGGCCGAGCCAGAGCGCGATCGTGGCGATGTCTACTCCTTTGGCCCTGAGGAGCATGGCGTTGCTGTGTCTCAGCGTGTGCGGGGAGGTCCGTTTGGCCTGCAGGGAAGGGCATCGGGTGGCGGCTGCGGCGGCGTGCTTTGACACGACGACGCCGATTGCGTAACGACTGAGCGGTCCTCCCTGACGGGTTGGGAATAACGCGTCGTCGGGTTGCCCGCGACGTTCGTTCAGCCAGGCGCGTATGACCTTGACGGTCTCGCCGGTTAGGGTCGTGGCCCGCTTCTTCCTGCCTTTTCCGGTAACCCGGATGTGAGCGCCAGTCCCGAGGTGCACGTCGCAGACGCGCAGGCCTGTGAGCTCTGAGACGCGCACGCCGGTCTGGATCATGAGCACCAGCAGCGCATGGTCACGCCGCCCCAACCAGGTGGTCGGGTCGGGGACGGCGAGCAGCGCCTTGATCTCGTCGAGGTCGAGGTAGGAGACGATGTTGCGTTCGTAGCGCTTGGTCGGGATCGCCATCACCCGGGCGATGGTGCGCGCGTGCTCGGGATGTTCGAGCGCCGCGAACCGGTAGAACGAGTGGATTGCCCCGAGCCTGGCGTTGCGAGTCCTGGGACTGTTGCCCCGTGCCTGCTCGAGATGGTTCAGGAACGCGCCGATGAGCGGCGCGTCGAGGTCATCGATGTCGAGTTGAAATGGCTGTTTGCCGGTCTGGTCGTGGGCGAACGCGAGAAGCAGCCTGAAGGTGTCGCGGTAGGCGGCGATCGTTTGGGGGCTCGCGTTGCGCTGGGTGATCAGCCGCTGGGTGAAGAACGCCTGAAGCGTTGGCGCGAGCGCGGTCATGAGATCACCTCTGGCAGCTCCTCGAGGCGCCGGCTGATCAGCTCGAGCAGTTCGGGGACCGCCTCCAAATACCAATACGTTGACGCCGGATCGACGTGGCCTAGCCAGGTGGACAGCAGCGGCATCCGCCGGTCGATGTCTTCGCCGGAGCGGTGCCAGTCGAGCAGCGTGTGCACGGCAAAAGCATGTCTGAGGTCATGCGGGCGGGGTCTGGCGCGAGCGCCGCGGCCGTCCAAGCCGACCCGCCGGATCAGCTCAGTGAAGGTCCGGTTGAGCTCCTCCCGTGCCATGCGTCGTCCTCGGGCGGAAACGAAGAATGCCAGCGTTGCAGGATCAGGGAAAGAAACGTCGCGCAGACGCCCGTACTCGCCCAGCGCCTTGATTGTGCTGTTGTGCAGTGGGACCTCGCGCTGTTTCTTCTGCTTCCCGGCGCGGACCTGCACGACGCCGCACTTGAGATCGACGTCTCGGCGGTCGAGCCCGACCGCCTCCCCGGGGCGCATCCCGGTGACGGCGAGCAGCCCGATCAGCGTCGCGTGACGCGCAGCGCGCAACGGTGGTCGCAGTTCCCGTGCGGCTGTGACCAACGCAGCGATCTCCTCTTCGGTATAGATGTAAGGGGCGATCCGTGGGCGATGCCCAGGCAGCAGATCCTCGGAGGGAACTTCGCTTGCAGGGTCGATCGTCGCCAGATGACGGGCGAACCCGCGCACGACCGACAGGCGCTGGCGCCAGCGGTGTGGGTGTGCACGCACCGGCTGCCTCGCCCACCCAAGCGCCAGCTCGGTGGTGATCCTCTGGGCGCCGGCCCGCTCAAGGAACCCGACGAACCCTTCCAGCAGCCGGCCGTCCTGGGGCATCTCGAAACCGAGCCGGCGGCGGATCCCGAGATAGTCACCAAGCGCTTCTTGAAGGACGCTCATGCCACGCCTCCCAGTGTCGGCCAGGGGCGTACAAGGCCACGCAACGCGATTCGGTCAACCTTCGCGTAGATCGCGGTGGTCTTTTGCTCGCGGTGGCGAAGCACCTGGCCGATCTCCCCGAGTGACGCGCCCTGCCTGAGCATCTCGGTGGCGGCCGTATGCCGTAGACGATGGGAGCCGACTCTGGCCAGCCCCGCCCGGTCACACGCGGCGCGGACAACCCACCCGACCGTGCTTCGATTCAGGCCCTCGCGCGGTGCTGTCAACCGCAGAAACAAGGCCCTGCACTCACAGCGGGGGCGGCGGCGAAGATACGACACGATCGCCTCGCCGACATCCGAGGGTAACGGCAGCACATCTTGACGGCGGCCCTTGCCGCGCACCAGCAGCTCTCCGTGACGCCAGTCAACGTCATCGAGGCGCAGTCCGGCGACCTCACCGGCGCGCAACCCAAGGCGCGACAACAACAGCAGAATCGCGAAATCACGCCGTCCGACCAGCCGGCGCCGATCACAGCTAGCCAAAAGCTTCTTCACCGCCCCGGGTTCAAGCCCGCGCGGCAGCGTGCGATCCCGCAGATCAGCAACCGACGGGACCGCCCACACCAGCGGTGCCTCGATCAGCCCCGCCAGGTGTAAGTAGCGCAACAATGACCGCAGAGCGCATACCAGATCTCGCGCGCCGGACACGCTTCGCTTCGGGCATTCACGAGCCAAGAACGAGCTCACATCCGCCGCGCACAGCCGCTCCAGACCCAATCCATCGGGGCCTTCCCGTCCGCTCAGAAACAGCCGCGCAACCGGTCCATATGCATCCAACACCGTGTGATCTGAAAGACCGCGCTCGGCCCACAGATACCGGCAATAACCAACGACCAGCTCTTCGAGCGGGGTGTGCGCAAGGACCGGTGCCGACGCCGGGGCGACCCCCAGGGTGCGCAGATAACCCAGCGGCAGCAGCACACTGTGCCGTGACGCCCAAGTCACCAACCCAGCCGCGCGCCGCGCCGCCGCGAACCGCTCAGCCTGATCGCCGGTCAGCTCGCCGACCTCTATCCCCTCGCGCGCCAGCCAGCGGCTGAACTGATCCAGCTGATACATCCTGTCCGCGACTGCCGAAGGCGAATACGCCAGTGACCTCAGCCACGACTCGAACCCTGCCGCATACGACGCCAACGGCCCCGACACAAGCGGAGCCCACGTCTTCCTGCCCATCGCTGCCTCCTGTCAGATCACGGAACGTGAATCCATGAAGCCTGACGAAGTGGCCACGATTATGTTGAGCGTCTCACCATTCAAAGCCGCCCTCAGCAGCGAAAACGCAACGAACGAGACCCATCCTCAACATAACCATGCTCTGGACATACGACCGGACGTGAGGCTCTCGCCTCATCCGGCCCCCACAGGTCGGCTGTCAATGCGCGGAAGCATATGCCAGTGGGCGAACAGGCCAGGGTGGTGCTGTCGGACAGCATCAAGCCAGGCCCATGCCCGGGTTGGTTGGCCTCGCAGCCGTTTGAACTTCTGCATCGCCCATCGAACGAGATGCTCGTTGATGCGCATTGCGAGGGAGTACAACTCGGAGCGATAGAAGGCCCCGTAATAGTTGATCCAGCCTCGTACCTGGGCGTTGATGTCCCTGGCGAGACCGGACAGGTCCGTGCCCGTGCGACGGTTGAGATGCCAGGCCCTCATCTTCTGGCCGACCGCTTTCCTCGCTGCTTGGCTGATGGCCGGCAAGAAGCCCACAAAGAGCCCTCGGCGGCTATTGGCCCGGCGTGCCCGAAAGGTGTATCCCAAGTTATGCCGACATCGGCATAACTTGGGTAATGCCGACCTCCGCGTTATGCCGACCTCACAGAGAAGTCCCTTGTCGTTGGCGGTGATCGGGCCGATGAGGTCGGCATAATCCTGACCATCTGAACCATCCTTGCCCTTCCACCTATCGGGGAGGGAGAGGTATGGCAAGACGGACGAAAGAAGCGCCGAGAGCCAAGATCGCTGGCCCACTGGCACCCTTTGCCGACGACTACAGCGTCAAGTTGCAAGCCCGCGGCTACTCGGCTCGCTCGGTGATCTCGGAGTCGCGCCATCTGGAGCGCCTCAGCCAATGGTTAGAGGAGCGCCGGCTCGGTGCGGCCGACCTGGACACGGAGCTACTCGAAGAGTTTCTTGGCGATCTGCCACGGCGGCGCGACGGTGGTCGCGTCTGTTCCAGGCAGGCGCTGCGCCAGATGTTGGAGGTGCTCAAGGAAAGGGGAATCGGGCAGTCGCCAGTTAAGGCGGCAACTGTCTCACCGAGTGAGGCATTGCTCGCCGACTTCGAGCGGTTCTTGCTCCGCGAGCGGGCGGTGGCCCCGTCGACGGCTTCGGTGTACGTCGCGAGGGCGCAACGCTTCCTCGACTGGTGCGCACCGAGCGGCGAGCTCGCTGGCCTGACGGCGAGCGACGTGACCGGTGCCGTGCTGCGGGCATCGGCATCGGTGTCGGTGAGCACGACGAAGCTGTTCGTGACCGCGCTCCGCTCGTTCTTGCGTTTCAGCTTCGTCGAGGGGCTGACGCCTGTCGAGTTGTCCCCGGCCGCGCTCTCCGTCGCCCGGCGGCGTCGATCGTCACTGCCGAAGGGGATCGACAGGAAAAGTGCGGACGGCCTGCTTCGTTCTTGTGACCGCCGGCGGCGAAAGGACCGGCGGGACTACGCCGTGCTGCTCGTCCTGCTTCGCCTCGGGCTGCGGGCCGGCGAGGTGGCCGGTCTTCGCCTCGACGACATCGACTGGCGGGCCGGCGAGGTCGTGGTGCGCGGCAAGGGACGACACGAGGACCGCCTTCCGTTGCCGAACGACGTCGGTGAAGCGATCGTCGCCTACCTGCAGAGAGGCCGCCCGAATGCCGTCGGGCATCGTGAGGTGTTCCTGCGGGCTGTTGCGCCGATCGGGCCGCTCGGAACGAGTGGGGTCGGGCAGATCGTGCGCTGTGCCTGTGTTCGGGCGGGAGTGCCGGTCATCGGGCCACACCGGCTTCGCCACACGCTGGCTTGCCAGATGGCAGAGGCCGGGGTGGCTTTGCCAGCGATCGCCGAGGCGCTCCGCCACCGCGCCATCTCCTCGACGTCCGAGTACGCCCGTGTCGACATCACGAGGCTGCGAACGGTCGCCCAGCCGTGGCCGGGAGGTGCGTGACGATGAGCGAGCTCCAACGCCACGCCGATGACTACCTGAAGCTCCGACGGTCGCTCGGCTTCAAGCTTCGGCTCCACGAACCGTTGCTCGCACACTTCGTCGAGTACCTCGACGCCGCTGGCGCGACGACGCTCACCACCGAGCTGGCCGTCTCCTTCGCCCAGCTTCCACCGGACGTCCAGCCGATCGTGTGGGCTCATCGGCTTTCGATGGTGCGCGGCTTCGCCCGCTACCTCCAGGCCATCGACCCGGCAACCGAGGTCCCGCCCGACCACGTCTTCGCGGCGCATTACCAACGGCCGACACCCTACCTGTGGCGGGAGGGAGAAGTGCTGGACCTCATGGCAGAAGCTCGCCGGCTCCGTCCGCCACTGTGCGCGCTCACCTACGAGGCCCTGTTCGGGCTCCTTTGGTGCACCGGCATGCGGATCGGCGAGACGATCAACCTGCGGCGCGAGGACGTCGACCTTGCCGAGGGCGTCATCACGGTGCGCGAGACGAAGCTCGACCGCTCGAGGCTGGTCCCGTTGCAGCAGAGCACGACCGATGCGCTCGTCTCCTATGCGACCGCTCGCGATCGGCTCTGTCGCGAGCCGCTATCACGCACCTTTTTCATCTCCAGCCGCGGCAGTGTCTTGATCCCTCAGGCCGTGGGGCAGACCTTCCACCGCCTCGCTGTCAAGACCGGCCTGCATACCGAGACGAAAAGGCCCCGTGTCCACGATCTCCGGCACTCTTTCGCCACGCGCGCGCTCCTGTCGTGGTGCCAGTCCGGCATTGACGTCGAGACGCAGATCGTCGTGCTGTCGACATATTTAGGGCACGTCAATCCGAGCGATTCGTACTGGTACTTGAACGCATCGCCTGAGCTGGTCGAGCTCATCGCAGAACGACTGGGCGACCCACCGGGGGATGGCGAGCAATGACCGCCCTCGCGCCGACGCTGGAGGCGTTCTTGACGGAGCGGCTGACGGCCCAGCGGGGAGCGAGCCCCAACACCGTCGCCTCGTATCGGGACACCTTCCGCCTGTTGGTGGGCTTCGCCGCCGAGCAGAAGCACAAGCGGCCATATGCGCTCGACTTCGCCGATCTGGACGCCCCGCTCATCGGTGCCTTCTTGGAGCACTTGGAGATGGTCCGGAACAACAGCGTGCGCACGCGCAACAACCGCCTCTCGGCGATCCACTCGCTGTTTGCCTATGCGGCGCTGCGCCACCCTGAGCACGCCGGCACGATCCAGCGTGTGCTCGCCATCCCGATCAAGCTGTTCGATCGCAAGCTCGTCACCTATCTGAACGACGACGAGGTCGACGCCCTCCTTGGCGCTTGCGACCTCGAGACCTGGACGGGACGACGAGACCAAGCGCTGCTCGACCTTGCCGTCGAGGCCGGACTACGCATCTCCGAGCTCGCTGCGCTCAGGTGCTCCGACGCAACGCTCGACAGAGGCTCGAACGTTCATGTGACGGGGAAAGGCCGCAAGGAACGGTGCGTTCCCCTCGGCAAGGGGATCGTCAAGGTGCTGCGAGCTTGGCTATCCGAGGCGGGCGGCGATCCCGTTGGCCCGTTGTTCCCGACGACCACCGGTGGCCATATGAGCCGCGACGCGATCGAGCACCGCGTCACGCTCCACGTCGAGCGGGCGACCGCGAGCTGTCCTTCTCTGCGCCGAAAACCAGTCACCACCCACTCGCTCCGGCATACCGCAGCCATGCGGCTTCGGGACAGAGGGGTGCCCATCGAGGTCATCGCGCTCATCCTCGGACATGAGGACATCGCGACGACCTACGCCTTCTATCTCCACGCTGACCTACGGGCAGCGGAGCAGGCCATCGCAAAGGTCGCTCCCCCCAACACGAAGCTGGGGCGCTATCACGCCGCTGACCCCCTGCTCGCCTTCCTCGATCGCTTGTGATTATGCCGACCTCATCGGCCCGATCACCGCCAACGACAAGGGACTTCTCTGTGAGGTCGGCATAACGCGGAGGTCGGCATTACCGAGGAAGTCGAAACTGGTGTGCTCGAAGTTCCCTCGGCGGTGGCCGTCCTTGCAGTAGACGACCCTCGTCTTGTCGGGGTGTAGCTCAAGACCCAAGGCCCCAAGCCGGGCAGCGATATCGACCCGAAGCGCTCGGGCCTGTTCCTGTGAATCGCAGTGGGCAACAATGTCATCTGCGTAGCGCTCGAAGTGGCAGCCCGGATGCTCTCGGTCCATCCAATGATCGAACGCATAGTGCATGAACAGATTGGCGAGCAGGGGCGAGATCGGAGAGCCCTGTGGGGTCCCCTTCTCTCTCAGAACGAGGGTCCCGTCGGGCATCAATATGGGGGCTTTCAGCCACCTTTCGACGTACAACAGGACCCAACGCTCGTCGGTGTGGTGAGCAACCGCTTTGAGCAACAGATCATGGGGAACGCTGTCGAAGAAGGCCCGGACGTCAAGATCCAACACCCAGTCCTGCTTCCAACAGCGGTCTCGGGCCACGGCCAGAGCGTCATGAGCGGAGCGCCCAGGGCGATATCCGTAGCTGTCAGGATGGAAGATCGGCTCCAGCCTCTCTTCCAACAGCCTGGCGGCCGCAGTCTGGGCGATTCGGTCTGCCGTATTCGGCACTCCTAGCACCCTGACCCCTTTCCCATGGTCCTTCGGTATCTCCACCGCTCGCACCGGCCCAGGGAAATAGCTCCCCGAACTCATCCGATTCCAGAGCTTGTAGAGGTTGGCCCTCTCCGTGCTGGCGAACTCGGTGATGGTGACGGCGTCCACGCCGGGCGCCCCGGCATTCGCTCGGACCCTCTCCCACGCCTCGAAAACAAGGCGCTTCGAAATGTCGAACGACTTCACCTTCAGCTGTGGTCCACTCACCGGCTCATCCCCCGAAGGGTTGACCGCTGGGTGACCTGACCTGCCCGACCCCTTCGCTCCAGCCTCATTACAAGACCTTCATCGCTACTACGAGTCGGCCCGTCCCTGTGCCTCGCTTCAGTACTCTGCCGCTCACGGTGATCGCCGCTTGCGGGTCTCCCTCTCGACGACC
>JBEKGS010000085.1:0-8433 GCA_050012675.1 Acidimicrobiales bacterium
CACTGGCCGTAGGTGGCCGGGTTGTACCACTCACAGGCCATCTCTAGGACACCTTCCAGTCCGAGACGAGCACGGTCCCGTATCCATCGCGCCAATGCGCCGACCCGACCTGGATCACCATGGAGAAGTGCCTCACCGCTATGGCCCTTCCCCGCGTGATCTTTAGCACCCCTGACACGTCCTCCACCACAGCCCGGATGTCCGGCGGTTGCCAGCCGGCGTCGATCATCTGTTGCCACTGCGGATCGAGCTGCACCTCGAGATCGCCCGCCGACCATCGGACTCCCGCCGCCGCGTCGGCGTGCCACTGCCTCGTTGAGAGGACCGGCGATGACTGGCCAATGATCCCCGGTTCGAGAAGCGAGACGTACAACGCCCGCTCGGAGAACGCGCTCGGGATGCCGGGCATGAGGTCAGGCGCCTCCTCCGCGACGAGCCACGCCCCTAAAGCGTTACGGCTCTGGCGGGCAAAGTTGATGTCGAGGAGGCCGGAGGCGAACTCGGCAGCCCAACCGTCGGGCGTCTCGCTCAGGGCGAGGTCAGGCCAACCGCCAGCGATCGCGGGGCCGGGAAGTGCCAAAGCCTCGGCCCGGTGCAGCATCACCTCGTTGGCCGGCGACGAGAAGCCTTCCTCGAAGCCCTTGTCGTACTGCTGCTGTACCGGGGTCCCCTCGGCCACGGTGGTCGCGGGCGCGACGGGTTGCCAGCCACCTGTCGGAATCGAAGACGTCGTTGTCGTTGAGGAAGCCGTCTTTCTTATGGCATGGCTTCTCGCCGCGCGATGTCCGCCAGTGACCACAAGGGCGAGACCTCCCGCGATGACCGCAGTGCCGAGTGCCAGCGCGACCACTCCGAGGATCCTGTGTCGCTTCATAGGTGCGAACCTGCGCTGAAGAAGAAGTTGATGAGCGTGACTGCGCCGCCGGTGATCAAGGCGGCGACGAATGCCACGAGCACTCCGGACTTGCCTCGCCCAGCCAGCACCGGGTTGACAGAGTGATTGCCGATTGCCCACACGATCGCGGAGATCACAAGTCCCGCGAGGCTGGCGATGAGAGCGATGGTGAGCAGTGCCCCGACGATGGTCTCCAGCTCGGTGATGCCGGGAAGCCCCGAGGTATTCGGGCTGACATTCATGGGTTGTGACCTCTTTCCTTGTTGGTTGGTTGCTGTTACTCGCCTGGAGCAGGATCGCGAAGTGCGATCAGGCCGCCAGAGACGAACGTGTCCCAGGTCTGAACGGCCACCCCGTACTCGGTGTCGATGGCAGAAACGACGAGGCCGTCACCGAGGTAGATGCCCACATGGCCGGCGAGACCAGGACCCGGTGAGTCCGAGCCCGGCACGAGCACGAGGTCTCCGGGAACGAGCTGAGCCGCGGTCACCGCGACGCCCTCTGTCTGCTGGACGCTGGAGGCGTGCGCCAACGCGACTCCGACGGTCGCCCACGCGGCCATGGTCAGCCCCGAGCAGTCATAGGCGTCCGGTCCGGCGCCGCCCCACACATACGGCTTTCCGAGCTGCGCGAGGGCGAAGCTGACTACCGCGGCGTGCTTCGGTGGTGTGCCTGCCGGAGCGCTGTACCCCGGAGGCAGTCCGTGTCCCGTCCCTTTGGCGGCGAGGCCACCGGTGCCTTGTCCGCAGGCTCCCGGGGCGTCGCCATTGGCGAGGACCTCGGAGAGGATCGTGCCGGCAGGTACCCAGTCCGGTTTGTAGTTGGACCCGTCGAGGTAGGCCGAGTGCTGCACGTGCTCAGCGGCGAGCCAGGGCGCGATCTGCTGCCAGTGCGGCACCGAGAGCAGTCGACCGACGAACGCATCGGTGGCGTAGCTGGGCTCCATGATCTGTGCCGGGGTCCCCCAACCTTGTGAGGGGCGCTCTTGGAACAGCCCGAGCGAGTCCTCGTCCCCGTAGTCGATGTCCTGGAGCCCGCTCTCGGTCATCGCGGTCATGAGGGCTATGCGGGCTGCCCGGGAGCTCTCGTTCGAGGCAGCCATCGCCGATGAGACGATCGCGTCCGCGTTTGCCGCCTCGGCGACAGTGAGGTGCCGCACCGGCCCGGTGATCGAGCATGTCTCTGCCGGTAACTGGGCGACGGTCACGATCGATGCCGATGTCGTGTCCTGGTCGACCCCACCGATCACCGTGAGCCCGAGGACGAAGGCCGCGCTCGCCACGAGGGCCGCACCGGCAGCGACCGACAGCCCGGTCGAGGGCCCGCTCACGCGGGTGCTCCGTAAGACTCTTCGAGAGCGCGGTGTTCCGGTTGGGCCCACCGGCCGGTAGTCCCGAGCTCGCGCGGGTCGGTCAGTGCCAGTGCCCGGTACAGCTCCTCGAGCCGAGCAGCGGACGCGGACAGCACACGCCTTCGCCGTTCGCTTTCGGCCCCGGGCAGAGGCGGGTTCGCCGGCAACACGCCCATTGGAGCCCACTCGGGCACCTGGCGGCTCCGGGCTTGATCGTCGTGCCCCGTCACTAATATGGGCGGGGGGACATCCGCACGAAAGGCCACCCTCAGTGTGTGAGCGCAACGGGCGGACGGCACCATCGGCGTGGTGTGCTCATCGCACTGCAGGCGCACTTGCGAACCTCCGTCATGGGTGGACGATGTGATCGCGCAGACGCTGCCGCCGGTGATTACCGGGCTACCTACCGTTCGTCGCGCATCGTTGGAGCGGGCGAGGAGCGGCTGAAAGGAGGTTTTCCATAGGCCACGACGCACAAGCGGTATGTGCGTCGTGAGGTAGCAAGCGAGCCGCTCAGAACAAAGTCGCGAGCTGAGTCCCGTGCCTGTGGGCGTCATCGGCTACCCGATGCCGACGGTCTTTAAGTAGCCGCCGCGGGACGACACGGACATCTTCGCTGGCCGGAGCGCCAGAACAGCGAGCTGGGTGCGCCACCAGCGGATGGTCTCGGGCGGGGGTTGGCGCGTCGCATCGGGCGACGCCAATCGAGCGGCGACCCAAAAAGTAAGTCCTCTCCGCCATGCCACCTGGCGCCCCCGACAGCGACCGGGATGGGGACCCGTCACCAAGCTGAGCAGTGTCGGGTCGGGTATCTGAACTGAGAGTCGGTGACACGATTTGAGCTGTTCCCCCGCGACTACTCCCGGCAGGCGAGGACCGTCGACCGATGTCGACACCGGTAACGCGTGTCGCGCCCACCAGTCTCCGGCCTGGATGACTGCGGCTTCGATATCCGACAACGAGCTGTTCGAGTCGGCTCCCGCCAAGGCCAGCAACTCGCCGACCGTTGAGGGCAGCCGCGGGTTCTCTCTAGGAGTTGGCTCTTCCTCGGCCGCGGCGTCCCAGTCTGAGTAGGGGAGTCTCGCTCGAGCTCGCTGCGAGGGCAAGGGCGAGGGCGAAAATCGGGCCGGCCGCGCCGCATCAGCCTCGGCTGCAACCCGGCGGCCGAGCTCCGCTACGTCCAACGAAGCGGAACGGGAACGGAGTTGGGCCAACCGCACTGTCGTCAGGGCCGCCGCAGCACCCACGGCGGGGTTATCCCGCCTGCGCGAACCCGCCCACTCAACCAGCTGTCTCACCTCCGGGTGAGACAGCGCCTGGTCGCGCCTGCTGGCCAACTCCTTCGTGGAAGCTTGCGCCCGCGGATTCAACTCCCGGTACTGCAGCGCCAAGCACCAGGTCCGGTAGGTCCAATCGGGCAGGGCGGGAGCTCGAGGCTCATCCAGCAGTGAAGTGAGGACGCCCGCGAGACGGCGGATGCTCAGATCGTCCGGATGGTCAGAGAGAGCGACGTTGCGGCGGGACCCGTCCGAGAGGTAGAAGGTGGCCTGTGCCATACCATGACGGTCCGCCAGAACGGGGGGACGCCGTAACCGCGACGCTGGAAATCTTTCGACATCTCGCTTCGTCGATGATGCCCCGAGATTTCCAGGAGGTGCATGGTGGCCAATGAACGGGTGCGCGCCGCGATCTACGAAGCGGGCCTGAGTGTCGACGCGGTGGGCGAGGCACTCGGCACGGACCGCAAGACCGTCGAGCGCTGGATCAACGGACATCTCCCCTACCGACGCAACCAGCACGCACTAGCCAAACTGCTGGGCGTCGATCCCAGCTATCTGTGGGCGCCGACCTCTGCCGAACAGTCGCGTGATCTGGGGATGGCCGAGATGCTCGCGATCTGGCCGGTTCGGTCCCTCGTGCCGATCGGCGTGTGGGTCGAGCTCTTCGAGCGCGCGGTTCGACGCATCGACGTGCTGGTATTTGCTGGCTTCTGGCTGTCCGAGGACCCCGCTGTTCGCCAGATGCTGGCGCGCAAGGCCAAATCTGGAGTGAGGGTGCGCTTCCTACTTGGTGATCCCGACAGCGCTGCTATCCAACAGCGAGGCGAAGAAGAGGAGATTGGCACGGCGATCTCTGCCAAGATCGCCAACACGATCCACAACTACCGTCAAGTGATTCAGACGCCGAACACGGAGTTCCGCTTGCACAACACGACTCTGTACTGCTCGATCTACCGATCGGATGACGACATGCTGGTCAACACACACCTTTACGGGCTGCCCGGCCATATGACTCCCCTGATGCGCCTCCGGCGCGTTCCCGGTGCCGAGCTGTTCTCCGCTTACCTCGACACCTTCGAACGCGTTTGGGCGACCGGAACTCGGCTCGACGCGCGACCGAAGGTCGTGTGATGGCCCGCCGCGACTACTACGACGATCCGAGCGCTCCCCGGCCGAACTCGATCGTCCCGGCAGTGGCGGCGGTCGTGACCGACGACGACGGACGGATCCTGCTTATCCATCGCACCGACAACGACAGGTGGGCGTTGCCTGGCGGTGAGGTAGAACTGGGCGAAAGCGTCAGCCAAGCCGTGATCCGCGAAGTGCACGAGGAAACGGGTATCGATGTCGAGATCACCGGGCTAGTCGGAATCTACAGCGACCCCAAGCACATCATCGCCTACGACGACGGGGAGGTGCGTCAGCAGTTCTCGCTCTGCTTCCGGGCCCGCCCGATCGGGGGGACGCTTCGCGGAAGCTCCGAGTCGACTGAGGTCGGCTGGCTCCGACCAGACGAACTCGACGCGCTCAGCATGCATCCAGCGCAGCGGCTGCGTGTCGGTCACGGGCTCGACTGGTCGGCGTCGGCCCCCTATATCGGCTGAGCGCAGCCCACTCGCGCGTCGATTCGGGCCGCTGTGCTGAGCAAGAATTCACGGGACGCGGCCACGGTCCGGTGCACGATGGAGTCCGGAGGGTAGCGACCAAGGATCTCCGCGAGTCGCTCCTCGGCCGAACACCGCTCGCCGACCGGCGACGACGTCAGGTCTGCCCAAGCAAGCGCCGCCGCGGGTTCCGA
Organism: Acidimicrobiales bacterium; assembly: GCA_050012675.1. GTDB lineage: Bacteria > Actinomycetota > Acidimicrobiia > Acidimicrobiales > Bog-793 > Fen-455. The sequence goes on from JBEKGS010000085.1 coordinate 5,325, forward strand.
CGGGGGCGAAGCGAACTCATCAGCCAGGACCGCGTGTAGGCCACGCATCTCCGCTTCCACGCCGGCGCCCGTGTGCCACGCGACAAGACGGCACACCTCGGAAGGCCAGCACCGGTCACGCAGATACCGGGCCCCATCGAGTGGGTGAAACCCGGTGTCGACCACAGCAGGCGCGTATCCGACATCGTGCAACCAGGCTGCGTCAATCAGCGCTGAAGTCCACGGGGTGTCCAGCAGAGTGGCGACGATGATCGCCTGGCCGGCCACAGCGCGTGAGTGGGCGACGCGCGTGCCGACGCCACTGAGTAGCTGGGTTGCGGTGTCCGACGCATTCATATGCTGAACCCTACCGATCACGTGCGACAAGACACACTGTCGGCGCTCTTTGAGAAGTCGTCGAGACTTCTCAACGCGGTCAGAGTGGCCAGGTCCCTCTCAAGTGAGGGTGCCAGTTGTTGAGAGGATTTCATGAGCGCAAGGAGTTGGTACGCGGGTAACGCCGTCCGCGACGGCGAAGATCACCGCGGTTGGATCGTCGGCCACTTCATGAACGACGACGACGTTCGCCAATCGGAAGGTGTCGAGATCAAGTGGGGCATTCACACCAGTGGGGAAGAACGAGTCGACTGGCAGGCTGACGAGACCCGCACGACGGTGCTGTTACTCGTGAAAGGCAGATTCCGCGTCAACCTCTCCGTGGACAGCCTCGTCCTCGAACACGAAGGCGACTACGCGATGTGGGGCCCGGGGATCGGACACTCCTGGCGGGCCGAGGAAGACTCGGTCGTGGTCACGGTGAGATGGCCGTCCGCGCTTCTGTGAGGAGTTTCGAGCTGAGCTCATGGAACCATGGATGACTGAACTCAACAAACAGTCGTCTTCGCCGGCTGGAATCCACTTCGCCTGATGCGGGCGAGTTGGAACGTATCTTTGTCGCGTAGCCTCGCCTGACGATGTCGCTCGTGGAAAGTGCCGCAGCAAGATTGAGCGAGGACCCTCCCGGCGTTGTCGGGTCGATCGGTACGGTGTTCTCCGAGTCGGCGCAGCGGGCGGCCTTTGAAATCACGAGCGCCAGAGGTGTCACGCTGGTGGCGAAGGCGCATCTGTCCCGCGAGAACTACGACCGGGAGCTGATCGGGTGGCACACAGCACGCCAGTGCGGCCTGAGCGCGCCTCTCTTCTGGTATCCGTACTTCAAGGCGGAACCGCCATATGTTCTCACCTATGCCCGTGTCGAGGGCGAGCCAGCACTATCGTCTGCCGATCCGGACGACGACTGGCGAGAAGCTGGTCTCAAGCTTCGGGTCCTCCACATGGTCAGGGAGCCTCTCGACCTACCCCGTTTTCACAGGGGCGGAGGCACTTGGCTCGAGTCCTGCCAACAGCGGCTGGTGGCCGAGATCCGATGGGGAAACTCCGCCGGCTTCCTGTCCGACGGGGCGGCCGAATCATTGCTGCAGTCAGGTCTCAGCTCTCTCGATCTTGATGAGGAGCCCCGTCAGACCTTCATCCACGGCGACTTGCAGCCCGAGCACCTCTTGCTGCGTTGTCCAGGAGGCCGAGGGACGGTGTTCCTCGACTTCGGCGATGCGGCCCTGGGCGACCCCGCGTGGGACTTCGTCGCGCTCAGCCTTTACGACCCCGATCGCGTAGCGATCCTCCTCGATGGCTACCGCGCGATGCCGACGTTCGTAGAGCACGTCGAGCGAGTGCGACTTGGCTACCGACTCCTGCGACATCTGAGCGCGGCTCGTTGGCTTACCGAGCACGAGCTTGATCCGCAGCCCGACATCTTGATGGCGCTCCGATTGATCTAACGAATCAGATGGCGGAGCCACTGTGAGGCGTGGCGATCGGGGACAATCGTTCGATCCTGCGGTAGGGCGGAGCTTGATCGACGTTCGAGTCGAAGGTTCTGTTTCGCGACGGCCCCCGACCGGCCGGTGCGGAATGGTCCCTTCCGTCGTCCGTGATCGGCCGCGGCATGACAAGGATCGTGGCTACCGCAAGGCGATCAAACGACCCCCGACTGCTGCCTGATGGGCTGGCCATCCTGACCAGTACCGAAGCTCCTGGAGAGCAGACCACTGTGCCCGGCCAGCGACAGTTGGCTGCCCCACGGTCGCCGGTACCATCCGATCGTGGTCAGTCCCGCGATTCGAGTCGTCCTGGAGAACCTCGCCCTCGAGATCCGGTTCGACGCTGGCCGCCAGGGCGCGCAAGTCCTCTTGGCCATCCTCGGCGCGGGACCGGAGAGCGTTCGGCAGTACATCAACGAGCTTGACGCGATCCTCGGTACAGACAGTCCCGGGATCGCTGGACTGGAAGAGCTCGTGCGCGTCACCGAGCAGGCAGTCGACGGCGCCCGTCCGACCGTCCCGAAACAGCACTTCCTCTCGCAGGTCGTGCAGCGTCGGTGGCAAGAGCCGGTTCCGGGTCGCGGGAAGGTCCTGAGGTCTTACGACCTCAGGACCGGCGTCGAGGACTACGGCACCACGGAGGAGCTCGGCATGGTTGAGCACTTCGTGCAGGTCGACAGCAAGGCAACCGAGGATCTGTGGTGGGTGGTCGAGAATGAATTCAACCGAGCGGTCAATCCCGTCCTCGCGGGCCAACCGCGACGGCGAAGCAGCTCGACACGCTGAAGGCTTGCGTCGCACTGCACTACATCCGAAACCCCCAGATCGTGAAAGGGCATCACGACGGGTTTGCCGCGGCAGTCGAGCAGCAGACCGAGCGGCTGATCAGGGTTGGCTACGCGTCGCTGGTCTACTACCGCGAGCACGGAATCTGGCCCGCCGGCCCGGAGGCCTGCCAGGAGGGCGTCGACCTGGTGCAGAAGCGGATGACCGATCTGCAGGCCTCAGGAGGGCTCTTCAGGCTTTCAATCCAACGCCTTTACGAGAAGGTGCGCGACGAGTGGTTCGCGTCGATGAACATCGAACTCGTCGTCCCGGTCTCGTCCTCCAAGGAGTTTTTGATCGGGGACGTGCCCGCGCTGACCGTCAACACGACCACCGGGACAGCGGGTGTGCGAAACGGAGTCGCCATCGGCAACGCCGACCTGATCTTTATGCCGCTCGCTCCGAAGCTCGCGGCGATTGTCGGC
>JBEKGS010000086.1:0-8246 GCA_050012675.1 Acidimicrobiales bacterium
ACGAGCACGATCCTGCCCCCCTACGAAGGCGCGACGAATTTCGACGCCATGGGCGCCGAGATCTACCCGAAGGGTTACGAGGTCGCGCCGCAGCCGAGCGAGTTCGACTACATCCCCGCTCCGAGGATCACCTCGGTGTCGACGGGCACGGTCGGCGACTTGAAGAAGTACTGCGCCGTGGCCGTACCGGTGAAGTGCAACGCCGACATGCTGGCGAGCGAAGCCGGTGGTCTGCCGGCCAACCTCATCACCCTCACAGGCGTGGGCATGAACGGCATGACGCTCAATTACCTCACCGTGGGCGTTCCCACCAAGGACACTTCTCTCGCCTATCCGGTGGAGGCAACCGGGACGTCGTTGGAGCTGGTCGCACCGGCGCTCCCGAAGTCGCATAAGCCGACAGTGGAGCCGTTCTCGCTCGCCGTCGGGTTTGCCTCGATCGTCGGGGCCTCCAACGAGCGCAGCATCGTCTATGCCGGCGTGCCCGAGGTGACCAAGGTCGTTAACCCCCTCACCCACGAGCCAGGCGTGCCCGACTCGGTCGCCTGTGCCGGTGTGCCACCCAACGCCGGTTGCGGGACGCCTGTAGAGATAAGCGGCGTCGGGCTGCTCCAGGTCGTCGGGCCGATCGGGTTCGTCGACGGCGAGTCCAATTTCTCGCTCGGCACCCAGTACAGCTACGCGGTCAGGAGCGACAAGAGCATCTACACCGAATCGGTCGCCCAGAACCCCGCCGTCGCCGACGTGGAGGTCTGCACCGTCACCAACTGCAGTGACGACCCGCAGACAGACTTCCTGTTCATCTACCCGCCCGGGAACCCCAGCATCGATGCCATGTCTCCCCTCGAGGGACCTGCTCAAGGCGGCAACGACGTCGTCTTGAACGGGGCGAACCTGGGTTGTGTCGTCGCCGTGGCTTTCGGCAAGGCAGTGACCGACGAGACATCGAATGCGAAAGCACTGCTGGACTGCGGCACGACCGATCATGTCGAGGTGGCTGCGCCGCCGGGAGTCGCCGGGACGAAGGTGGCGGTCCGTTTGGTGACGGTGGAGAGCCTGCTCGACCTCAACGGACAGGCGAGCAACTCGATCACCTACACGTACACGCCGAGCGCGCCGAGCGAGCCCACAGAGGTGAGCGCCACGACAAGGCCGGGTTCCGAAGTGGTGAAGTGGCGCCCGCCGGCGAGTGACGGAGGAAGCGACGTCACCGGTTACACGGTGACAGCCTTCGCGCCGGGACAGCCCTCGGTGCGCGTGAGCCTCCCGTCGAGCACTCGTAGTGCCAGGTTCACCGACCTGCAGGCAGGCGCCACGTGGAGCTTTGCCGTGAGGGCGGTCTCCTCCAAGGGCGTCGGTCTGGCCGGTGTCTCGAACGAGATAACGCCCGGGCTCGGTGACGACGGGTATCTCGTCGAGAGCTCGAACGGAGCGGTCGCCGGATTTGGTGACGTGCAGTCCCGCGGCGGCATCGACGGGAGCGGTGCCCGGGCAGTCGGCATGGCGGTGTCGGCCAGCGGGCTCGGCTACTGGCTCGTGACGAGCACCGGCTCGGTGGCGGCGTTCGGAGACGCGACCTTCTTCGGTCAAGAGACGACCTCGGACGTCGCCGGTATCGCCGCGATGCCGGACGGTACCGGTTACTGGATCGTCACCGACAACGGCGTAGTGCACGCCTTCGGGCACGCGAAGACCTATCCGGGGAGCCTGCCCGCTGGTGCCGACGTCACGGCCATCGCGTCGTCTTCCGATGGCAAGGGCTATTGGCTCCTGCAAAGAGACGGGGCTGTGAAAGCCTTCGGGGACGCCCACCCCTACGGGTCTCTCGTCGGCACCAACCCAGACACCGTGGCCATGGCCGTCACCTCTGACGGCGAGGGTTACTGGCTCGCCTCTGCAGACGGAAACGTTTACGGCTTCGGTGACGCCGTGACCTTCGGTTCACCGGCGCAACCGAGCAGCCCGATCGTGGCGATCGCGGGTGCACCGGACGGCAACGGCTACTGGCTCGTCAGCTCGAAAGGGACTGTCTACAACTTCGGGTCAGCGCGCAGCCTCGGTGGCACGAAGAGCGCCGTGGACATCGGTCTCTAGCCCCCGGGCGCGGGCAGGCACGAGATAAGCGGCGTGGCCCATGTGGCCACGCCGCTCGCGGCTCTCACGAGCTGCCGGGTTTCCCGCGCTCAGCACGGTGAGCGGGGACTGGCATCAAGCTACGAGACCGCGTTCGGTCGCGCCCGCGCCTTCGATCAGCACGGGAAGTCCCGCCGAGATGATCGCTTCTCGCAACGCCCCGGCAAGCTCGGCGTACTCGACCGCCCGGGCGCTCGAACGGCGGTGCACCATCCCGACATGGCGACCGGGGAGCGGCGAGCCACCGAAGTGCGCCGTCGAAAGTGGGCCACGGACCTCGACAGGAACAGCACTCGCCGGCAGCAGGGTTACGCCGAGGCGGGCCGCGACGAGCTGGGAGACCGTGGTCAACGAGGCCATCTTGACCGCCTGGCCGACTGCGGCGCCGGCTTGACGGCAGACGTCGAGCGTCTGGTCGCGCATGCAGTGGCCCTCCTCGAGCAACAAGACGTCGAGTCCCCGCAGGGTCGTCGTCGGAAGATCTCGGGCACCGGCAAGACCGTGGTCCTCATGGACGAGGAGGACGAACTCCTCCCAGTAGAGGGGCAGCTCGACGGTGTCCGCCCTCCCGCTCGGCAGGGCCATCACGACAAGGTCCAGCCTCCCGGACGCGAGCGTGGCCAGCAGGCCCTGGGTCATGGCCTCGGTGACCTCGGGGACGAGATCTGGAAACTCGGTCCCCAGGGCTGCGAGGATCGTCGGCAGCAGGTACGGGGCGACGGTCGGTATCACGCCGAGCCTCAGGGGTCCGTGGTGGGCCCGGCCCTGGCGTTCGGCGTCGCCGACGAGGTCGTCGAGGGCTGTGAGGGCGTGGTGGGCCAAGGGCAGGAGCTGTTCGCCAAGCGCCGTCAGGATCACGCCTTTGGGCGTGCGCTCGAAGAGCTTGGCTCCGAGGCTCGCCTCGAGCGAGGAGATCGCCGCCGAGACCGCGGGCTGGGTGACCGATAAGTTGTCGGCGGCGGCACCGAAGTGGCGCTCGTGGGCCACAGCAGCGAATGCTCGGAGCTGAACGATAGTAGGATCTGCCATAAAGCTAGTTTATCACCAGGTTTAGATTGCCTACTTTGCTCGATCGCCGTGCCGGAGGGCAAAGTAGTGGCCAAGAAGAATCCAATCTCAAGGAGAGACCCATGCTTGGTATCGGTGACCGTTTCCCGGAGTTCTCGCTCAAGGCGCTGGTCCCCGGCGACTTGAAGGCCGTCGAGGCGAGCTCGCCTGATGACTACTTCACGACGATCGAGTCCTCGAGCTATGAGGGCAAGTGGCTCGTAGTCTTCTTCTGGCCGAAGGACTTCACCTTCGTGTGCCCCACCGAGATCGCCGAGTTCGGGCGCCTCAACGGCGAGTTCGCCGACCGTGACGCGCAGGTGCTCGGCGCCTCGGTCGACAACGAGTTCGTCCACTACGCCTGGCGCCTGCAGCACGAGGACTTGAGGAAGCTGCCGTTCCCGATGCTGTCGGACCTCGACCGGGAGCTGGTCACCGACCTCGGCGTGCTCAACACAGAGGGCGTCGCCGACCGGGCGACTTTCATCGTCGACCCCGACGGGATCATCCAGTTCGTCATGGTGACCGCCGGGTCTGTCGGGCGCAACGTGGAGGAGGTGCTCCGTGTGCTGGACGCCCTCCAGACAGACGAGCTGTGCGCCTGCAACTGGCACAAGGGCGCAGCCACGCTTGATGTGAAGGCGCTCATGAGCGCAAGCGTCTGATGGGCGTACCAGCGCTCAAAGAGGCGTTGCCCTCTTACGCGAAGGACATCCGCCTGAACCTCGACTCGACGATCGCCGTGTCGACGCTGCCCGAGCAGCGCCTCTGGGGCACGGTGCTGGCGAGCGCGATCGCGTCGCGCGGCGAACGGGTGCTCGTCGAGCTTGCCGCCGAGGCACGCGAGCACCTGAGCGAGGCGGCTTTCGGGGCGGCCCAGGCCGCGGCTGCGGTGATGGCCATGAACAACGTCTACTACCGGAGCAAGCACTTGCTCGCCGACGAGGGAGAGAAGAGCTACGAGGACATCCCCGCGCGGCTGCGGATGCAGGTGATCGGCACCCACGGGGGTGTCGACCCGGCAGACTTCGAGTTCTGGTGCCTGGCCGTGAGCGCGGTGAACGGCTGCGGGGGGTGCCTGGCTGCTCACGAGCGGGCGGTTCGTGAGCTCGGCGTGGGCAGGGAACAGGTGCACGAGGCGATCAGGATCGCCTCGGTCGTCCATGCCGTGGCGGTGACGCTCGAGTCCGAGCAGCTGATCGGCGGAGACGTGATCGTCTAGGTCAAAAGTCGCACACCGCACAGGGCGAGGGCACGGCTCGCGGTCTCGAGTTCGCTGATCGCGACGTGCTCGTCGCCCTGGTGTGCGACCGACACCTCGCCGGGCCCGAAGACGACCGCCGGGCAACCGGCGGCTTCGTACCAGGCGGCGTCGGTGGCAAAGCGCATTCCGTGGCGCTCCTCAACACCTTCTCGCCCGAGGTCGGTGAGCACCTCGTTGAGGACCTTCTCCAGGCGCTGGCTGTGGTTTCCCCGAAGCGGGGGGAATGCGACGCTTCGCGACATCTCCCAGGAAAGACCCGGGCGCTGTTTCTCGAGGTGCCGCAGAAGAGCGCGCACCTCGTCCTCGGCTGCGTCGAGGTCCTCGGAGGGGAGAACCCGCCGGTCTAAGGTGAGCTCGCACCGGTCGGCGACCGTGGAACCCCCGAGCCCGCCTCTTATGAGCCCGACGGAGTACGTCGCCGGACCTATGCCAGGAAAGGGCATGGTCTCAAGACGGCGGTTCTCCTCTTCAACGAGGCGGACGAGACCGGCCGCGTCGGAGATGGCGTTCCGGCCGTCCTCGGGGTGCGAGCTGTGCACTGCCTTGCCGCGAAAGACGATCTCGAAGTTGAGCTGTCCGTTCCCCGTGGCGAGCACCTGGCAACCGGACGGCTCGGTGACGATGACCCAGTCACCTGCGTGCTCGACCGCTGCTCTCCTCGCCCCGGCGGAGCCCACTTCCTCGTCGATGACGGCGTGGAGGGCAACCGTGCCCCGCAGGAGGACCCCGGAGCGCTTGACGGCCACCAGAGCGGAGGCCATCGCCGCCAGCCCGGCCTTCATGTCACAGGCTCCACGCCCGTAGACCTGTCCAGCGGCCAGAAGGGCGCCGAAGGGGTCGAGCGTCCAGCCGTCGCCGGCGGGCACCGTGTCCAGGTGTCCGCACAACACGAGAGTCGGCCCGGGGGCACCCACGGTCGCGTAGAGGTTCGGCCTCCCGGGCGCCACTTCAGCCAGGCGGCACGTAATGCCCCGCTGTTCGAGGAAGGAAGCCAGGACGCGGGCGCACCCTATCTCGTTGCCCGGTGGGTTCTCGCTCGGCTCGGCGATGAGCTCTCCGAGCAGCTGGAGCGTCTCATCATCGTTCACCGCCTCCAGCACGCCGAGCTCAACAGCGCCCAGCCGGCCGCCGGTGTCTTTGGGATCGTCCGTGCCCGGAGCCGAAAAGGCGACCATACTTCGCCCAAGCTATTCCGGTGGGCACCGGAAAGGAGGCGTCGTGACGCTTGACCCGCTGGGCAACGGGGGATCGAGGCAGAAGCTCGGCTTCGTCGGCCTCGGGACGATGGGTGCCGCCATGGCGGCCAACCTGGCGCGGGCGGGATTCCCGCTTACGGTGTGGAACCGCACGCCCGGACGGGCAGGTCCGCTCGTGGCCCTCGGAGCCGTCGAGGCCGGAAGCCCACGCGAACTGGCGCAGGCGAGCGACGTGGTCGTCACCTGCGTTACCGACTCGCCCCAGGTCGACGAGGTCGTTTTCGGCACCGACGGGCTGGCGGAGGGATTCACCTCCGGGTCGCTTCTCATCGACTGTTCGACGATCAGCCCTGCGAGCGCCCGCGAGTTCGCCGCGCGTCTCGGCGAGCTCGGCGTCACCATGATCGACGCGCCAGTCTCCGGCGGCTCGGAGGGCGCCGTGGCGGGGACACTGACGATAATGGCGGGCGGGGCGCCCGCGGACCTCGAGCGGGCTGACGACGTGCTCCACGCCATGGGCCGCAGCGTCACCCATCTCGGTCCCATCGGGTCGGGGCAGGTGGCCAAAGCCGTCAATCAGGTGATCCTGTGCGGCACCTACCTCGGCGTGGCGGAGGGCATGGTGCTGGCCATGAAGGCGGGCGTGGACGTCGAGCAGCTGACCGCGGCGCTTGCCGGCGGGGCGGCCGGCTCGTGGGTCCTCAGCAACCGCAGCGGGCGGATGATCGCCGACAGCTATCCGCTCGGGTTCAAGATCGCCCTACACCGAAAGGACATGGCCATAGCCCTCGAGCTGGCACGCCGTGTAGGCGCCGTTCTCCCGGTGGCCGCGATGGCGGCGAGTTTCGAAGACGGCCTGATCGCCCAGGGACACGGCGACGACGACAACTCGGCGCTGGCCCGGGTCGTGCGCGGGCTATCGGGTCTGTGACGCCCCGCCCGCTTGTCGCTCGCCGTCGGCGCCGGCCCGGTGCACCACGACGAACGGGGTCAGCTCGTCACCTTGGCCCATCGGGTTGTCGAGCAGGATGAGGCGCGCCTGCGCCTTGGACACGGGCATGTTGGCACTCATCCCGAGCACCTCCACGTTGATGTTGTTCCCGTCGATGATCACCACAGGATGGTCGAGCAAGCGCGCGTAGCTCGCGCAGGCCTTGTCCGGGTCGGCAGGACCGAGCATGGCGAACTCGTTGAAAGGAGCGATCGTGTCCGGGTTGAAGCCGTCGATCTCCGAGATGCGGTGGCCCGCGATGCGGTAGAAGTCGCCGTGACGGCCGAACAGCCTGGTCAGGCCGCCGACCACCATGGCGAAAGCGGCTCGTGCCGTCCCGGTCTGCATGATGGCCACCTGCATCTTGCGAGGGTCGGAGTAGGCGACGTCGTGCTCGTACTTCTTCGTGCCCTTCACGATGAGCTTGGCGAGCAGCCCGGGCCTTATCACCGACTCGTGGACGACCCTGCCCTCGGAGATGGCCACGACCTTCTCCGACATCGCCACGAAGTCGCCGTCTTGGAGCAACGGTCGCACGTGCGAGTCGAGGAGTGGTTCGAGGGGCTCTTTGATGTGGATGAGGTGGGTGTGCACCATCTTGCGCTCCCAGGTGCGACCGTCGACCTCGACCGGCGGCGGGCCGGCGTCCGGGCCCGCCATCACCGCCTGCCGATCAGTGGCCGGCTGCTCATCGCACCGCCACCGGCGAGTCCATGTAGCGCCGCAGCCACAGCTCTGTCACGAGCACCCGCCAGAACGCCAGGCCGTCGCCCGGCTTTCCCCCGAGCCAGGCGTCGAACTCGGTGAGCAGGCGGCCCGGATCGAAGATCCCCCGTGACGACAAGGTGCTCGAGGAGAAGACGTCTCTTATGACCGCGGCCCGCTCGCGCGTCCATGCCGTCTCCGGGTTGGTGAAGCCGATCTTCGAGCGCCGGGTCCGGTTGGCCTCCGGCATCCTTGCCTTCATGGCTTGACGGTACACGTAGCGGTTCCACCCCATCTTGATCTTCTGGTCGATGGGGAGCTGGAAGATGAACTCGACCAGCTCGTGGTCCAAGAAGGGGACCCTGGACTCGATCGAGAAGGCCATGGAGTTCTTGTCCTCGTAGCGGAGCAGGTTCGGTGTCGAGTACTTGAGCACGTCGTCGGCGAGCCGGACGTTGAGATTGCGGCTCGGCCGGTAGTCGAACTCCGCCAAGTCACCGGGTTTGGCGGTGAGGAACTCGGGCATCGAGAACTGGCGAGGCCCGCCCGCCCGGCCCCTTGCCAGCAGTTCCCGGGCAAAGCGCGTGTAGAGGTCACGGCCGAGCACGACCTCCCGGACTGCCGCGAGGAAGTGTCTCTGGTCCATGGCCGAGCTCAGGTAGGTTCGGAAGTACGGCAGGTAGCCGGCGAGCAGCTCGTCGCCGCCGTTCCCCGACAGGATCACCTTCACCTGGCCCTTGGCGATGCGGTAGACGGAGTAATAGGCGTACGGAGCCGACGAGATCGTTGGCTCCTCCTGGTACCAGATCCACTCGGCGATCTCGTCCCAGAATTGCTCGACGGTCGGGTAGGCGTAGTGGGGGACGCTTCTCACGTGTTGCTCGACCGAGTGCACGTACTCGCTCTCGTC
>JBEKGS010000087.1:0-8532 GCA_050012675.1 Acidimicrobiales bacterium
CACGCCCGATGGCCAGACCGTGGACTTCAGCTACAAGTGGGTCGACAGCAACCCCGTCCCGGATTCGGAGGACACGGGGATCTTCTACGGCCCGCCTCTCCCGAGCCTGACGATCACCGCCAGTGACCCAGACCCGTGCGAGCTCTTCAACGGTCCGCCTGTCATCGACCCGGAGGGTTACCCGTACATCCTGACGATCACCGAAACGTGGATCACGGGGGCGCCCGAGGTTGGAGTCACCGGGATCAGCTACCAGGGCAACGGCATGGCGGGAGCACCGACATTGGGCATTCCGGGGGCGATCACGTTCACCCTCGGCCTTGGCACCAACGCGGTGACCTTCACCAACGGACCCCTTGCGGCCTAAGGCACGTCCTTTACCACTGTCAACATCCCTTAGACGGCTCGAAGCTTGAGCCGTCGGAAGTAGGGCGAGGGCTCCCGCACTGCGGGGGCCCTCTCTACTTTTCGGGACGATCCGGCCGGTGCGGATACTCCGCCCGCCATCTCTCTCGGTGGCCCGTCGCGTATTCTCAGGTGGACGTCAGCGTCCGGCCACAAAGCCCACGCTGCTGATATGAGATCCGGATCGAAGGACCTCTCAGGTCTTGTTCTCTCGTGTCCGAGACCCGCGCGGTCGGGAGCCACCATTGACCCCACCGTCTGACCGAAGGGTCAACCGGTTGAGCTGTTCGGTGCCCTCCCTGGTAACGCGCCAAAGCGGCGCGGATCAACGACTCCTGCGCCGGCGCAGGAACTGCTGTAACTGGTCCTACATCTGCAACTGGTCCCACATCCAAGGCGCCGGCGTTCGGTTCATCCGCCTCAACTGGGGCATTGTCGCAAACGACTCACCGCCACGATGTTGCGACGGACCAAGCTCACCTTCGACGGCATCTTGTAGGACGTCCTTGCGAAGGCGGTAGGAATTGCAATCCTGGTTGGAGGGCCTGTACTGCGCGACGCGAAGGGCGACTCTCTGCCCTCGGTCCCCCACCGTGAGCGACGTTTGCTACGCTCGCGCGCTGCAAACGGGCGGGCAGACCAGGACGAGACGCAGGCGAACACACGTGACCTGTGCTCGCGGGCATGAAACCTAGAGCCCGTCGCAGAACCCCATCAGTGACCCTCGACTATGCCTTCCTCCCGTAGAGGTCCAAGAGGCGCATCTGTGCGGCATCGAGGCGCGTCATCATCACCGAGGCAAACCTCTTGATCAGCTCATAACCGAATACCGGGTCGGCCTCGGCCTTGGAACGAAGACAGGCCGCGTCCACCGCGATCGCCCCGACCGGTTCGGTGGCGCGAGCATCGAACTGCCAGCGATACGGCGGGAACAGCCAAGACCAGCCGAGACCCGCACCTGGCTCCAGAGTCTCGATCACGAGCGGCAAGCGTCCTGGAGCGCTTGCTTCCAGAGACACACGACCCCTGCGCAGCAGATAGAGCGTGTTGGCAGGTTCTCCTTCCAGAAGTAGGAAGTCTCCGGCTTTCACGGCCACGTTGCGAGCACAGCCACTGACAAGCGAGGCCATGTCTCCTGGAAGACCCGCCAGCAGCGGGTGGCTCGCTACAAGAGCCCCAATGTCCTCGGGCTTGTGCGTGTCGCCTTCGCTCGAAGGCGCCGGCACTTGAGACGGCGTCTGGGACACGGTGCCCCCCTTTCTTGTCGAACTCCCCTCTCAAGCAAGGCTGCGCTGCTCGCAGCCACCGCGCTAGGGCCGTTCGGCACTACCCAGTGACAGGACTCAGTGACACAGGGACGACGCCACCGGTTGAAGGTGCGGACTGCCCTCGCCGGAACCGGCGGCGGTTTTGCCTGCCAGAGACAAACAAGCACGCACGCACCAGCCATACGTGCGCACAGCTGGGTCCTCAGGCGTTGAACACATAGGCCCGTCCGGCATCATCGGCACGATCCGGCGCTCCAGCGACGGCAGAGGAGCCCGACAAGGACACCGAGACGCCGAGGCCGTCATTTGCTGTGGTGTCGGCTCCCTTCAGCTCGGCAGCCTGCTTCCAACCGCTCGCCGTGTCGGTGAACACGTAAGCCCGACCGGCCAGCTTGGCATGGTCCGGTGCGCCAACTACGAGGGTCGTGCCCGAGACGACCACTGAGATACCGAAGCCATCACTCGTCGCCGTGTCGGCACCCTTCAGCTCGGCGACCTGTTCCCAGCCCTTGGCAGAGTCGGTGAACGAGTACACGCGACCGGCGCCCTTTGCGTGACCATCGGCACCCACGAAGACTGCCGTACCCGAAAAGGCCACTGAGACGCCGAACCCGTCGTCGCCGACGGTGTCGGAGCCCTTCAGCTCGGCAGCCTGCATCCAGCCGCTTGCCGTGTGGGTGAACACGTAAGCCCTGCCGGCGTTCTTGCTGTAGACCGGTGCACCGACGACGGCGGTCGTGCCCGAAAGGGCCACCGCATAGCCGAAGCCGTTGTCGGCGGCGGTGTCGGAACCCTTCAGCTCGGCAGCCTGCTTCCAGCCGCTCGCAGTGTCAGTGAACACGTAGACACGGCCAGCGGTCTTGGCATGGCCCGGTGCGCCGACGACGATGGTCGTGCCCGAGATTACTACCGAGTAGCCGAAGTAGTCACCGGCGATCGTGTCGGAGCCCTTCAGTTCGGCTACCTGTCCCCAGCCCTTGGCGGAGTCAGTGAACACGTAGACACGGCCCGAGTCCTTGGCGTATCCCGGCGAGCCCACAACGATGGTCGTGCCCGAGATGACTACCGAGTAGCCGAAATAGTCGCTGGCGATCGTGTCGGATCCCTTCAGTTCGGCCGACTGTCTCCACGAAGCGTCGGTCTTTGCAAACACGTAAGCCCTCCCGGCGCTCTTCGCATATCCAGGAGCTCCCGCGACGACGTTCGCTCCCGAAATTGCCACCGAGACACCGAAACCGTTCTGGGCGACCGTGTCAGACCCCTTCAGTTCGGCTTGCTGCTGACCGATCGCCGGCGTCGTTCGGGGCGCCGCGCCCAGCGCCAATGCCGGGCCTGAAATGATCGTTGAAAGGCTCGCTCCCAAGGCGACAAGGACCGCTACACGGGACGTGCGCATGTGACCCCTCCGTTCGTGGGCTCACGCCCCAACAACTCTCTTGACCTGATCCTGACACCGTAGACCGGCACGACGACAGCCGGTGTCGCACGGTCTCAATGTCGGCGGAAACATCCGCCAGCGCGGGACTCGCAACTCCTCGCCCATCGAGCTCTGGCTCCGGTCCTGCGTGTCTTAGGCGCCAGAGCGCTTCGGTCAAGCCCCTGTTCTGCTTATGCATCGCCGCCCGCGGTGTAGTCCGGCCCCTTCCTTCAAGATCTTCCCGACACCCCGGAGCGATACCGACGTCTGCCGCGCAACGGTTCGAGCGAGCCCGGGAAACGGTAGGTAGCACGGGAATCCGCTGAGTCAGCGTCTGGAAGTCTCATCGCTCAGCCACGACGGAGGTCCACCGATGCTCGTGCAACTCGACCCAAGCGCCAAGCCATGCCCCGACGAACGGGAGCGCCCGCCCGAAAACGGACGACGGGTCCACCTTCGCGTCGAGGCATGGCCCGACCCGGTAATCGACGAGGTCGGCCACGACCCGCGATCGGCTTACGTGGAGACCTTCTGGTTACCCGTCCTAGGCCCCTCTACGACGTGGCTGCTGCGTCATCTCATAGTCCGGCTCGAGCAGTCACCCGAGGGGATCGAAATCGATGTGGAGGACACAGCTCGATCACTAGGTCTGGGCGAGCGTCTGAGCGCGAACTCGCCATTCGCGCGGACTTTGAAGCGCTGCGTCGACTTCGAAATGGCCGAATGGAGGGGAATTCGACTGCTCGCCGTCCGGCGCTTGCTCCCGCCCCTCGCCCGTCGTCACCTTCGGCGACTGCCTGAGTCGCTCCAGGCGAAACACGACGCCGTGCAACAAGAGCCCCGGGCGATACCCGCCGCTGACAACCTACGCCGGCACGGTTACCAACTGGCGCTCAGCCTCGTCGATCTCGGTGAAGATCAATGCACGACCGAGCAGCAGCTGCGACGACTGAGATTCCACCCGGCGCTCGCTACCGAATGCGCTGCCTGGGCCGTCGCAGAGCAGGCACGCCGGGCCGTGGCCAGGTTGGCAATGGGCACTTGACCGACGGCATTCCCGCCAGCACGACCACGGCGCCCAGGTAGTCTCTATCCCCAGTGAGCGCCGCGAAGAGCTATCTCGAGTGCGTCCGCGAGCGCGTCGTCATCTACGACGGCGCGACCGGAACGAATCTGCAGCTGCGCGAACTCAGCGCG
The DNA here is from genome assembly GCA_050012675.1 of Acidimicrobiales bacterium. Classification (GTDB taxonomy): domain Bacteria; phylum Actinomycetota; class Acidimicrobiia; order Acidimicrobiales; family Bog-793; genus Fen-455. The sequence goes on from JBEKGS010000087.1 coordinate 4,288, forward strand.
CACGACTTCGGTGGAGAGGCGCTCGAGGGCTGCAACGAGATGCTGTGCGTCACACGCCCGGCGGTCGTCCAGGATCTGCACCAGTCGTTCCTCGAGGTCGGCGTCGACGTCGTGGAGACGAACTCGTTCGGATCGCTTCCCATCGTGCTCGCCGAATACCAGATCGCCGACCGGGCCGAGGAACTCGCCCGCGCCTCGGCCAGGTTGGCTAAAGAGGTTGCCAGCGGTTACTCGACGCCTGACCGGCAGCGTTACGTGGCCGGGAGCCTGGGGCCGGGCACTAAGTTGCCGACCCTGGGCCAGGTCAGCTTCAAAGAGCTCCGGGACGCCTATGAGGTACTCGCCCGAGGCTTGCTCGACGGCGGCGCCGATCTGCTCTTGATCGAGACGTGTTACGACGTGCTCCAGGCCAAAGCGGCGATCCAGGCGTGCCGCCATGCCATGCGATACGCCGGGCGCCAGGTGCCGATCCAGGTGCAGGTGACCATCGAGCTCACCGGCCGCATGCTCCTCGGCACCGAGATCGGCGCGGCGCTCTGCACTCTCGAGGCGATGAAACCGGACGTCATCGGCATGAATTGCGCCACCGGTCCCGTGGAGATGTACGAAGCGCTCCGCTTTTTGTGCGGTCAGGCGCGCATCCCGGTCTCGGCCCTGCCCAACGCCGGCCTGCCCTCGGTCGTCGACGGGAAGATGCACTACGACCTGACGCCTGAGGCGCTCGCAGAGCACCTGTCGATATTCGTCCACGAGCTCGGTGTCTCGGTCATCGGTGGCTGCTGCGGCACGACCCCCGAGCACCTCTCCAGGGTCGTAGAGGCCTGCGCTGGTCTCGAGCCCGCCCGCCGCTCGCCTGTGTACGAGCCGTCCGCCGCCTCTCTTTACGCCGCGACACCGTTCGAACAGGAGGCGTCGTTCCTCGTCATAGGCGAGCGCACGAACGCCAACGGTTCCAAGCGCTTCCGCGAGGCAATGCTCGCCGGCGACTTCGAGACGACGGTGGCCATGGCCCGGGACCAGGCGCGCGAGGGCGCCCATCTGCTCGATGTCTGTGTCGACTACACCGGCGCCGACGGAGTGCGGGACATGACAGAGGTGGCAAGACGCTTCGCGACACAGTCGTCCATCCCGCTCGTCATCGACACAACCGAGGCCTCCGTCGCCGAAGCTGCATTGCAATGGATCGGCGGCCGACCCGTCCTCAACTCGGTGAACCTCGAGGACGGGGACGCCCCCGGCACCCGGCTCGACGGGTTCCTGACGCTCGCGCGCGACTACGGCGCTGCGGTGATATGCACCTGCATCGACACCGACGGCCAAGCGCGGACCGCCGACTGGAAGCTACGTGCCGCAAAGGCGATCCACGATCTCGCCGTCGGGCGCTACGGCCTAGAGCCCGAGGACCTCCTCTTCGACCCGCTCGCCCTCCCCCTGTCGACCGGCATGGAGGAAAGCCGACGAGACGGGATCGAGACGATCGAGGCGATCGGGCGGATCAAGACCGAACTACCCGGCGTGCACACCGTGATCGGCCTCTCGAATGTGTCCTTCGGGCTCGCCCCCGCCGCGCGCCAGTTGCTCAACTCGGTCTTCCTGCACGAATGCGTCCAAGCCGGCCTCGACGCGGCGATCGTGCACGCCGGAAAGATCCAGCCCTTGCACAAGATCGCCGCCTCTGACCGCGACATCTGCCTCGATCTCACCTACGACCGCCGTCGCGAAGGCTACGACCCGCTCTCCGCGCTTATCGCCGCCTTCGAGGGTGAGAGCGCGGCGGCACACTCAGCGATCGAAGACCGTTCGGGTTGGACAGTCGACCGGCGCCTCGAACAACGCATTGTGGACGGTGATCGCAACGGCCTCGAGTCCGAGCTCGACGAGGCCCTCGATGCGGGCAACGCGGCGCTCGACATCGTGAACGACATGCTGCTGGCCGGCATGCGCACGGTTGGCGAGCTGTTCGGCTCGGGCCAGATGCAACTTCCTTTCGTGCTCGCCTCGGCCGAGACGATGAAAGCCGCCGTCGCCTACTTGGAACCCCATATGGAACGCTCCGAGTCAGGCGGAAGGGGGCGGATCGTCCTCGGGACCGTCAAGGGCGACGTGCACGACATCGGCAAGAACCTGGTCGACATCATCCTCACCAACAACGGCTACGAGGTCCACAACCTCGGCATCAAGGTGCCGGTCTCCGAGATGATCGCCAAGGCCGACGAGGTGCAGGCCGATGCCATCGGCATGAGCGGCCTGCTCGTGAAGTCGACTCTCATCATGCGCGACAACCTGACGGAGCTGAACCGGCTCGAGAAGTCCGCATACCCGATCATCTTGGGAGGCGCCGCCCTCACGCGCACCTACGTCGAGAAGGACCTACGCGCCCTGTACGAGGGCCGTGTCTTCTATGGCAAGGACGCCTTCGAGGGCCTTCACCTGCTCGACCGGTTGATGGAGATCAAGCGGAGCGGCGTCGACGACCCGAGCTTCGGGACCGAGCTGTCCGGTCGCAAGCTCCCCCCGCGGCGGAGCGCGCAGATGGCCGAGATCGACCCGACAACGCTTCCGGCGCGCTCTCCTGAGGTCGGCACGGACAACGCTGTATTCGAGCCCCCCTTCCTCGGGACCCGTGTCGCCAAAGGCATCCCGCTCGATGACATCGCCTCTTACCTAAACGAGACGGCCCTGTTCCGCAACCAGTGGGGCTATCGCCCCGAGCCCGGCGAGACCGACGCGGAGTTCAAGGAACGGGTCCGGGCCGAACTCAGGGCACGCCTCGACGAGGTGAAGGCCGAAGGCCTGCTCGTACCTCAGGTTGTCTGGGGCTACTTCCCGGTGAACTCGGAGGGGAACGATCTCGTCGTCTACACAGACGACCGGCGCCAGACCGAGCTCGAACGGTTCGCGTTCCCGCGTCAGGCCAAAGAGCCGTACTTGTGCATAGCCGACTTCTTCAGGCCAGCGGACTCGGGACAACGCGACTTCGCCGCATTCCAGATCGTGACGGTGGGAGGCCTTGCCTCGGCCCACACCGCGGAACTGTTCGCCGCGGACCGCTACCGCGACTACGTCGCCATGCACGGGCTGTCGGTCGAGATGACCGAGGCTCTCGCCGAGCTGTGGCACAGACGAGTTCGCGAGGAGTGGGGGTTCGCAGGCGAGGACGCGCCGAGCTTGACGGGTCTGTTCCGCCAGCAGCACCGGGGCGGCCGCTATTCGTTCGGTTACCCGGCCTGCCCGGACCTCGAGGACAACGCCAAGGTGGTCGAGCTCCTCGAGGCCGGCCGGATCGGGGTCACCGTGAGCGAAGGCTTCCAGCTGCATCCCGAACAGACGACGCTCGCCATCATCTGCCATCACCCGATGGCCAAGTACTTCGTCGTCTGAGAGACCGGCAACGCCACCGGGGGACCCTCCGCGGGGACTCTCAGGTGCGCTAACCTCACGCAACATTGCGATGTGGTCCCCCGGTGGCCGTTCTCCCGGCACTGAGCCTCCGGCGAGCGGGTGACCCGAGGGTGGGAGGTTCCAGATGATGAGGTTTGCGAGGGTTTTCCAACCGCGTCGCGTCTTGGCTGGCCTGGCTTTCGGGGCGGTCGCGGCGATCGTGGCCGCAGGGTGCTCGAGTTCGAGCACTCCGCCCACGACGACGACCACTGCCGCCAGCTCGACCACGGTGACGACAGCTGCTCCTTCGAGCTCGACTACATCGACGACCGTCGCCCCGAGCTCGACGACCACCGCCCCTTCCACCGGACTATTGGGATCGAGTCTGCTGTCGAAGTTCAAGGCGGGCGAGCATCAGACGTTCATCGCGACTTACAAGATCATCTCCGGCACCTCGAAGTCGCTGACAAGCCTCACGATCGCAGAAGAGTCGCCTGACTCGCTGTTCGCCGGGACGAGCAGCTCCGGCTCCTTCAAGCTCATCACCCTCGGCACTAAGAGCTACATCTGCAGTGGCGGCTCGGGCGGAACCGCTGCGACGTGCTTCAGCGCGGGGGCGGAGGCTTCACTGGCAGATGTGTTCGCGTTCTACGAGCCGAGCTACTACCTCCCCTACTTCCAGGCGGCCGCCACGGCCGCGGGCGGGCACGTCAGTTACTCGTCGAAGTCGATCAACGGTTTCTCACTCTCGTGCATCTCGGTGACGGGGGCGAAGGACGAGAATGGGACCGGAACCTTCTGTGTAACACCAGAGGGTGTCCTCGGCTATGTGGCCTGGACAGGCACGACGGCGTCGAGTGCCGG
>JBEKGS010000088.1:0-7451 GCA_050012675.1 Acidimicrobiales bacterium
GTGCTGCAAGTCGATTCCGACCCAGTCCGCGCCGCTCGTGACAGCGAGTTCCAGGCCGTAGGCGCCGAGGAAGCTGACCCACAGTCCGCGCCGAAGGCCAGTGCCCGTCGGTGATGTCGCGGTTCGAAGCCGTCCGGTGACGTCGTGGTTCATGGACATTCCCCCTGAGTACGGGCGGTGAGTGAGGTGGTCGTGCAACGTCAAGGCGCGAGCGACAAGGTCGAGCTCGACCCCCATCGGTAGCCCTGCGACGGCGACTGGGATCAGAAACAGCTCCACTGGTCAGTCGCTTCCGACAGCCTGAGGTGCGCCCGGACGGTGAGGCAGTGAGGCGTTTTTGCAGCCCACCCACGAAGATAGCGGTCAGACGCACGTGGCCTTCGAGCAGGACGAGCTCGGCGAGGTCAGGTGTCGCCATCATGATGAGGTCGTCGCGTCGTCCTCGCCAGTGTGACCTCTGCTAGGCCCCAAAACCATGCGACAACCGTAACCTCTCGACATAGAGAAACAGATGGTGCTTTGGCCACCCAAGTGTCGCAGCCGTTGAAATCTATCTCTGGCCTCCCGAGGACGGATTGCTCGTTTCGAACAGTGACCTCAAGTAATCCTCCATCTTGTCGAAGCTGTCTTCCATGCCATCGAACGTAGTCATGTGGTCACGGCCGGCCTTGTCGCGGAACGCCAGCTTGTTCGTCATCTTCGTCACTCCGTCAGTCTCTTGTAGATCAACCGTCTCGACGGCCTCGGCATCGGGCCAGCCCTCGAACAGCCACGTATCGATGATGTGGGTAGGCGGCTCGACCTCCAAGTAGGTCCCACGAAACGAGCACTCGGTTCCGTCTTCGGTCACGAAGACCATGTGGTAGTTCCCCCCGACGCGCAAGTCGATCGAGCACACCGTCATACTGTTCTCAAATGGAGCGAACCATTTGCGCACGTGCTCCGGCTTCGTCAATACGTCGAAGACGAGTTCGATCGGAGCTTCGAATTCTCGAGTGAGAAGAATCTCAAGTTCACTCGGAAACTCGATAACGGCCCTTCCATGCCGCTTAGGTGTCACTGCCCCCTCCTTGTTGTTGTAGCTCTTTCAGGTATCCATCCATCCGATCCATTCGGTCGTTCCACGCCTGCTCGTATTTGACCAGCCACTCGCGCAACGGCCGAAGGTGCTCCGGTTCCAGGCGGTACAGCCGACGACGCCCCTCCGCCCGGCACCTGACGAGTCCCACCTCGCTGAGCACACGTAGGTGTTTTGAAACCTGGGGCTGGGACATCGAAAGGTCGTTCACGATCGCCCCGACGGCCTTTTCACCCTCGATCAGCGCGTCCAGGACTTCGCGACGGTGCACGTCGGCAATTGCGTTGAAGACATCCGAAGTCGTGGAAGCGCGGGCCACTGGTCCAATATATTCCGCTATCGACATATGTCAAGTCTTCGGGACGGGTGATCGGCCAAGCCGGTCAGGGCCAGCGATCGGTTCAGTCATCTTGGCGCTCGGCAACAGCGCGCTCCATCCGCTTCTGCAGACCCTCATCCACCTCCATGACGAACGCGGCGACGGGTGTGCCCGAGCGCACTGCCCGGAGGGCTCCGCTCAGCGAGCGTTTTCGAGCAATCCAACGATGGTCAAAGGTCCAAGGACCTCGGCTTCCACCGCTGCGACGTCGGGGGCCACACGGTCGGTTCTTGTCCAACGAGGACACGTGTGAACGAACGCTGCGTTGCAGCACAAGCGCCCCCCTGCCGACGCGCTCGGGTGGGGCAAGATCCAGACCTTGCGCGGCGACGAGCGCCTCGATGGCAATGACGCGGCGGAAGGCATCGAGCATCCTCGCGTCACGGCGCGCGGCGAGCGCCGCGTTCGTGGCGTCGTCCTCGACGTCGCTCGCTTCTCCCTGCGCGTTGCTTGCCACTGGAGCTGCTAGGTGACGGAGCTCGGCCACGAGGGCGTGGGCCGTCTTCAGCAGCGGAGCAAACCCCGAACTCGCCGGTCCAAGCGATGAGAGGTTGACAGGAAGGCCGGACAGGGCGCCGGACAACAAGCGCGCGCTGCGACTTGCAGCGAGGCCCCCCGTCTGGCAGATGGCGGCGGCGACGGTATCGAGTGCGAGCGCCAGTCCGGCGGTGTGGAAGTTGCCCGTCGAAATGATCGCTTCGTCCTGCGCGACGACCAGTGGATTGTCCCCGGCGCCGTTCAGCTCGGCGTCGAGCGGCGCCCGAAGGAAGTCCAACGCCGCGGTCCCGCCCCGGGAACCCCTGCCGCAGACCTAGCCGAGAACCTCAGCCGACGCGAGCTTGACGTCGTTCGCCTGGTAGCCCAGGGGCAGTCTAACGCCGAGATCGCCGACCGGCTCTTCCTTAGCCAGGCCACTGTTAAGAGCCACATCGCCCGGATTCTCACGAAACTCGGCTTGCGCGACCGCGTCCAGATCGCTGTCTACGCCTACGAGTACGGGATCGTTCGGCCCGGCCAGAATACTCCGGCCTCATAAGCGCTGACGTCCCGACGTCGCACTTTGCCGTCGACGGCTGGGATCATGTTGATGGTTCGCTTCGCTGCTCCTTGGCACGCAGCCTCCCCGAAAGGTGTGGAATCGCTTCCTTGTCGGGTTCGGACGTGAGTCACTTACAGGTGAGTGACGCCCTTTTCCGACGTTCACCACGCAGAAGGGGTTCAAAGTCGGGAGTGGCCGAATAACCAACGCAATATTGAGTCCTCTCAACATCGTCCGTCTCGAGCGCGCCGGCGCCACGACACCACAAAGATCTGAAGGACTTGAGAGCAGACTCGTTGCGGCCAGCCGCACTCGTTGCGCGAGGTGTGCAGTCGTGCTATCGAGCGAGAGGCCCACGCAGTGGGCCTTCGTTAGGCAGCAATTGGCACTAGTCAACTCCTCCAAGATCCATTATCATGACTTCTTCACGAGCCTGAAGGAGGTGCCCTGATGAACGAATTCATTGTCTTTACAAAGACGGGCGCCCTCACGCTCGCTGCCTGCTGAGCCTCTCAGCAGCGCCTCTTTGATCTAGCTGTCTCGCTAATCCACGCGTGCGAACGCGCTTTCCCCACTCTGGTGCCGTCGCGCCGCCTGCCTCGATATGAACGCTTGACATTCGCATTCCGCTACCACGAAAGGAACCCATCGTGAATCCCGCTTTGCTCCAACTGGCGCGTCAGCGCCAAGAAGAGCTCTGCCGAAAGGTTGAGTTCCAACAACGACACGGTCCACAGAAGAGGGTGAGGGAAGTCGCCTCACGACCTAGTCGCGCACGCGCAAGATTGGGCTTTTTCCTCGTCGGAGCCGGCAACCGACTCCTCATTGGATCCAGCACTGCTCGGTAGACGGTCTCGAGATGCCTAGTGGTCCGTCGCAGAAATGGCCTGGGTACTCCGCCAATCTCCCGGATCGAATTCGGCGAGACCGATTTGGAGGTCACGGATGATCGTGCCGAGTTGGCCTGAGGCGAGAAGCCCCGGCCCAAGAGGGCCTGACAAGTTCTCGCCAACTGGCGGGAGGGCGCTAAGGGCAGCCCGGACCTCTGCTGTCATATGGGTGAGCTGCCAGCGAATCTCGTCGTCCATGACTTCTGGCCGGTCGGGAGCCGCCAGGATGGCGGCTCTGACGGCATACGCGGCCGTACCCAGTGCGTGCGCGCCCATGTGGCAGGTCGCTACCGCTTGACCTGCGGCTCGGGCAGCAGCGGCAGCCGCGGGACCTGTCACCTCGTTGGCAGGCACACCACCGACGAAGCGACGACGAATCTCCTCAGCAATGTTCAGCTCTCCTCGGGCAAACGCCCGCGTACGGGCGATGAGCGCGCGAGGACGATCGTCAGCGGGAGCTTCAGCCTCGAACAAACCCACGACTCGCTCCGCACAATCGGCCGCCCATGCGGCGACAAGGCGCCGATCGGCTTCGCTCAGGGTCTGCGGCGACCTCACCTCTCGACTCTATGCGACCGATCAACTGCCCCTGCCATTTGAGCGACAGACCACTAGCCATGCGACAAAGCGCCGAATCGCGCGGTCCTTTGTCGACCCGAGAGCGTCCTTCTGATCCAGGAGATGGATGGCTCCAACTCGACGAATTCGCCTAGGTCGCCGACCATCGGCAGGAGTGACCACTGGCAACAGGGCCCGCCGTCGAACATTCGGTGCGCCAGTACCGACGCCTCACGTCAGTCGGTGACGCACCCACCAGAAACAAAGGGCAGCGAGGGCAAGTGCCATCGCCATGAAGATCGCCATCTCGTACCACTGGAACGTCCAATAGCGGCTAGCTGGTTGGTAGGTGACCAGCTGACGCAGTCCGAAGTGGTGGGCACAGGACGCGAATAGGGTCTGTACGGACGCCCCTCGCGGGGCCCCGGGTGGCGGAACCTTCACGCCGGGGCACGCACCGACTCCTGGTATCGACGCGGTGCCCTTTAGCGACACTTGAAGACCGAGCTGCCCGTTCGGACCGATGCCGCCGTTTTGCCCAACGACCTGGCCACTTCCGTTGATCGTCGTTTGCGAAAGAATCCAGCTGCCGGGTTGGATGACCCCGGCACCCGGTGTTGGTGGGGGCCCACTTCCGACGGGGAGTACGAGTGGGGACGACACCCCGAGCGGAGTTTCGAGACGAGGGCGTATCCAGTACGTCACGGCGAGTCGAGCCCCGAGGAAGCTGACGATCGTGACTGCCATCGCCGGCAGGGTCTTGCGGATGAGCACGCCCGCCGACACTCCGAGCATGAACGCGAAGGCGGCATAGCCGATCGGCGTGATACCCCGCACGCCGAACATCGCAGGCGAGAAGCGGTTGACATTGACGCGGTCGAACGGACTGAACCACCAGCTGAGGATCAAGCTGAGAAGTCCTGTGACAACCATGCTTATCAGCCCAACCAGACCGAGCTTGGCCGCGAGCCAGCGGGCGCGGGGAACGCTTTGAGACCAGGAGAGCTTGTAGCTACCCGTCTCGAGCTCACGGGCGACGAGGGGTGCACCCCAGAAGACCCCGATGAGCGCGGGTGCGACCAGGAGAAGCGGGGGAAGGGCCGCTTGCAGGAAATGGTCGTTCTTTAGGAACTGGAGCTCGGCGGAGCCACAGTCGTGGTACTTCGTGCAGTTCGCCACGGTTGTGTCGTAGAGGTGGAGAAGGTGGGGGCCGGTCAAAGCAGCGGTGATCGCGATCGCAATGAGCAGTCCGAAGGCCACCGCGGCCGGTGTGCGGAACTGACGCCAGGTCAGCCAGATCACTTGAGAAGCCCTATCGGCCGCGGGCGGGATTCCGAGACCACTGCGCCTCGCCTCATATAGGCGAGGACAAGGTCTTCCATGCCGATTTCTTCCACGGTCCAGCTTGGATCATGAATCGGCTCATCGGTCCGCACGAGAAAGGTGGATTGGCGTTCCGTCTGGCTCGCCTCGATGATCTCTTGGTTGGCCGGCAGCGTGTTCGGATCGCGAGCTCCACCGATCAGTCGATGATGAGAGGCGAGAAGCTTTTCGACCGGTCCAGCAAGCTGTACGCGCGAGGCGACCAGGACGACCAAGAAGTCGCACACACGCTCGAGGTCGGCGACGAGGTGCGAGGAGAGGATGACGCTCACCTCCTGGTCCGCGACTGTCTCCATCAGTATCTGAAGGAATTCCCGGCGGGCGAGCGGGTCAAGGCTGGCGACTGGCTCGTCGAGTACGAGGAACTCGGGTCGCTTCGCGACGGCCAAGGTGAGGGCCAACTGGGCCCGTTGTCCGCCTGAGAGCTTTCCGGCCCGTTGATCCGGATCGAGGCCGAGCTGGTCGATTCGGTCCTGTGCCACTGTCCGGTCCCACCCAGAATTGAGCCGGGCGCCGAGCTCGAGATGATCGGCGACACTCAGCCCAGAGAAGACGGGTGTGTCCTGGGCTACGAAACCAACCCGACCGAGCTGAGCCGCATCGCACGCCGGCGCACGACCGAGCACCTCGATAGTGCCCGATGTCGGCGCGAGGAGACCGACCGCGAGATTGAGAAGGGTCGATTTCCCGGCTCCGTTCGGACCGACAAGCCCGACGACGTGTCCTGCAGGGATCTCGAGGGTGCAATCGGCGAGCGCTGACTTACGTCCATAACGCTTCCCGAGACCGCGTGCCTCGATGACAGCGTTCACGCTACGCCCTCTTCATGGGCGGATTGAAAGGAGTCCCGGAATAGCGCTTCGATGCTCTCGTCGTCGAGCCCAGCGCGACGCGCCTTTGCGAGCCAGCGGTGGAGTTCCTGGCGGAGCGGCCCATGGGCGGCGAGTGACGGGTCGCTCAGCGTTCCGGTCACGAAGGTCCCGATTCCTGGCCGCGCAGCGACGAGATCATCATGCTCGAGCTCCCGGTATGCCTTGAGCACCGTGTTGGGATTGATCGCCAACCGGGCAACGACCTCCTTGACTGTCGGGAGCTGATCCCCTTCGTGCAAAAGACCCAACTTGAGGGCCCGGCGCACCTGGTGGACGAGCTGCAAGTAGGGAGCCACGCCGGTGCGGGTGTCCAGTTGGAACTCGATCATGACAATCTCCTAAATATCTATCTGTCTAGTACATCATCCTCCTACGTGTGAGCCGCGTCAAGCTGATTCGGTCGAAGAAGCAAGAGTGTGCGGTGCTCTGGATGCAGAAGGACCGAGATGTTTCACATTTGAGACGCGCTACGCGTCGCCCAAGTGCCGCCAGTGGGGCAGGTGCGATCACCGAACGCGCATACCAAGAGTCGATCAGTTAGCGATGCTTGCCGCGACATATATCGACCGCACTGCGCTCGTTCATCATGATCACCGAGTATGCCCACGCTCGCCGAACGCATGTCCTTGCCAACGCACCCTGGGTGTCAGTTACGCCCTCAGGACGAGACTTCAGCGTCGTGCGCGCTGGCCGCCCTTATCGGCGCGCCGCGCTCTGATCTGGGCGAAGATCGGCCACCACCTCGGCGCGAGACTAAGCACCGTGTCCAAGGAGGTTCCCGTTCTCACTGTCGCCGACGCGGCGACCTGGTCCCAGTGGCTGACGGAGAACGAACACGAGAGCGAAGGCGTCTGGCTCGTCCTCGCCAAGAAGGGCACGGTCGAGCCAACCCGCCTCACCTACGACGAGGCCCTCGAGCAAGCGATCCGCTACGGCTGGGTCGACGGCCAGCTCGCCAAGGGCGACGAGCGGACGTTCCGCAGGAGATTCACCCCGCGTAAGCCGGGCAGCGGTTGGTCCAAGCGCAACGTCGCCCTCGCCGATCGGCTCGTCAATGAAGGCCGCATGTTGCCTGGAGGAATGGCCGCGGTGGAGCGCGCCAAGGAGGATGGCAGCTGGGACCGTGCCTACGAGGGCCAACGAGCGATGACGGTGCCATCCGACCTTGCCGCGGCACTCGCTGCCAACGCTCCTGCATTGGCCATGTTCGAGAAGCTGGACGCCAGTAATCGATATGCAGTCCTTTATCGAG
>JBEKGS010000089.1:0-13653 GCA_050012675.1 Acidimicrobiales bacterium
GAGCCACCTGCCGGTCTATCAGCGGCACGCCCTCACGGGGTCAATCTTGGACCCATGAGAACCGGAAGATTTTCGCTGACACCGTGTCCGAGTTGAAGAAGTGGGCTAGCCCATACGGGGTGCCGTGGTGGTGCGGAGCACCGGGACCCTGCTCCCACGAGGATTCCCGTCCTTGGCGTTTACACACGGGCATTAGAACGTCCCTACTGTCCTTGACGGCGTCTGCGGTTGCTCCGACCCGAATCAACTGAGTGAATGCGCACTCACAGAACGGATCGGTCTACGTCCAGGACATCAGTGGAGGGAGAGCTTGCCGAGCCGGTAGCCGCACTGTCAGCAATCTCTCTGGTGAATACTCCATATTCGACTTTCTGGAAACCAACATCGAGTGTGATCTGACAACTCAGTCGCCAGCCCTGCAAGCCATTGAGGTCCAGGTTCTTCGCAAGCGCGTCGGCGGGATGCGATCCGCCATACTGAAGCAACCACTTCCACTGAATGAGTTTGTACTCCCACTTCGGCATAGCATCCGTCCTTTCGATTTTCGCAGACAGCGACGCCAGCAAGCTCTAGCAATCAAAGAATCGTACGAGACATGGTCTACTGCTCTGTGACGACCGGGCAGTTTGTCGGACCGACAGACGCTGACGGCCGGACCGAACGCCACCGCAATCTGCACACCGTCCCGACCCCACCGCCGGGCCTGAAGGGACCCCACCCGACCCGAGGCCATTCACGCAGTCGTCTTTAGCTCGCCTTTGCACGTGGCGGTCGTCGCGGAGCCGAGGCCCTCGGTACCGAAAGGCGGCTTGTAGGTGGAGTCGTAGACAACAATCCCGTTCGTGCCGGTATCGTGCGTCGTGCAGTGACCAGTGGCAAGTCCACCTGGGCCTCCCGTGCCCCAGCGAACATGGAAGTCGTTGGTGCCCTGGGGCTCTCCCGGACAGGGACCGACATCGACCTGGTGGTCCACCATCGGCCAACTAAGGGCTAGTTCGCCCAGCGAGCCGCTGGCCGAGAACACCCCCGTCGTGTCGAGCTTGTGCGTAGTGGTGATGTCGCAGTGGGAGGGATGGATTTGCTCGATGAGATGCATCGAGCCGTTGACGCTTACTTCGGTTGCCTTGAAGCTCACCACTTGGGAACCCGAGACTACGAGGTCCAACTTGACGTGTCCCGTGATGTTGCGCTGGCCGTGCTCGGCCACCGAGCTGGACGAGAAGTCCCACACCAGGTGCTCAGTCACCGTCAGAGTGCCCACGAAATGCCTGCCCTTCGCCACACTTGAAGCGCGGACCGGTGCCATGGGTGTCGCAACCTTGGCCATACCTGCGCTGGCTGCCGCTGGCGTCATCAGGACCAGCATGGGCACCACTGCGAGCACGGCCACCGTCCACCTCGGATGAGGACGCTCATGGCGAGACCGGCGCTCCGGCCTGAGTCGAGACTTACCTGACCGCATTCCCACACCTCCTGGCCCGAGGACAGCCTCAGGTTGCCCATCGGTCTACTACTCTCAGCCTCCTCGAGACAGTGTGAATGAATACACCGGGTGGATGGCCGCATCCTCTCAGCTTTCCGGGAACGCTCTGTCGATGGCCTTAAGGAGGTCCGAGTCTGATAGATGCAGTTAGCAGTCCCCTCCGCCTTAGCTCATCCCGAGCGGACCCGGGCTCTTCCCTGGAGTGGCTGGGCAAATCGGGGCGGGCAGCGCGACTTTGCCGACCACTTCTATGGCCGGCTCTGGGGGCGAGCGACTCATCGACGGGGTGAGGGCACGTGTCTGTCTTGTCAGGCCGTCGTCGGCTCCTCCTCCCGGGTAACCGGCCCTGAAGGACCAGATTGACGACTTGATTGTCGTCGCTTTGATTCCCATCAAAAAGGCGCCTTCCGGAGGGTCCCTAACGGGATGACGGGGGCACGGCCCCTTGGCTTCCCTCGCGACGCGACCGGGGGGTCGTGCACCATATGCCGGCCAGACGGTGGTGAGCTTCTTGTAGTCGCATTAGTCACATGACGTGGTGCGCTTCGGCCACCCAGCCGACCTGGTGCGCGGTCCCCCGCCCGTCGAACCGCGAGGTAGACGTTGTTCCGGCGCGTCACCGTTTCGATGGTCGGAGCGATCTTCCGCTGGTGCTGGCTGAGGTGTTGGCAAGCGATCGCCACCGGCGCTCGTGGCTCTCAGCTGCCCAACGCTTCGCGGTGCCCTAGCAATTGACAGGCAACACGCCTATACTTCCGCAAGCCGAGGTGCGCGAGGGCAAGCGACTGATCACCTCGGAAGTGAGTTGAGACATATGCGCCTCGGAAGAGGCGCCACGATCCTCCGAAGTTTGGTCGCTCCCGACGCCTTCTCCGACGAGCAACAAATGGGGAGGCAACATGACCTTGAAAACATTGCGTCGCGTACTTCTGACTGCCGGTGTGGGAGCCATGCTCGTGGCGATGGTGGGCGTTGTGCCGGCTGCTGCGACTTCAGGGGTGACCGGCCAGGGGTACACCTGGACGAACATCAAAGTGCCCGGTTCGTACGCGACCTTTCCCGTGATGGTCAACAACAAGGGGGTGGTCGTCGGGGCGTACTACGTCACCAGCACTGACTGGAAAAACGGCGTGCAGCGGGGCTTCATCAAACAGGGCAGGAAGTACACTACGATTGATGATCCGCTGGGGGTCAGCAACACGGTAACTGGCATGAACGACCACGGGGAGATCGTCGGCACGTACACGGACAGCAGCGGTGCCGACTACGGCTTCATCGACCAGGGTGGCAGGTTCGCCACAATCGCGGATCCGTCGGCTGATAACGCCAAAGACCTTGGTACCAACGTAGACGGCGTCACCGATTCCGGAGAAATCGGCGGCACCTACTTCGATAGCCACAGCACTATGCATGCGTTTAGCTACAAAAAGGGCAGCTATATGACATACAACTGTCCTGGTCAAGGCACAGGGCGTGACCCGACCAACATTTTCAATGGCGTGGCGGGTTCGAGCTTCGGGTACGTGGCCAACGCCGGGGCGATGAGCGGCACCTGCTTCGAAGACGGTACGGGCTACTACAACTACGTAAACCAAGACGGTCGGTTCAACCGGGTCCCCAACTATCCAGGATCTTCCGACAGCTTCATCAGTTGGGTCAATGACTCCGGGGAGTCAGGCGGTGTGTACTACACCACCCCAACCGCCGCCAACGGGGGTGTGCCGGACGGTTACATCTACCAAAAAGGCAAGTTCACTACGATCAACGACCCCGACGGTCAATACGGTCTCTGGTTGAACGGTGCCAACGACTCTGGACTGATCGTCGGTGCATATTACGACGGCCTCGGTTTCTGGGACGGGTTCGAACTGACACCCACTCACTAGGTGCAAGTAGGGTCCGAGGAAAGACGGATCCCAAGGCGCGCTCCTGAACCTTGAGTTACGAACGTCCCCCGGTTCCGACTGGGGGACGTTTCGCGCCGGAGCCGGGGGTCGGCATGACATCTTGTCGTTGCCACCGCCGGTCGCCCAATACAGAACGTCGATGCCAGAATGAACGTCGAGCCTCGACTAGCCCTGAACAGGTACCAACGGTTGTTTGCCTAGCGAGCTGGTGCCACGGCTGACGGCGACGCCGTCGCCTGCCTGGACTTCATTGCCAGGCGTCTCCCGGTGAATCGCGACCAGGATGACGGGGTGCACGGTCCCTGATTTCCCTCGCAAGGCGACCGGGGGCCGTGCGCCCGCTATCAGTCTCTGCAAAGGTCGCCAAGCCCTGAGCACAGCCAACTTTCCGAAGCGCGTTTCCCGGTTCGTGATGCGCCATGATGGAACCGTGAATGATTTCCTCTTCACGTACCTGGACTCCATCGACGACCGGCTCTTGGAGTACCCCGAGGCCGACCACGAGCAGAAGCTCGATGCCGTCAGACGTCTTCGCGTCCGTACGACTGGCCCACTTGACGGGTCGATTCCCTACGGTCGGCGCCCACCGCGGATTCGCCATCTCATGTATTCACTGACAGTTTGGTCAGTTCGACTCAAGCCGACAGTTTGACAGTCAGGTCATGAGAATCGCTGTCTGGCACAACCTGCCTAGCGGAGGTGGCAAAAGGGCGCTTTACGATCAAGTCTGCGGACTGGTCGGTCGTGGCCACCACGTCGAGTCCTGGTGTCCACCGATGGCCGATCAAAGGTTCCTTCCAATAGGTGATCTCGTGCCGGAACACATCGTTCCCCTCGACTCGCTCGAACGCCCCAGCTGGAGACAGTTCGCAGCGCGTCTATCCGGAGGAGGAACGCTTATCCCCGCCAGACTCAGGGCTCTCGATCGCCACAGCCAGCTTTGTGCCGAGGAGATCAACCGTGGGAATTTCGACGTCGTACTCGCGGGAAGCAGCATGCTGTTCCACGTGACGAGCCTTGGGCGATACGTCAAAAGCCCTGCCCTGTTGTATCTCCAGGAGCCGTACCGTGTGCTCTATGAGGCCATGCCGCGCCATCAGGAGCCATTCCGCAGGCTCTATGAAGCTACGCCCCGACTTCCCTGGGCCGCACTGGATCGTCCAGAGGGTTTCCAACTATCCGCAGTTTACGACCGTTTGTACGATGCGGTTCTCATACGCGGGTTGAGAATTCTGGCTCGAGAGGAGCTGGCCGGAGTCCGGACGTACGACCGCGTATTGGCGAACTCCTATTTCAGCAGGGAAAGCATGCTGCGCGCCTACGGCATTGACGCGGCGGTCTGCTACCTGGGAGTGGACACGGAGCGGTACAAGGATATCGGCCTTACTAGAAAGAGGATTGTGATCGGTATCGGAGCGTTTGTTTCCGATAAGCGTGTCGAAGTCGTTATCGAGGCTGTCGGCCGGATCACGCCGCCTCGTCCCAGCCTCTCCTGGATCGGTAACTCGGAAGATCCGCACTACCTGGGGCAGCTAGTGGAACTGGCAGAACGCCGGGGCGTGACCTTCACTCCTTACCAAAACATCTCCGATCAGGAGGTGGTTCGCCTGTTGAACGAGGCGGCCGTCATGGCCTATGCGCCGAGACTAGAGCCCTTCGGCTACGCGCCTTTGGAGGCGGCTGCCTGTGGGTTACCCGTCGTGGCACAGGCCGAAGGAGGGGTGAGGGAAACGGTCGTCGACGGCGAGACGGGTCTCCTGGTGGGCAATCAAAGCGAACTCCCTTGTGCACTGCAGCGGATCTTGGACAACGAGGGACTCGCCCGCCGACTCGGCGCGGCAGCAAGACGCCACGTCGAATCGACTTGGTCGCTTTCGGCGGCAACGGATCGCCTGGAGTCGCACCTGTTCGATTTGGTCGAAGGAAGGGATCGGGCACGACGCCGATGGCAGGCACCTTGACGGAGGCTCAGACGGGCTTCCCGAGCTGGGCGGTACGAAGACTGCTGGAGCACCTCTTCTCCAGCAACAACAGAACTGATAGACCAGGTCGACGACTAGCTCCCTGTCTGCCTGGACTCCATCGCCAGAGTGTCTCCCGGAGGGTCTCTAAACGGGATGACGGGGTGCACGGCCCCTTGGCTTCCCTCGCAAGGCAACCTGGGGTCGTGCAACCAAACGGTGAGGACCCGGTACCGGTGGTCGGGACCCTAGGTGTCGTCCACCCGGCATAGAGAGTGGCACTCGGCGAGAAGGGGGGTGGCCGCGTCGGCATAGGCGACGACCGAGCCGCCCGCGGCGGTGTTCCAGCCGGAGAAGCTGTAACCGGCGCGGGTAAAGCTGTTGGGCCTCAATGCCGTCGGGACGTCATCGGTTTCCGGGGCCATCGTCCCCGTCCCGCCATTGCGGTCAAAGGTTACGTGTAAGGAGTTTGCGCGGCTTGACATGCCTCGTTAGCGAACGGGCCAGCGCCGTCGGTGTTTGCCGCTTGAACCTCGTAGTAGTACGTGGAACCAACGGCCGCGGATGCATTTCCGATTGACGGCGCGGCTCGGGGGCTTGCGGCAACCGCTGAGGCACTGCTCGCGAGGGGCGGCAGGAAAATGGCTCCTACCGAGAGGAGTGCAGACAAACAGGTCTGCCAGCTCGGCTCGACTGACGCTCCTGTGCTCAGTCACGGCCCTCGTCGCCGTCCATGGCGCAAGCGTCGTGTTTCAGATGACGGCGCGGATGAATCACGGATCGTATCGAGCCAGTGCCTCGGCGGCAGAGCACCTCGTTAGGTGGCTCAGAGCCGCCGGTGCTGCGCAGGAGGGCCGGGAATCCCTTCCCGAGTCCAGCAGGTGCTCCGATCGCTCGGCGGTGGCCTCTGCACGGCGGTGGCGGGGCCAGCCGGTCACCGCTTCGTGGGAGGATGAGCAGCGTGCGGCTCCGGGTCCTCGTGCTGGTTACATCTGTGAGGCACGGCAAGAGCGCGCCCATCTCGATCTGGCAGGGACCGGCTCGTTACGGGTGACGTGATGCGGACCCTCCGCCACCCCATTGCCACCTTCATCGTCGCCGTGCTCGTCGTGATCGGCGTCGGCGTCGGGATACTCGCTGCCACAACGACGACCGCACCGGCCTCACCGTCGCTGTACGTCTCGACCGGCATGATGCCCGGCAGCCTGTACGCCTGGCCGGGCTTCCCAGCTCGCATCTCGTACGACAACCACGACTTCATGGCGCAACTGAGGTGGACCAGAGCGAGTCCTGCCAGCGCCTCGGGTGTGGGGACCTTCCACGTCGACATGTGCAGCCCAGATTGCGCAGCTGGTTCGTACCACAGCTATGGGATAGCGCTCACGGCATCACGGCCTGAGTCTTGCGTCGTACGCCTCCACGACGTGACCACCGGGGCCGAGCGAACCCAGCAAGCGTACGTATACGTCAGGCTCAAGGCTCAGATCATCTCCGGCGGCAGCCCGCCCCTTGTGCCGTCGTTCCCCCCTGCCTGCTCGTGACGGCTGAGGCTTCCCCGCCCTCTCTTCGGCGCCGGGGCCGCACGACCACGATGGGCTGAAGTCCAGGGACCCCTCGACCGACCCGTCGATGTTGTTGGCGGCGAGCGACTGGCAGTGAGTAGCGGCTCGGGCGGTACTTGGCGACGATTTGCCAGATGGCGCTCCGGGTGAGGTGACCTCCGCTGCGGTTGGGGACCAGTCGATGGGCCGGCTGTCCGCCGCGTTCGCACAGTCACGCTTGTAGCACCGTTTTGGTCTGGCGCGCCGATTCTGGACGGCCGTTGATTAACACTTACGGGCTAGGCCAGTAGCCTAGGGATTCCAGGCCATGACCGGCACTTGCGGATGGTTGTTCGGGCGCGGTTCTGGCGGTGATCTCGTGACGTGGTGCTGGCACGAGGGTGAGTCGAGGGGCTGACCCACTTGGTTCCGGTTCTGAGCTACGCCACACTCGTTTCGTGAGACGGCAACGGCTGGGTGATGCGACCGGTCGAAGCCTTCGGGTGGCGGGCTATCGCTCTCGGGCCACCTTCGGTCATCGGTGGGGCAGTTATCTCTCCCTGTTCCTGCTCGTAGGCTTGGTAGGCGGTCTGTCGATGGGCGCGCTGGCGGCGGCCCGCCGTACTCAGTCGTCGTTTGCCACATATTTGGCCAGCACTAACCCGTCGAACCTAGATATCACCGTGTTCGGAGGGGTCGGCAACGGGGGTGGCAGCGCGCCGATCTACTCGGCATCGGCCGTCGAGGCAATCGCTCGGCTGCCGGGCGTAAGCCACGTCGAGGCTGCCATCCCCGTTGCCGCCGCCCCCTTGGCACCCGACGGCGCCCCTCGCCTCGGCGCCATCAACGACATTCAGCCTGTCGCGAGCGTCGACGGCCTGTTCTTCGACCAGGATCGCCTGGCCGTCACCGCGGGGCGGATGGCAGACCCCGACCGGCCCGACGAGGCAGTGATGACAGCGGCAGCGGCGCGCTTGCTCGGCGTCCATGTCGGTGAGGTCATCCCCTACGGCATCTATACCGCGGACCAGCAAAGCCTGCCGGGTTTTGGCACGGCAAGGGTCCCACCACACATCCGCGTTGACGTCACGCTGGTCGGACTGGTCGAACAGGGCAACGCCATTGTCCAGGACGACATCGACATATTCCCGACCTTCGTCTTCTTCACCCCGGCGTTGGGGCGCGAGATCGTGGCCGATGGCGGGCAAGAAGGCGCTATCACCTATGGCCTCCAACTCGACCACGGAAACGGCGATGTCAATGCCGTGGAGCGGGAGTTCGCCAGCGCAGCGCCGCCGGGTAACACTTACGGATTCCACGCCATCGCGCCCGTCGAGGCAAAGGTTGATCGAACGGTCAAGCCCGTGGCCATCGCCCTCGGCGTATTCGGCGGGGTCGCCGCCCTCGCCGCCCTGCTCATCGGCCTTCAGCTCATCTCCCGCCAACTTCGCGAGGCCGAGGAGGAGCTCTCGGTCCTGCGTGGCCTCGGTGCCGGACCCAGGACGATCGCGGCTGACAGTCTTGTCGGCATCCTGGCCTCGATCGTGGTGGGTTCGCTGCTCGCCGCCGCCGTTGCTGTGGCGCTGTCACCACTCTCGCCTCTGGGTCCTGTCCGCCCCGTCTATCCCGAATCGGGCATCGCGTTGGACTGGACGGTGCTCGGTGTCGGGCTGCTCGTGCTTATCGTTGGCCTTGGATCGATCGCCCTCGCTGTGGCGTATCGGGGAGCTCCCCATCGTGTTCTACGGCGTTCGCGGGTCGCTCCCGAGAGCCACTCGAGAGCCGTGCAGGCAGCCGGCTCGGCAGGACTGTCGCCACCGGCAGTGATCGGGGTGCGCTTTGCCCTCGAGCCGGGGCGCGGCCGCACGGCGGTGCCGGTGCGCTCAGCCTTGTTGGGGGCTGTCCTTGCCGTGGCCCTGGCCGTGGCCACTCTCACCTTCGGGAGCAGTCTGCAGTCCCTCGTGTCGCATCCTGCGCTCTACGGGTGGAACTTCAGCTACATGCTCAACGCAAGTAACACGACGCCCCCCCAGGCGCTCTCCCTCCTCGACCACGATCCCGATGTTGTCGCATGGGACGGCTACGACTACAACGATGCCGAAATCGACGGCCAGGGTGTTCCGTTCCTGTTCGAATTCGGGCACTCCGCGACCAAGGCGCCGATCAGCCCGCCGATACTCGCCGGGCACGCCGTCGAGGACAAGGACCAGATCGTTCTCGGCGCGGCCACGCTGGCCCAGTTGCACAAACACATCGGCGACACGGTCGTCGTGACCTACGGCAGGCCCGGAGACCCTGTGTACGTCCCGCCGACACGTCTCGTCGTGGTGGGCACGGCCACCATGCCCGCCGTGGGCTTCTCCAGCGTTATCGACGACCACACCTCAATGGGGACGGGGGCGCTCATGTCCGACGCCGCCTTGCCCGCCTCGTTCGAGCAAGCGCTGTCCAGCTCGGACCCTACGCTGAACGGACCGAATCTCGTCTTCGTGCGGTTGCGCGAGGGCCTGCCTGCCGCGGTCGGCCTCGCCAACCTGCAACGCATCGCTACCGCGGCCAACAAAGTTTTCGCAGCCGTTCCCGACGGTGACGCTCAGGGAGATACGGTCTCCGTCGTTGGTGTGCAAAGGCCCGCTGAGATCGTGAACTATCGAACTATGGGAGTGGTCCCGGCCCTCCTGGCCTCCGCACTTGCCGCGGGAGCCATTGTCGCCTTGGGCCTCACCCTGGCAACGTCGGTCCGCAGGCGGCGACGCGACCTAGCCTTGTTGAAGACACTCGGCTTCACTCGGCGGCAGCTCATGGCGGCGGTGGCGTGGCAGGCGTCGGTGGCAGCGACCATCGGGATTGTGATCGGTGTGCCACTCGGGATCACCGTCGGGCGATGGCTTTGGACTCTCTTCGCCCGTCAGATCTACGCCGTTCCCCTACCCAGCGTGCCGGTCTTGTCGGTGGCGCTTGTCGCGCTCGGTGCGCTGGTGCTGGCCAACGTCGTCGCCGCCCTGCCGGGGCTCGTTGCAGCACGGACGCCTACAGCCTTGCTGCTGCGAGCTGACTGAGTCGGCTCTCAGACGAACCCGGATTGACTTTGGGAGACCGATAGATTGCCGACCGACCAGGACGACGGGGCGCACGGCCCCTTGGCTTGCCTCGCAAGGCGACCGGGGCTCGTACACCTCTCAGAAAGGGCCATACAGCTTGGGCACGCCTGGTGATCAGCAAGCAGCGAGGCGGCGACAACCTGAAGGCACTAGAAGAATGGATCGGCGTGCACCCCGAGATGAGGACTACTGGAGTGGCTAATCAGATCGCCGGAGAAGCCGGTCGATAGCTTCAGGAAGGTCCGCATCCGAGCGCCCTCGAATCATTCGTGTGCACAAAAGGGCAAGGTCTCGCCCGCGCGTGACCTTGCCCGCTCAGGGCGCCGTCTCGGTCTCGGCCAGGGCTGGCGACGTACCGCCGGCGTAGTCGTAGTCCCCGCTGTACCCGGCGGTGATCGAGTCGCTGCCGACGGGCAAGTCGACGGTGGTCACCTGAGCGCTCGTGACGCCCTTGCTGGTCGAGACCGGAGCTGTTCCGATCGGGGTGCCGCTGTCGAAGAAGGTCACCACGCCGCCCGGGTTGGCCGGCCCCACGGCCGCGGGCGCCACCTTCGCGATCAAAGTGACCGGCGCGCCGAACACGGAGGCCCCATGTGACGAGCTGAGCGTGATTGTCGTCTTCTCCTGGGTCACTGTCTCGTCGCCGTAGGTCTGGCCGCCGGGGGAGCCGTACATAGTGCTGGCAGCGAGGTGGCTGGAGTCGCCGTAATAGAAGGCGAGCAGCTGGTAGAGGCCCGGCGGCAGGCTCGAGGTCGTCAGGCGCGCCGTAGTGAGTCCGTCCTTAGTCGACAGCGAGGCAGTGCCGAGCAGGTCCGGATGGATCGCCGGCGTGGCCCCGGCCGGGAGTCCCACAGCGCCGAAGAACGCTACTTTGCCGGTGGGGGCACTTCCGTTCTGCGCCGAAACCGTAGCGGTGAAGGTGACCGGCTGGCCGTAGGGCGTCTCCCAGCCAGAGTTGCCGTTGGACGCACCTGAGCCTGTGACAGATATGGTCGTCGGCACGAGCGTCGTTGCCTTGTCCTCGGTCAGCGTGGCGACGCTCCCGCAGCTGAGGCGCCAGCCCTCCGTCACCCGAGCCGAGCACGACAGGGCCCACGCTGGCTTCTTGGTGCCTGGAGGCACCGTGCCTGACGTGATGCTGTAGGTAATTTTTGTATCGCCCGGCGCCGACCCCTCTTTTGGCTCGACGGTGGGCACCGGAATGATCGTGCCGCCAATATCGACCGTGTCGCCGGTGTAACCCCATATCGCGGATGCGAGCCCGAAGCCGCCCCAGGCCACGTCACCCCCCACCCCGAGATACATGGTGCCGGTGTTGCGGAAGGTGATGTCCCTGGGGTTGGGGGATTGAGGGTTGTCGGCGGCAAGGTCGTAGTTGTCCTCGAACAGCATTTCGAGGGTCCCGGCATTGTCGAAACTCGTATCTTTGGCGGCCATGTCGATCCCACCCTCGTTCTCGCCGATCACCCCGCCCGGCGTGTTGACGAGGTTGCCTTCCAAGCTCAGCCCGGCCGAGCCGAGCCCGCCGTGGCCGACCTCGAGGACGCCTTGGTTGCTGAGCGTGGCACCAAGGGGCAGCTTGAGGTAGCCGTTGCCGATCAGCGTGCCGTAGTTGGTGAAGCTGCCCGCGGCACTGGTGGGCGAGATGCTGCCCCCGTCCAGCCAGACGGTCTGCGCGCGGGCGATGTTGCCCGATATCCGGGCCCCGGTGAGCGGTCCGGCAGGTTCCATCTCGAAGGTCGAAGCCCCGGTTCCAGCCAGACGCAGCGCCCCATAGACGATGACGGGGCTGCCGCTGCTCGTACCGGCGCCTTCGACAAAGCGCGCGCCGCCAGGCACGGTCACCATCCCCCCGTTGGAGATGGTCCCGGCTTGGTTGGAGATCGTGCCGGCGGTGCCCGCGCTGAGGGACGAGTTGAGGGACCCCACGTTGATCGTCCCCTCGTTGACGAGCGTCACGGCGCCGTTGAGAGTCAATATGGCGCCGTAAGGGCTGTTACCGTCCATGGCGATCGTCCCGGTCCCAACATTCGTCACGTTGGCTCCAACACAGAAGTTTGCACCCGGGGGCACAACGATCAGACCGGCGTTCGTCACCGTGCCGCCGGAAGGCAGCTTCAGGCACCCGAGGCCAAGGATGGTCCCGGCGTTGGTGAACGAGCCCGTTGCCTCTACTGGGTAAGTCGTGCTGCCGTGGACCAGCAAACTCTGGTCGGCCGCCACATCGCCCGACAAACTCGGGGAGATGCCGTAGCCCGACAGGTCGAACTCTGAGGCACCGGCACCAACGAGGTCGAGTGCTCCCGCAATGCTAGGCGCAGCACCCGTCAGAGATCCTGACCCTTCGACGAAGGTGGCGCCCTTGTTGACCGTGACCGAGCCGAGGTCCTCCATCTTGCCGCCGGCGTTGTCGATCACCGCCCCGGTGCCACCGTTGTACGGCGCGACGATCGCTGCGTTGGTGTGGACCAAGACTTCGCCGAGGTTGGTGAACCTGCCGGAGTCGACGTACAGCGAGGTATCGACCGAGACTGACCCCCCGGAAACGTTTGTGACGTCCCCCGACAACTGGAGACTGGCTCCGGCCTCAACTGTCCCGTCGTTACTGAGCACGGCCCCCGTTGCCACCTTGACGATGCCTCCGTACCCCGTGCTCGCCACTTCGCCCGTCCGGGCGACAGTCGAGTCGGCGCCCACCGACAGCGTGCCGCCGTCGAACATCAGTTCGTCAGGCCCGGTCACACCTCCGAGGGTGAAGCTGGCAATGGCCGCTGAGCCATTCAGCACCACGGGACCCTTGAGCGGAACGGTGATGCAGACGGCATCGCCCGCCGTCGGCGAGGAGCCCTTCGACCAGTCGGCGCCCGTCGACCAGGCGCCCCCCGCAGGCGCCTTCCACGAGTCGGTACACCGTGGGCGGGTGGCCGCAGAGGCATTTTGTGCACTAACGGCAGCCAGTGACAGCACCGACATGAGCGCCGCGGCGGCGATTGTGGGCAACGTCCTCGTACTTCTCATCTGGCACCTCTTTCCGTTTGCCTGCAAGTGCCCTGGACCCATAGGCGACGATCGCTCCGCCATGCGTCCCACCAAACGTCACACGAGCGGCCAGAGCGGCCTCTACTACGCGGCGGACAGCCATCTCGCTCAGCGATCCAGGCCGTTCGATGTCTCCGTGCGTATAGGCCCCAGCGCGACCAAGCCCCTTCTCACGACGCCGGCCTGTGCGCCCCGATTAACAGCCTGACTGATTGTCTGAAGGCAACAAGGGGGTTAGCCCTTCGGCGGGCCACGTGTTATCTGCACCCTCTCGGGTACGGCAAACTCCTCTTTGGCCATCAAGCGCTCGAGGTCACCGACACAGGTTTCGCTATCGACAGGTTGCTCGCTCCACGACGACGGCCGGTGTCGGCCTGGGCTTGGTCAAACGTTTCGGTATAGCCGCCACAACCGTCGCAAGCATTGAATGAAGACCTGGGACTCTCGACCCCTGAACGCAGCCGACGCGCCAGAGCCGAGATGGGTAGATGAACGACTCGCTCGTCCTCCACCGGTCCATCGACAAGCGTCTCTCGGAGGGGCTCCAACGCGATGACGGGTGCACGGCCCTTGGCTTGCCCAGAAGGCGACATGGGGTCTTGCACCCGATCGGGCGGTGGA
>JBEKGS010000090.1:0-11471 GCA_050012675.1 Acidimicrobiales bacterium
GTCGACTCACCTCACGCGCCGCGCAATGCAATGACGAAATGGCGGCCTGTCGGCTACTGCAAATGCTTCCCGGAGCAGGACCAGCTGTAGCGTCGGCACTGCTCATGGCAATGAACCCTCGCAGGTATACAGTCATGGACAAGCGCTCGTTGAAGTCTCTTCATGCTCTTGGCTTCTGGCCTGACGGGTACGGGCGCGTTGCGAGCACATGGTTCTATCCGGAGTACCTGTCGGTCTGCCGCAAACTTTGTGCGCAGCTGGGCGATGTGGGTACAGGGGTGGGCGCTGGTACTCGCCTTCGTTGCCAGCCTGGACATCCTGATCGGTCTATGGCCGGCGGTCGAGGCCGCCACCTCCTCGAGCGGCTCCGCCGCCACGAGCGCAACGGCTACGCCTGTGCGGGTCCACCTCCTCTTCGGGCTCCTATCTTGGAAGCCCTCGACCAGCGTGGCATTGCTCGGCTTGGTGGCCGTCGCCGGCGTTTTGGGCAGCTTGGTGCACACCATGGACTCCTTCGCTTTGCACGTAGCGGACGGTGACTTCGACAAAGCCTGGAACTGGTGGTACCTAATCCGCCCCTTCGTCGGAGCCGGCCTAGCGGTGCTCACCTACCTACTGGTCCGCGGCCAGCTGCTCGGACTCAACGGTTCCAGTACCGCGCTCAACCCCTACGGCATCGCTGGCGTCGCTGCCCTCGCCGGCCTGTTCTCAAAGCAAGCGGTGAGCAAGTTGGCCGAGGTGTTCGACACCCTGTTCGCACCCACCACGAAGTCGAATCCGCCGAC
Source organism: Acidimicrobiales bacterium (assembly GCA_050012675.1). Taxonomy (GTDB): domain Bacteria; phylum Actinomycetota; class Acidimicrobiia; order Acidimicrobiales; family Bog-793; genus Fen-455. Next base: position 786 of record JBEKGS010000090.1, read on the forward strand.
GATGCCTTCTACCGCTCCGAGTTGTACTCCCTCGCACGGCGCATCGACGAGCACCTCGTCCGATGGGCAATGCAGATGTTCAAGCGATTCCGGCACAAGCCCTCTCGGGCCTGGGACTGCTTGGCGAAGACCCGCCGGCTAGCCCCCACGCTGTTCGCCCATTGGAAGCTTGCCCGGACCACCAACAACCGGCTCGTGGGAGCCGTACGACTGGAGACGATCACGTACGATTCTGCGAGAGCGGAAGGGGGAGGATCCCTTCCGCCACTCACCCGACGGGGGGCTGGAGAAGGAGTAGTTCCTGGCGGCCGAAAGAGACAGCCCTCGAGAATCCGAGGAGCCTGAGACGACGAAGCCTACCGGCTACCACCTCGCCAGCTCCCTACCCCAACCCTGATCCTGGCCAAAGCGGAAACACACGCCCGTAGACCTAGTCCTGCCAGAGGAAGCTTCGCTGTGAACGGAACGGGACTTTTGACCCTAGTCGACTTGTGCGTTTGGCACTATTCTCTTCACTGGGTCATTGAGTTGGCGTCCCTTCTCAACTTTAGGGTGTGTATGACTCGCAAAGCCCCCCATTTCTTTATGCCTAGGCCCGTTGGTCCGACTGTTCGTGTGTCACGGTCTGAACCGTCGAATCGTTCACAATGGGCGCGCTGGCGGAACTGCCATCCGTCGTCTCGCGTGTCGCTTCAATGGCAGACCTCTCTCCACGATGGCTAATGCCGGCCGTGCCATCCTCGCCATCTCGGAGGCTCCACCTCCTGAACTAGAACACCCCGTGGCTATCCTCATGGGCGCCACCATCTGAAAGGACTCCAGTTGCGACGGTTCATGGTAATCGTGGGAGCTGCGCTCCTGTGCTGTCTTATAAGTATCTCTCCCGCTCAAGCCGCTCCATCTGCCGGAACGCAGTTAGGTGTCAGTCCAGATCACAGTTGCCCAGTTAGTGGGAGTCCCTATGTGGCCGGCCAAACAACAACCAATTACAACGGTCAGGGGGTATCTGGCGACCTCGACGCGGTTCAATGGAACCTTGGAAACAGCAATGGCAACCACGACGCAATCTATGTTGACTCCACCAGTGAGCCTGACCCGGGCGTTCCGCCCTGGAACGAGGACTGGATCCAAACCGGTTTCGAGTTGGGCACCGCCCATAACGTTTACTATTCAACGACTGCCGCATACGACGAACTCTACGATATCAATAGCTATCCCAATGGGATTTTTCATCGCTACACCCAATATGGTGCTGGAGCCAATGAATACTTCGAGACCTTCTGGAATGGGCTCACGGACGGGAACGGTCGTGGACTGTACTACGCCTACCTCAACACATCTGACCTAGGCTCCTCTCGCCTTATGGCACCGGCCGGAACTGCGCAAGAGGCGTACCAAGAAATCGGAGCCAGTAGTACTGTATGTCCTGATGTTTCGGAGGCGCTATTCGGAACCACTGGCACTCCGGCTAAGTGGAACACATCAACGGAGCTATTCTTTGTCTCAACAAGTGGAACATGGACCGTTTGGCAGGGTAGCTCGATTGCCACCACGACCAGCGGGCTTCAGGGACCAATTTACTATGCGTATTACTGGGCGACCTACCAGGCATTCGAAACTTACGGAGGTTAGGGAATGAAACCAACGCCACGTAATCGAGGTCGCGCCACCTATGCCTCTCTAGTTCGAAGAGAGATCCGATTCTTATCCATAGTGGCGGCCGCTCTGATCATTGGCATTGTCACGATCTTTACGGTCGGTGGACGCGCCTCTGCCCCGAAACTACAACTGGCTCGCGTGAGCAAAAGTATTGAGTTGGGAAGACTTGGGACATTATTGCAACCCTCTGAACAAGATATCGGTGGCGGTACGGGTAGCGCCATAGTGACGTATCCAACTCAAGTGCCGGCCGGGTACAATGACCCTTCCGGAATTGTGGCCGACCCGGCAGGTGACGGGTTGTGGTTCTTCTCGGCGAATGCATCAGATGACACCCTGTTTCACTATTCTCAGGCAACTGGCTCCCTTACCAGCTGGTATGTTGCCTCCTCTCAGAGCTTGGCACCCGGTTACCTGACTCCGATGATCAGTGATGGAGCCGGAAACATATGGCTCGGTGTTAATACGACACTTATCGAAAAGCCAGTCGGCTCTGACACGTTGAAGGTCGTCTCCTTACCGGCTTCACCTTTGGTGACTTCACCGGTTGTTCGGCTCCCGAACCCAGTTGCCGGGAAAGCTGAGAGTGCCTTTGAGGACATCGACAGCTTGGCCACTCTAGCCGATGGTTCCGTGGTTATTGGGCGCATGTTTTCCAGCGTACTTCAGCTGTATTCGCCCGACACTGGCCAGTTTGGGGCAATTACTCTGCCGGTCGGTATGATTCTGGAAGGTACCGGTTCGGATTTGGTGACGACGCCAGGAGGGGCAGTTGATGTAATCCTACTGGGCGCTTCAAACGGATCTGGGGCAGTAGAGGAATTCAATGGAAGCTCCTGGTCAGTGATCAACGGGACTTGTGAACCGGAAAGTCTCGCATCGGGAGCTGACGAAATCATGGTTGTCGGCCAGGGATGCGTTATGGAGGGCCCGGCTGGTTCGACCGCCACATCAACCGTGTTGAATACGTTGGAGGTAAGCCCTACAGAGCTTGGCGAAGTCATTCCCGGGGGATCGCCACTTTCAGGCTTACAGACGGTGCTCGCCACTAGGAACGGTTGTTTCCTTACTAGCGGAGGAAGCGCAGTACAGCTAGGAACCGTGAGTATGACGGAGCCAATAGGCGCTCCAGCGTCAACAGCGACGGGTCCGTCTATAGCCTCTATTACGCTTGGCTTAATAAGTGTGGCCAATCCGGCGGAGATGTGGTTCACAAGCGGAGGGGGTGGCCCCGAGATCGGACTGGTACAGCTCTCCTAGACCTGCGGGCTCGTGCTCTCCTAGGCTTGGGGGCACGTGAGGGGGTGGTCAGGTACGCGACCCCTTCACCCAGAAGGCCGTAGCTCGTTTCAGGATCTCGCGCTCCACCTCCAGTTCTGCCACCCGACGGCGAAGCGCCCGGTTCTCGGCAGATTCGGCGGACTCGGTCGCAAAGCGTTCCGGGTCGCGCGACTTGCGACCAGCCTCGTCCTGCTTCAGCCAGTGGCCGAGGCTCGATGCTCCGATTCCGAGCTCATGCGCGATTCGCGGCAATCGATCGGCCGGACGATCGCACGAGCGCGACCGCGTCAGCCTTGAACTCCGGCGAGTGTTGCCGGCGCTGCTGTCCCATCGGGACTCCCTTCGCCAGACCAAGCCTGGCATGTCGGGTGTCCACTTTCTGGGGGAAAGGTCACCTCTTGTACACTTCACCCTTTCACGCGGATACTCGCAAACTCATGCCTCTATCGCGAGTAATCGAGGCTAGAGGCAGGCTAGAGGCGTCTCTCCACTCCGCGCCGTCGGCCTGCCCACCTTATCCGACGCTTGCGCGGCCACACCTAGAATGGGAACGAACTCGCAGGAGCAATCGCCGTAACGCCACCCCTTGCAAACCGGTGTGAACTCCCTCGAGTTGAAGTCCAGCTTCAGTTTCAACGACCCTGACTCGCTTGGAAGTGTTGACCGCACGGTCGCTTCCTTTACGCAGCCGGTCTGATCTACCTTCGGCTGGTCAGTCGACGGCCAACTGAAACCAAACAATCCCTCGTGGCGTGGCCTGATAACGACGACACGCGCTCCAGGGTCTGAGAAAAACATCCCGCCACCGTGCACTAGCCGGGTAAGCATCGCTTCTCCCCCCTTGCTATACACCTGCACTGACGGATATCCCTCCAGAGTACACACCGAGGCCGACAAGTTCTCGAAACTGAAGAGAACCCCGTCCTGTGACATCGCGCGCCCAAAGTTGTGGTACAGGCCAAAGCGAAGCTCTGACACGGGACACCTTGGCTTCCCGAGCGACTTCGCCGCTTCTGACGGACCCAATGCCTCGCGAACAATCATCGCCGATAGTCTCGCCGACTCCGGCAACGCCACCAGACCCCCGTCCCGGCTCGCTAGGACGGTGCCCATTGTTGCGAAGCCAACAACCGCTGTCGTCGTTGCCACCCAGATCCCGACACACCGAACTCGCACTGGAACCTCACATTCAAAATCCCATTTCCGCCGTTACATCACGCCCGTGTCTACCCTCGACAGACTGCAGACGCAACCTATCCGTGCGGAATGCCAAGCATATAGTCGCACATGCCATTTCCGTACGGCCCAGCGAAATTTGGATAGATCTGATCCAGATCACAGGGAAAACCCGATCTGTACCCCCCGCAGGCGCCTGGGCCGTTCTCTGCGTACTGCCACACGTACGTTGTAATGCCCGGAATAGCGTCGGCCGCCCAAGAAGGGCCAGGCGACGCGCAATAAGTCGAATTCACGTACTCAGGCTGGGTCGTCCACGCTAAGGAATACGTCCCGGCCGCCTCAAAGAACGCTTCGGATGCCGCTCCCGGCGCGGTATAGCACGCCGCCCAGTAGTCCGCTCCATAGGTAAGTACTCCGTTGGCCCAACCGTCTACGAACTGTTGATTGGTCAGATACTCAAAATCAGCATAGACGTAGAGCACTTGCGAAGTCGGCAACTTAAGCTTGCCGCTGAGATGAGCCGCGATATTGCCACACACGTATGCACCCGAATTCTTGCCCTGAGTGTATGTGCCATTCTGGCCAACATTCGGCAAATAGGGGTCACCAATGGGCTGTATCCAGGCGTTCCCACCTGAGGGATTGGCATAACCCTTTACGGCGTTGCTAAGAGCATTAGCTTCAGAGTCGCCATCCCATACACCGGCAGGATCCGTGCCCAAGTCAAAATAACGTCCCCACCAGACGATCTGATCGTGCGGCGCACCCGCAAAGTAAGTGTTTAGCACGTAGTTCGCGAAGGTCGTTCCATCCGTACTCGTGTCGAGGTTCTCGACCGAATCAGCACCCCACCTTGTCGGCACAGACACCCTATACACCGCCTTCCAATAAACTCGCACCCGCTGGTGCGGTAAATGCCGTAACCTCACTCTGTTCGAGGTCAACAAGAGTAATGGTCCCTTCAATCGGGTTGTTCGCAGCCAGCCACCTGCCTTGCGGGTCTGTGACTATCTGTGAAAAGTAGCTGCCGGGAAGCAGTTGGTCTGCGGCCGTTGTTTGGCCTGGGCTGAAGCGCCATATGCCGCCAACGCCGATCCGGTTATCGATCAGGAGTAGGCTGCCGTCGTAGGCAGTCGCCCAGATATTCCCCAGAAAGCCACCTTCATAGGCAAGTCCCGGGTTCACACTTGTCGGGATTAAACCCGACACTGGCGAGGCGGACTCGCTGCTGGCCGCCGTTGTGAATAGGCGACCATCCGCGTTGGCAATATAGCTCAAACCACTTTGCCAAGCGGCACGGAAGGTTGGCGGTTTTCTTACATTAAAGATTTGCCTTTGCAGCGCTTGCAGGCTGAGCGCCCCGCTACCCGGATCAAGCACCTGTAGGCAATTCCGGCTGATTTGCCGCAGCGGAAGCGACGGACCTGGCCAGTCGATCAACCCCGCGCCACAGAAATTCGGGACCAAACTGGCGGCTGTGGTACCACCGCCGGTTTGCGACAACCCACTACTTCCAAATGTGAAAAGGGTGTACTCTGATGTGGGTCCAGGAGGACTCGCGGCAACGATCACTCCTGTGCCGTCGGCACTCACCAGGAGTGTGGTTGCCATCGGAGATTTGATCTCCTCGCCCAGCCAGAAGCCAGAGAGGGCTCCGGCATCGATGTCGACTATGGCGAGCACAAGCTGGTTCGTAATAACTTCCGGCTGTATTCCGAGCTGTGCTTTTGCCGCCGGGACCGGGGATGCCCAGGTTGACGGGTATACGCGGATGATCACATGGAGGCAATAAGCAAAGCTTCCTCGTGCAACCACGGAGCTCAGGCTGTCAGCACCGGCTGTGTACGGAAGCGACACTGTATAGGGGCAAGAAATTGCTTGAAGGGAACCATCTGACTGTACAAGGTTGAGCGAGGTCTGGGGAGACCCGTTCGATTCCCACTCAAATTGACAGTTGAACACCTGGCCGTTTATGACCACCGAGGCACCGCAGAAGCTGCCCAGAGCGCTCGACAGGCCAGACTGACTGAGGGTGAGAAGGTCGTAGTAGGCAGGTTCGGAGGCGGCAACCTGCATAACTAGGCCTTCCAGCATTGTAGGTGTCGAGGCGGAGGATGCCGGACTCGACTGCGTTGGACTCGTTACGTGCCCCACAGGCAATCTCACAAAGGACCAAGCCGCGCCGGCGGCCAGCAATGCCCCTGTACGTTTCAGAGCTTCGCGTCTGGTAATAGCCCCGGGCGTCTCAACGGAAGTCAACGCGTCTGCAATTCTCTCGGGTGACTCACCCAAGGACAGGGCCCGAGCAATCTCCGCCTCGGCTTTCCGGTCGCGTCCTTGGGCGAAGAAGACGGCGGCCTTTCTAGCTGCGACAAGACGCTCCCGATTTCCTCGTTGCGTTTGTTCCTCACATGTGTCGAGGGTCGGCACATGGTCACTCCCCAGCCAGTCTACGGGGGGCAAATACGGCGCGGACTGGGGCTGACGCTTGTCATCTATCATGGTTACCCCTTGAAGGACGCATGGTTGCTTTGGTTAAGGCAACTCCAATGACGGGACGAACCCTCATACGACGTCAGATCGTGTTGCAAGGCTTTCCTGCGATTCCCGTCCAAGCCGTGCAGAGTTTCGCGCCCGCCGGGAACTTACCTGGGTTCGACCAGTTCGCATTTCCTTGTTGTCCGGAGGAAAGACACGTCGATCCGCTTTCGGCGATGATCGTGCCGTTCTCGAAGTACTCGGCGTACGTGCAGACCGAGTTCGGAGCCGTTGTGCTGGTGAGCCAGTTCGTCACGGTCGTCCCCGAAACTGTGAGGACTTGGCATGTGTTACCCGCGCAAGCATCTAGATCCAGCGGTGAGGGCGACGTGATGGGAACCACAACAGCACCGCTCGTGACGCTCGCGGACGCGAGCCCCGCGGTTTCGAGCAGGGCAGCGGCCGCAAACACCACCAGCGCGACCGTGACCACTGCAGAACGGATCACCCCTTGCGACATGTCCCCGCCTCCGCCCTACCTCAAAAGGACTACGGCTCTGTAGTCGGAGCTCCACTACGTCACTGTAGTCGTGACGAGTCGGCAAGTCAACGGCTCTTCGCGCAGGACGGACGGAGTGCCCGCTAGCTACGCGGCGGTACGATGATTCGATGAACGGGCACCAGCGGAGGTGCCTGCGTCGCGCTGGGCACCGCGAATCCCAGAGTGAGAAGAACGGCGAGTGCCGCGATGCTCGCGACCAAGCGGCGCCAGCGGACGATGACGCGGGGGTAGTTGCCACCGAGCGCTTGGACTCGCTCGCTCATCAGGTCGGACGCCACCATGGAGCTCACGCCGACTGGCGTTCGGGAGACCGCCCCGAGCACGGCCTTCAAGGCGCGAATCAGGTTCGAGTTCCCGCATCGGTCAACTGCTGCCGCGTCGGCCTCGACCTCGGTCGTCACGCGTGCAGCCCTCGCCAGATCTGGGAGCACTGGGACCATGAAAAGGCCTCTCATCGTGACGTTGGCGACCAGGAGACGCAGCGGATCCCGACGGCGCTGGTGGGAAGCCTCGTGGGCCAACACCGCGTTGAGCTCGGCTTGGTCCAGCAGCTCGACCAGCCCGGTCGACACCACGATGCGCGGGCGGAGGAGCCCTGTGCAGAAGCAGAGGACCTCGTCGGTGGAGACGACTTGCACCGCTCTCAGGCCCAAGTGGGCGACACGGTCCACGAGCCCCGCCGAAGGCTCGCCCAAGGACCGGAGCGAGCACTGCAGCCGATGAAGGCGGAACAACTGTCGGACGCACTCGTAGCCCCCAAGGCCGACCGACACGACCACGACCACGCCGATGGGAAGCGCCGGAAGCCACGGTCGCCTTCCGACAAGCGGCACCTGTTCCACGCAGGCGTACATGCCGGCCACGTTCGTGCTCTGCCCCGGCACATGACACGCCACCTGCACGAGCACCCGCTGTGCGAAGAACGCGGCGGTCGCCTCGACTCCAAGTGCGACCGCGACGAGGAGCCAGAAGCTACGTCGCACTGGAGCGGTACCGATTGAGAAGATCGTCGAGGCGCTCGAGCATCGCGGGGTCGGTGGCTGCGGCACCTAAGAGTCCGGAGATGGTCGTGTCGTCGCCGTAGCGTTCGAACAGCGCCTTGACTGCCCGCTCGGCATGCCAGGCGACAAACTCGCCTTCGGGTACGACCGCCGTGTAGAGGTAGGTCCTTCCGTCGACGACGTGGGTGAGGTATCCCTTGGCGTCGAGCCGGCTGAGCACGGTGAGGATGGTCCGGTGCGAGAGCGGGACGTCACGCTTTTCGTTGATCAGGTCGGTCGCGTCGACGCCACTCACACCGGGATGGCGCCAGACCGTCGCCATTATCTGCGCCTCTAGAGGGCCAAGCAGATCCGTCGGCTTGGCCCTCTTCCTTCTCGCCAAGTCGCACGACCTCCCTCGATTGTGGAGCTGGCACAAGATTAGTGCCTTGTCCGGTAGATCGACAGGAAAGGCTCTCCGCATACTTGAGTAAGCAGTCGACGGGCAACTTCGGGAACTTGGAGCGGCGAGTCTGATTGTCCACGACGAACCGCTCGATCGCTGAGGCGGCCCGCTCCCGCGTGGACCGGCCGGAGCCTCCGATGCACTTGGCGCAACCTGTTCAGTGCCAAGACTCAGAAAGTCGTTAGATGCTTGGGTCATCCGATTTCCTTTGCTTTGCTACGCAACTGGGGACGCGACCTGCGCACTCATACGGACACGAGCACACAGGCTGGACATCCAGGAGTACGGATCAGTTGTTGGCTTCGTCTGAGTCGGCGTCCAAGGCGCTCACCTGCTAGGTGAATGTCCGGACGATGCTGGCAGCCGAGCTGGCAGCCCATGACCCCAACGTCAGCAGCCGCTGTTCGGCTGGCGCCGATCAGCGGCTTAGTGCGGGCACGACTCGACGCCGACCGACACACCGACGACATCTGCGGATACGGACGCATCGTGGGACCAATGTCATCGCGCGGATATCCCGCGGCCGCTGCCGTTCGTGCGTATCCGCCACCGGCCACGCACCCACTGTGACCTGCCACTTCTGTACGATGTAGTTCGCCGCCGTACGTTCCTGCCAGCCTTCCAAACTGGCCAACGCGCGGCGACCTTGACAGCGGAGGAGCGGTCGGATCGGAGTGCAGCGACCGGGGAACTTCAGCTGATGGTGCCCGAACGACAATGCGGCGTGCGCCTGCGCGTCAACCGCTCGCCACGGCGCGTGACACTCTATGGAAAGACTGGGATGTGAGCCCGGCTCTGCTCGAGGCCCCGGAAGAACCCGTACAGGTCAGTACTCCGGGCCTTTGCATTGCTGACAGCGCACGTTAGTGAAACCACGCCACAGGACTAAAGGACGTCAGGTGGCCGCCTGGCCTCGGGCGAACCGAATCAGGTCGGAGTAGTCGCCGCTGGAGGCGGCCTTGACGAGCGCTGCGATGTACGCCGTGCGGACTGAGCCGTCGACGTCGAGGCTTGCGCTACCCCAGGCGAAGGGCTCACGTCCGATGGCCACAAGATAAAGGTCGGCCATCATCCGCGTGCAACGACCATTACCGTTGGGAAAGGGATGGACGATGACCAAGCGGCAGTGGATCCGGGCAGCCAACTCGTCGTAGCCGAAGACAGCTTCGGCATGCCAGAACTTGGCGTCATCGAGCAACTGCCTGGACTGCTCTGGTATCAGGTGCGGCTCCACTCCGATATTGGTCACGCGCCGTCGGAGGGTTCCGGCCCAGGACCACACGTCGCCGAACATCCGGCGGTGCAGCGTCAGCATGAATCCATAGTCGAGGATGCCTTCCGGCCCAAGCGAACGTGCTTGCGCGTGTGCCCAAGGAAGCGCTGCAGTGATGTTCTCGAACTCGACCTGGTTCAGGTCGGCGCGAGTAGCGACGAAGTCCGGGATGAGACCTTCAAGGTCCTCGTCCTCGATCGGCGTGGCCCCGGATGGTTCCGGCCCGATGTTCCGCATATTGAACCTCGACAGCGGTTCGCCATCGGGTCGCAGGCCGGTCACTCGCCTTCTCGTGATCGGTTTGGCGCCACGCGCCAGAGGTTGCCGCTGACGACGAGTTGCTGCGCGTAGCGATCCACGGCCTCCCTCTGCCGGTCGTCGCCGATATCCTGCGCCTCGAGGGCCATGGTTCGGGCGGCGTGCCCGAGGAGGCCCGCGGCTACCGCTCTGGCCCGGGTCGTGACCGTCTCCTCTAGGGTCGACTTCGGCACGAGGGCGTAGATCAACGTGCAGTCGAGAGCCTCCGCCACCTCGGCCAGCTTGGCGATGGTGATGCCGCCGTGGAGTTCTGCGTGCTCAAGTTTGTTCACCGCGGCACTCGACACTCCCAGACGTTCTGCCAGGACGGCTTGGCTCATCCCGAGCGCCCCGCGGATGGCGCGTATCCAGCCCGAGCGGGGCCGCGCCGCGATCGGGCCAAGGCTGGCTGAACTGAACTTTCGATCCAGCTCACGCCGAGCCTGGGTCGCTCTCTCTGCTCGTTGCATACCTATAGGTTAGCACTCTAGCAGCTTTTGTCAACCTTTAG
>JBEKGS010000091.1:0-10173 GCA_050012675.1 Acidimicrobiales bacterium
GGCCCTGTCGCTGTTCCTAGGTTTCGCGATCATCGTGCTCGCAGAAGCGACACCGGCATCGGCGACGACGTTGAACGTTTGCCAACGGGGTTGCACATATACCCAGGTCGCGCCGGCGCTCGCCGCGGCCCATAACGGCGACACGGTGCTCATCGGCCCCGGCACGTACGCGGGCGGCATAACGATCAATGAGAACGTCAACCTCGTCGGGTCGGGCCCGGGACGGACGGTCATCAGCGGCGGCGGCCCGGTCTTGACCATCGGATCGTCAACGAGCACCCCGACAGTCACGGTATCGAATCTGACGATAACCGGCGGCATGAGCAGCGGCGATCCGGAGAGCCCGAAGTGCGGTCCCGATATCCCGACGTGCGGTCCTGGTTACACGACGGCGGAGGCACTTGGAGGCGGCATCGAAACCTTCCCCGGCACGACAGTGACGATCGCCCACAGCGTCATCACGGGCAACCAGGCGGTACCGGCCGTGACGGTGACAAGCGTGGCTGCCATGTGTGCCGCCGGAGTGATGTGCATGACCTCGGAAGGGGCAGGTGGCGGGATCGACGACTGGGGGACGATGACGCTCATCGGCAGTGCGGTCACCGACAACCAGGTGAGCGGGCTCCAGGCCGACGGCGGCGGCATCACCGTCGAGTTGAACGCCTCTCTATCGCTGCAAGGCTCGGCCGTGACCGGTAACTCGGCCACAGCCCCATCGCCTGACGGACGCTTCGCGGCTGGCGGTGGCATCTTTGTGGACAGCGGTGGCTCGCTCGCGGTCGACGGCAGTGTCATCGATGACAACACGTCGCGTCTCTCGAACTTGATCGCGACCCCGTACCCCGAAGGGGGTGGCAACACCGACCAGGACAATGCCTACTCCGGCGGTGTTGATGTTGCCAACGGGTCGACGGGGACCATCCGCGACTCCGAGATCGACGGGAACTCGGTGACCGTGAGCACCCCGTTCGGTCAGGCATATGGCTCTGACGCGGCGCTCTGTTCCTGCGGCGGCGGCCCTCTGACACTTCAGGACGTGCGGATTGAAAGGAATGATCTCACCGTCGACGCCTTGACTGACGTTGCCAACGGGCCGAGCGGTCCGGGCACCTTGGAGGCTGATGGGAACGCGACAATCACAGACGTAGCGGTCGTCGGCAACGAGATGACGATGACATCGCCGAACGACAACGCCGGTTCGATCGGCGTCGTTGGCTTTCTTGGTGGTGCCGTGCCCGTGACGATCGCAAACAGCATCATCTCCGACAACAATTCAACGGCAGATGCTCCGAACGGGGCTGCCACGATCCAAGGAGCCGGGGTGACCAACGATTCCGATCTTGTCCTTGACAACGTGATCGTGTTCGGAAACAAGGGAGTGGCGAACGGGGAAAGCGGCTCCGCAGAAGGTGGCGGTATCTGGAACGGCCCTATCTTCGGTGGTCCGATACCATCGCTCGCGCTCTACGACAGCAACGTCCTCGGGAACGTCCTCAGCGGCACGCCCGCGATAACGCTTCAGGGCGCCGGCGTCTACACCCAAGGCGCCCCGGCCACGCTCACCAACAGCCTCGTGGCGCACAACGTCCCTGACCAGTGCTACGGCTGTTAGTCCTCCCACGAGCTTGACGGTGCTGCCGCTGTACGACTCCACGTCAGCTCGTACTCCGGCTCAGGTCGACAAAATCGTCCGCGATGCGTTCGTATTCCTAATCGGTGCGCCAGAGCTCAACAGGCAGGCCCGCTCTCGGTTACGTCAAATAGAGGCCGTTTGGAGGCGGGCCGTTGCAGTCGAACTGGGAGTTCCTGAGATCGCGCCAGACATTGGGCCGAGCATGGGTCGGTAGTTCGAAGCGAAGCGTTCAGGAGAACCGCCTCCATGCCTGACCTGGTGGGAGCCATAGAGCCACTGTTGCCTGCGGCGTGGAGTTTCACATATGGGTGTAACGCAGTCGCGGCTTTCCATGCGACTGCCAGATCTCGGCGCTAACGGAGCAATCAGGCGCGTTCGAGCGCCTCAGGGTGGTCTGCCGCGGGTGCTGATCTAACAGGCGTCGGGCGGGGTGTTCGCCGCTGGGCCCAGCAGGTCTGCGATCGTCTTTCTCTGGTGCTTGCGCGTCTTTGGCGGGAGCCAGTTCGCGATCCTGGGGGCATCGTCGGCCTGTCGCTCGTCGAATGCCCTGATGGCCCGTCGTTGCGCACAACAGAGACGCAGGCGAGCATCAACATGACTGGGGCGATCCCAGTCATGCGGCACCAGCCGCGGCTGACGTCGTTGGTGGCCGAGTCCTTCAGAGTGGAGAAGGTCCGCTCGACCGCCATGCGCCTCGCGTATGAGGGCTGGTGCCTTTCGAGGGATAGTCGTGCTTCTGCCGGGTCTTGACTTGCGGCCCGACGGTGATGGTTCGCTGGTAACAGCACGGCGGCGGGCTGTTAGGGGGCAAGAACACCTCTGGCCGCTTATTCGAGAGGGACATCGACTCTTCTCGTAACGGGCAGCAGAGCTTGCCCATAGCGGCCGGGCACATCACGGTGGTAGCCGTCGGCGTCGTCGCGGCCTCTACCTCCTGCTTGCTCCCCTTTATGGTCGCACTCTGGAAGGACGCTTGGGCTCCCAGTCCGGAACCTTATCCTGGACCCGTGGTGAGCAGCAGAGAGCTCTCCGAGTTCCCACTCTCGGAGTTGTTAGGAGTTCTGTCCTTCGGAGTCGACCTCGGCATGGGCCAGCCGATGGAGCATGTGCTCAGGCAGTGCCTTATCGCGTTGAGGATGGCCGAGAAGATCGGTCTCGCGGCCGGAGATATGGAGGCTGTGTACTTCGCTTCATTAGTCGCCTGGGTCGGCTGCCACGTAGACGCCTACGAGCAGGCTAAGTGGTTCGGTGACGACACTGTCCTCAAGGGCGATTTCCGACGGGTCGACTTGGCCACTGCGTCGTCAGGACCCCTGTTCGTGCTCCGCCATCTGGGGAGTGGCCGACCTTTGCATCAGCGCGTGGGCATGGTCCCAGCGTTCCTAGGAGCCGGGCGCCGGGTGGCAGAGTCGATGCTCGAGGTCCACTGGCGCGCCTCGGATGAGCTCATGGCGCGCCTCGGTCTCGACCAGCTCGTCAGGGACACAGTCGAGCAGAGCTTCGAACGCTGGGACGGGCGAGGAGCGCCCAAGGGTCTCAAAGGCAATCAGATCCTGATCACCTCGCGGTTGGTGAACCTAGCCGACGTAGTCGAAGTGTTCCATGCGTCCGCCGGTGTCGGGGCGGCCGTGTCGGTGGCCCGCGAACGGCGGGGGAGCCAGTTTGACCCGGATCTGGTCGAGGTCTTTGCTAACACCGCCGAGGATCTCTTCAAAGAACTCGACGCGCTGTCAGCGTGGGAGGCGATCGTCAGTGCCGAGCCAGCTTCACGCTACCGGCTGACTAACAGCGAACTTGAGGCGGCCCTAGAGGCCATCTCCGACTTCTGCGACGTTAAGTCGCCCTACACCATCGGCCATTCGAAGGGGGTGGCCAGTCTGGTCGCCGCCGCAGCACCGTCTTTTGGCCTCGATGCGGCACAGGCGACCTTGGTCCGGCGGGCGGCTCTAGTACACGACCTTGGGAAACTCGGGGTGCCGAACGTCGTCTTGGACAAGGTCGGGAGGTTGAGCCCCTCGGAACTGGAGCGGGTCCGCATGCACTCCTACCTCACAGAACGAATGCTCTCCTCGTCGACCGGTCTGATTCCGATGGCTGCGGTGGCTGGCCAGCACCACGAACGTATGGACGGGTCGGGCTATCCCCGAGGCCTGTCGGGCGGTGAGATCAGCCCCGGCGGACGGCTGCTGGCCGCGGCAGATAGCTATCACGCCCGACTCGAGCCACGGCCTCATCGCCCCGCCAGGACACGGGATCAGGCGGCAGAAGAGGTGAGGGCCGAGGTGCGCGCCGGCCGTCTCGACGGGGATGCTGTGGCCGCTGTCCTCGGCTCTGGGGGCCGCCGGGGCAGCCGCCGCCGGGAGTGGCCGGCCGGCCTGACGGGGCGTGAAGTCGAGATTCTTCGGCTGATCGCCCGAGGCTTGTCGAACCGGCAGATCGCCTGTGAGCTGACGATCTCGCCGAAGACGGCCAATGCCCACGTGGAGCACATTTACACAAAATTGGGCGTCAACAGCCGGGCGTTGGCCAGCCTGTTCGCGGCCAAGCACGGCTTGATCACCGTCGAGTAGCAGTCCTAGGCGGAAATCGGGTAAACGCCCGATGCCGGCAAACAAGCCTCTTCCTACGATCTCCTTCGTTCGCCCAACAAGTTCGGAGGATCGATCATGACCACGAGTACCGATGTCGACATGGACAAGCTGATGAGCTTCGTGTTCCGAGCCGTCGATGAAGTTGGTGCCACCCTGAACACGGCCTTGGTGGTCATGGGTGACAAGCTCGGCCTGTACCGGACCCTAGCCGGCGCCGGACCGTTGACGCCGGCCGAGGTGGCCTCCCGTAGCGGCTGTGCCGAGCGCTACGTTCGCGAGTGGCTCAACGCCCAGGCCGCCAGCGGCTACCTCGAATACGACCCTGGGAGTGGTCGCTATCTTTTGCCGGCCGAGCAAGCGGTGGCCCTGACCGACGAGTCCAGCCCTGCCTACTTGCCAGGCTTCTTCCAGATCGCCCTTGGTTCGGTACACGACGCCCCCCGAGTCGTGGAGGCCGCCCGAAGCGGCGCCGGAATCGGCTGGCACGACCACGTCGCCGATGTGCACGACGGTTGCGAACGGTTCTTCCGGCCGGGTTACAACGCCCATCTGGTCGAGGAGTGGCTCCCGGCCCTTCATGGCGTGGTAACCAAGCTCGAGGCCGGTGCCCACGTGGCGGACGTCGGCTGCGGTCACGGCGCGTCCACCATCCTCATGGCCCAAGCCTTCCCCGCCTCTACCTTCGTTGGGTTCGATTACCACCAGGCTTCGATCCAGGTGGCGGCGAAGAGGGCCCATGCCGCCGGGGTCGGTGCACGCGTCTCGTTCGAAGTGGCCCCGGCCGCCGCCTTCCCCGGCGCTGACTACGACCTCGTGACGATGTTCGACTGCCTCCACGACATGGGCGACCCCTCCGGCGCCGCACGACACATCCGGGCGGCCCTCGCCGCGGACGGTACGTGGATGATCGTCGAGCCCGCCGCTGGGGACCGGGTGGAGGACAACCTCAATCCGGTCGGGCGTGCCTACTACGCATTCTCGACGTTGCTCTGCACTCCGTGCTCACTCTCCCAGGAAGTCGGTATGGCGTTGGGAGCCCAGGCGGGGCAGGCGCGCATCCGGGACGTCGTGACCGGCGCCGGGTTCAGCCACTTCCACCGAGTGGCGGAGACACCTTTCAACATGGTCTTCGAAGCCCTGCCTTGAGCTCCCACATTTCCGAAACACGAGAGAGGAGGACCGCGGGATGAGATTCATCCAGATCTTCGAGTTCACGACTACCCGCATCGATGCGGTGGAGGCTCTCATGGACAACTGGGTGGCCCAGTCCGAGGGACGCCGCACGGTCGTCCGCTCGGTTCTCACCGCCGACCGAGATCGGCCGCTGACCTACGTGCAGATTGTCGAGTTCTCCTCTTTCGAAGGGGCCATGCAGAACTCCGCGCTGGCCGAGACCGCCGAGTTCGCTCAGAGGTTGGCCGAGCTATGTGAAGAACCTCCTCGGTTCCGCAACCTCGACCTTGTTCGCACCGACGAGTTCGCCTAATCGCACCTGGACTTTTGTGCGGATATCACAGTCAGCCATCGCTGCGGCGACCGCGTGCCCGGTCGTAGGCAGCGAGGGCTGAGCAATCCGGGGTGGCCAGCCACGTCCCGGCCGAGCGGAGAGCACGCGGCGATCTGGGAGCTCGTCTCAGCGCTGGGTCCAGGACTTAACCGGGCAGTCCGGCTCCTGGCAAAAGAAGCGTCGCTTGGACCACACGAGGCACCCCCCGGTCAAAGGCTGGCAGGTTTCTCACGATCACTCGGAGCCGGTCCTTGGTTCTGGCGATAACGCCGCAGGAAGGACACCCTGCCGCGCGACGGATCGTACCGATGCCGACGAGCAGCTCATCGCCGTCTTCGGTCACCGCCGGCACCCGGAAGCCGGGCAATTACACAACGCCTAATCGAAATTCGATACCGACACCCATGACACGGGTCTTCCTCTCTCGAAGCTTTCGATAGCCACGAGAATGGTGGGGCCCCTGGCCGCGCCGGTGGATACCTATCGGACCGCTCTACCCGGCCGGGTGGTTAGGACAGTTGAACATCCACCGGATCCCGTACCGGTCGGCGCAGGTCCCCCAGTACGCGCCCCAGGGCATGTCCATGAGGCCGAACTGATCGCTCCCGCCATCGGACAGGAGCCTGAACAGTCGCTCGGTATCGGCGCGGTCCTCGAGCTCGAGGTTGATCGTCATCGAGTTGCCGAGGCGGCGCTCATGGCCGAGCGACTCGAGCATGTCGGTCCCCATGATGACGTGGCCCGCCAGGATCGGGAGCTCGACATGCATGACCATCTCCTTCTCGGCCTCGGACAGCTCGGGCTGCCCGGGGGAGGGGGGCATGTCGCCCATCCGGGAGATCGGCGCGAGGAACTCGGTGCCGAAAACCGACCTGTAGAAGTTGAACGCCTCCTCGGTGTTCCCCATGAAGTTGAGGTAGGTGCTGACTCGGGGCATCGGCTGTCCTTTCTGTCTCGTGGTGTCGTTGTTGGCTCAGGCTGACGCCGTTGCCAGGAGTCCGTCGATCTGGCTGATCGCCTGGGTCATCCCCTCGGCCATGCCCATGCCGAGCATCATGTCCATCTGTGCGAGATCGACGAAGCGCGAGACCACGGTCATCCTCGTGCGTGTCCCGATCGCCTCGAAGGTCACGTATCCCGACATCGGCGGCATCTCGGGTGCGGGCTCACCGTCGGGTCCGGCGAGGCCGTTCGCGAAGTCGATCCGGTTCGGCTTGTCGATCGCTCCCATCTGCCAGTAGCCACTGTGGGTCTCACCGTCGGGCCCGGTCATGTGATAGCGGGACTCACCGCCGACTACGAAGTCGTGGCGGGTGAAGGTGGCTGGCCACGACGGTGGCCCCCACCATCGCTCGAGCTTGTGCGGATCCTCCCACACCGTCCACACGTGCTCGGGTGTGGCGTCGAACTCGGCGACGAGGGTCAGGGTGAGGTTCTCGGGGTCCTTGGTGGCGTTGGCGTGCACGATCTGCTCCCTCCCGTGGCGCTCTTTGGTGACGAGTGCCGCCCGTTCCAGCACCGTGATGTGCTTTTGTACCGCGGTGAGGCTGATCGAGTAGTGCCGCGATAAGGCAGACACCGACTCGTCACTGCGGATCGCACGGCTGAGGATGTCCCTCCGGGTCGCATCGGCGAGCGCGTGGAAGGTCCGGTCGAACTCCGCTTCGGTCAATGGTCTATCTACAACCATACGGTTGTAGATTAGCCATACGGGATTGCCCGCGCAAGAGGCGACAAAGTCGTGCCTTCGGCCCACCTGCCTCTCATGCCGGAGAAGGGGACGACGTAGCACTAGCCGGATCGGCTGGCGCGCGGGGGTGTCGACTTAGGTTTCGGGTGGGTGGTTGAGACCTTGGAATGGCCCGGGGTGGGACCAACATGGGGGAGTGGCGGCGGTTTCGAGGTCCCAGGGGACAGGGGAGTAGGCAACCCGCCAAAGCTCTGACCAGCCACCATCTGCTTCGAGGGGGCGGGGACCTAAGTTTGCGAGTCGGTCCTCCGACACTTGGCCTAAGCTGGGATGAGGTTTTGGTCATGAGCCAATCTGTACAAGAGATTGCGAATCTTGTACGACTTTCATCACGATCGCGATAAGTGAAGCCAGGGAACGACTCTCGGAGGCCGTCGAACTGGCCGGCGGCGAAGCGGTGTTCCTCGAGCGGTATGGCAAGCCGGCAGCCGTGTTGTTGAACCCGGAGCGCTACGAGGAACTCATGGAGGTCTTTGAGGACGCGGAGGACGTAGCTGCCTTTGATGCCTCGATGGCTGATAGGGGCGAGAACATCCCCTGGGCGCATGTCAAGGCTGATCTCGTCACCGAGCGGACGAGCACCGCCGGGACCAGGATGACCCCTTCCCGAGGGGCTCGGCAAAGTCCTCGTCTTTGAACAGCGGTCTCGTTGATCTGCCGGGAACGAGTACACCGTGCCTTCTTCGATGAGGGCCGCGGCAGAAGATTGTTGCGTCGAGGATCTGGCGGTCTGAGTAGGGTTTCCTTATAGGAAACCGCGAGCACCCTCGAAAGAGTGCTTAAATCAACAGACCTCTAGTGGTGGCAGGGCAAGCCTTCTCCCCAAGCCCCCTCTCACGCAACGAGGCGTAACCGGCGGCTGCCAGCTAGCCGTTACCCGGCCAACTCCGTGCAGAACTAGTCGCAAGGGTGAATAGGATGATCAGCCAACGGTATCATCGAGAGTCGGCCTCCTCGTCGGACGGCTCATGGACCTGGCTCGGGTCAGCCAGAAACCTCGAATCCCAAGTGTCTCCCTTTGACCAACTTGCTCCCGAATTCAACTCGCAAGTGAGCATGAAAGCAATCGGCACATCGCGATTTCAGCGAAAGCCTTTTGGGAATAGGCGCACCAGACAAGAGAATGGACCGAATGAGGGTAATGGGCCTCGAAGAAAGAGGCTCCGGGGCGGTCTAAGCAGAATCAGCCATCGGATCAAGGAGAAATGATCATGCAAAGTCAAACTAGCCCGCTCGACCTTTCCTTCGGCCTCCGAGAGAGGGTGGCAGTAGTGACCGGCGGAGCCTCCGGTATCGGCGCGGCTATTGCGAGAACCTTTGCGGTGAAGGAGGCTCAAGTAGCCATAGTTGACCTCAATGGCGACGAAGCCCAGAAGCGCGCAAGAGAGCTCGGCCAGCTAGGTGCCGCATTTCCATGCGACATAACTGACACGGCTTCGGTGATTTGTGCCGTCGATCAAATAATGGAGCACTTCGGTCATATAGACGTCTTGGTCAACAACGCTGGGGTGTCCTTCCTCGGCCCTGCTGAAGACCTCGCAGTGTCCGCCTGGGACGCGACGTTGGCGGTCAACCTCACGGGCGCCTTCTTGATGTCGCAGGTGGTGGGAAGGCACATGCTCGAAGCCGGCAGAGGCAAGATAATAAATATTGCTTCACAGGCGGCCACAGTGGCGATCAAATATCACGCCGCATATTGCGCATCTAAGGCAGGCATGTTGGGCCTTACGAGAGTACTTGCCTGCGAGTGGGCCGGTCGCGGTGTGACTGTTAACGCAATTTCGCCAACTGTGGTCATGACCGAAATGGGCCGCCGGGCGTGGGGGGGACCGGAGGGTGACGCCCTGAAGGCGACAATCCCCACAGGGCGCTTCGCCGAACCGGAGGAGATTGCCGCGGCGGCCCTGTTTCTGGCCTCTGAGGCTTCGAACATGATAAATGGTGCAAACATCATTGTCGACGGTGGCTTTACTATTCAGTAGAGATTATTTCGCCAAGATAGGAGCCAGCCCCCGGGGATGATAGGCATCGCTACTATTGCTACGGCTGAGGCCCGGGGCGTGGACAGCCCGGCGCGCAGACCGGCGTGATCTTGGAGGCGGGGCTGGACAAGCCGGGTGCTCGTATTCCGTGTCACTTTCTCGAGCCGCCCTTCCCCAAGGAGGGAAGCAGCACTAGGCACGGTGACTCTTCGCTGAAGAGCCTGCCATTGTGATGATGATCGCGGCGTTTGAAGCGGAGCGCGCTTTCAGGTCTATATAGTCTTGGTCGCCTCGTGGCACTGCCCCCGGCTCTCGTCAGGTTCGCGAGCACTGAGGATCCAGAGTTGGCCGCGCTTACGGACGAGGCAAGCTTGGGGCCACACCTAGGCGCTAACATCCTGAAAGACACGGTCGAACAGCAGACGTGTCCAAGCCTCCCGCTGCCCCGCGTCAGTTATCCAGAAGCGAATCTTGCGATTGTCGGCCCCGAGAATACGCTCCTATTCGGCGAACGGGTTCTCCGGATTATCAGGACCGAAGTGTTTCAGAATGACCAAGGGCTCAGAGTCGCTGGTGTTGGTGATTCGTACTCCCACCTTGGCGGCCTGTTCAGAGACGAAGAACTCATCCGAGGTGAGTTGCCCGTACCGGATCAACGTGGGCGTCTCCACCATCCAGTTTCCCAGTGAGCCTGTGCCCTGAAGGACTAT
>JBEKGS010000092.1:0-7050 GCA_050012675.1 Acidimicrobiales bacterium
CCCCGACCGCCATGGACGATGGGCGGCGGCTCTCGTCCGTGCCCTCGCCCATCGTCCGGATCTCTCGGCAGTCGACTTCGGCCTGTGGCTGCTCACCTCGCCGGTCGGCCGGCACAGCTAGCGCTCGCGCAGTCGGGCGTCGAGTGTGTCGCGAAGCGCGTCGCCGACGAAGTTGAACGCGACCACCGTCACCATCACCATGAGACCGGCCGGATAGACCTCCCACCAGTAGCCGTCCAGCAGGTATGTCGTGCCCTGGGACAACATGGCCCCCCAGCTGACCGCGGGCGGCGGCAGGCCGAAACCGAGGAAGCTCAAGGTGGCCAGGATGATGATGGCGTCGGCCACCTGGAACGTGGCGTTCACCGTGATCGTCCCGAGGGCGTTCGGGATGATGTGGCGCCCGACGATCCGCGAGTTGCGGCCGCCCGCCACGCGTACGGCGTCGACGAACTCGCGGGTGCGAAGCGACAGCGCCTCCCCGCGGACGAGGCGAGCCGGCCCGAGCCACGAGAGCAAGGAGAGCACCACGATGAGCAGCGGGACCGTCGGCCTGAACACCGTCGCCAGGTAGATGAGGAGGAAGATCGCCGGCACGGCGATCACGACATCGACGATGCGCATCATGACGGCGTCGATGACTCCGCCCGTGAAGCCGGACACGGCTCCCCACAGCGCCCCGAAACAGGTCGCCACGAGTGCGACCGCAAGGGAGATCTCGAGCGCGCTCTGGCCTCCGACCATGAGCCGCCCGAGGATGTCGAACCCGTTCGCGTCGGTGCCGAGCGGGTGCCCCGCACCCGGCGCCAGGTTCGTGAGGGCGATGTTCGCGTGCACCTGGTCACTGTGGTAGACGAGCGGGCCGAGGAAACAGAACGTCGCGATAACGACGACTACTCCGAAGCCTGCAGCCCCCGTCCGGTTCTCCATGAACGCGGCCACGAACGACTGGCGCGCGCCGAAGCCGCCATCGCTCACGGCCGCGCGAACGATGCCGGGCTCCTCCCCGGGGAGGTCGGGGTAGGGCGATTGACCCACGGGGCCTGCGTCCGGCATCGACTGGGTCGTCTCCCGGACGATCTCAGCCATATCGGACTCTCGGGTCGAGCACGGCGTAGGCGAGGTCGGCGAACAGGCTGCCGAGGACTGTCGCCAGCCCGACGATCACGGTGATCCCGAGCTCCACCGGGTAATCGGCGTTGACAGCGGCGTTGAAATACGTGAGGCCGAGGCCCGGGAAGTTGAAGACGTACTCGACCACGAGCCCTGTCGTCAGCACCGCCGGCACGGACAGGCCGAGAAGCGTGACGACCGGCACGAGCGAGTTGCGAAGCACGTGGCGCAACAGCACCGCACGCTCGGGAAGGCCCTTCGAACGCGCCATGCGGACGTAGTCCTGGGCCAGGGTGTCGACCGCGGCCGAGCGCATGTAGCGGCCGAAAAGGGCCACGTTCACTAGGGTGAGGGTGATCACGGGCAGCACGAGCGCCCGGGGATCGGCGAGAACCCCGGCCGGGGAGGCAGCCTGGGGCGCCTCCGGCGGGAACACGTGCACGCCTATCGCCAGGCCTGCGATGAGCAGGAGCCCGAGCCAGTACGAGGGCATGGAGTAGAGGAGGAACGAGACCCCCGTCGCCACGTGGTCGAGCGCCCGATTGCGCCGCAGTGCCTGGGCGACCCCGAGCGGGATCGCGATGGCAAGCGCCAGACACAGGGCGACGCCTACGAGGATGAGGTCGTTCGGCAGCTCGTGGACTACGAGCGAATCGACGCTCTGGTTAAGTCGGTAGGAGTACCCGAGGTTCCCGTGCACGACCTGGGAGAGAAAAGTCAGGTACTGCGACACGACCGGGCGCTGCAGGCCGTTCGTCCTGTCGAAGGACGCTATCGCCCCCGGGCTCGCCCTCGGACCGAGGATGGCCCGGGCGAGGTTGCCGGGGATCATGTGCTCGAGGGCGAACACGAGCACTGTCAAGCCAATCAGGACCACCGCCGCCTGGACGAGACGGCGCAGCGTGTACCCGATCACCTGCGGTGGTCCTGGTCTTGTCGGGGGTCGTGCACTGTCAGGCCTTCGTGAAGTACCACTCTTCGGGACTGATGAACCCGTAGGCGTTGGGGGAGAACCCGTGGAGGTTGGACTGGACCGTCACGAGTGTTCCAGGGCTCGGCTGCCAGAAGTTGGGCAGCTGGAGACGGACCTGGTCCTGGTAGGCGTCGAGGGCGGCTTTGGCTCCCGCGGCGGTCGTCTTGGTCGTGTCCACGATGAGCTTGTCGGTCGTGGCGTTCGTGTAGTTGGACACGTTGCCGAGCGCGCCGGTCTCGAAGATCTCCTCCCCGCTCGGATAGTGGTCCGGCTCGAAGACCCATCCGGTGCCGTACTGGCCGAGCTGCCAGCCGCAGGCCGGTTGGCTCGGCGTACAGCTCAAGATCGTGGAGGCGATCGTGGTCGGGGTCACCTCCTTCAAAGCGATCTCGATGCCCACCTCCTTGGCCACCGACTGCAGGTCGACCATGGAGCCGTCGGTGTAGACCAGCCCGCTCGGGTACATGAGCGTGAAGTTGAGGCCCTCGCCCCTGGCGATCCCCTTCCCGCAGTCCTTAGGTCCCGACCCCGGACGCCCACAGGTCGTGACACCGTTGGGGACGACCTTCCAACCGTGGTCGTAAAGGAGCGCCCTCGCCGCCGCGATGCTGAAGGGATACGGGTTCACCGATGCCTTCGCGTCCGCGTAGGGGTTGGGCGGGCTCGCGGGCACCGGGCCGTAGGTGGGAAGGCCGAGACCGCCGTAGTAGGCGTGGATCCAGCCCTCTTGGTCCACCAAATGCTGGAACGCCTCGCGGAAGTAGAGCTGGCGCAGGATCGGACCGACCTCCGGGTTGTTGAGGTTCGGCTCGAAGTAGTCGAACTGGAAGGGAAACCAGTCCACGAGCTGGTAGCCCTGAGACTTGAGCTCCCCCGACTGCGGCAGGTCGTTGTCGGGCACGTACCCGACCGAGATCTGGTCGCCCGAGGCGGTGCCGGGCCCTCCGACAGCAGAGCCTGCCCGCAGCACCGAGAACTCTGCCGCGGCGCTCGTGTAGGAGAGCTCGACGAACCTTGCGAGATGCGCCTTGTCCGGGCCTGAGAAAAGCCTGTTGGGCACGAAGGTGGCGGTCCCGTCAGTCGTGAGGCCGACGAGCTTCCAGGCTCCGTCCACCACGGACCAGATCGGGCTCGAGGCGTAGCTGCCGATCGCCTTGGCCTGGCCGTTGAGGAAGTTGTAAACGGACCTCGCGCCCGAGGCCGTGAGATCGGGGAGATGCTTCGCCGACGGCGAGGGCGCACGAGCAGCGAGAGACGTGCGATCCCAGGCGAGCGGAAGGGGCGTTATCTGCGACAGCTCGTTGTAGGTGAACCAGACGGGGTTGTACGAGGCGTCGAGCTCGAGCCGGACTGTCCTCGCGTTCAACGCCGTCGCCGAGGTCACGTTGTCGGGGAAGCCGCCGGGGACGTACGAGGCCCATTGGTCGCGGTTCGCCTTCAACAAGTTGATCCAGAAGATGACGTCGCGGGCGCTCACCGGCTCACCGTCCGACCACTCGTAGTGCTTGAGCGTGATTGTCACAACCCGGTTGTCGTCGCTGTACACCGGAGCGTTGCCGATCGACAGCGGGTAGTCGACCGAGGTGCTCCCCCGGTCGCCGAACCAGTAGAGAGGCTCGTAGAGGAGCGTCTGGAAGTCCGAGGTGTTCTCGACTGTGAAGTACTGGCCCGAGACGAGGGGGAAGATGTAGTCGGGAGGTGTCTCGGGTTCCTCTGCGAAATAGGCGCTCCCGCCGGTCAGCGCCGTCGCGAGGCCAAGCGCGCTGCCGGTCACTGCCTTCCCTGGGGACACCGCCCCGGAGCCGCATGCCCCGAGGCCGATCGAGGCGGCCCCGAAAAGGGCGAGCCCGGCCGCCGCCTGCCGGAGGCCGGTTCGCGGTGTCCGTCTTCCGGGGTGCCTCGGCGCGGGAAAGACCGCGTCCGGAGCGGTGAGGGTGAGACCCCACCCGGCCCGGCGTAGCTCTTTTCCCGGAGCGTCCTCGCAGCTCTGCCCGAGTTCGATCCGACGTCGCAGGTCCCTCTTTGGTGCCTTCGGGCTGGACGACACTTGCCACCTCCCTACGCCGGCATTACCCGGTCAGGTTCGAACGGTCGGTGGCACTCCGACCTGTTGGCCAGCCACCCTCTCAGCCCGGTGCACCCGAGCTCCCGTGCGCTTCTGCCTCTAGGCTAACGGCCTTTCGCCAGTTGCGTCCTGGCGCCTTTCACTCCCGGTGCGCCCTGGCCCCAAATACCCGCGCGCCGGCCTCGCACCGGCACGCGAGCCCCTTTGGGCACCTGGTCTTATGTACCGGAGCCGCGAATCACAAGATCGAACGATGTCATCGGGCGCGTGGCGGAGAAGTAGTGCTTCTCGGCCGCCAACCAATCCCAGTCCCAGTCCTGCGGCGCGATGCGGCCCTCGAGACGCCGCAGCCGGTCGGGCTCGGGCGTGTCCACGAAGATCGCCCGGTCGACGAGATCGCTGAGCTCGGGCGCCGACGAGCACACTCCCTCGACTAGGACGAGGTCCGCAGGCTCGACTCGTGTCAGTCGCCCGGAGATGGCGCCCGTGTCCCAGTCGAAGGCGTTGAACACCGCCTCGTGCCCCGCCGAGAGGAGCTCGAGGGCTTCGGCTCGCAACCTCGTCAGGTCGTAGAAGGACACGAGCGGTCTCGAGGCCTCCCCGAGGGCGGGCTCGCCGGCGCCACCCGCTTTGCCACCTGCGCCTGCTCGCGGCTGTCGCTCGGTCGGCAGGAAGAAGTCGTCGGTGCGCACGAGGCTCGCACCCGTCGCCGCGCAGAGGTGGTCTGCGATCGTCGACTTGCCCGAGGCGCCGTAGCCGTCGATGGCGACGATCGCGACCGAAGCACTCGCACAACGCCACAGCTGAAGGGCTGCGACGGCACCCTCGAGTCCTTCGTGATCCAGGCGGGCGCTCCGTCCGTCGTCCCCGCCACCGGGCATCTCGCTTCCCGGCACGGCGCCACCGTGCTCCGCCTGTGAGGCGGGGGCGTGCGCCGACATACTTACATTATACCGATCGAAACACTCTGGAATCAAAGGGCCAAACGCGGGTGTCCCCGTGCTCGCACCCAAGGCGCCCCTAGCGCCGCCGCCCATCGCCTGGCCTCAGGTTTTGTGGGATCTATTGTTGCGCAATCACGTCCGAACGACTGGGGGACACGAAGTGACACGGTTTGCTCATGGAGGAACGAGGCCGCCGACCTGGCGACGGACGCTTCTCGTCTCCCTGGTCGTCGCCGCCGGCGTTCTCGGACTGACCGGATGCTCGAAGGTCATAAACGCCATCAAGACCGCGCACAACGTGCTGCACGAAGGCGCCGCCATCAGCGCGCTCAGCAACAAGCTCAAGACGGCCGACACCAAGGCCTACGAGGTGACCTACGTGACCACAGGCGCCAATCCCGTGACCACCGAGTATGCCGCCTCGCCACCCCACGACTTCGCCTTCGACACCACCTTGGCGGGCAAGGTTCTCGACGTCGTCTCCAGCTCGACAGGCGAATATGCCTGCTCCAAGTCGGCGGGCACGACCGGCTTGTGGTCGTGCCTGAAGCTCGGTTCGGCCGACGTCGCCACCTACAAAGCCATGTACGCCCTCTACTCGGGCGCGTACTGGATCGACTTCTTGAAGCTGTACTCGGCCGCCGCCGCCCTGCAAGGCATCACGATCCACTCGACGACCATGTCCGTCAACGGGTTCGCCCTCTCATGTGTCGTCATCACAGGCAGCAAGACCAACCCCACCAACTCCAAGTGGTGCGTCACCTCCCAGGGGATCCTCGGCTATGTCTCGGTTTCGGCCAAGTCCGCCGACTTCGAGATCAAGAGCTACTCCGCCTCCCCGGCGGCTTCCCTCTTCCAGGCACCGGCGGGAGCCACGATCACGACTATTCCCCCGAGCACCACCTCCTAGGTGTTGACAGAACCGCTGTGTGCGGCATAGCCGGGTTCACCGGCCGTGACCCGGAGCTGCTCGAGGCGATGCTGGCCTCGATCGAGCACCGAGGTCCCGACTCGTGGGGCCAACAGGTGGGCGACGAGTTCACCGTCGGGATGAGGCGTCTTTCCATCGTCGACATCGAAGGCGGGGAACAGCCCATCTGCTCGCAGCTGACCGGTGCGTGCATCGTGTTCAACGGGGAGCTGTACAACAACGCCGAGCTGCGCGCGGAGCTCGCTTCGGCGGGTCACCGTTTCGTGTCGGACCATTCGGACACAGAGACCGTGCTGCGCGCCTATGAGCAGTGGGGCGCCTCCTCGGTCACGCATCTGACGGGCATGTTCGCCTTCGCCATCGTCGACCGGCTCAGGCACGAGCTCTACATCGCCCGGGATCGCCTTGGGATCAAGCCTCTCTACTATCACGTGGCGCCGGGACGGTTCTGCTTCGCCTCCGAGCTGAAGGCGCTCTTCCAGGACCCGCGCATCGTCCGCTCGCCGGACATGGGCGTCCTCTACCGGTTCCTGCTCCACCGGGTGCACGACGCCGGGGAGGAGACCTTCTTCGAGGGCGTGAGGAGGCTGCTGCCGGGGCACTACATGACTGTGGCGGCCGACGGCCGGACGGCAGTCACCAAGTACTGGGCGCCCGAGGTCAACCCGGAGTTCTCCTCCTCGCGGCCCGATGCCGAGTACGCCGCCTCCTTCGCCGAGCTGTTCGAGCGCGTCATCCGCCGGCACATGATCGCGGACGTCCCCGTCGGCGTGTCACTTTCGGGAGGGCTCGACTCGAGCGGCGTCTCGTCGGTGATGGCCTCGCTCATGGGCTCGGGCACCGACACCCACACACAAGGCTCCTTGCACACCTTTTCGGCTTTGTACCCGGGCCAGAGCATCGACGAGAGCGAGTACGTGCACTCGGTCGAGCAACACGTGAGAAGCGTCCCCCACTACGCCTACCCGACCGTCGAGCAATTCTGGGACGAGATCGCCGAGTGGATCTGGTACCAGGAGGAGCC
>JBEKGS010000093.1:0-8237 GCA_050012675.1 Acidimicrobiales bacterium
GGCCTGGCTTGCATACAGCTCGGCAGCGCGGCCGGGGCCAGGATGATCGCCTGCTCGAGCTCGGCCGCCAAGCTCGAGCGCCTCGCACAGCTCGGCGCGAGCGAGCTCGTCGACACGACCAAAGTGGACTTCTCGGCTCAGATCTGGCAGCTGACCGCACGCCACGGCGCAGACGTCGTCGTCGACTACCTAGGGGCCGACACCTGGCCCGGTTCCATCAAAGCGCTGCGACGGGGAGGGCGCCTGGTCACCTGCGGGGCGAGCACGGGGTTCCTCGCCGAGACCGACCTGCGCTATGTCTGGACGCGCGAGCTCGACATCTTGGGCTCGGACGGATGGGAGCGCCAGGACCTGCTCGAGCTCGTCGCTCAGGTGCGCCGTGGCGAGCTGAAACCGGAGATCTACGGCCTGTACCGGCTCTCGCAGGTGCGCGCGGCGCTAGCGGAGCTCGAGGAGCGCAGAGCGGTCGGTAAGGTGGTCGTGGTGCCCGACTCGGTCGCGAAGGAGCTCGGGCTGTGAACAAGCCCGCACGAATCCACTTGCAACGCGCCCGGACGCGTTTTGGCGCCGCAGAGCTGCAGCAGCTTGTGGACGCGGCCAGATTGCACCGTGAGCTCGAGATGCGAGTGCAGTTCGCCGGTGGGGGCAGCGTAGTCATCGAGGCCGTGGCCGGCGCGGCCCACCTCAATGCCGAAGGCTCCGGCGCCGTGCACGGCGGCATCGTCGCGACGCTGCTGGACGCCGCGGCCACCTTTGCCCTCATCGCACTAGACGGCGACGACTGGTCGACAGTCGACCTGCGCATCGATTACCTCCGCCCTGTTCCTGCAGGGCCGCTCAGTGTCTCGGGCGAGGTGGTCCATGCCGGCCGGCGCGTCGGTCGAGCTTCGGCTGCGCTCAGCTCCGCGCCGGCCGGACAGGACTGCGCCCGGGCGACGGGCACCTTCGTCCGCACGCCGACGCGCGGGCCTGCCAGCCAAAGCCAGGAAGTCGCGGACCCGTGACAGCCTCGATCGACCACCTCGTCTACGCCTGCACCGACCTCGGGTCGACCTGTGGTTGGATCGCCGAGGCCACCGGCGTCACGCCGGCGCCCGGTGGTCGTCATCCTGGGGAGGGGACCAGGAACGCGCTCTTGTCGCTCGGCGAGCGCACCTACCTCGAGCTGATAGCTCCCGACGAAAGCCAGACGGCCTAAGGGCGCCCTCGCTGCGCGCCTGGGCCTGCTCTCCAACCAACATCGCCGAGGCCGCGAAGACCTCCCGCCGAAACGGCCACCGCTTGGGCGAGCCCGTCGGGGGACGACGTCTCACCCCGGGGGGCAGCGAGATCACCTGGACCCTGGCGCTGCCGGAACCGCCAGCGGTAAAGCCGGGGGGCTTCTCGGACTGCGACGTCGCCGTCCTGCCCTTCCTGATCGACTGGGGCCAGAGCCCTCATCCGGCCACGACGTCACCTGTTGGGCTCGTCCTGGATCACTTCGTGCTTTCCGGGCCGTCCCCCGACGCATTGCGGGGACTGCTCGAGGGCATCGGACTCGAGGGACCCTGGGCGGTGGAGGCCTCGCCTGCGCCCGCCTTGAGGGCCGTTATCGAGAACCCCAAAGGCGGGCAGTTGACGCTTGCGTCCTGAGCCCTTGGCTCATCGAAGCGCTCGTGGCAAGCCAAAACGCACGGACGCACGCGGGGCTCGTCGAGCCGATTCCTTGCGCTACGCCCTCGCGGGACTGGTGATCTGTGACGCCTGTGGCAAATTTCAGGGCAACACGGTACGCGGGCACTCACTGTACCGGCCGGTGAACCGCGGGCCGAGTTCAGTGACGAGGCACCGCCGGCTCCTCTGCTGCGGTTGACTTCCCTAGCCGGTCGTCGAGCCGGCACAACAAGACAGCTAGTCCTCCCTTTATCGGACGTCTAATGCCGGTCGACGACTCCCATTCGGCGACTGGACACCCCCCTATTGTGCGGGGTCACGGACGGTGGTCCCCAGAACCGCCGAGAAACGGTCCGGCGTCGTACCATAGGGCGCGACGGACGCGTCGGTTGTTGCGACGACGCGACCGTCTCCCGATTCACCCAAGAACCGGTGACCAACCTTGCACTGACCCTCGCCATCCGCGTCAGGCCTGCTCAGCCAGATGGCTTGGCAAACGGCTCCTCCTGGTACGGCCGGTCCCTTTGGCGCGTCCTAGTGACGGATGCCGGCGTCCGCGGCAAGCCTGCGCAGCGCGGCGACCAACAGGTCGATCTCGGCGTAGGTGTTGTACATGGCCAGCGACGCCCGGACGGCCGACTCCAGTCCGTAGCGGCGCAAGATCGGCTGGGCGCAGTGGTGACCGGCCCGCACCGCGATTCCATCCTTGTCCAGAGCCGAGCCGACCTCCTCCGGGCGGTAACCGTCCAGCACGAAGGTGAGCACGCTGGCCTTCTCCGGCGCTGTGCCTATCATGCGCAAACCGGGCACGCTGCGGATCTCGCCAGTCGCGTACTTGAGCAACTCGTGCTCATACCGCTCGACGATGGGTCGCCCGAGCCGGCTCAGGTAATCGAGCGCGGTACCCAACCCCACGGCGTCGGCGATGTTGCCCGTTCCCGCCTCGAACTTGGCAGGTGGGCCTTGGTAGATGGTCCGCTCCAAGGTGACGTCGGAGATCATGTTCCCGCCACCCTGCCACGGCGGCATCTCCTCCAAGACGTCGGACTTGCCATACAGTGCGCCGATGCCGGTGGGCGCGAATATCTTGTGCCCGGAGAACACGTAGAAATCCGCGTCCATCGCCTGAACGTCGACGGGCATGTGCGCGACCGCCTGCGCCCCGTCGATGAGCACCCTGGCGCCGACCCGGTGCGCTGCCTCGACCACCTCCTTGACCGGGACGATCGTCCCGAGCACGTTGGAAACCTGGGAGACCGCAACCAGCCGGGTTCGGCTGCTGAGCAGGTCGCCGTACGCGTCGAGTAGCAGCTGGCCGTCATCATCGACCGGGATGACCTTCAGCTTCGCTCCGGTCTCGGCGGCCAGCTGCTGCCACGGCACGACGTTGGCGTGGTGCTCCAGGTGCGAAATCAGGATCTCGTCGTCCCGGCCGATGTGTCGCCGTCCCCAGGCCTGTGCGACGAGGTTGATCGCCTCAGTAGTACCCCGGGTGAACACGACATTGTCGGCCGATGGCGCGACGAGGAAGTCAGCGACCGTGGCCCGGGCGCTCTCGTAGCCCTCCGAAGCCCGCGCCGCAAGAGCGTGCGCTGACCGGTGAATGTTGGAGTTCTCGTGCGAGTAGAAGTACGCAAGCCGGTCGATGACGACCTGGGGCTTCTGCGTCGTGGCCCCATTGTCCAACCAGACGAGCTGCCGCCCGTGGACCCGCTCGTTAAGGATCGGGAACTCCCGCCGCACGGCCTCGACCTGGAAGGCCGGGTGGGCATCCACCGGGACCGCCATCCGCGGGTTGGGTCGCATCAGCCGTTCAGCTGTTGGCTGCCGTTCCTCGATGAAGTAGAACGACGGCGCACCGGCCTGGCCGATGTTCGGCAACTGGAATGTGTTCTCCAGCTGATCCGGTCGCGCGGCGCCTGCGGCCGCGGCCGCGGTAGCTGGGTGCAGACCTGGAGCGGAGAAAGCCGACGGCTGAGCCGGAAGGGCCGCCAGCCTTCCAGGGACCGATGAGGCCCGGTGGAAATTCGACTCAGTAGGTGGCTGGTACCCCAACAGCTCGCCCGGCGGTTGGTGGTCGGTCAGTTCAGCGCGTGGCAGCACTGCGCGCTGAGCCGTCGTCGAGTCAGCCGAGAGTACTTGTTCTGGCTCGTGACCCGGCATAGCGCCGAAGAACTCCGTTGCCAGCCGTGTCAGGGTCGCCTCGTCCGGCATCCACGGAGGAAGGGCGCCCACATTGTCACCGGTAGGTGTGTGAGTACTCATGGAACTTACCGACTTCGACGTCGTCGAGAACTGCGAGCGCATCAGGCGTGAGCACTGCGAGCGAGAAATACAGCGAGACGAGGTAGGACGCGATGGCGTTACGGCTGATGCCCATGAACCGCACAGAGAGCCCTGGCGATTGCTCGCCGGTCAGGCCCGGCTGGTACAGACCGATCACGCCCTGACGCCGCTCTCCTACTCGCACGAGGAGCACCTTCGTCTTGCCGCGACTGAGCGGCAGCTTGTCGGACGGGACGATCGGCAGACCTCGCCAGGTGAGGAATTGCGAGCCGTGAATGCTCACGGTCGCCGGCGGGACGCCGCGGCGCGTGCATTCCCGGCCGAAGGCCGCGATCGCAAGAGGGTGGGCAAGGAAGAACGCCGGCTCTTTCCAGACCTTCGTGATCAGCTCGTCAAAGTCGTCTGGTGTAGGCGGTCCGGTGAGGGTGGAGATGCGCTGGCCGGCATCGGCGGCGGCGAGCAAGCCGTAGTCGGCGTTGTTGATGAGCTCGCTCTCTTGGCGCTCCTTAACTGTCTCAACGGTCAGCCTGATCTGCTCGGCGATCTGGTCGAACGGGCTGCTGTAGAGGTCGGAGATCCGGGTGTGGATATCGACGATGGTGGCCACGGTATTGAGGAAGTACTCGCGTGGCGTCTCGTAGTAACCGACGTATGTCGTCGGCAGCTCGGACTCGTCCCGCGGTGGGGTCGCGACCGTCACAGAAGTCGGATCCTTGACCCGGTTCAGCCGATAGATACCTGCCTCGACCGGCACCCACTGCAGCATCTGAATCAGCCATCGCGGCGTGATCGTGTCGAGCTGTGCGGTGCTTTTCGTGGCATTGGTGAGCTGGCGCGCTGCCGCGTCGGTCAGTGCCAGATTAGTCGGCTCGTCATTGGGTACTGCTGATTTGGGCATTGCTTGACCTTTCCTTGGTGACCTGGCTCGTACCGCATATACGAAAGGTGCGGGTCAGATTGAAGCCGTCATATGTTGCCGGGCCGTGCATTTCAAACGTTGTACGCATCACCCCCTTAGGTCTGTGGTGCCCGATGTGTAAAGGACGGAGACGAGACCGGTCGCCGCCGCACCAGAGGCCGCGGGCTTGCCTCCGCCATTGCCTCACTCCAATACAGATCGAGGTCGTGCGCGAGGGCTGTCGATGAACACGCCCAGACCGAGCACACAGCCGGATGGATATCGACGCCCGTGAGCATGCGCGCCACGCTCGACGTGTGCGTGACAACAACCTGAGGTCGTCGTGCCACAGGTAGTGATTGAGCCCATGAGTCCAGACGTCGTCCACTCCCGAGAAGCAGATCGCGATCTCCATCGATAAGCGCGCTGCCAGCTCGCGCCGTCGCCAGCATGCTCAATCGCTGAGACCTTCGAACAGCACGGTGGAGAGGTAGCGCTCGCCGAACGACGGGATGATCACGACGATCAGCTTGTCGGAGTTCTCGGGCCGAGCCGCCAGCTGGAGTGCGGCCCAGATCGCAGCTCCCGACGAGATGCCAACCAGCAGGCCTTCCTCGCGCGCCGCCCGGCGGGCGAGGTCGAGCGCATCCGCGTTCTCGACGGTAATGATCTCGTCGATGATGGCGGTGTCGAGGATCGCAGGGACAAAGCCGGCGCCTATGCCCTGGATCGGGTGCGGCCCCTTCTGGCCGCCCGAGAGCACGGGTGACGCGGCCGGCTCTACCGCCACGAGCTTGACCGACGGCTTACGTGCCTTGAGCACCTGACCGACGCCGGTGATGGTCCCTCCGGTGCCGACCCCGGAGACGAGGATGTCGATCTTGCCGTCGGTATCGTTCCAGATCTCCTCGGCGGTGGTGGCACTGTGGATGGCCGGGTTAGCCGGGTTCTCGAACTGCTGAGGGATGAAGTAGCGCGAGTCGGACTTCGCGAGCTCGATCGCCTTCCCGATGGCGCCCGGCATGCCGTCGGGCCCGGGTGTCAAGATCAGTTCGGCCCCATAGGCCCGAAGTAGCGCCCGGCGTTCTTTGGACATAGTCTCGGGCATTGTGAAGGCGCACTTGTAGCCACGCGCCGCGCACACCATCGCCAGCGCGATCCCGGTGTTGCCACTGGTGGGCTCCAAGATGATCGTGTCGGGCCCGATCTGGCCAGCGTTTTCGGCAGCATCGATCATCGAGACGCCGATGCGGTCCTTGACGCTGTGGGCAGGGTTGAAGAACTCGAGCTTGGCCACGATCTGCGCCCCGCCGTCGGTGGTCAGCCGACGTAGCCGCACGAGAGGCGTGTCCCCTATCAGTTGGGTGATGTCTTCCGCGATCTTCATGGTCGTGATGCCCTTCTCGAGTCCCACCTGTCACGCGAATGCTAGTTGCCGATGAAATCCCTCGCAATTATGGAATTACTCGCAATTAGTGAACGGATCAGCGCAACTGCTCGAGCAACCCGCCCAACCTGCAGATCTGGGTCTCGGGCGACAGGGCAACGATCGCGAACATCGAAGACGGGACGTTTCCTGGACGACCTGAGCGGGAATGTGGAACCTGAACTTCGGTCACGGCCGTCGGGAGCTAGGAGGCGCCGCCGCTATTCAGCTCGAGGCTCGCCTTCGCCACGACCTACGGCTCGAACGTGGGCGTGGCGAGCGCGACGCAGCAGCGCTCGAGCACGCCCTAAGTGACCTCATGGAGAGTTGAGTAATTCTATAGTATTGATATAGAATGGGCAGATGGGATCAGGGGAGACCGTCGAGGCGCTTCCTACGCGCCCCCAAGAAGCGAGTGAAGGGCCTGGTCTGGATACTCGCGCGCTCACGCTCCTGGCACTGCGCTGGTCGCGGAGCGCCGAATGGGAAGGCTTTGAGGCCGTCGAGACACGGTCGTGGCGGCTCTTCGCACGGACCGAAGCGTGCGACGCCTGGTTGATCGCGTGGCCAATCGGCGGAGCCATTCAACTGCACGACCACGGCGAGTCCTCGGGCGCGATCGTCGTCACATCCGGCACACTCGAGGAGAATCGCATTCAGACGAACGTCGCCGGCGTGTGCGAGTCGAGGCGGCGGGCACTGGTGGCAGGGGGAGTACCTGCGTCCTTCTCCCGCCACGAAATCCATGACGTGACGAACGCCGGGCCAGCTGCCGCGCTGAGCCTGCATGTCTACAGCCCGCGGCTGACCACAATGAACTTCTACGAGCTGTTGGGGGGCAAGCTCGTCGTGCGCCGGCGCGAAGAGGTCGCAGACGATGAGCCTGAGGCGCGACCCAGTGCCACGTGCCACGAGCCTTCCTCACCACTTGCCTGGTCATGATGCCCCGCTCCGCCGACGAGCTGATGGGAGACGCACGCGCCCGGATCGACAGGCTCACGACCGAACAACTCGATGGGGTCCTCGACGAGGGCGGACTCCTGATCGATATTCGCCCGGAGGCCCAGCGAGCCGCTGAGGGAGCCCTACCCGGTGCCCTCGTGGTTGAGCGAAACGTGCTCGAGTGGCGTTTCGACCTCTCCGGCCCGCACCACCTCGAGCAAGTGACCGGCTACGACCAACCCGTAGTCGTCTTCTGCTCGGAGGGGTATGCGTCGAGCTTCGCCGCCGCCTCGCTGCGTGAGCTCGGCTTCGTACGGGCCGCGGACCTCGACGGTGGCTTCAAGGCGTGGGCTGCGTCGACCGGTTCAGAACTGGCAGGTCCGTAGAACCGCGTCGCTGCTCTCGCTAGTCCGAACAACCGCTGGGGCCAAGGCTGAGACATCCCCGGCGCCTGGTGAGGTTGCAAGTGCCGGAGTTCGCGTTATGCGACAGTTACCCTGACGGGAGCGCGACGTCGCACCCGCCGACAGAACGGCGAACAGTCGTTCATGCGGTAGGGACGTACTCGAAGGTCGCAGGCACCGGATGCTGTTCCGCATCGTCCGGCAACCAGATCCGAGCAGACAGACGCGTCCCATCTGCGAAGAGGATGGGCACGCTCCGAGCGTCGGAACGCCCCAGTCCTTCGACGACCACTCACCGGCGTTGGTCGTACTTGGTCATTCACATGTCCAGGTTTGCAAACCGAGGTCTTGGTCGGGTGTCGTGATCGGGAACATACTGTCCGGCGACCAAGCGGTAGCACCAGGAGGGCCCTTCGGCGACGATCTGGTGGAGGGCATCAACGAGCCGGTCGACGTCGGCAATGCTGCTGCCCACGCCGATGCTTGCCCGTACTGCACCGCCATGGCGATCATGACCAGTCAACTGGTCAACGAGCGGATGAGCACAGAACGATCCATCGCGAACGCCGATGCCGTATTCGCCGCTGAGTATCGCGGCCAACTTGGCGTGATCAAAGCCTTCGACATT
>JBEKGS010000094.1:0-6694 GCA_050012675.1 Acidimicrobiales bacterium
CCAGGTCGACCCGCTGGTAACGGGTCGCTCGTTGTTGATAGCAACCTGGAAGGCTACGCCGTTCTCGTCCCCAGCTTCGCCGGGTCCTCAGCGGCTATTTCCACAAGTCCTGAAGTTAGCTCTGGGCATTGTGGGTGAGTGCTCAGCAAACGGAGGCGCATTCACTTGCGCGGAGTGCGGTACGTACCCTCACAGAGGGTCAGCTAAGGACATCCTCGATGGTGAGGTACGAGACGTTTGTCATTGACCGCCGTCGGCCTTGCCTGTGAAGGACACCTCTGCAGAGCACCTGGTTTCTGTGATCGTGCGCTTGCACAGCGCGGCTATAGAGGTCCTCGGAGAGATCCAAGTAGACCATGCGTGATTCACCGTCAATACTCGTACGAATCCCGATGGTCCCCTCGAGTTCGTCCTCGGCGCGATCCAAGTGCTCGACTTGCCCGACAAGGGACACTTGTCGGTCGGCGTCTTTCGGGGTGAGGAAGGCGGCGCCGTCCGCCAGGACGGGGAGAAGGGCGCGAGGGATGTGAACTGGAACACTTGATGGGGGCGGGACCAAATCGGCTATGTGCGCCCAGTCGACGCTGAACCGGACACCAGTGAGCGAAGCAACGTTCGCAAGATCACCGATTGCCGCGCACAGGTTCGCGCTAACGCCCTGGGCCACCGCATCCTGGAAGGGTCGTAAGTCGCCAGGTCTTGACTCTTCGGCTGCGGAGCGAGCCGCAAGCAGTGCGGTCGCCAGGGTCCGAGTGACAGAGCGCTCGTAGGGGTCGCCCGCACCGATGGAGAGGTTAGATGGGGTGGGCTCAGGCAGGGTGAGGGGCACGACGACTGGGATGACGTAGCTCCCCACCTGCGGTACGCCAAGGCGGATCCGCTCCATGAGGCGTACCGTCTGGCGAGGGCGAGGTCCGCCCCAGTACGCGCGCCGTTCGCCGTGAGCCAAGGAGGAAGCCTCAAGAAGGTCGAATCCGGACTGTATGACCCTGAGACCATCAAGTATGGGAACAGTGCCGTCGACAGCCGGCTCCACCTCGGCCGTGACTTCAACTACGTCGGCCCGTGCCAGGAACACACGGCGCACTATCTCGGCAACGGACGTGCCCAGCAGCATGGCTGCTGTTTCAAAGGCGGCGGCGAGAAGGTCATGGTAGTCCGGAGCTTTCTCAAGCAGAGGAACCAATACGGAACGCTGGTCGCGACTCTTGATTGGCGCCCACCGCTTTAGGCGGGGAGACATGTCCGCGACGAGCTCCCAGCCAGCGAGTTGAAGGAAACGATCAAGTTCGTCCCCTGGCGGGAGCTGAGAGGGAGATTGAGTGATCACAGAGTGAGACGCCCGTCACGTGCGACGCGGTGCATCAGCTCGACGAGCCCCTGGGCGTCAAGAGCCTGGCTCTTTGGAATCCGAACCGCTATCGTCTCGGTGTTATCAGTGGGCGGTTGGCCGACAAGGTCGATCCAGTAGGCGCGGTGGTAGAGGGCGATGTTCTCAGGGCTGTAGGTGATCCATTCGCTTTGGTCGTTCGGTACAGGGAGTACCGCGAGGATGGCCGGCACCAAGCGCTCGACTTCGATGAGTTGCTCGTAGTTGCCGACCTTCAGATCGTACGTAATCGCTTCTTCGGTGGCTCTCCAGCGGGTAGTGGCCTTCAGTTGAAGCGCCAAGCTGGGAGAATGACAGTATCGGTGCGGTCCAGGGCGTGAGAGCGTCAGGTCGACGCCATCTTCATCGACGTGAGGCTCGGTCCAGTCGCAAGCAGCAGCGGCCGCGATCGCCGTGACGTAGGAGACGCTGAAGCGGCTCATCCGCATGTTCGGACTTATTCCGAGTTCGTCCAGCTGGGGGTGGTCATGGAGGTCGTCCACGTGAACTGGATTATGAACGACTGGGCAGGACTCTGGGCGGGTCGCGGACGTTCTAGTGGCCTGTCGGGCATCCGCGCGCTTCCAGAGGGCGGAAGGGTGGTGGGCCTCCGGCAAGAGGGTCTCTCCTGCAGTGGGCAGTGCGCGCAGAGGTGGACCAGCACGCACTTCGGCTCAGTGGTGGGAGGTAAGCCGCGGGCGACAGACAGGGTGGACTTCTACGTCCGGACAATTGAGCACATGGCTTGGACCAGGCGCCGGTCCTCGGAGGCCCAAGCTTAGCCACGGAAGCCGCCCACGAGGGGGCCAGAGGTGCTGAACCGGGAGGCTACCCAGAGCCTCCAAGGACGGCGGGCGACGGTGGTGCGCCCCGATTCAACCTCCGACGGGAACGCCCCACAACGGGTCGCGCGGGATATGGATGTTGTTGACCTGAAGCCAGTGCCTGAGGGTCTTGCCGGGCGGCTGGTATGGTCGAGTAAGGCCGACCGAGAGAAGGACAGGCTGGTCCAAGTGTTCGTCGAGCCAGTTGATGGTCTTCTCGTCTGGCTGGCCAGCCCGAAAGCAGCGAAGGTCCGTGACCGGTAGTAACAAGTCCCCATAGTCATCATCCGCAAGTTCGAGGCGGAGGGTGCGTCGCTCACCGTACGGTTCTAGCAGAATCCTGACACGTGAAGGTCCGAGACATCCAAGCGAGGCTTTGCCGCCCTGTGGATCAACAGCGCACGTCCGTCCGTCACGGGCTAGGTCGTCACCAAAGATGATTCTTAACCGTGGAATCGCTCGGCCGCTGAGTCCGCGCCAGAACTCTGCGGGCGTCAATTGGGTGACCAGGCTTGCCTGTGCTAACGAGAAGAGAAGATCCTCCACCTCTGGAGGGCTTGGCTGGGGCTCGACCGATTTGATGTCTATG
The DNA here is from genome assembly GCA_050012675.1 of Acidimicrobiales bacterium. GTDB lineage: Bacteria > Actinomycetota > Acidimicrobiia > Acidimicrobiales > Bog-793 > Fen-455. Next base: position 2,783 of record JBEKGS010000094.1, read on the forward strand.
ACTGATCCTAGGTCGAATACGCCTCGTCCTGACGCTAGATGGTCCGTCGTAAGGCGAGAGCCTCGAAGGAGTGGACGGACGTAGCAGCGCGAAGTCTCGTCGAACCCCGCAAGGCAGATGAACTGCCCGCTCATTCTGGTCAGGTGGTCCACGACGAGTCTCACACGGTGCCCCCAAAGAACATCGTGCTAAGTCTGATCATTGCTTAGCCTCTAGAGATGATGGACGGTAACGTCGTCCCAGTGGCTTTCGAGATACTCGGCCACGAGTCGCCGATGGCATCGCGTCGCAGTCGGTTCACTGCAAAGGAGAACAACGGGACGATCGAAGAGTGCTCGCGGCAGGCATTCGAGCACACGCCTTTCGTCCATCAGTCGTAGGAACAGTCGCTCGTACTCGATCCAGCTGAGCCCATGCTTGCGGTACGCAGTCAGCAATTCGGCTGTCGGGGCGAGTAGCGGCTCATGGACGTAATCGGCACCGGAGATCGCCTCCAGGAAGTAACAAAGGTCGTCGCGCTTCGTGAAACCAGCGAGCTGCGAGATGTTGTTTAGTCGGACGTCGATCAGGCGACGTATGCCCGCGCCAGTCAGTGACCCAAAGAACGCGCGGGCCGACTTCTGCGTGAAACCGATCGTGTAGATCTCCACGCCTCATCTCCCGTTGGACCGAACAATCCCAGCTGCGGGCCACCCAGTACGCGAAGAGTCCTCCCTTCCTCGACATCGAGGTGGCCGTCGGCACGAATGTGGCGCAAGAGAGTCGGCCCTTCCAGGGAAAGAGCCCTCCCGATCAGCAGGCGACGGTGGCAGGAGGTGGGGTCCTCTTCGCTGCACATGATCGCCACGCGGTACTGGGCGCAGCCAGCGAGGAGCCGGCTAAGTCCGCGCTGAAAGGAGATACTCCTCGCCCAGCGACCGTACAGCACTCTGCCGTCTTGGTCGTAGTAGTCGTCTCCGTCCGGCCTCCCTCCCAAGTCCTCACCAAGGAAGAGGTATCTGATACCCATAGTGCGGACGAGCTGGGTAAGCGGAAGCCGGGCGAAGTGAGGAAGGTAAGCAGCATCGGGATAGGACCTCACATCCACCAAGACCTCAATCTCGTGTTGGTGGAGGAGGTCTGTGAACTTGGCCGCAGGATTATTGGAGTGTCCGACGGTAAACACCTCGACAGGGGCGGCTTTGGATCGGTGCATACCAGCTGAAGGGGGCTGCGACCACGGATCCTGACTGGGCGTTAGACCGGGTTGGCTCCACTCCACTGGCTGATCATACTCGCACACCTGTTCGGAGGCAAGATCCGAGGAGGCGACGCGAAGGGACCGAAGGTTGCATTCGCTTCGTGTGAGCCGTTGGCCAGGTTCGGCCCGTGGAGGCACGCCGCTCGCAGTGGCAGTGAGCTCTCGCGGGTGCGACGGGCGCTGAGGCGCTGCGCTGGCGCAGCCGCCTAAGTCAGTGGGAGAGGCGACAGTATCGTTGGATTCGACCTCGGGCCGAGTACAAGGGACGCGCGTTTCAGCGGTGTACCGAAACCAGTCGGCCATCCCGGCACCAAGAGCTCCCGAGCGTGCTGTTGGGACGATTGTGGTTGAGGCGTTCAAAGGGTTGCCCAAAGCTTCAGGAGGCCGTCAGCCTCCGCTTCCAGCAACGCGTCCATTGCACGATCCGGCTTAGTCTCCGCGACGTGCTGCTTTCCGCGTCGGACATCGAGGATGGCGCCGACTGCGCCGGATGGCACACTCACCTGCAAGAGGTGGAGCGCAAGGTCGAGTCGCGTCCTTGAAAGGGCCTCCTTGTTGAGATAGAGCTTGACGAGAACATGGACATCGTCAATGTCTAGGTCAAGTTCGGGGTTCACATTAACGGTGAGCCCACCATGCTGCCACGTGATGTGCCGCTGCCCGGCCGACTGGAGGCCCCTCTTACCGGCCCAGCGCTTGTAGCCAGAGATGGCGTCAGCGTAGTTCTCGGTCTTGCCACCGGGTACCTGGGCAAGCAACGTGTCGAGCGTGGAAAGCGGCTTGCCCTGCTCATGAACGCTCATGATCGCGCTCCGGAGGCGCAGCCAGTAGTCGGTCCGTTTGTCATAACCCGTCGCGTAGCGCGACTTCACGTTGCGCAGGGTGGATAGCTTGGTCCGTCCCGTTGTCGCAGCGTAGGCGATGAAGGTCGTCAGCGAGATGTGGACCTGTACCGGAATTGAGACCGGTGTGGCGCTCGGCATGGCCTTCTCCGATGTGGTGAGACGTTGACGTCAACGAACCTATCACCCACAATGGGAGAATGGCAAGATACGCTGTATCACCATTTCGTATCACCACTTGGCCAGGGTCCTTACAGCCGCCCTCGCTTGTGGCAGTACCCCGATTCGTCGGCTGGGCCGCCGCTGGAAAGCAGCGACCCCGTCTCCCAGTGGCGCTTGAGCGTGATGCCACGTCGGGCATTATCGAAGTGTATGGCGCGATCGCGCAGGATCCCGACCCTCACATCGGCGGGCGTCGGCGCGTTCGGATGGCGTTTGACGGGGAACTGGGGCGCTCGCTGACAGCTGATCCCGTGCCGACTAACCGCCTATGGACCGATGGCTTGCTGGCATCCGTTAGGCACCGATCTCATTACGACGACCTCATCGGGGTCACCCTCCGATGGGTATCCGCCCTCGACGATTGTGTGATACATGCGACGAACGCAGTCGAGACCCGCGAACTGCCGGTCGAATATGCCCTGCGTGACTTCCTTCGCACCGAGGCTGACGATGATGATCAGCTCTGCACTTTCATGCGTCGCTGGGGACCGCTCGATTACCCTGATGCCGATTACACGAACCTCTCGGTAACCCCCGGCAAAGAAGTGAGTTTCGAGCAAGTGGCAGAGCGCAGACCCCCTCTCTTGGCCGACCTCATCGATCCCACGTCGAGGGAACCCTGGTGGCATGATTGCCTTGCACGCGTCCGGTCGCTGGTCGACAACGTAGATGGTGATGACTGGGAGCCCGCCTTTGTCCCTTTCAAGACCAGCGAGTGTGGCGACTTTGGCGCTCAGTTGGCAGCATCGCCACTTCGGCTACAACGTGCCCTGATGCACCTCTACCAATCGCTGTTCGAGAGCTGGATTGTGACACTCGGCAGCGATAACAGCCCAAGGGTCGATGTCCACCCAACGTCGGGGCTGAATCCTGATTTGGTTGAGATCTGGCGTCATCACCATCTTGAGGCACCTTGGTCTGATGAGACGCTGATGGAAGCCATAACCGCGCTGCTGAACGCCGGTGTGCAGCCTTTTGGTCCCCATGTTGCAGTGGATCTCGCGCAAGTCGCCGGGATTCGGTCGTGGGTCGGGAAGGCCTATCCACGGATTACCAGTGCGCTCTGCATGCAGGTTCTCGCCTTCATTGGCGAGGGATTACCAGCCAAGGTCTGCCAGAATGAGAGTTGCCAGAAGTACTTCGTCCGGCAACAGGGTAGAGCTTCTCACGCCGAGTTTCGAACCACGGGCGTGCAGTACTGCTCTAGCCGTTGCGCCCGGATTGTTGCACAGCGGTCGTATCGCCGACGCAAAGCAATGATGCGGACGCATCCAGGCGTGTGAGTTGAGGGCGGTTAGTGTCCAGGGACGTGGTGTACGAGGAGCCTGAGGGTCTCCACAAAGAGAGTGACCACCGCCATCCTTTGAGGAAGCATCACCAACCTCGAGGAGACGACGGTGGCCACACCCAGCATGGATGCCCTGACCTGGTTCCGCAAGCAGGTGGAGGCGGCTGACGCCGACCTGCTGCGGGAGATGATCACCATCTTCGCCGGCGCCCTGATGAACGCGGAGGTCGACAGCCTCTGCGGCGCCGGCTATGGCGAGCGGAGCCCGGAGCGGGTGAACTCCCGCAACGGGTACCGGGAGCGGCCCTGGGACACCCGGA
>JBEKGS010000095.1:0-6679 GCA_050012675.1 Acidimicrobiales bacterium
CCGCCCACCCCGTTGAAGGCCGCGACCATCTGCGGCATCGCGGTCATCTTGACCAGTCGTGCCGCAGGGACAGCGATGACCGCTCCGATGAGCATCGCCCCGACGATGAGCAGGAAGTGGGTGAGCCCGTTGGTGGCGAAGGTGATGGCGATGGCGAGTGCCATGCCGCCGGCGCCGAGGAGGTTCCCGTAGCGGGCTGTCTTAGGCCCTGTGAGGCCGCGCAGAGCGAAGATGAAACAGATCGCCGCGATGAGGTCGGCGAGGCGGATGCCCGTCCCGAGGCTCACTTCGGGCCCCCTTCGCTGCTATGTGCGACCGTGCTGGCCGACTCTGCCTCGGCCTTGGCCGGCTTGCGGACCTTGAACATCTCGAGCATGCGGTCGGTGACGACGAACCCGCCGACGACGTTCAGCGTGGCCAAGACGACGGCGACGAAGCCGAGCACGATCTGGGTCGTGCCGTGCGCCGTGCCGAGGATGAGCATCGCACCCACGAGCACGACTCCGTGGATTGCGTTCGTGCCCGACATCAGCGGTGTGTGCAGCGTGCTGGGCACCTTGGCTATCACCTCGAAGCCCACAAATGCCGAGAGCACAAACACGGTTAGGAGCGAGAGGATGTCTCCGCCGTTCATTGCGTTCCTCCTTCGAGCAGGTCGCGGGTGGGGGCATGGCGGACCTCGCCCCCATGGGTGACGCACGTGCCGGCGACGATCTCGTCGTCGAAGTCCGGAGCGAAGGCTCCCTCCTTGATGACGAGCGTCAGGAATTCAGCGATGTTGCGCGAGTAGAGGAAGCTCGCGTGCAGTGGCATCGAGCTGGGGAGGTTCTTCACCCCGATGAGGGTCACGCCGCCCTCGTCGAGGATTTCTCCTGGACGGCTGAGCTCGCAGTTGCCACCCGTCTCTGCAGCAAGGTCGACGATGACGCTGCCGAGGGTCATCTCGTGCACCATCTCCGCTGTGACCAGCACAGGTGCCTTGCGTCCGGGGATGGCCGCGGTCGTTATCACGACGTCGGCAGCGGCGACCTCCTTGCCGATCAGCTCACGCTGGCGGCGGAGGAAATCCTCTGACTGTTCGCGTGCGTACCCGCCTTCGCCCTCCTGGGTCTCGAGGTCGAGCTCGACGAAGGTGGCGCCGAGGCTCTTTACCTCCGTGCGGGCGGCGGTACGCACGTCGTAGGCGCGCACGTTCGCGCCGAGCCGGCGTGCGGTTGCGATCGCCTGCAGCCCGGCGACCCCGGCACCGAGCACCAGAACCTTGGCGGGCGGCACTGTGCCGGCTGCGGTCATGTAGAGGGGGAAGAACTTCGGGAGGTGCTCCGCCGCCAGCAGCACTGCGCGATAACCGGAGACCAGTGCCTGGGACGAGAGCACGTCCATGGACTGAGCTCTCGTGATCCTAGGTAGCAGGTCCAAGCTGAACGCCGAGATCCTGCGATCGGCGAGCGCGCGGACGAGATCGAGGTTTGCCGCGGGCTGGAGGTAGCTCACGACGCCGGATCCCTCGCTGAGAAGGCCAACCTCCTCCAGCGTCAGCGGCTGAACCTTGCAGATAAAACCTGACGTCGCGAACAGTGTCGGGGCGTCGGTCAAGGTGACGCCTGCGGCGGTGTAGGCCTCGTCGGCAAGCAGAGAGGAGGCACCGGCGCCGGCTTGCATCGCGACGTCCGCGCCTAGGGCGGTGATCCTTGGGACGACGCTGGGGACGAGCGCTACCCGACGCTCGCCGGGCGTTGTCTCGCTCGGTATTCCCAATCGCATGAGTTCGGTCTAGCAAACGCGGACGCTCCAGGTCTAAACGGAGCTAGCGCCGCGTCGCGGCCAGTGCAGCACAGGCTCACCTCCGGTGACCGGAGGATCGTCGTGTGCTTGGAAGGTGGCACCGGCAGCTCGCCCCGGGGACTCGGATGAGCATTCGTCCGGGCGTTGGTAACCTCGCTCGGATGGCCGGCAGCGAGGTGATCGGAGAGTCGACAGGGTCGGCGCCCGTCCGCGTCCGGATCGCTCCGTCGCCCACGGGCTACTTCCACGTCGGTGGTGCCCGCACGGCCCTCTACAACTGGTGCTTCGCGAGGCGCCATAACGGCGTATTCATCCTCCGGATAGAGGACACCGACGCCGAGCGCAACAAGGAGGAGTGGGTCGGCGGCATCGGTTCCGCGCTGCAGTGGCTCGGGATCGATTGGGACGAGGGCCCTTACCGTCAGTCCCAGCGCGGACAGCACTACGAGGAGGCACTCGACGAGCTGTGGGCTGGCGGTTACCTATACGCCTGCGACTGCACGCGCGAGGTAGTGCTCGAGCGTACGAAGGCGAACGCGACCCCGGGCTATGACAGTTTCTGCCGTGACCGGGGCCTCGATCGCCAGCCGGGGCGCGCACTGCGGTTCAAGGTTCCCCGTGAAGGTGTGACCGTCGTGAACGACGTGATACGCGGAGAGGTTCGTTTTGCGAACTCGACGATCGACGACTTCGTGGTTGCCAAGTCGAACGGCAATCCTCTCTTCGTCCTGGCCGGTGTCGTCGACGACAGGGAGATGCGGATCAGCCACGTCATTCGGGCGGAGGAGCATCTCCCGACGACACCCAAGGCAGTTCTCCTCTGGGAGGCGCTCGGGACCGGCGGCCTGCCGTTGCCTACCTACGCCCACTTGCCGGTGCTCGTGAACGAAAAGAGGCAGAAGATCTCCAAGCGCCGCGATCGGGTCGCCATAGAGGATTACCGAGCACAGGGCTTCCTGCCCGAGGCGATGGTGAACTACCTGGCACTGCTCGGGTGGAGCCCCGGAGACGGACGCGAGTTCTTCAGTCTCAGGGACCTGGTCGCGGAGTTTGACCTGAGCAACGTCAACCACTCGCCCGCCTTTTTCGACGAGACGAAGCTGCTTCACTTCAACGGCGTCTACCTGCGCGAACTTCCGGTCGACAGCTTCATCGAGCGCTGTCGCCGGTGGGCCGCAGAGGACGCGCCGGCGCAGGTGGCAGCTGATTTCGCTTCGACAGAGTTCGCGAGACTCGCCTCAGTGGTGCAAGAACGGGCGGCGACCTTTTCAGAGGCGGCGGGTCTTGTCGAGTTCCTATTCGCACGCGAGTTCGTCATCGAGGACGAATCGTTCGAGAAGGCGATCTCCCGCGATCCGGAAGCGGGATCAATTCTCGCAGAAGCCCGCCACCGCCTCGAGACCTGCGCCTTCGACTCGGTGTCGCTCAAAGCCGAGATCACCCGGCTCGGCGAGAGCAAGAGGCGCAAGCTTGGCAAGGTTCAGGCACCGATCCGGGTCGCTGTGCTCGGGCGCGGGGTCGGCCTGCCGTTGTTCGAGTCGCTTGAGGTGCTGGGCAGGGCCAGGGTGCTGGAGCGCCTAGATGCTGCGATCGAGCGACTGGCTGCTTAGACCAGCGCTGAGCGTGCCTGATTCCACAGTCAACCCAGAAGCAGTCCGGCACTTGTGCTGGTCGAGCTTGACGACGTCTTCTGCGAGCCCGTTCCCCGCGCCTGTTACGATAACGCCGCCCGTTCGGGGGTGGTGTAATCGGCAACACGGCAGGTTCTGGCCCTGTAATTGGGGGTTCGAGTCCTCCCCCCCGAGCTGCGAGCGGCCGGAAGGCCGCTCGTTTCGCGACAGGCTCGTGTCAGACGCGGACGACATCCTGGAAGCGCTCGGCCACCCGTCGATCACCGAGAATCTCCAACTGCTTGGTCGCCAGGCGGCCCCAGATCCAGCACGCCAAATCGAAAGCGGTGCCCCGGAGCGCCACGTCGGCCTTCGTGTGTTCCCGGAGGATCACGGTGTTGCCGCCTGCTGAATCCAGTGTCCACTCCGCGCCCGGTACGTCGTTGGCGTGAAGGTGCATGGAGGCACCTCGGCCGGACGCGAGTATCTGACCCGCGAACCGGGGATAGAAGAGTTCGAAGAACTCCGTGACCGTGTCGGCGGCCACTTCGGGATAGCCGTGAGCCGGTTCGAAGCCCTGTGCCAGCTCGACGTCGACGCGGTGGATGAGCGTCTCATGAGTCAAGCGGCGTGACCAGAAACCCGTTGAGGCTGGGCTGTTCCCAGTCCAGTTCCACACCAGGGTGTCGTCGTCGGCGCCCTCGAGGGCGGCGAGCACAGCCGTTCGCTGTTCTGCGAACCAGCCGAGCAGGGCTTCGCCATCCGGCGCACCCGGAAGCTCACTGGGGTCAGGCACCTTCGTTCGACGGTCGGCGACTACAAGAGCAGCCCGGCTGTAGATGGCCCCAAGATGGTTCACCAGGTCTGACACATCCCAGCCAGGGCAGGTGGTCAATGGGGTGTCGAGTGTCGCCGCACCGTTGGAGACGGCCACGAGAAAGCGGCTCGATTCCAAGTCGAGGGAATCCAAGGCTGTCGAGCGATCCATCCTGTCAGTCTGCCCCCTCGACGGTTCCCAGCGCGCGGCAAATCGGTTCGCGGATCACTCGCCATCGAGGAGGCACTCGACGACTATCATGAACACGCTTCGTTGGCCGGGGTGCCAGCCGGAGCTCTGCAAGGTGGGCTGATCAAGAGCTCGCCGTGCATGGCCCCATCGTCTAGAGGCCTAGGACACCACCCTCTCAAGGTGGAGACACGGGTTCGAATCCCGTTGGGGCTGCCAATAAAGTCCTGGTAGATGGCACTGTCGGCGAGCCGGCGCCAGGAATGTTTGACCTCCGCCAACATTTCCGCCAACATATCTGAGCGATGCGGGGGTACAAACGGTTCAAGGAGGGGTCGTGGCGACTGGTGGTTGCGAACGGCGCTGACCCCGTCACTGGCCGGCGCCGGACCATCAATGAGACCGTTCGCGCGCCGAAGAACCGAGCCGGGGCCAAGCTCGCCGACGCTCGCCTTGCCGAGCTGATCTCCGCCGTCGAATCGGGGCGTCATCCCGATCATCAGGCGAAGCCCGGCCACGGACCGACGGTCGGTGAAATAGCGCAGGCATGGCAAGAGGCGAACCGGCCACGCCAAGACCGCCGAAGCGGCGACTGGCTCGGCTGGTCGCCGAAGACCGCCAAGACCGTCGCCGACAATTTTCGTCACCACATCCTTCCAGTAATGGGCTCGTGGAACGCGAACAACGTGACCGGAGTGCACCTCGACCGCCTCTACCGGAAGCTCGAGCAAGAAACAGGCCTTTCCCCGACGGTCATCGTTCGTTGTCACGGACAGATCCGAGCGATGTTCAACTGGGCCGTCAGAAAGCGCATGGTCAGCGGCAATCCAGCCCTCGCGGCAGACCCTCCTCGTGTGAAGTCGCGCCAGCTCGAGGTTCCTTCGATGACCGAGGTCCGCGCGGTCCAGGAGGTTGCGACTCGCGAATTCGCCACCTTCATTCAACTGGCGGCGACTGTCGGAGCCCGCCGAGGAACGCTCGTCGCTCTTCGCTGGGGCGATGTCGACCTTGACCGTGCGACTGTGACCTTCTCGCGTTCGATCGCCGAGTCCGAGGACGGGACGGTGGAAAAGGGCACGAAGTCAGACCGCACGTGCTCCGTCACTCTTGGCCCGGATACCAAAGAGATGCTTGCCCTGCACGCGGGTCGCTCAAGGGAGCGCGCCGCTGCGGTTGGTGTTGAGTTCGGGCACAGCTCCTTCGTCTTTTCTGATGACGCGGTGTCGCACTGGAGCTTGGCCTGGCCGTCGCATGCCTGGCAGCGCTTCAGCACTCGTGCCGGCGTCGCCCGCGTGCGACTTCACGATCTGCGCCACACGGCGGCGAGCCAGATGCTCATGGCGGGTGTGCCGATCTCGGTCGTAGCGGAGCGTCTCGGTTGCACCGAGGGCAATATCTTGCGCACCTACCGTCACTTCATTCCTGGATCGGATCACGAGGCAGCTGAGTTGATGGACCGATTGATGCGTGGCGCTTCTGTCGCCGAGCCCGCAATCTCTTTTAAGGCCGGCGTTGCCTGAGCGAGATCGGGGCCGTCGATCAAACGGTCGAGAGCGCGCCTCGGAATGAGGACCTTGCCTCCGACGTGGGGAACGCGAGGAAGGACTCCTCGCCGCACCATCCGCCCGATCGTGTCCTCAGAGACCTGAAGAATCTCCGCGCTTTGGGCAACGGTGTAGACGGCCGGTTGCGGCGCTTTGAGGTGGCGTAGGTGGGGCCCGAAGCTACGCCGGATCGCTCGCTCGACGGCGACCTCGATCAGCTCCTCGACACTTACCGGTGGCGTGGCTTCTCGACCGGCCACAGATTGCAGCGTCGTTTCGTCCAAGGTGACTCGGGCAGTCATCGCCCCTCCTTTCGGAGCGATCCCGATGACCTCTCCTATATAGGAGGCACTGGGGGATCCAGGCTATTGCTGTCTTCCCGCAGTCGGGCTTCTTTTCAGCGGGCCTCGAGCCGTTGCGCTGCGGGTTTATCGCGTCCAGAAGGCGAGGTGGGTCGCGACCATCCAGGCTTCGATGACCGCACCGTCACATTGGGCGGGAATCGAGTCATCGCTGAGCTTGTCCTCGAGCATCGCGTCAAGGCGGAGGACGCGCTCCCACCACTCGTCGAAGGGCACGTCGCCGCGCCTTACAGCGCGCAACCAGTCTCCAGGCTCGTCGGCGATCGGAAGGGTGAGGCGGCGGTTGTTGAGCAGCTCCAGTCCTTGGAAGCCGAGCCGGGCGCAGTGCATGGCGTACTTCGTGTCGTAGCCGTGTGCGGCGAGCAGCTCCTC
>JBEKGS010000096.1:0-10609 GCA_050012675.1 Acidimicrobiales bacterium
ACGATGTGCAGGTCGTTGCCCAAAAGTGTGCGCAGGTCGTCGACGGCGAAGACGTCCGACGGGTTCGCCATGCCGATCACGGGAGTGTCACCGCGGTAGGCGAGCGCGAGCACCCGGTGGCGACGGGCAAGCGCTTCTGGGATGAGCTTTGTCGCCTCGGGGTCGAGCTGCTGGTCGTTGAGGTCGATGAACTCCATGCCGGCCTCGGCGGCCGACGCACGGATGAGGTCCTCCTCGGATACGAGGCCCAGCTCGCTCAGGATCTCGCCGAGCGACCGGCCAGTCGCCGCCCGCTCACGCAGAGCGGCTTCCATCTCCTCGCGGGTGACCTGCCCGGAGCTCACGAGCAGTTCGGAGAGGTCCGGCGTCGAAGGCTTCGGGACGTCCGGGCCGCCCTTGCGAGACTTCGCACCAACGGCGGCGGAACCGTTCACGAGCTCGGTTGCGGCCAAGAGGGCGTTCACGGCTTCGCTCTCCGCTTTGGCCGTGTCGGCGGCTCGGGGTGGATGGGCCGCTGGGGGGACGACTTCGAGCACCTCGAGCACGGGCTCGGCCTCCACCTCCGGAGCCGGCGGCTCTTCCGGCTCGGGCTCTACCACGAGTTCCTGCTCTTGCGCCTCGGGCGGCTCCGGCTCGGGCTCGGTCGGCGCCGGCGCGGGCTCAGCGACGACTGACAACGATGGGGGCGGGGTTCTGACACCCGTCTCCGACGTGGCTCGCACTGGCCTCGGGTGATTGTTGCCGGGCGCCTCCGCCCGCGCGTACATGCGCTCGATGTATGCGTCGATCTGTGATTCGCAGGCGACTACGGCATGGATGTCCCTGCCGATGATCGTGCGGAGGTCGTCCATGATCATGAGATTGTCGGGCCGCGACACCGCCACGACGGGAGTGCCGTACTTCCAGCCGATGGCGAGGGCGTGCTGACGGCGGGAGGCCTGCTCGGGGAGCAAGGACGTCGCCGCGGCATTGAGCGGGTAGCGGTCGAGGTCGACGTACTCGAGGCCGACTTCCTTCGAGAGGGCCCGCGCCTCTTGGACCTCCGCCTTGGAAGGTGACACTTGCCGTCGCGCGGCCGTCGGCGTGCTCTGTTCTGTCGTACTCATCCCCTAATAACATCGGGCGCGCGCCGAAGTTTCTTTATCCGTTCATTTCGACATCGAATCGGCATGCGCGTATCCCCCTCCCGGCACGTCCTACGCTTGGGCGCACTAAGCGGTTATCACCGCGCTCTACGCGGTCATACTAGCTTCGATATGGTGCGGGCTGCGTCATCTCCGATGAGCCCGCCAGGAGGTCCCCGGTGCAGGTGAACGCCTTGCTCGCGTCCATTGGGACGCATCTCGAGGAGCAGAACATCGAGCCCGCATGCACGTGACCGCCGAGGTCGTGGCGGGGGTTTTCGGTCTCCTCATCGGCTCGTTCATCGGCGTGGTGGTCGACCGGGTACCCCGCCAGGAGTCGATCGTGCTGCCACCGTCTCATTGCGTGGCCTGTTCGGCCCCCATTCGCGCCTACGACAACATCCCGATCGTCTCCTACGTGCTGCTCCGGGGACGTTGCCGGGCGTGCGGCACGCGCATCCCGCCCCGCGACGCCTTCTTGGAGCTAGGGACGGGGGTCCTGTTCGTGCTGCTCGCCTGGCGGTTGACCTCAGCATGGGAGCTGCCCGCCTACTGCGTGCTGGCGGCTGCGGGGGTCGCCATCTCGGCCATCGATATCGAGCACATGCGCATCCCCTCGGTGCTCGTCTACACGACTGTCGCGCTGGGGGTACCACTTTTGGTCCTGGCCTCGGCGGGCACGCACCGCTGGTCGGCGCTCGAGAGCGCGGCCATCGGCGGTGCCATCGCCTTTGCCGCCTTCGGGGCGCTCTTCTACGCCGTGCCGAAGGGCATCGGCTTCGGCGACGTCCGCCTCGCCGGCCTGTGCGGGGGGTTTCTCGGCTGGTTGGGCTATCGGGAGGTGGTCGCGGGCTTCGTGATCAGCTTCATCGTGGCGGGAGTGCCCGCCGCCTTGCTGCTGGCAACGGGGAAGGTGCAGCGCCGCACGAAGATCCCCTTCGGACCGTTCCTGGCAGCAGGCACCGTGATCACCGTGCTGTTCGCGGCACCGATAGTGCACGCCTGGTCCAGCATCTGAGAGCCAGGGTCGCTCAGTTCCTGCCGGCGGCCGAACCGATCAGGCCGCGTTTTTGCAGCGCGACACGAAGGTCGTGCGGGTTCGAGGCGGCCTGGGTGGCCGCACGCAGGTCGATCGTGCCCTGTTCGAGGAGGGAGACGAGGGCCTGGTCGAAGGTCTGCATGCCGTAGTACTCGCCCTCACGGATGATGGCGGTGATGTCGCCGCCCTGACCGGGCTCGATGATGCACTGCTGGATCCGCCCGTTGATGATCATGATCTCGAGGGCGGGCACCCGCCCCGAGCCGTCGGCGGTCGGGATGAGGCGCTGGCAGAGCGTTCCCTTCAGCGCCCCGGCGAGGCTGAGGCGCGCCTGGCGCTGCTGGGCGGACGGGAAGAAGTCCACGACCCGGTTGATGGTCTCCACGCAGTCGATGGTGTGCAGCGTCGCGAAGACCAAGTGCCCTGTCTCGGCTGCGCTCAGTGCGGTCTCGACGGTTTCGACGTCGCGCATCTCACCGACGAGGATCACGTCCGGGTCCTCGCGCAGTGCCGAGCGCAGGGCGACGAGGAAGCTGGAGGTGTCGAAACCCACCTCCCGCTGGCTGACGGCGGAGAGCTCGTCCTGGTGGAGCACCTCGATCGGATCCTCGATCGTGACTATGTGGCACTCGCGGGTGCGGTTGATGTGGTCGACCATGGCGGCGAGCGTCGTCGTCTTGCCGCATCCGGTCGGGCCGGTGACGAGGATGAGACCGCGCTGCTCATCGGCGAGCCGTCGGACGGCCTCGGGGAGGTTCAGCTCTCCGAAGGAACGGGCATGGGAACGGACGAGCCGGAAGACCATCCCGATCGTCGAGCGCTGGCGGTAGGCGTTCACCCTGAAACGGCCGAGGTTCGGGATGGAGTAGGCGAAGTCGGCCTCGTTGGTCTTCTCGAAGTGGTCCCAGGTCCGCTCCTGCATGACCTCCTTGGCGACTTTCACCATGTCCTCGGGCTTGATGACCGGCACGTCGGTGACGCGGGTGAGCTCGCCGTTGATCCGCATCCGGGGCGGAGAGCCCGCCTTCAAGTGGAGATCGGAACCTTCCGCCGCAGACAGACGCCGTAGCAATGAGTCGAGATCAGACCGCTCCATACCTACAGCGTCGCGCATCTCACGCAGTGTGGCAATCAATGACCGGGAAACGCGCCCGACCACCCCCTGCGAAGTGACCGGCGCGCTATCGTGCCCTTGGGTAATGACAGGGTTGTAGTTCGTCCACAGGCTGTGGATCGAGCCTGTGGACAGGGAGTGGGTAGGCAGTGGACGAGGCGTCCGGGGGCACAGCACACGGTGGCTCGTCGTTCGTCCACCTGCACACCCATACCGAGTACTCGATGCTCGACGGTGCCGCCCGGATCGGGGAGCTGGTAGCTGCCGCCGTTGCCGACGGCCAGCCCGCCCTCGCCATCACCGATCACGGCAACATGTATGGGGTCCTCGACTTCTACAAGGAGTGCCGCGAGCGCGGTATCACGCCGATCATCGGTACCGAGGCCTACATGGCGGCACAGACTCGCCACGAGCGCCCGGTGCGCCGGGGCCGCATCGACGACACGGGCGGAGAGGGCGAGCGGGGCGAGAAGCTCTACTACCACCTGACCGTCCTGGCCGAGACCACTCAGGGCTACCGGAACCTCATCAAGCTCTCCTCGGCCGCCTATCTCGAGGGCTATTACTACAAGCCCCGTGTCGACTGGGAGCTGCTGGCGCGCTATCACGAGGGCCTCATCGTGACGACCGGGTGCCTGGGCGGTGTCGTGGCCCAGGCCCTGTTGGCCGACGACTTCGACGGTGCGCTCCAGCTGACGGCGCGGCTCCAGGACATCTTCGGCAAGGAGAACCTCCTTGTCGAGTTGCAGGATCACGGCCTCGAAGCCCAGCGCAGGACGAATCCCAGCCTGGTCCGCATCGCCCGCGCTCTCGACGCGCCGCTCGTCAGGAGCATTATCTGAAGAGCGCCGAGGAGATGCGCAGGCTCTTCGCCGAGGTGCCGGGTGCCTGCGACAACACGTTGTGGGTGGCCGAAAGGGCGAAGGTCGAGCTCGAGCTGGGCAAGCCGGCGTTGCCGCAGTTCCCCGTCCCGGAGGCCTTCCGCCGCGAGACCTACGAGCAGTCGGCTGCCGGCTACCTCGCCCACCTGACCTACGAGGGGGCCGCGGCGCGTTACGGGCCGCAGATCCCGGCGGAGGTCGCCGAGCGGCTCGACTTCGAGCTGAAGGTCATCTCCGAGATGGGTTTCTCGGCCTATTTCCTCGTCGTCTGGGACATCATCCGCTACGCCCGCGAGGCCGGCATCCGCGTCGGTCCCGGTCGCGGCTCGGCGGCGGGATGTTGTGTCGCCTACTGCCTACGCATCGTCGATCTCGACCCGATCCGCTACGACCTGCTCTTCGAGCGCTTCTTGAACCCGGGCCGCAAACAGATGCCCGACATAGACATGGACTTCGACGAGCGCCGCCGGGGCGAGATGATCCGCTACGTGGCCGAGCGTTACGGCGCGGATCATGTCGCTCAGATAGTCACTTTCTCGACGATCAAGGCCCGGGCCGCGGTGCGCGACGGCGCCAGGGTGCTCGGCTTGCCCTATGCCCTCGGCGACAAGATCGCCAAGGCCATGCCCCCACTCGTGATGGGCCGCGACACGCCCCTGCGCGCCTGCCTAGAGCGCGTGGAGGGCCATGACGACGGCTACGTCGCCGCAGCCGAGCTACGCGAGATGTACGAGCAGGATGCTGACGCGAGGCTCGTGATCGACGTCGCCAAGGGCCTGGAGGGCCTGCGGCGCCAGGACGGCATCCACGCGGCGGCCGTCGTCATCACCCACGAGCCGCTCACCGAGTACCTGCCCGTCCAGCGCAAGCCCGAGCCCGGCGCCGACCCGGCCGAAGCGCCCATCGTGACCCAGTACGAGATGCACGGAGTCGAGGACCTCGGCCTTTTGAAGATGGACTTTCTCGGGTTGCGCAACCTCTCGGTCATCGAGATGGCCCTCGACCTCATCGAACAGACGACCGGATCACGCCCCGACATCGACTCGGTGCCCCTCGACGACGAGAAGACCTACGAGATGCTGCGGCGAGGTGACTCCATCGGCGTGTTCCAGCTCGAGGGTGCCGCCATGCGCTCGACGTTGCGCTCTTTGGCCCCGACGAGCTTCGACGACGTCGCCGCTCTCGTGGCTTTGTACAGGCCTGGGCCGATGGCGGCCAACATGCACCGGGACTACCCGGACCTCAAGAACGGGCGCAAGCCGGTCACATACCTCCACCCCGACGTGGAGGCGATTCTCGGCGACACCTACGGCCTGATGCTCTACCAGGAATCGGTGATGCGCGTCGCGCAGCGCTTCTCCGGCTACTCCCTCGAGGAGGCCGACAACCTGCGCAAGGCCTGCGGCAAGAAGAACCGCGAGCTCATCGCCGCCGAGCGCAAGAAGTTCATCGCGGGCTGTGTGAAAGAGGGCTACGCCGAGGCGCTGGGCAAGCAGTTGTTCGACATCATCGAGCCGTTCGCCGACTACGCCTTCAACAAGTCCCATTCCTACGGGTACGGCCTCGTCGCCTATCAGACCGCCTGGCTGAAGGCGAACTATCCCGTCGAGTACCTGGCCGCGCTGCTCTCGTCGGTGAAGGGCGACAAGGACCGAACGGCCGTGTACCTCTCCGAGTGCCGCACGCTCGGGATCGAGGTGCGCGTGCCGGACGTGAACGCCTCGTCCTCGAACTTCACGACGATCCGGGGGACTCCGGAGGGACCGGGCGCCGGCCGCGACGTGATCGTCTTCGGGCTTTCCGCCGTGCGCAACGTCGGCGAGGCCATCGTCGAGCACATCGTGGCGGCGCGCGAGCGCGGAGGGCCTTTCGCGGACTTCTACGACTTCTGCCGCCGCGTCGACTCGAGCGCCCTCAACAAGCGAGCCGTCGAGTCGCTCGCCAAAGCTGGGGCCTTCGACTCGCTCGGCCATCCGCGAAAGGGGCTCTGCCTCGCCTTCGAGGGGATCGTCGAGCGGGCGCTCGTGCGCCGGCGCGAGGAGGAGCAGGGGATCGCGACCCTGTTCTCGCTCCTCGACGACGAGGCCGCGGATGCGGCCGAGGGTGCCTCGCCGTCAAGTTTCGACGGCACGTGGGTGCCGATCCCGGACCTCGAGTTCGACAAGGCGGAACGATTGGCCTTCGAGAAGGAGATGCTCGGCCTCTACGTGAGCGACCATCCCCTGATGGGCCTCGAGAAGGCCTTGCGCAACGTCACCGACGTCACGATCCGCGACCTGCTCGACTCGGCCGCACCGGGGGCAGAAGGGGGTCCGGCCGGGACCGGCACGGGAGCGGGAGGCTGGAGCGAGAACGCCGCCGTCACGACCGGAGGCGTCGTCACGGCACTTTCCAGGCGGTACACGCGCCGCGGCGAGCTCATGGCCACCTTCGTGCTCGAGGACCTCGAAGCGGCCGTCGAGGTGATGGTGTTCCCCAAGACCATGCTCGAGTACGGCGGCCTGCTCGAACAGGATGCCATCGTCGCGGTGCGGGGCCGGCTCGACCTGCGCGAGGACCAGCCGAAGCTCATCTGCCGGGACCTGCGCCGTCTCGAGCTCACCACACCGGGCAGCGATCCCCCGGTAGAGGTCGTGCTGCCCCTCAACCGGCTCACCGACTCGCTCGTTCGCCAGATCCGCGATCTCGTGGCCGAGCATCCCGGCAATTGCGCCGTGCACCTGCGAGTCGGTGAGAAGGTGCTGAGGCTGCCGCCCCAGTTCAACGTCGACCCCCGGGGCGGCCTCGTGGGCGCGTTGAAGGAGCTGCTGGGCACCTCTGCCGTCGCGCGCTGAGTGGCCGGGAGAACGCCGCTTGGCAGGTCATCCGATTAATCCCGTACACTGTTGGTGGTCCGAGCCGGGACGTGTGCGCGCAGCCGGGCACGTCGGGTTCGGCGTCGCCACGAGCGGCCAGTATCTGCAAGGCGCGGTCCCGAGCCGTGTCCCAGTGTGGTCCGGGCGGCAGGGTGAGAGACGCACGGGAGCATGAGACTGTCATGGCCATCGAGATCGAGGTCGCCACGAAGGACTGTACGGCGCTCACTGACGCGGAGCTTGCCGAAATGGCCGACCTCTCAGCGACGGAGGCGGGAGGCTGGGAGGTGGGTTTCCTGTCCAAGCAACGCGAGGACTGGGTTCTCGTCACCCATGTCCGCGAAGATTCGAAGCTTCAGGGCTATGCGCTCGCGACGCTCGAGCGGATAGGCGGTACTCCGAGCCTCCTCGTCGGGGTGGCGGCGTTCGTCAGTGGGCCGAGCGGAGCCGCAGCTCTCGACGCGGCGATGCGCGACCTGTACCGGCGTGCGGTTCTCGCCTTTCCCGATGAGGACGTCCTGGTCGGGACCAGGCTTGCCCGTGCGTCCGGTTTCCGCGCTTTCGAAGGGCTCGAAGACGTCGTGCCCCGCCCCGATCACCGCGCGACAGGTGAGGAGCGCGCCTGGGGCCGCCGGCTCGCCAAGCGCTTCGGCGCCGACGGCCAGCTCGACGACAGGTCCTTTGTGATCAAGGGCGACGGCGACGCAGCCGGGCTCTTGGATTACGACCCGCTCGAGCCCCCAGGAGACGGCGATGCTCTCGCCGGGCTGTTCGCCGCCGTGGACGGAAAGCGCCGTGACAGCCTCGTGGCTTTCGGCTGGGCGATGGCCGAGGCGCTGGCCGCCAACTCGCTCCCGGTCTGAGCCGCCCGCTTCCGGTCCCGGCCCCGCCGACTGGGCCTCACGGTCGGCGTGGGTGGATGGCTCCGGCTGAGCGCCGTGGGTCGTGAGAAGTGGTGCCGAATCAGGGCCGCGGCAACACCCCGAGAACGAGCTTGGGTGCCTGTCCCCGGTGCGGCGCACCAAGGGCGACGACCAGGTACCTGGGCGCCCCGCCGATCGCCTTTTCGACGGCCTCGTTGGTGAGCACGCCGCCCGGGGCCCGATCCTTGGTGTCGATCAGCCGTTCGTCCACGACCGGCAGGCGGTGCTTGCGTCCTCCGAGGCTGAACTGGCACCAGGTGCCCGCAAGGTCCGAGGAGAAGGCAGGGGGCCTGTCGGGAGCCACGACCATGACCGAGGGACGCGAGCCGTCCAGGTCGACGTAGGAGATCGACGGGCCGAGCGATCCGAGCAGGGGACGTTTGGGGTCGCTCGGCAACAGCTCGTGGAGGATGCGGCGGACGGCACGGCGCCGCGGGATGCCGACCCTCTCTGGTGCCTGCAGGACCATCACGGCCTCCGGCCGCGCCGGGTCAGGCGGCTCGTCGTCGTCTGCGAGCTGGATGTCAACGACGTCGAGCTCCGGGCCGCCAAGTGGTCGGGCGTGGCCTGCGTCTAAAGGGGCGACCAGGCTTGAGTCCATGGCCACGACCGGCCAGCCAGACGCGCGGCTTCGCATCAGAGCGCCGCTCGCGATGTCGACGAGCACCCATTCTGGGCCTCGTGCGAGCAGCAGGCACCGCAGCACGTCGCCCGGCCGGTTGGCCCGCGTCGTGCCGGGCCTGCGGTGCCGGTGCGAGGGGAGCCTCACGACATGGTGTCTCAACGCGCCACCACACTGTCGAGAGCTTCGAGAAGGGCATCGCCGTCGCCGACCGGAGCGAGGCAGGCTCCGCGTCTGCACAGGTAGGCGAAGCCGTTCTCGCGGTCTTCGAGGAGGGGGCTCTCGAAGCTGGTAGACGTGCCCGGGGCCCCGATGCGGGGTCCGTGCCAGGCGAGCACGGCTCCGGGCACAAAGCGCGTCCTTGCCGCCCGGACAAGATCCGGCCGGTCACCGGCGACGGCGATCTCGACCGGTCCATCGGCGACCAGTTCCGCTGCCAAGAGGAGCTCGGCGAACGCCGAGGGGGCGGCGTCGAGGCCCGCCGAGGCCGAGGCGACGATACGCCCGGCCGCTGTTACGAGCTCGTCCTCACCTGCCAGGACGCCGAGGCGGGCGAGGGCGACGGCCGCGACAGATCCGGCTGCCGGCGTCACGCCGTCTTGGACGTCCCGGGGCCGTACGACAAGGCTCGGCGCGTCGCGACCGGTCGTGTAGAGGCCACCGTGCTCGTCATCGCTGAACAGATCGAGCAGCTGACGAGCCATCTTCACCGCCTCGATCGTCCACGTGGCCTCGCCCGTCAGCTCGCCGAGGCGGGTACAGCAGTCGACCAGCCAGGCGTAGTCCGCGGCGTAGCCGAGCGTCCCCGCGCGTCCTCGGCACCATGAGCGCAGGACCCGGCCATCGGGGCGCCGCAGATGCCCGAGCAGGAAGGTCGCGATATCTACCGCGGCGGTCGTCCAGTCGTCCCGGCCGGTAGCGGCGGCGGCCTCGGCCAGGGTGGAGCACATCATGGCGTTCCACTCGGTGATGATCTTGTCGTCGAGGCCCGGCCTGACACGCTGCGCCCGTGCGCTGGCGAGCATCGACCGGGCGGCCTCGATCTCAGGTGGGCGCTCGAGCGCACCGCGGCGGGCGAGGTGCAGGACGGTCCGACCCTCGAAGTTCCCCCCGGCGGTCACGCCGTACCATTCGGCGGCCCGGGTCGCGAGCGCCGGCCCCAGCACCGACTCGAGCTCCTCGGCCGACCACACGTAAAAGCGTCCCTCCTCGCCCTCGGAGTCCGCGTCCTCGGCCGCATAGAGTCCCCCGCCCGCGTCCCGCAGGTCGCTGAGCACATACGACACGGTCTCACTGAGCACCTGGAGCCAGCGGGGGTCGCGGTCGAGTTGCCAGGCGTGCAGGTAGACGCGAGCGAGGAGTGCCTGGTCGTACAGCATCTTCTCGAAGTGTGGCACGTCCCAACGGGCGTCGACCGAGTAACGCGAGAAGCCGCCTGCGAGGTGGTCGTAGATGCCGCCGGAGGCCATCGCCGCGAGGCTGCGCTCGACCATCTCGAGCGGGGCCGGGCTGCGGGTGCGGATGTGATCGCGCAAGAGCAGGTCCAAAAGGAGCGGTTGGGGGAATTTCGGCGCGGAGCCGAAGCCACCGTTGAGCGGGTCGAACATGGCCGAGAGCCGTTCGGCCGCTTCGGAGCACAGCTCCTCCACGGGCCTCGGGGCCTCCGGACCGGAGAGGGACGCCTCTAGGGGCGCAAGGCGCCTCGTGACGGCGTCCGCCAGGGCGCCCGCCTGGCCCACGACGGCGTCACGGCGCGTGCCCCAGGCCTCGACGACGGCGTCGAGGACCTGACGGAAGGAAAGAAGACCGTGGCGGGAGCGATCCGGGAAGTAGGTGCCCGCGAGAAACGGGAGCCCGTCGGGGGTGGCGAAGATGCTCATCGGCCAGCCGCCCCGACCGGTGGCGGCCTGCACGGCCTCCATGTAGACGGCGTCGAGGTCCGGCCGCTCCTCCCGGTCGACCTTCACGCTCACGAAATGCCGGTTCATCACCTCCGCGGTCGTGGCGTCAGCGAAGGACTCGTGACCCATCACGTGGCACCAGTGGCACGA
>JBEKGS010000097.1:0-9805 GCA_050012675.1 Acidimicrobiales bacterium
CTGCCAGGGCTCGACCTCAGACAGCACCTACGCCCTGGAGGACGGGGGCGGCCGACACCTGGCCGACGAGGCCATCAGCCGGGCCCGGCGGGCGAGCCACGTCCACGTCGTCGCCCCCGACCTCGGCTCCGCCGCCCGGCACCTGGCCTGGGCCTGGGCCCAGGAACGCCGCCACGCCTGGGCCCTGGCCGAGCGCCGGGAACAAGCCCTGGCCCAGCTTCTGGCCGAGCGCCAGCGGCTGTTGGCCGCCTTGCCGCCCGACCCGTCCCACCAGCTGCGCCAGGTACGCCAGGACCACTCCCAGGTCGAGCGTGACCTGTTGGACCTCTACGAAGGTGCCGGCCGCTGGGTGGGGACCGGAGCGGGCGAGGCGGCCCAAGCGCTGCGCGGGGCGTCCGCCGGCTATGAAGAGGCGTCAGCCGCGCTCGCCAGTCATGGCCTGTGGGCCAGGCACAAGGCCCGCAGCCAACTGGACGACGCCGCTACCCGCCTCGATGGCGCCCGGGAGGCGTGGGACAGGGCCGGCGCCCCCCACGCCCACCAGCTCGGCGCCGTCGGGACCGCCTCGCCGGCGAGGTGGCGGAGCTAGAGAACACCCTGGCCGCCCGAGAGGCCTATCTGGCCCAGCACCCAGAGGTGCCCGGCCGTCTGGCTGAGCTTGACGGCGCCATCGCCCGTGGACAAGAGCTCGTCCGCCCGCACCACCTGGTCAACCTCCGCCAGCGTGAGCAGGCCCAGCGCGTGGGCGTCTCCCACCACCTTCACCAGGACCACGGCGCCGACCTTTGACGCCATTCTGTGCGCGTGTTCTGGCTTATCTAAAAGGAGCCCCTGAGCAGCCAGAACGCCGATTATGAATTTGTCAAGGCTCGGGCCTCTCTGGTCTGAAAAGCACGCATAAAGCCCAGATCTGGAAGGTCTCCGAGAGGCACCCGCCTGGTTCGCAGCGCCATTCCAGCGTCAACGGCGAGACGTCCCGCCAGCAGTGGTCGGTGCGTCAACGTAACGATGGTCGTTACCTTGGCGCGTCAATCGCTGGGCAACCAGAGGCAACCGTGTGTAGTATTCAGTGGGCCAACGTAACGATGGTCGTTACCTTGGGCGAGGAGGCACTCGATGCCCGGTCACCACACGACGGCAGAGGCACTCGACACGTTGCTCGCACACGGCCGGCTGGCCGTGAGCACCGAGGAGGTCGCCCAGCTGCTGCAGGTGCCGCCTGAGCATGTCCGGGTACGGATGCAGCCGTTGGCGCGAAGCGGCCGGGTGTTCTCTCCTGCGCGCGGGCTGTGGGTGGCCGTCCCGCCTGAGTACCGGACATGGCGTGTCATCCCCGGGGCCCAGTTCATCGAACCGATGATGACCCACCTCGGGCGCGATTACTACCTCGGTTGGCTGTCCGCAGCGGAGATGTACGGCGCCGCGCACCAGCGCCCGCAGGTAGTGCAGGTCGCGGTTGACCGGCACTTAGCGGACCGAGACATCGATCGAGTGCGGTTGCGCTTCATCCAGCGGCGGCACTTGAGCGAGTTACCGCGCTTGCGGCGCAACGTGCCCACTGGACAGGTGTGGGTCTCGACGCCCGAGGTGACCGCCCTCGACCTGGCGGCAGAGCCCGGTCACGGGGGTGGGGTGAGCAACGTCGCCACCGTGCTCGCCGAGCTTGCCGGGGAGGACCAGTTGCAGCCCCAACGGCTCGCTGAAGCGGCTGAGCACTTTTCCTTGGCGGCCGTCCGGCGCCTCGGGTTCCTGCTCGACGCGACCGGCCGGGCCGACCTGACAAGCATGCTCCACGATCTGGCGGAGCAGCGCCGCCACTTTCCTCCCGACCTGGTGGCCCCGGACAGCCTCGTCGCCGGCGAGGTCGACGCCCGCTGGCGTCTGCGGGTCAACACCGACGTGGAGCCCGACCTGTGATCCCTGCTGCGGCGGTAACGCACTGGTCGACAGGAGCACCTTGGCCCACCCGGACTCAGATCGAGCAGGACCTGCTCCTCAGCCGCCTCATCTGCGAGATCGCCAACCACCCCTATTTGGGCGAGGAACTCGTCTTCCGCGGCGGGACTTGCTTCCACAAGCTCCACGTCCACCCAGCGCGCCGCTACAGCGAGGACCTCGACTATGTACGGTCAACCGCTGGCGGCATCAAGGAATTCACCGGCGCCGTGACCGAGCTCGGCACGGAGCTCGGCTTCGAGGTAAAGACCAGGATCAGCGAAAACCCGAAGGCGTACCTGATCACCGAATCGGACGAAGGGCTACGGATCCGGATCAAGGTTGAAATCAACACCCGCGAGCGGTCGCCGGTCGACCCCGTCCAGCTGGTGCCCTACGATGTGAGCTCCCCCTGGTGGACCGGACAGGCACAGGTGCGCACCTTCAGCACCCGTGAGCTGGTCGCGACCAAGATCCGTGCCCTCTACGAGCGCAAGAAGAGCCGAGACGTGTTCGACCTGTGGCTCGCGCTCACCGAGCTCGGGCTTACGGGCGAGGACCTCATCGCCGCCTTTGAGCCGTACCACCCGGCCTCGCTCACGGCGAAGTCGGCGGTCGCAAACCTGCGCGACAAGCTCAGCGACGACGAGTTCCGCCACGACCTCGACCCCTTCGTGGCCGGCACGCCCGCCGGCTACGACCTGGATAGTGCCGCCGAACTGGTCATCGCCGAGGTGCTGACCAAGCTCCCGAAACCACCAGGGGCATAGCCCCGCGGTGTGGCGGGACCGCGGGCCCGCAGGCAACGCCGGAACAGGTGGGCCTTTGCCTCACCAAGTTCGGCCAACTCCGAGGCGTTTCCGTGATCGCCGACTATGCGCTTGTCAAGTCCGAATCTCCTTCGTCAGACAAGAATGCATAAGAACCAGTTACGCGAACATGGGCGTTACGGCTGAAAAGGCCTCGATCAACAAGACCAATGCAGCCAAATGCACGCGATTGCGTGCGCCCGAGGGAAGAAATGCCAACCTACGCCGCTGCATCATGCCGGTCCGCGCCACCCCAGCGGCTCCCTAGGTGGCTGTAGTGATCGGCTCGAGCAGCTCGACCAGGGCCGGTTGGCCAAAGTACCGGGCCCAGCCGAGTGGGGTCGACTTGTAGTGCTTGTCGACGATGTTCGTGTCAGCCCCGAGCTCGACAAGCCTCTTCGCAAGCCTGAGGTTGCCGGTCTCAGCGGCGACGTGCAGGGCGGTGTGCCAAGGGTCGTTGCTGGGCATGTCGCTGCGGCCGAGCGCGTTCACGTCGAAGCCGACCGAGACCAGCAGCTCGACAGCGTTGGGGGCGCCCTGGGCCGCGGCCCAGGTCACGAGCCCGGTACGTCTTTGTCTTACCGCGGCTACGACCTTGCCGGGAGCTCGCTTTACTGCCTCGACGTCGCCCGCAAGTACGGCGGCCACGAAGGCGTCGTTCGACTTGAGCCGGGGTGGTGCCGCTCCGAGGGCAAGGAGCTGGTCGGCGAGATCGCGGTGGCCGCTGGTGAGCGCGACTTCGACGGGCGTGCCTCGCCTCGGGCTGCGTTGCTCGGTGAACGGGCTCACGATATCGACGCCGTGCCGAGCAAGCAGGGCGACCCGGTCGCGCTGGTCGTGGATGATCGCCCATGCGAGCAAGCTCCGCAGCATTTCGCTCGGCGGTTCGAGGGACTCGCCGAGCAACCGGTGCCATGGGCCACGGGTGTCGCGGCCCAGGCCGTACTCGAAGAGCAGCACGAGGTGGTCGTCGTTGGTGCCGAACATGCGGTTGTAAAGGGCCTGGCCGTCGTTGGGGTCAGCGCCCGACTCCAGCAGCAGCCGGGCGAAGGGGACGGCGTGAGGGTGCCAGGGTTGGCGCCGTTCGCCGTAGCCGAGCACACCGGTGAGCACCGTGAAAGGGGTGGGCAAAGCGTGCCAGAAGCGGCCGTCGTTGGGGTCGGCGCCGGCGTCAAGCAAGAGCCGGGCCGTCTCCAGCGTGGCCGCCATCCCGACGTCGGGGTTGTGGCGGGCGTAGGCCTGGTAGAGCAACGGCGACCAACCGTGCGGTCCGCCCGTCACGGCGGCCCCGCCCTGGCGCACGGCCAGGTGGCGGCGCACTTGGGCCACGTCCGCGCACGCCGCCGCCACAAAACAGCTTTGCCTGGGCAGCTCGGGGTGCTCGGCCAGGAGCTGCGCGGCAGCGGCACGGTCGGCCGGTTGGTCCCCGCTATAGGTCAGGCAAGCCAATCGGAGGAAGCGGTCGGCCAATGGCTCGTGCTCCGGCGCCGGGCGGCCGGGGCGCCAGGCGCGGGCGGTAACGATCTGGACGTACCGGCGCATCCGGGCCCAGCTGGCGAAGCCGTGCTCGCGGGCCAGGACTAACTGGGCTGCGGTGAGCGGGAACTTTTCGGGCCCAGGGGGCTCGGGGTGCCATTTCGTGACCCGGGTGAGCGCGGCCGGCGCGCCGTTGCGAACAGCGCGTTGAAGCTCACGGGCCTGCGCCCGAAGCTGGTCTAGGTCAGGGTCTTGGGGCAGCGAGGCCGTCGGCACCGCAACCTCCTTTCGCTCTACCGGCCGGTCCGCGGTGCCGGTGGAAAGGAGGGTTGCCAACAATGACGCATTGAGCTCCTCGTCTGTGGGTGGGCTCAGCCCTTTCCGCGGACCTGGCGGCGCCCCATGCGCCAAAGCGATCGTACTGCCTCCTGCCGTCTTGCTCGTGGCCTTGACAGCGCTCCTCGCAGGGGACAGGTGATCGGTGCCGGCTTGGGCCCAGCCAGACGGTGCCGGCCGTGCCAGGAAGGCGAATGTCTTGCTATGGCGTCGGCGTCTTCGGCTTCGCGCGACCGCCAACTGCCCGGTACACGGCTCTCGCGTGGTCAGGGCTGCGTAACCGTTCTTGTGGGCGGCGCCAGAACGCGCGCCCAGGTCGCCGGGGCCCGGAAGAGCGCTCAGGTCGTCGGGATCGCGAGGGCGGTAGGCACGGCGCCAACAGCGTTTCGGAGGTCCGGCGGTAATCGACCTAGCCGAGCCCGCGCTCCCAGCCGTTGGCCTATCGGCTGAAGTCACCCGCTCGAGATGGCACGTTCCGTCGCCGGCTAGGCTTGCGTGCCTTGGCCGAGGAAGAGCTCTCCGTCGGTGTAGTCGATAAGCACGGGGCTGTAGTTGATCAGCGTCCCAGAGCCGATCACCCCGGCCGTGCCGGCGGGGAGGGAGTTGCTGCCGATCGTCTGCGGAGGAAGCTGCACTTTTCCTAGCATCGCCGGCCCTAACGTGTAGTGGTCGACGACGACTGGGCAGTCAAGCCCTGCGTAGGCGGCGCCGGGTGCACCGGCCGGCGCCAACCCGAGCTTTTCGACCACGCCCGGCGCAAGGTTTGTCCTACCTGCGCCCGTGTCGAGCGTCAGGGTGAACCGGTCGGCCCCGACCGACAGGCCGACGGTGGGCCTTACCTCTGTCAGCCGCAGGCCGTGGGGGGAAAGAGCCTTGCTCACGACCTTCACGGGCATCGGGCTGGCGAACAAGGTCCCCTCTTTCAGGGACGCAGGGACCGATGGGGTTCCCGAGCCACCGGCCACGTCTGATCGCAGGGCGGCACTTTGCGGCCCGAGCGTCAGGGTCTGCCGGCGGTAGTCGATCCTGACCGCGCCGAAGCTGCTCAGTGTGTCCGACCCGAGCACCCCGCCCAGGTCCGGGAGGGCCGGGGACCGCACGCCTCCGACTTCTACGGTCTGGGGGAGCAACGCCGTGTTACCTACCGACCATCGGGAGACGGCAGCGAAGGAGATCTGCCGCTTGCAGGTGAACGACGTAACAACCCGAGGCCCGTCGACGAGGTCGAGGTCGAGGCGCGCCGCAAGGCTCGAGTCCACGAGGGTTGTGGATGCCCCGGTGTCCACCAGGAACGGGAACGGCCCTTTGCCGCCGATGCACACGTTGGCGACGATCGCAGCCCTGACGACCCTTACCGGCACAACCGACAGAGGGCCAGGCCGCGGCGCACAGGACTTCTCGAACACGGGCAATTGGATGCCCGGGACCACGGGGGGCGCCACGGACGCGCGGGGCTCGCTGCTACACCCGGTGAAGAGGGCGACGACGGTGACGGCGACGAGCGCGTGTCGAGCTCTCATTCACCGCTCACTTCGCACGGTCCCTCCTTCCCCTTTATTGTCCCACCTCGCCGGGCGCCGCTCCTATTGTCAGCGCCTCGACGCCGAACACCCTCATCTGGGCCCTGCGACGCCGGGATGTCGCGGTCCCGGAAGGCGAGCCGATCGACGGTTATTTCGCCTTAGGCGCGCTCGCCTCGACGGCCCGAGCCGCGTCCCCCGGCGAGGCTCGGCGGGCTGGGAGCGAGGGAGAACAAACAGTTCGATGTTCCTGAATGACCGCCGTCTTCATGACACAAACGTGACACGCGAGGTCGGCCAAGCGCTGTAAACCTCGGTCATAGGCGGTAACGCAAAAGACCAGTTCGGAAATGGTTTTCGACGATCTCCGCAGGTCCCGAGAATCGCCACGACAGAACCCCGCCTATAGGCCGGCTCGCCACCACCACCCACTTGACCAGGGGTTTTATGTGCCGGACTCCTCGCCGTGACACGCAGGTGACACGCGAGGACCGAGCACTTCGTCGACCGCGGACACGCGAGGACCGAGCACTTCGTCGACCGCGGCGCGCGTCCGGTCCTCGCTGTCGGGCCAAAGATGCGAGTACGTGTCGAGCGTCTCTGCCGCACTGGCATGGCCGAGTCGGGCCTGTACGACCTTGACCGATTCCCCGTGGCGGATCAATAGTGAGGCGTAGAAGTGCCTCAGGGAGTGAAAGCCGGTCCCCATCGGGGCTCCTGATGCCTTCACGGCAGGACGCCAAACGTCCGAGAAGCGAGTGCGGCGGATCGGCTCACCGGCGTGATTGGTGAACAGGAAGCCGTCGGGACCGACCGAGTAGCGGGCAAGGTGAGCGGCAAGGGCATCGAGGACGACAGCGGGAAGCGGGACCACCCGATAGCTCGCCTGGGTCTTCGGAGCCCCGAGCGCCGGACCTGACCCGGGCAGGAGCACGAGTTGACGGTCGACGGTGAGCTGTCGGCGCAGGAAGTCCACCCGATCCAACGTCAGCCCGAAGCACTCGCCCTGGCGAAGTCCGGTGCCGGCCGCAAGGACGACGAGCGCCCGATAGCGGTCGGGGACCGCCTCGATGATCGCTTGGACGACTTCGGCCCCCAATGGCTCGACCCGTCGCGGTTCGGCCTTCGGCAGCCGGGTCCCGACAGCGGGGTTCTGCGAGATGACCCGGTCGGCGGTCGCTGCCCGGAAGATAGCGACGACGTATCGGTAGACGAGCTCGACGGTGCTCGGCTTGAGGACCTCGGCGAGGGTGCGAACCCAGGCTTGGACCTCGGACGGGCGGATGGCGCCGATCGGTCGATCACCGAGCGTCGGATAGACGTGACGACGCAGGTTCGTCTCTAGCTGGACCGCTGTGGACGGCCGATGAACCTGCACCGCCCGCCACTGCTCGCCGTAGCACCTGAAGGTGATTCGGCCGGCACCTGGGTCGACGTAGGCGCCCGTCAGCTTCGCGTGGTCGGTGGCGGTGAGGTGCTTCTCCGCGTCGATCTTCCGCACGAATGTCTTCGAACGGGACTTCCTATCGGGCGTGCGCCAGCGCGCACGCCAGCCGGTAGGGACCTTCGTGACGGAGCTCATGATTCCTCTTTCGTCGGCAACCGTCCGCGCTCAGGACGAGATGAGCCAGAGAGGGGCGCGATGCGTCGTGTGGAAGCGGCTCCGACGGTCGCCGTCGGCGCGATCTGCGGACGTGGGAACCAGACCGACTTCTCGAACTGGCCCCCTGTCACGTGGCGATACCTTTCGTACCACAAGGAGATGGGCCGACCGTGTTCTTCGGGAATGCAGCAGCGCTCGCACCAGCCGGAGTCAGGTGGCGAGGAGTCTCCTAGGCGAGAACAGCTCAACAACGCCACTGAGCTGCGGTTCTATCGCTCAGGAATGATCCCGGTCCTCAGCTCGTGAGGTTCTCGGTCTCTCAGGCCGCGGGTCGGATGACCGATTGGCAGACCGATGTGGGACCATGGAGCAATGGCAATAGAGTTGCTCGACCTCATCGACGCCGACCCGGTGGTCGTGCACGGTCAGGCCCGGATTCGCGGGACCCGCATCGCGGTGAGCGTGATCCTTGATTGCCTTGCCACGGGAATGACCGAGGAGCAGATCCGCGCCGAGTACCCGTCACTCCCGCCAGGTGCTGTCGCCGCCGCCCTTGCCTACGCGGCCTTTCTCGCCCGTGAGGAGCTGCACCCACTCGAGCCGTCGCCGGGGTGAGGCTGAAGCTAGACGAGAATCTCCCAGAGGCGGCGCGGCTTGTTGCCGCCTCCCTGGGCCACGACGTGGACACCGTGATCGACGAAGGTCTCACGGGCGCCGGTGACCACGATGTCCTCGCCGCAGCGACGAGGGAGCAGCGCTTTGTCATCACACTCGATCGAGGCTTTGGCGATGTCCGTCGGTACCCGCCTGGCAGCCACCCTGGCATCGCCGTCATCCGTGCTGAGCACCAGGACGTCGAAACCGTAACCAGCACGGTACGGAGCTTTCTGAGCAACGAGCAACTCGGCGACCTCACAGGATGCATCGTCGTCGTGCGTGGCCATCTGGTTCGTGTTCGAAGGCCCGAAGGATCGTGAGGGCTACTTATCGCGATCAGTAGCGGGTGACCAGCGCGGCGCACACATCAGACGAACTCACCGGCGCCGGCCGGTTGGAAAGACTACGCCCGTGCGATCGTCGCCTTGGCGTTGCGGATGCCGAGCACCGTCGAGCCAGGCGGCGATGTCGGCCGGGTCGAATCTGATGAACCAACCGACCTTCAGGTAGGGCACCCGTCGTTCGGCGATGAGCCGGCGGATGTGGCGGATGCTCACCCCGAGCCGCTCGGCGAGCTGGTCGATGGTGAGGAGCTGCGGTAGGGCGTCGGTATTGGTCATCGGTCTCCTTGAGCGTCGTGGTGCTGCCTGCGGACGAGACCGGCGTCGACTGGATGACAGATGGTGACTGGCCTCTACTAAGGAGGCACTGGGGCGTCCAGGCTAACTACGCCCATCCCATCCAGACCGTTGATCGCCACCGGAACGCAGCCACACCACGACAAGCAATCAAACTCAATGACATTCACTGCTTTTCACCACTATTAGCCTCTATCTACCAAACACCAACCCACCCAGATCCTCACCATTCCTTCCCCCTCTCCCACTCCATACACGAACTCCACTCATTCCATTCTCCCACTTCACCGCATCTTTCTGCCCACTCCACCAATTTCCTCATTGACCATCACTTACCTTCACTAACCTCTATCTACCTAATATCAGACAACCTCTCTACTTCACCTCCATACCTGCTATAACCACAAACCAAGAGGAACACGTTTGCAACTGTCAGTTGGCAAGGAGGTGGTGCGCGTGGCGTGGATGCGGATGATGGGTGTCGACTCTGTCGAGTACCACGAGCACACCGTGGCCGGTCGCGGGGACGACCCGGTCGCCGCCTCTGGCGAGTACTACTCCTAGCGAGGCGAGACCCCGATGTCATGGGGCGGTTCGGGATGCGGACTGCTCGGCCTGGCCGGTGAGGTGGACCTCGCTGACTACAGGGCCGTCTTCGGCGTAGGCGGTGCTCATGACCCCCGCACCCGGCCGGCGTCTTGTCGGCTGCCTTCGTCCCGGTCTGGAGCTCGTCATCTCGCCGCATAAGTCGGTCGCCGAGCTGGGAGTGATCGGACGCGCAGACGACATGCACGAGATCGTCGACGCCGAGCGCGACGCCACCCTCGAGTA
>JBEKGS010000098.1:0-6500 GCA_050012675.1 Acidimicrobiales bacterium
GCGGCTGCCCGTCCCTTACAGTTCCGGCCCTCGATTCACGGTGAGGCCGACAGCGACAGATGACGCCTCAGGACGCTGGATTCCCCTCGCGTGGGTGAGCTTCATAGCCGTGTTGAAAGCAGCCTGGGCGAGGCGGTGCTGGTTGAGCGCTTCAATGCTCCTGGCCGCGCCTCTCGAGCCGAGGGGTCGGGGATCATCACCGACGTTCCACCGTTCCCGGTAGGCGGCGATCGTCTTCACGGCCTCGAGCCAACGCCCTCTGGAGAGCGGATCGCAAGGTCGGGCACCGAGCTGTCGCAACCAAAGCGGGTTCTGATCAATGGCACGCTCGGCGAGCTCCTGTGCCCGACGTTGCAACGCCTCGGCCCGCTCTTCGAGACCTCGGGCCATGTCGGTGTCCGTGACGCCAACCGCGCCGGGGATCAGGCCTGCGATGAGTTCCGTGCCCGCCCACCGTCTGGCTCCGGCCACGTCTGCCCAACGCTCGATCCGGTCGCGGATCACAGCCGCAAGGTCCTCGGCGTCATCGGGCGGACGAGCTGCCACGAGTCTGGGCAAGCTCCGTTCCACGTCGAGACCGTTCGCCTCGGCGTCTCGGACAGCGACGAGGAGCGAGCCGTAAGCGGGGCTTTGGCGGATCTCCTCGAGGCGTTCTGGCCCGAGTTCTGAGCGACCCAGCAACTCGTCGAGGCGATGCTGTTGAGCCGCCTGGACCAGAGTCTCGTACTCGGCGGCCAGGACCCTGAAGTCCTCCGCCTGGAGTTGTGCCCTCGCGAGGCTCTCGTGGGCGGAGAGGTCCGCTCCGGAGTTCGCCAACACTGAGGTGAGCACGTCTCGAGCGGTCCGTTGTGACACCGTGCCGTCGTGGCTGGTCGCGGGGTCGGGGTCGAACGAGGTGTCGACATACAGGTTGTTGGACTCGCGACCCCTCGTCGCGGAGACGTAGAGCACTTCCCGCGTCGTCGCAACTGAAACGACGGCATGAGCGGTGTCTGTTGTTCGACCCTGACTGCGATAGGCGGTCGTGGCGTAAGCGAGCTCGACGTGCTGGGCGACGTAATCGGCGGGGAGTGAGACCTCGCCACCACCGTTACCACGGCACATAGCCATGCTCCCATCGGCGTTGGTGGCGGTGACGATCCAGCGGTCACCGTTCTTGACCCAGGTCTTCCCGGTGGTGACGAGCCGGTTGTTCTGACGGGTGACGACCTCGTCACCGACTCCCGCTGTCTGCCCGTCGGCTATCAGAAGTCCCTCGTCTGAGACCGTCCCCTCCCTCACCCGATCGGCCCTCGCCCGGGTGTTGAGCTCGGTGACAGTGGTCGAGTCCCCGGCGATCATGAGGCTCGACTTGCCGGCATCGACATCGTTCTTCCAGGCGGCGTAGATGGCATCGAGCAGTACCTCGCGGGTGCCTTCTCTGATGCGACCGTGAGCCTCGTAGTCATCGATGACGGTCTTGTTCCCTTGGCGAAACTCCATGCTGGCGGCTTTCTCCCACTCCGAGGCGAAGCGACGGACGTCGGTGAGCTCAGCGACGAGATCACCGCGGTCTTTGACAAGGAGCGAGAACGTTCCGCCCGCTTCCACCGCGCCGAGCTGGTCCCCATCTCCAACAAGCAAGATCTTGGAACCGGCCTGCCTCGCCGCGCCCGCGAGCTCGTCGAGGGCGAAGGTCCCAGCGAGGCTCGCTTCGTCGACGATGACCAGCTGTCCCGACTTGAGGTGCCTCTCGGCAATGGCCTGGTCCATCGCCGCGACCGCGGCGCGGAGCTTGGCCGCGGCGGGAGAGTGCGGATACGCGTTGCGGGAGAGGTTCAAGGCCAAGCGGTGCCGGCGTGATGTCAGCTCCGGGATGCGTCGCCACTCGTGCAGCCACTTAGCGGTGTTCTCGGTCTCGATACCGAGCTCGTCGGCGAGCACCTGTGCCGCAACGGCAGAGGGGGCGAGACCGATCACCGACCCGGGCCCGTGCTCGGCCTCCCAGGCGGCCCTGAGGCCTGCCATGGTGGTTGACTTCCCGCTGCCGGCCGGACCGACGAGCACGTCAAGGACGCGGCCCGAGGTGGCGATCTTCTCGACGGCGAAGGCCTGGTCGACACTCAGTCCGTAGTCGCGTCCGGGCAGGTTCGCCGCGGCGATGGTCGCAACTGTGGCCGTGCTCACCCGAACAGCTCCAAGCTCTCTCCCGGCCTCGAGGAGGCGATCTTCGGCGTCGAGGAGGGCCTCGGTGGTGTAGACGAGGTGGTTCCTTGGCTGCAGGCGCGAGGACCCGTCGGACCGGACGTAGCGTTCCGGGGTGTGGTGCATCGCCGGCGGAGTGAGCACGACCGACCGGGCGACGGCGAGGTCGGTGATGTGCTCCGCGACGGCCACGCGATCGTCGGGAGAGGCGAAGCGGACCCCGTGCAGCACCCGGTGAGCCTCGGCCAGAAGGTTCTGGCGACCGTAGGTGGAATGGTGCTCGGCCACGGTCGTGACCACACCCATAGCGGCATCGGTGAGGATCGGCTCGGCCAGGTCGTGAGTCCGCAGGAGCGGCAGGTCGTTGCGGCCGACGAGGCTCGAGACCCACGCCAGTTGCTCGTCCTCGGGGACGTGTGCGGCTGCCCGCTCTCTCCAGTTGGCCGTCAGCTCGGCGAGACTCCGGTGGGTCTTCTGCGGCCGGGTGGCGATGGTGGCAACTTGCCTGAGATGCATGCCTTCGATGACGGTTGGCTGGCGTCCATGGGCGGCGGCAAAGCTCGAGTTGAGCTCGTCTCCGCGGGCCGCGATCTGCTCTGCGCGCTGTGAGAACTCGGCCATGAGGGCCTCGGGAACACCGGTGATCTCGTAACGGGGCTTGGTCGAATGTCTCCGTCCCCGCGCTTCCCAACCGACGCCGAGCTCCGCGGTCAAAAGGTCGGAGAGGACCCCTTGGTGAAGCTCGGAGAGCGTCGTCGTCGCCTTGAAGATGGCCTTGGAGTCAAGCGTCCTCCACTTGCCGTCGGAGACAGATCGGGCCCGGTTCCAAACCACCAGATGGTCGTGCAGCTGGCAATCGTCAGCCCTGCTTGTGAAGTGGGTGAAGGCCGCCGCGACGACACCGGTGACGTCTTCTGAGACGATCCCGTTCGTCCCAGAACGCGAGCAGAACACCTCGCGTTCCGCGTAGGAAATGACGAACTCGATCGCCTGGCTGTGGCACTTCTCGATGACACTTCTCGTCTCGTCGTCACCGAGAGCCCACATCACCGAGATCGACTTCGACAACGAGAAAGTGAGGTCGAAGCCGGCCACGGGGGCACCCCCGGCCGGGGCCCTCGGCCTCGATCCGACGGGCTCGCCGGTCACGGGATCGCTGCACGCGCCGAGCATGTTTGAGAGGTTCTCCTCGCTCACTTGCGAGCCCGAAACCACCCCGCGACCGCCGTCCAGATCGGCGAGTCCCTTGCCCAGAAAGACTCCGGGCGGGGTGCCCGTCGAGGCGTAGTAGTGCGCCAGTCCCTTCGACGGTTCCGGGTTGCCGTCGCCGGCCGCGACCGAGTTCATGAGGTAGCGGTAGCCGCCCCCAAGACTGATGCGCCGGATCGACATCACCTCGTGCGTCCCTTCATCTGGGTCGATCGCGATGACCGCCTCTACTAAGGACGCACTGGCGAATCCAGGCTATCTACCGATCCGGCGCCTACCTGGGGCTATGCCCCAAACGAGCTTCTATTGCCGAATGCCGAACGTGTGGAGTCCAGGAGGGGAGCTTGGAAGGAAGTGAGGTTGGTGATGGGGGAGGTTGGTGATGGGGGAGGTTGGTGATGGGGGAGGTTGGTGATGGGGGAGGTTGGTGATGACGATGGCGATCGAGCATGTGTCCCGATGCGACTTCGCGCAGCCATGAACCGGTGCGAGAATCTCGGTGCGCGAGCCGTCTGCTCCGTGAGGCGAGCAGCGTGGAGGAAGTGTCGCATGAGTAATCGACACATTGGCGCGGCGACGGCCGTGCTAGTCGCGACGCTGGCGGTTGTTGCTGTCGGCTGCTCGGCGACACCTACGAGTTCACCGTCGACAACGACCTCGGCTCCGTCGAACAGGATTCCGTCGTCGTCGACGATTGCTCATCCCTGGAGCGCTTACTGGACATCGGTCAATCCCGGCAGTGCGATCGAATTTGTGACAGCGCGGACGGGATGGCGCGTCGCTGGTCAGCTCTGGGGCCCGCGCCTCGATGGCAACCTCGGAAGCGGTGTGGTGGATAACGGCTCTGCCTGGCCCGGCACCTCGATCGAAGAGACGGACGATGGCGGGACGAGCTGGTCGACGATCTTGCACATCGCCAGCGGCATCTGGGGGATGGACCTTGTCTCTAGGGATGTGGGTTTCGCTGTCGGGGTGACTTCCCTGCGCATCACGAGCGACGGCGGCAAGCGCTGGCGGCAGGTTTCCGAGCCGGCTGGCCATCCACTGGTATGGGTCGAGTTCAAGACGAGCGAGCTCGGCTACGGGCTCACCACGACGGGGACACTGGTGCGCTCGGTCGACGGCGGGTCATCGTGGAGCTCCACCGGGATGACCACAACTGCCACCGCCGCGTGCTTCGCCTCGGCTCAGGTCGGCTACGTGGCCGACCGCTCGGGTGACCTCTATGCCACCCACGACGGTGGGAGATCGTGGGCCGAGGTCGAGCGCGCGCCCTCCCGGCCGGAACAGTTCGTTGGTCCCTGGAGCGACCTGTCGTGCAACGGCACGAGCATCTGGCTCGGCCTGCAACTGATCTGTGCCGCCGCCTGTGCGGGCACCAGCCCGTACCTGGTTACACACAGCACCGACGGCGGCTCGTCGTGGTCGACGATGGCTAGTGACTGGCCCGCTGCCTCACCGACAACCGCACCCGTCGCCTACCTGGCTGCTGTCGCGGCGGGGCGGTCGGACCGCGGGGTGGTCGTGGACCTTCCGACAGAAGACTCATCACCGCCGGCAAAGCTCCGTCTCATGGCCAGCCAAGGGCCAGACGGCACGTATACCACCGCCACAATCCCTGGTCTGCCCGCCCCGTCCTCGGCCGCCTCGGAGTTACATATCTGCGGCGTGACCTTCGTCGGACTGGCGGGCTGGCTGTACATCGACGACCCGGGCGTCGGGTCACCGGGGAAACCTCTAGCTGAACCCCTGGTGTGGACGACGACCGACGGAGGATCGTCCTGGCAGAAGCTGGCCGCGGGCCCGTTGCAACCACCACCACCGGCTCCGAGTAGCTAGAGATTCACAGACGAGGACCGACGTGGGTGCGGGCGTCGGAACCGTCGCGCGTGCCCACTGATTTGCCCAGCACCCAGGCGCGGACGGCGAAGTGCTCCGCTCCCCAGCCATAGCCTGGACGCCCCAGTGCCTCTTATATAGGAGAGGTCATCCGGATCGCTCCGAAAGGAGGGCCGATGACCGCCCGAGTCACCTTGGACGAAGCAGACCTGCAGGGCTTCGCGAGCTCGGTGGTGTCATGACCAGAAGGAGTTCGAGCCCACTCCTGTTCACCGTCGCCGAGGCGGCCGAGACCCTCGGGATGGGGCGATCAACCCTTTACGCCGCGATCAAGTCCGGATCTTGTCCCCTCGCCGTGACCCGGATCGGAAAGCAGATCCGTATCCCGCGGGCGGCACTGGAGCGCCTCGCGGGAGACGGCGGATCAACAGACGGACCCGTCCGCGACGATCACGCCTTCTGGCGGGACTCTTGTCCGACCTGTGGGCAATCCTCGTCGAGCAGCCGGCCGACGAACTCGGCGGCCTTCTGGTCCTCCTCGGTCACCGCGTCTGTGTAGTGCCGGGCCATGTGCACTGTCGCCCAGCCGAGTCGGGCCTGCTTTTGGCGCTCGGAGACGACCGAGTCGAGGATGGTGGCCTGGAAGTGACGAAGCGAGTGCAAATGGACGTCGCCGGCAACCTTCGCCCGGTCGCGAAGACTCGCGAAGGCGTGGCTCATTACGTCGGGATGAGGGGGAGTGGTGCCCCCCGGCTCGAAGGAGAAAACGAAGCTCTCGTCGCCGAGCGAGGTCTCGCACATCGCGGCGAGCCCGCGTTGTTCTTTGCGGAGGGTGGCGAGAACCTCGGCCGTGCCGGTATCGATGCTGAGCCGGCGGATGCTCGCCCTGGTCTTCGGGCTCTTCACGGTCGCACCGCCGCGCGAGGACACGATCGACTCGTCGATGGTGATCGTGCGGTTCTCAAGATCGACGTCGCTCCAACGCAGAGCACAGGCTTCGCCTCTCCGCACGCCTGTCGCCGTCAGGAAGCGGACGAAGGCCGCGACGCAGGCGTCCTCGCCAGCACAGGCGCGGAGCAACGACGCGATTTCTGTGGCGTCGGGTGCTCTGACGACGCGAGCCGCGTCCATGGACCAGCTCGGCAGCTCGGTCTCGGCGACCGGGTTCGGGAGCACGCCTCCGCTCCAGCGCTTGGCGAGGTGGCAGGTGCGATTCAGCACGGCCCGGATCTGGTGCACGCTCGATTCGGACTGGCCATCGGACTTGA
>JBEKGS010000099.1:0-8147 GCA_050012675.1 Acidimicrobiales bacterium
AGGAACGCGATCGAGGCGGAGCTCGAACGCACCGGGCGATCGGGGCCAAGGGCGAGCGAGGCGGCGTGTCTGAAGACGAGACGCGACAAGCTCGATGTCGAGCTCGTGGAGCTGCGTGACACCTGGGCCGAACGTGCCCGGGCGCTCGGGGTGACCCGTGAGAGCGTGACCGCGCTTTTGGACGGGACCGACCGGCGCGTCGCGCCGACTGCCGCTGAGGTGGTCGCAGCTCGCCGCGAGCTCGTCGGATCGGCGGGGCTCACCCGCGCCCAGGCCGCGTTCACCCGCGACGACGTGATCGTGGCGTGGGCCGAACGGTGCACCCAAGGCGCTCGTCGTGCCGAACTCGAAGGACTGGCCGACGGCACCCTCGCCGATCCCGCCGTGGTTCCCCTCGTCGTCGCGGATGAGACCGGACGGCCCCTCACAGCCGACCGTCCTCATGACGGCCGTACGATCGTCCGCCTCGTACGCGCGCCCGCTTCGGGGATCGCGACGCTCACCTGTGCGCCCCGCTACTCGACCACCGAGATGTTGAGCACCGAATCTCGCCTCCTCGCCCTCGGGCGTGCGGGCCTCGGGAGAGCCTGCGGGGTTGCGGACGCCGTGCGCCTCGAGGCGGTGCTCGCCGAGCGGGGAGACCTCTCCTCCGAACAGGCGGCGATGGTGCGTTCGCTGTGCAGCTCGGGAAGCGGGGTCGAAGTCGTCATCGGCGTGCCCGGCTCGGGAAAGACCTTCGCCCTCGACGCGGCCCGACGAGCGTGGCAGTCGTCCGGCTACAGCGTCTTCGGCGCCGCGCTCGCGGCCGAGGCCGCCGCCCAGCTCGAAGCGGGATCGC
Source organism: Acidimicrobiales bacterium (assembly GCA_050012675.1). Taxonomy (GTDB): domain Bacteria; phylum Actinomycetota; class Acidimicrobiia; order Acidimicrobiales; family Bog-793; genus Fen-455. Next base: position 839 of record JBEKGS010000099.1, read on the forward strand.
GGATCACCTCGGTGACCCTCGACCGCCTCCTCTACGAGCTCGCCGCGCCGCAGCACCTGTCGCAGCGCACGCTCAATCGCCGCAGCATCGTGGTTGTCGACGAGGCCAGCATGGTCGACACCCGCCGTCTCGTGCGGCTTTTGGAGATCGCGGAACGCGCGGGAGCGAAAGTCGTGCTCACAGGTGATGATCGGCAACTCCCCTCGGTCGAGGCGGGCGGCGGATTCGGCGCGCTCGGCCGCGAGCTCGGTGCGACCCGGCTCGGTGCCAATGCGCGCCAGGTGGCCGAGTGGGAGCGCGCAGCGCTCGAGGCGCTGCGAGAAGGCCGCGCCGGTGAGGCGACCGCGGCCTACTCCCATCACGGACGGGTCCACCGCTCGACCAACCCATCCGAGCTGATAGGCGAGATGGTTAACCGGTGGTGGGCGGCGCGCGAGTCCGGCGATGACGCCGTCCTCTACGCCTATGCCCGCGACGCGGTCCGAGTGCTGAACGGCCTTGCCCGCCACCATGTCGAGGTGGCGGGTCGGCTGTCCGGCCCTGAGCTCGTCGTCGAGGAGTTCGCGCCGGGCGACCTTGCGCCCCGTACCTACCGGGTGGGTGACGAGCTGTGCTGCCTGCGCAACAGGACGCGCCTCGGTGCCGGGCGCGACCCATCCGGCAAGGGCGTGCGCAACGGCACCCGCGGCATCGTCCAGGCGATCGACTGCCAGTCGCGAGAGGTCACGCTCCAGACGAGCGACGGCCGCAGTGTGCGGTTGCCCGCCGACTACGTCAAGCGCGCCACCGACTACGGCTACGCCTGGACGCTGCACAAAGGACAGGGCCAGACGGTCGGTCAGGCACAGCGGAGCGACGCGGGCGAAGTGTCGCGACGCAGGGGTCGCGCCTTCGTCTTCGGCGCGGAGGGCCTCAGCGCTGAGGCGGCGCTCGTGGCGGCGAGTCGTGCGACGGACTCAACCGAGCTGTTCGTGCTCACCGAGCCGGACGAGACGGCGAGCACACGCGATGGGGACGAGGAGCTGGGCCGGGCGTGGAGCCGCAGCGAGCAGCAGCGACTCGCCCTCGACGAGCTCGAGACCGGAGCGGAGATCGCCCGTCTCGCCGGAGAGTCTCGGGAGGCGCTAGGCGACGAGCGCGACACGCTCGTTTCGTTGATCGGCGCCGGTCCCGCCGTGGACCTGACGACACGCCAGGGCGACGCCACCCGTGAGCTTGGCGTCTCCCTCGTGCAGCGCGACGAGGCGCAGGAGGAAGCGGGAGTGTTCGCGACGATGAGTGCCACAAGCGAAGGCGTCGAGCGCCGCAACCTGCAAGGTCCCTACACAGCGGCACGGCGCCGCCTTGGACGCGCGGAGCGCGACGTGACCGAAGCGGCCGAGGCGAGCGAGGCGGCCGATGCCGCGCTCTCCGCTCAGCAGTCAGTGCGCGCCGTTCTCGGTTCTGACGTGCGCAGTGCCCTCGACCGTCTCGAGATCGTCGATTCTGCGCTCGCCACGCTGCGCCGCCGCGAGATCGCTACGTGGAGCTCTGAGCCACCCGAGTACGTCGTCGCCCTGCTTGGGCCCCGCCCGACCGATCAAGGCCGCGCACAACGGTGGCAGCAGGGCACCGTTGAGATCGAGGACTGGCGACGCTCGCTTGGCGTAGCCGATGGCTCGGACTCGCCGAACGCCTGGACGCGTGCGCTCGGCGCGCCGAGCGAGGGTTGGGAGGGCCGAAGGCGCCGGCGCGTCGTCGCGAACCTTGTGGCGGTGCGACGCGACCTCGGTCTCGAGGGGACCGATCGTGCTCGGGCCGTAAACGGCGGTCCTTTGCTCGACCCGGCGACGACAGCGGTGCTCGCGCGGGGTAGAAGCGGCGAGTCACCGTCTTCTCCTCGGCCGCGGGGTGGTGTGCAGCTCCGGCGTGAAAGGTGAAGTCCGGTCGCGTGCCTCCTCCAGGGGGCTTACCGACCTGGCGCCAGAGGAGTGAACGAGTTCTACCGAGAAACGGGAGCGGGGGAAGTGGCCCAACGAGAGTTTTTATCGCTAGTCAGGCTCTGACGAGGAACGTCCGTCCCGCAGGGACTCTTCGAAAACTAGGGACAAACTGGGGATGACGCCCCGACCCTCCGGTCAGGTCGTGCTCCGCCGGTATCCCTGCGGCACGACGTCTGCGAGCAGCGCCTCCTTGAGGACGCCGTCAACAGCGGGATCCGCCAATAGGGTGTCGATTTCGTCGGTCGTCATTGACGGCTTCGTCAGTTGAACGCGGAGGTCGTTCGGACTCGAGATGTCGAAGATCACACCACGAGCCTACGACTGCGCCCTGCCGTTGTGCTCTTCGAGCTGCACCCCGGCCAGCAACACGGTCGGGGTGACCAACGGCGCCGTGAAGCACGCGGGCGTACCCTCACGGAGGTGGCGCCTCGGGAGCGCTGGGCGGTGGAGCTCGGCGAGGACGTCGCCGGCGGACCCCCGCGGTTCGACGAGGTCGAGCGGCGAACCCAGCAGGAGTTCAGCGATGTCATCGCTGCCGCGAGAGTTTCGAGGCTGATCCCGCACAGAACACCTGTATCGGCACGAAGCTCTCACTCGAACCTGATAAACAGAGCGAGAAGCACATGACGGACTCTGTCGACGAGCAGGGAGATGAACGGCGCTGGCGCTTCGTCCTCACACTCCTTGTGCCGACAGCGGTATAGCTCGCAGCGGGCGGCGGTCCTCCCGCGACCCTTGAGTTTCACAGTCGCCTCCCCGAGCAGGGAAGACGCTACGGAATGATTGACATCGCGGTTCGCGACCACCCAAATCCAATCGTCGGTGGCCAGCAGCCTGATCCCACCCTCGTGCTCATGGAGCTCCGCGCCGACGTCGAGGCGACGGGTGACGTCAGGAGCGCTATAGCGGCCCTCGAGTTGCCGATGTGATCCTTTCTAGATCTACTCGCGTTCCAAATGTCTGCATCAGTCGAGATCGAGCAGGTGAATGCGATTGAGACCACTCGACCTGTCGAGATCGGTGAAGCGCGGGAGTTCCATTTCTTTGGCGGATCGCCCTTCGGCCAGTTTCAGCGTGCCATCGACATGCAAGCGGTCCGGGGGCGACTGTATGGCGCGTTCCCGTCGTCGATCGAGCTCGCCAGCTCCACCGATCGAGCCGCTCTTCGCTGGTTCGTGAAGGCGCTCGGGATGCAGCCCTTGCACGATCAGTTCCTGTTCTTGTGGATCGCGCTCGAGATCCTTTGCGACGCGTCGAGCGTCAAAGTCGAGCAGCGCTACCGATCGCCCCGCTGCGGGCACGAGATCGCCAACTGTCCCAAATGCGGCATGACAACCTCGATCCTCCTTCGAGGTGACACCCTAAAAGCGTTCATTGCTTCCTTCGGAGTGAGTGACGAGGACGTCCGGCGCCTTTGGAAATTCAGGCAGATGATCCACGGAGCGATTCGATTTGCGCCCGGCACCGGCGAGGAGCTCGGGCCACTGACGCAAATCCTGCGGGCTGTAGTCGCTGCCGCATTGAAGGGTCGTCTCGGTTTTCCTGCAGACGAGCCGCCCCAGATTTCAATGACCGGGCTGACTATTCACCCCTCGCTCAGCCTCGGTGGAACTCGAGTGATCAGCGTGGACGATCTCGATCCTCTGGTCGCGTAGAGGTGTGGCCGGGCGCGTCCGGGATGACCACGGCGAGGTTCGCTTGGGTCATTCGCCCGAATCTCTGCGCGCTCTGACTGGCACCTTGTGCATCAGGCGTGGTGCGCACTGACCCCTGTGGGCGCCACCAAGGTGGAAGGAGTGGCAATGACGTAAGCCACCACCGAGGCGGCGAAGCTCACGTTGGCTAGCCGGTGCAAGTCCGGTCCGGGGAGACGCCAGGGTCCCCGGTAGCTGACTCCCGGCGGCGGGGGAGACCCCGACCGTCGAAGCGGAGTGACCAAGTCCTTGTAAGAGGGCGAGCAACTGACCGGTCCGTAGCGAAAGCGAAGTTTGCGGCGTCGTAAATGCACCCTCGGCGAGAGCCGGGGCCAAGGGGGAGCCGAGCCTGCCACACCTAGGCGAAGGCCACGGACGGCACCAAGGAACCTGGAGCGGGTGCCCAAGAACCCCCCGGCGTTAGGGGACATGGAACGGTCAGAGGGTCGGCGTGGGAACAGTGGAGGCCCTCCTCGGCCCCGGGTCTGCGGCCCGGGAAGCGATGCCCGCCTATAACCCAGTGCGGGAAAGTGGCGCGGCGGCCGAGAGGGAGTCGGAGGGGGCCGTAGTAGTGACGACGGCCGGGACAACACAACCCGGTCCGAGCGAAGGGCCCCTGCTTCATCGATGCGAGTGACTGTCAGGGAGGAGGTCGGGTGAGTGCCGATCACGGCTAGGTCCATCCGCCAGAGTGACAACCTGGACGCGCCCCGAGCCCTGCAGCGCGCGCTTTACCGCAGTGCCAAGTCAGATCCCAACCGTCGCTTTCACGCCCTTTATCACCACGTCGCCCGCAGCGACGTCTTGTGGAAGGCGTGGGGTGACGTCCGTGACAACCGAGGAGCACCCGGTGTTGACGCTGTTGCCATCGCCGACGTCGAGCGCTCCGGGGTGGGGAGCTTCCTTACCGACCTGTCCGAAGAGCTCCGGGCCGCCACCTACCGGCCCGCTCCTTTGCGGCGGGTGGACATCCCCAAGCCCGGTCAGCCAGGCAAGACCCGGCCGCTGGGCATACCGACGGTGCGTGACCGAGTGGTCATGGCGGCGGCCAAGATCGTCCTCGAGCCCATATTCGAGGCCGACTGTGTGCCACGAACGCTAGGAGGTGCGATGTAGAAGATCGCAGCATCCGATGCGGTGCTGTGCCGGAGATGGAGGTAGGTCCTCCGGGGTCGCCCTGCAGGGGGAGGTCCCAAACCACCGCAAGCTGCGTCGGTCAAGAGCCGGAGTGGTGAGCGTTGCGGGAAAGGCGCCCCTTGAGGGCGTCAGGTGTGAGCCAAGAAGGCGAGCGTGAGCGAACCGCTGATGACGTGTCGAAAGCGAATAGGTGGCATCGAAACCGGGGTCGAGTCTGTGCCCTGGGATGAGCGCGGGGGAAACCTGTTTACTGCCTGCGTGGTGCCCGGCATGAAGGCGGCGCGAGCTTGGCTCAGGCTCTGGCATGGAACGTGGGAACCTGTCGCCCCGATACCGTCGGCCAGTTTCAATGGGTCTTTGGCTCCCTGGTCGCGAGAGGGAGGACCCCAAGCAGCGGTCACTGCGAGGGGCAGAGTACCGAGGCGGGGCACAGGGGCGGACCGTCCCGTAATAGCGGTGAAGCCTGGTAATGCGGGTGGAGCAAAGGGGACGGGCTGCCCAGGTTAAAGGGCACTGGAAATGACGGAGGCTCGGATTAGGCAACATCTCCAGTTGATGCGCTCAGCTTTTTACGGTAGTCGTCTTCGTATTCGATTGGCGGCACACGGCCGATCGAGGTGTGGATTCGTCTCGAGTTGAACCAGTGGACCCAGTCGGCGGTTTCTCGCTCGAGCTCAGCCGCGCCGCTCCAGGTTCGTCTGTGCCGTCTTACGAGCTCTGTCTTGTACAAACCGATGGTCGACTCCATGAGGGCGTTGTCGAGGGCGTCTCCTACTGTCCCGATCGAGGGAGCGATGCCCGCATCTGCGAGCGCCTGGGTGAACACGATGGCTGTCGCAACGCCAGCTTGTTGCGCCAACAGTAGGTGCTCGTTGAGTGCCTCGGCTGGAGTCTGCCATCCGAGGGTCTTGCGTGGTCGGCTGTTCAACGCGTTGGCGACGGCCTCGATCTCCTCTGCACTCCACCGCGAGAGGTCTGTTCCCTTCGGGAAGTACTGACGCAGGAGCCCGTTGGTGTTCTCGTTGGTCCCGCGTTGCCAAGGACTTCGTGGATCAGCGAAGTAGACGGCGACGCCGGTCTCGACAGTGAACGCAGCGTGCTGGGACAGTTCCTTGCCACGGTCCCAGGTCAGCGATCGGCGGAGCTGTTCGGGCAGGGTGGTGATCGCAGACGCGAGTGCGTTCTTCATGGCCACGGCGCCGTAACCGGCGAGGGCGGGGCCGTTCTTCCTTGGGGGAATGACGCCGTATCCCTCCTCGCGAGGCAGGTGGAGCAGCATGGTGAAACGGGTGGTGCGCTCGACGAGCGTGCCGATCGCGGATCGCTCGAGCCCGATGACGAGATCGCCTTCCCAATGCCCGGGCACCGCACGGTCGTCGGCTTCCGCAGGGCGTTCGGAGATCATCACCTCGGGCGTGACGTGGGCCCAGGTCTGCTGACGGGTCCGAGCACGCGGCACCCGCAATGCCCGGCCCGTGCGCAGGCAGGCGACGAGCTCGCGCTTTAGAGCTCCGCGGCCCTCGACATAGAGCGCCTGGTAGATCGCCTCGTGGCTGATGCGCATGCTCTCATCATGGGGGAAATCGACCTTCAACCGGTTGGCGATCTGTTCCGGACTCCATCCGGCCACCCAGCGACGATCCCCGCGATGCGGCTTGTTGCGGCCCTTCCACTGCGGACCGGGGGGACCGACGACCTCGCCAGCTGGTGTGCGCACGGTGCCGGACAGCCGCTCCTGGACGTAGTCGCGCAGCCGCTCGTCGCGGACGAGCTTGGGGAGCTTCGGCCGGCGGGCACGGCGCTCGGCGTGCCACTGGGCGAGCGACGCCTTGTAGTGCAACCGGTAGGTGCGAGTCGAGGCGTTGCGACGAAGCTCGCGCGACACCGTCGATGGGCTTCGGCCGAGACGTCGGGCGACGTCGCGAACACCGGCACCCTGCGCGTGCCAGATCGCTATGTCTTCGCGCTCGGTGAACGACAGGTAGCGACCGGTGACCATCGGGGGCAGACAAGGATTCACCCCTCCAGCGTGACGGAACCACCGGAACGCAACGGGGAACGATATGCCGGCTTCCGCCGCTGCTTCTTCGGTCTTCAGCCCGCGAGCGATCGCCGCCCAGAATGCGACCCTGTCGCCACGCCACGCAACTGTCGGTCTCCCCGGTGAGGGGATCTGTCCCCGATACAACTGAAAAGCTCGCTGCCGTTCCCGAACACCCACGCGTCACCTCCGTCATCGAGGTGTTGCGACGACCAGTTGAGCCCGGTTTGGGACCCCGCGTCCGAATGAAACACGAGGCCCTTTGATGTGAAGCGGGCATCTGTGCGGCGCCGGGTGAAGAGGGCTTGCTCTAAAGCTGAAGTGACAAGCGGTGTCGCCTTTGAGCTCGAGACCCTCCAGCCCAAGATCCGTCTCGAGTAGACGTCTGTGACAAAGCTCGTGTAGCAGAACCCTCTAAGGGTCCAGACGTAGGTGAAGTCCGCCACCCACCACTG
>JBEKGS010000100.1:0-6349 GCA_050012675.1 Acidimicrobiales bacterium
TCAGCGCCTACGACTTCGAGCGCTTCTTCCGCAAGCTGAAGGCCGATGGCCTCGCAGAGGCGAGCGTGCGACAGACGCGCGCCGTCTTGAACCGCGCCTGCCGTCTCGCCCGGCGCTGGAGTGGAGGAGTCCTTCCGAACCCGGTCGCCGAGACCGAACTTCCCAGTTGGTCGATGGACGCGGACCGAGTTGTGCGGGCGCCCGAAGCCACCGAGGTCGCCGCATTGCTCCGAGCGTGCGCCGAAGAGGACCCACGCGTGGCGGCGTTCGTCCGCGTCGTTACGGCGACCGGCGTGAGAAGGGGCGAGGCCTGTGCTCTGCGTTGGAGCGACGTCGATTTCGAGGCGAGGACGATCACGATCGACGAGTCGATCGTGGCCTCGCGTGGAGGCGCCATCGTGAAAGGCCCGAAGACCAGAGCGAGCATCCGCCGGCTCAGCATCGACACCAGCACGGTCGAAGTCCTCGCCGCTCTCCGGGACGAGCAACGCGAGCTCGCCGCGATGTGCGAGACCAAGCTGACAGACGAGAGCTTCGTCTTCTCCTTCGAGCCGGGGGGTGCGACGCCTCCCTATCCAGACGTGATGAGCCACGCCTTTGCGAGCATGCGAGACAGGGCCAAGGTGGCAAGTGACGTCCACCTGCACTCGCTTCGTCACTTCCAGGCCACCGTCCTCGACTCGGTCGTCTCCGAACGCCAAAAGCAAGCCCGGCTCGGCTGGGCGACGGTGCACATGGCCCGGCACTACACAGACGCGGTGACCGAGGAGGACCAGAAGGCCGCCGAGTTCGTCGGCCGGCTACTCGACGAAGGTCGCCCACAGGTCGGGCAGAGCTCACGCAAGAAAGCGTGATCGTCGTGGGCGCGTCCATCTGACGATCCCCCGTCTTTCGCAAGGCGCTCCAGCGCCGCGCGCGGGATACGGATCTGCTTTCCGATCCGGGTCACGGTGAGGGGGCAGGATCCGGACTTGATGGCGGCGTAAAGGGTTGATCGCCCCATCCCGAGAGTCTCGGCCGCCTCGGCGACGGTGAACAGGAGTGGGCTCGAACTTCTTCTGGTCACGGCGCGACCAAGCTGGCGAGGCCTTGCAGGTCCGCGCCGTCGAAGGCGACTCGGGCGGTCATGGCGTCCCTCCTCTCGGAGCGATCCCGATGACCCCTCCTATATAGGACGCACTGGGAGATCCAGGCTATTCGTCATGGACACGTTGCCCATCGGTACAGGAAGAATCCTTCGCCCTCGACCGTCCCGACAAGCCCTGATGGCTGGTCTTCTCCGCTGATTGGGTCGAGGCGTCGGGGTGAGCGACTTGACAGAACTGTACTAACGTATTAGTACAGTAGATGGTGGAATCTGAAGCACCTCTGATCAACTTCAGACTTGACCATCGGACCGGTGTTGCGCCCTACCGCCAACTCGTTGACCAGGTCCGCCAAGCGGTGAGTCTCGCGCTGTTACGAACTGGCGATCGGCTGCCTTCGGTGCGCGAAGTTGTAACCCAAATAACGATCAATCCAAACACGGTTCATCGCGCGTATAGAGAGCTTGAGCACGAAGGAGTAGTCGAAGGTCGACCCGGCCTCGGGACCTTCGTCGTTGCCTCCTCCCCACACTTGGCTTCGGAGGACCGCGAAACGCTGATCGCTGGGCTGCGTGATTGGGTGGACAGGGCACGCTCTGCTGGGCTCGACGCCGATGGCATCGCCGCGCTCGTGAGCGGCGTCATGGTTTCCGAAGAACCGATCATTCGGTGAGTGAACCGGCTCCTGCGCTCGAAGCAGCAGGCCTCGGCAAGCGCTACGGGCGCAAGTGGGCGCTCGAGGACTGCACGTTTCGGGTTCCAACAGGACGAATCGCCGCCCTGGTCGGCCCGAACGGCGCCGGGAAATCGACACTCTTGCGGATGGCAGCGGGTATCACAAGACCCACGGCCGGCGACGTCCGTGTCTTCGGTCAGTCGCCACAGAGGCAGACCGTCGCCGTGCTCCGCCAGATCGGATACCTGGACCAAGAGCGTCCCCTCTACCGCTCGTTCCGTGTCGACGAGATGCTGCGCTTCGGCGAAAAGCTGAATCCGGATTGGTACGACGCCACCGCCCGTAGTTATCTCGACGCCCTAGAGATTCCGGTCACCTCGAAGGTCGGGAAGCTCTCGGTGGGCCAACAGGCCCAGGTCGCCCTCACGATGTGCCTGGCGAAGCGTCCCGCCCTCTTGTTGTTGGATGAGCCGGTCGCCGCGCTCGACCCCGTCGCCCGCGAGGGTGTCATGCACATCCTTCTTCGCTCAGTGGTCGACGACAACGCGACGGTCGTGCTCTCCTCTCATGCCGTCGCTGACCTCGCCACGATCTGTGACTACGTCATCATCCTCTCCGCGGCGCGCGTGTACGTCGCAGATGATCTCGACTACGTGCTCGCCAGTCACCGGCTCCTCATGGCATCGAGCGAGCAGGCACCGTCGCTCCCGCCTGGTGTCGTGGTCGTCTCTACACGGAGCAGCGAGCGCCAGACGAGCCTCCTCGTCCGAGTCGAGCAACCGGTCACCGATCCCGCATGGCGGGTGGTCGAGCCGACCCTCGAAGAGATAGTGATCGCCTACCTGCGCGAGAAGGACCTGAGGAACGTGGCTTTCGGTGGACCGCGAGATGGCGGGCTCGCGGAAGACGTTCGATGATCTGGGCGACGTGGCGGCTGCACCGCTCCGTGTTCATCTCCTCGATCGTGGTCGCCGTCGCTTTGGCGATATGGCTCGCCATCACCGGAGCGATGGAGGCGAACTCCTGGGTGGTCTTCACCGGTCATCACTGCTCGATCGATTTCCCCGGCAGCTCGTTGGTCTGCATGAACAGCCTCTCGGGTGTGGGCAACTTCAGCTCGGCCAATGCGGCGCTCTGTGGTGCGCTCCCAGCGCTGCTGGGCATGGTCTTGGGCGTGCCGCTTGTGGCTTCAGAGATCCAGCAGGGGACGAACCGCCTCGCGTGGACCCAGTCGATCACAAGGACGCGCTGGCTCCTCGTCAAGATCGGGATTAGCGCGCTGTTCACTGTGGTGATCGTGGGCGCCTTGGCACCGCTGGTCTGGTGGTGGACGGAGGCGGCACAGCGCAGTCACATCCAGCCGGCGACCTTCGACGTCTCTGGCATCGTCGAAGTCGCCTATGCACTCTTCGCTTTCCTGCTCGGCGTCGCGCTCGGCACACTCATCCGCAGGAGCGGCTGGGCCTTCGCCGCCTGCGTCCCGATCTTCGCGCTCGTCCGCGCTGGTATCCGGCTCTACATCCGGCCAGGCCTCGTTTCTCCCGCTACAGCGAGCGTGAACGCCTCTGCTTCGATTGGCAACAACGACTGGTTGTTGAACTCGGGCTTCGTGCCGCTCGGCCGTTCCACGCCGTCGCCTGGACAAACGTGGTCGAGCAACAACTCGGTCATTCAGAGCTGTCAGAACTTCGCTCCCGGCGGGCAGAAGCCAGCCCACGATACCGCCTACTGCGAGAAGCTGAACCACCTGCACTACGTGGTGCAGTTCCAACCGGCGAGCCACTTCTGGGCGCTCCAAGGAGTGGAGAGCGGCATCTTCCTCATCCTGGCGGGCATCTTGCTCGGGCTTACGGTCCTTGTCGTCAGGACATGGCGAACCTAGCCGGAGGGGGTCCCGTGTCGGGGTCGCACGGAGTGGTTAAGAAGCACCCGGTCGTCGGAGTCCAGGATCCAAAGTGTCACGTCGTCGGCGAAGCGGAAACAGACGACGAAGACGCTCACCGGTGCCTCCAGAGCGCGACGCGTAACGCCATCGCCGTCAGCTAGCTCGATAGTGGTGGCAGCCGTGCCGACGATGCCTGTCAAGCCGGCCAGGTCTCCGAATCGAAACTCACTCCGAATCGCAGCGTGCCTGACCGGAACATCCAGACGGCTCAGAGGCTCTAGAAGGGGGCCGGAGGTACCTCCGTCATCGCCCACCGGCTCCCAGCCGGCAAGCGATCGTCGGTAAAGCCTGTGGCTGTCGTCAACGTCGCGACCTGAGTCGCCATCCTCGCGTTGGCACAGGCTTCGAAACAGGACGACGCCGAGGTGCGGACCGACCCACAACGCGACGGGCACCGCCTCTCTGTCACCCAGCTCCGCCGGCAACGGCGCCAGGCCGTGATCGAGCACCCAGCTGCCCCAGTCGTCCGCGTCTTCCCATCCGAAAGACTCCGGCGGGTCTCGCGTATCTCCGGACTCCACATTGCAAGTCAAGCACCTCCTCCATCACCAACCTCCACCATCTCCTCCGCCATCACCTTCTCCGCCATCACCAACCCAACTTCCTTCCAAGCTCCCTCCTGGACTCCACACGTTCGGCATTTGGGGTTTGGGCCGTTTGCCGGGCATAGCCCCAGGTAGGAGCCGGATCGGGCAATAGCCTGGATTCGCCAGTGCGTCCTTAGTAGAGGCGGTCGTCGCGATCGCCCCCGACGAAGGGACGCGCGAGGTGATCTCGATCCGGCCGGTCAGCCTTGGCGGCGGCTTTCGCTACCTGATGAACTCGGTCGCGGCCGGCGACGGCAACCCGGAACCGTCGAAGGGACTGGCGCACTACTACGCCTCTACGGGCACCCCGCCCGGAGTCTTTCTGGGCAAGGCTCTCGCCGATCTGGACGACGGTGGCGGGGTGGTCTACGGCTCGCAGGTGAGCGAGGAGAACCTCTCCAACATGCTCGGCGCGTGCTGCGATCCAGTGAGCGGCGAGCCCGTCGGATCGAGGCCGAGGGCCCCGGCAGGGGGTGCCCCCGTGGCAGGCTTCGACCTCACGTTTTCGATCTCCAAGTCGATCTCTGTCATGTGGGCTCTCGGTGACGACGAGACGAGAAACGTCATCGAGAAGTGCCACCGCCAGGCGATCGAGTTCGTCATCTCCTACGCGGAACGCGAGGTGTTCTGCTCGCGTTCTGGGACGAACGGGATCGTCTCAGAAGACGTCACCGGTGTTGTCGCGGCGTCCTTCACCCACTTCACAAGCAGGGCTGACGATTGTCAGCTGCACGACCACCTCGTGGTTTGGAACAGGGCCCGTTCTGTGTCCGACGGCAAGTGGAGGACGCTTGACTCCAAGGCCATCTTCAAGGCGACGACGACCCTCTCCGAGCTCCACCAGGGCGTCCTTTCCGACCTCTTGACCGCCGAGCTCGGTGTCGGCTGGGAAGCGCGCGGACGGAGACATTCGACCAAACCCCGTTACGAGATCACCGGTGTTCCCGAGGCCCTCATGGCCGAGTTCTCACAACGGTCAGAGCAGATCGCGGCCCGCGGAGAAGAACTCAACTCGAGCTTTGTCGCCGCTCATGGACGCCAGCCAACCGTCATCGAAGGCATGCATCTCCGCCAAGTTGCCACCATCGCCACCCGGCCGCAGAAGACCCACCGAAGTCTCGCCGAGCTGACGGCCACCTGGCGAGAGCGGGCAGCCGCACACGTCCCCGAGGATGAACGACTGGCGTGGGTCTCGAGCCTCGGCGGCCGCAACGACCTGCCGCTCCTGCGCACTTGCGACCTGGCCAAGCCGATCCTCACTGATGCCGCTCGGGCGGTGGTCTCGACGGTGGCCGAGCACCACTCCACCTACGGCCGTCACAACCTTCTGGCCGAGGCTCACCGCCTGTTGCACGGCGTCCGCTTCGCTACTCCTGATGATCGCGTGGCCGTCGCCAAGCACATCACCGACCTCGCCGTCGCCCGATCGGTCGTGCTCACCCCGCCGGCGATGCACCACACCCCGGAGCGTTACGTTCGCCCTGACGGGTCCTCGCGCCTGCAGCCAAGGGATCACCTCGTCTACACCACAAAGGTCCTCCTCGACGCGGAAGATCGCCTCCTCGAAGCCGGGAGAGAGCACGGAACTGTTCGGGTGAGCAGGGCGACGGTCGCGAACATTGCCGAGGCGAAGCTTCCCGGACGCGACTACGGACTGAGTCTCGACCAGGCCCTTGCCGTGGAGAAGATCGCCACCTCCGGGCGTGTCCTTGACGTGCTTATCGGTCCGGCCGGCAGCGGCAAGTCAACCACCATGGCGGGCCTCAGGGCCGCCTGGGAGGCCGAGCACGGACCCGGGTCGGTGATCGGTCTCGCCCCCTCAGCTGTTGCGGCACAGGTGCTAGCAGACGAGCTCGGTATCGAGACGGAGAACACCGCCAAGTGGCTACACGAGTGGCGGCGGATTCCAGAACTGACCGAGCGCCGGGACCGGTTCGCATTGAACCTCGCCCGCAACGCGTACCCGCACTCTTCCGCCGCGGCCAAGCTCCGCGCCCGGGTCGCGGCGATGGACCAGGTCATTGCCGAGAGGCGCCTCAAGGCCGGACAGTTAGTC
>JBEKGS010000101.1:0-6183 GCA_050012675.1 Acidimicrobiales bacterium
TGTCGACGTTCACGTAATCCCGCAGCGGTTCGTTCAGCTAATCCCGCAGGACTCCGTGAAGTTTCTACTCGACGGCGCCTCCTTTCGCTCGCCGATGTGAGCAAATGAGCTCTTCGATCTGACGCGCCAGGTGATCGGCGGAAGGTTTGCTGAGCTCGCTGGAGACGACGACCACGTGCTTGCCGCGGCTGAGGCGGACAAAGAAGATCCGCCCTGTGGGTCTCTCGCCCTCAGGAACCGGTTCGTGGCCGACCTCGACGTGGAAGTGGCCGTTGTGCACCGCGCGACAGCAATCGTTCGAGCAGAAGATGCGTCGTCGGCCCATCTTGGCCCGCGGGACGGTGTTGGTGCATCCGGGCCGGGCACAGGTGAGGAGATCCTCCTCGGCGATCGTCGTCTTCATGGCTTGTGTGTCCCGGCGCCGGGGCGCTTGTTGGGCCTGTAGGACTTGCCCTCCATGCAGACGTGATGGGCGGTGTTGACGACCCGGTCGAGGATCGATTCGGCGACGACGGGGTTCGGGAAAAGCGAGTACCAGTCCGAGGCCGAGCGGTTGGCGGTGAAGATGGCGCTCTTGTTCGTCCTCTCGGTCACGAGCTCATAGAGGTCGTCGGCCTGGGTAACGGTGAACTCTCGCATGGCAAAGTCGTCGAGGATCAAAAGCTCCGGGCTCGCCCAGCGCCTGAGACGGCTCTGCCAGCTGTGATCGGCATGGCCTCCGGCGAGATCGGCCAAAAGCCGCGAGGTCTTGGCGAAGACCACGCTGTGTCCTCGTCGGCAGGCCTGCTGGCCGAGGCCTTCGGCGATCATGGTCTTTCCCACCCCGACCGGGCCGTGCAAGATGACCGACTCCCCGGCCTCCAAGAACCTCAAGGTGGCGAGGTCTCTTATGACCCCGGCGGGGATCTTCGGGTTGTAGTTGAAGTCGAAGTCCTCGATCGCGGCTGTCTGGTCGAAACGGGCCGCTCGCACGCGCCGGGCGACCGCCGCCTGGTCGCGACGGGAGATCTCGTCCTCGCAAAGGGCCTGGAGGAACTCGACATGGCCGAGGTCGCCGGCTCTCGCCTGGGTGAGGCGGGCCTCGATCGTCTCCAGCATGCCCGAGAGCTTGAGTGCCCGAAGCGTCGTCTCTAGCTGGTGAGTCCTTGTCATAAGAAGGCCTCCATATTCAGATGGTCGAACAACGACTCCGGTCCGTGCAGGTGGGCCGGGGCATCGGGGACGGAGGGCTCATGGGTGCCCTCTTTCTCCGTGCCGGCGGACAAGATGCCCTTCACGGTGCGATAGCTCGGGTCCCCGACCTCGAGGGCGCGCCGACAGGCGGCATCGAGGCGCTCTTTGGGGTACTTGTCGCCGAGGCCGACGACACCTTGAGCTGCACGCAGGTGATAAAGGGCGTTATCGGACAAAAGCGTGGCGACGACCTCTTCGACGAAGATCCCGAGCTCGCTGGCGCGGCGTCGGCACCACACCGGCGTGCGCATGAAAAAGGCGATCTTCTCGGGAGGAAAGTCGGAGAAGTCCGTCCGCTTGCCCCTGTCTGCCCGCGGCCAGGTCTTGACAATGACGTCGTCTGCGAAGAACTCGACGGTGCGGTCGCTTTGCCTCGCGTCCAGGTGACGACCGATGTATCGCCAAGGCACTGAGTAGAGGACCTTTCCCACCTTGGCATGGCAGTCCGTGCCGACTTTGGGGCGCGACCAGGCGGCGAGCTCGAAGACCTGCAGGGGAAGCGGCAAGAGCGCCTCTTGCTCCACGGCCGCGAACACCGACAACGGGCTGGCGCCCTCCAAGGAGCGGTGGTGGCGAAGACCGGCGACCTCCAGAGTCCATTTGATGGCGCCCAGTTGCATGGCTTGTTCGCTCTCCCACTCGCGTCCGCGCCAAAACGAGTCACGCACATAGGGCATCGGTCTTTCGACCCGTGGCTTGGACCGCGCCGTCAACTACGCCGGATTCCGGAGCTGAACGACGAACAGTCAGAGTGACCCATCCCTTCCATCCATGGTCAGGCCTGGAGTTCGTGTTCATCAGCCTGCGTCGCACCTGGGGGGAGGATCGGGTGTTCTTCTTCACCGATGACGGCAGGCAGACCTCCCTGCCCACGGCGTGGACCGACGCCGCTCAGCCAGATGTCTTCGTGACGCTGGCGGATGGACGCTGTCCGTTCCGCATCGAGGATCTGCTCATCTTGGTGGACCTCGTGGACGGGCTTAACGCCGACCTCAGCAACGGCGCAGTGTAAGGAAGATTTCGCCGGTTGTGACAGGATGATTATGCCGTCGACCACCAAAAGAGTTCCTGTCGGTGTTGAAGAATATCCATGAAATAAGGCATAAGAGACGTCGGAATGCTTGACACGGCTTGGATAGTCGGCATAATGATACTTACATTCGTGTGATTCGGGAGGTCGCCATGGCGAAAAGCAGGGAGGATCCGAAGGTGTGGGCACTGCGTGCCGAGCGAAGCTTGAACCCCCACCCGGAATCGGTCACCGACGACCGCTTTGCGGCTTCGGACTTCTTCGACGCCAGGGATCTGGTCCAGGTCAAGTACGAGATGGTTCGCCGGGTCCGCGTCGAGGGCGACGCCGTGAGTCGCACTGCCTCCGCCTTCGGCCTGTCCCGCCCCACGTTCTACGAGGCGGCGGCTGCGCTCGATGCCGGCGGGCTGCCCGGGCTCGTTCCCGCCCGCCCCGGGCCTCGTCGTGCGCACAAGCTCACCGACGAGGTGGTCGCCTTCGTGCGCTATCACCTCGAAGCCGATCCATCGGCACGGCCAGCCGATCTCGTCGAGGTCATCGCCGATCGCTTCGGGGTGAGGGTCCATCCCCGCTCGATCGAGCGGGCGCTCGCCCGGGCGCCCCACCCCAAAAGTGGAGGCTCCAAGTGAGCCGATCGACGACCAAAGCGTGGAACGCTACGAGATGCTGCGAGGTCATGTGCTCGACGGAGCGGAGTCGGGCTGGCGTCTCGGGCTCGCGCTGCTCCAGCGATCCGGCATGGCAGCTTGGGCGAGAGCGTCACGAAGCGTCGACACTCGAGCACCCCTCCGACCGACTCGGGCAGCTGCCGAGCCCGACGCCGACGGCGATGCGATCGTCGCCGTGCTCACCGCCATGGCTCTGGCCTGCGTGGGAGATCGGTGAGTCGTGATCGCCGACACCTCCTCCAAGGTCACCTCCTCGCATCTGGCGCGCACCGCTTATCTGTACGTCCGCCAGTCCACCCTGCGCCAAGTGATCAACAACACCGAGTCCGCCACTCGCCAATACGCCCTGCGCCAACGTGCCATTGCCCTCGGCTGGCCGGCCGAGCAGATCGTTGTCATCGACACCGACCAGGGACACTCCGGTGCCTCAGCCGCCGACCGGGAAGGCTTCCAGCGTCTCGTGGCCGAAGTCGGCATGGGCCGTGCCGGGATCGTCCTTGGCCTCGAGGTCTCGCGTCTCGCCCGGAACAATGCCGACTGGCATCGCCTGCTCGAGATCTGCGCCCTTTCTGGCACCCTCATCTGCGACGAGGACGGCCTCTACGACCCGGCTGATTTCAACGACCGCCTGCTGCTCGGCCTGAAGGGGACGATGTCGGAGGCCGAGCTCCACTTCATCCGCGCGCGCCTCCGCGGTGGTCAGCTCTCCAAGGCGCGTCGAGGCGAGCTGCCGATGATCCCTCCGGTGGGGCTCGTCTACGACGCCGCCGCCAAGCTCGTCCTCGACCCAGACAACGGGGTGCAGCAGGCGGTCCGGCACCTGTTCGCCACCTTCGCCCGAACAGGCTCGGCACGCGCTGTCGTGCAGGCCTTCAACGAGGAAGGCCTGCAGTTCCCTGCCCGCGTCCGCAGCGGGCTTCATAAGGGTGAGCTCGCCTGGATGCCGCTGCGCCACTGGCGGGTGCTGCGGACGCTCCACAACCCACGCTATGCAGGCGCGTTCGTCTATGGCCGGCGCCGAGAGATCAAAGGGCCGAACGGCCGGATCCGTCACGAGAGCGTGCCCCGGGACAAGTGGATCGCTCTCATTCAGGACTCGCATCCCGGCTACATCACCTGGGAGCAGTTCGAGACCAACCAGGCACTGCTTGCTCAGAACGCCCAGGCGCATGGTGCCGACAGGGTGGCAGGCCCTGCACGCGAAGGTCCTGCGCTGCTTCAGGGCCTTGTTGTCTGTGGTCGGTGTGGGCGGCGGATGACCGTCCGATACCACGAGCGCCGTGGCGGCGCAGTGCCCGAATACAACTGCATCGGTGAGGCCATCCAAGCCGGCGCCCGCCGCTGCCTCACCATTCCCGGTGCAGGAATCGACGAGGCGATCAGCCAACTCCTGCTCGATACGCTCACACCGCTCGCACTCGAAGTCGCCCTCAAGGTGCAGTGCGAACTGGAAGCTCGCGCCGATGAAGCGGACGGGCTGAGGAGAACTCACGTCGAGCGGGCTCGCCATCGCGCCGAGCTGGCAAGGCGTCGCTACTTGTCAGTCGATCCTGACAACCGGCTCGTGGCCGACACCCTCGAAGCCGACTGGAACGACTCGCTGCGCCAGCTCCAAAGCGCGCAGGACGATTACGAACGAGCAAGCGCCGCGACAAAAGGCGCTCTCAGCGAAGAACACAAGGCTCGCATTCGCCAACTTGCCACCGACTTCCCCATGTTGTGGTCGAACCCCGCCACTCCGCAGCGCGAACGCAAGCGAATGATCCGCCTCCTCATCGAGGACGTCACTCTCGCCAAGGCAGGCATGATCCACGTTCACGTTCGCTTCCGCGGCGGGCAGACGACGAGTCTCGTCCTGCCGCCGCCACTACCGGCCTGGAAGATCCGCCAGACCGATCCGGAGGCCGTCGCCCTTCTCGGACGCCTGCTCGACGAGCACACCGACCTCGAGGTGGCGACGGCCCTCAACGCCGCGGGCCATCATTCCGGGCTTGGGAAGCCCTTCACCGCCCGCATCGTGCTCGAGCTACGCCGCAGCAATCATCTCCCGAGCCACGCCGAGCGCCTGCGTGCTCGCGGGCTTCTCGGCCTCGACGAGGTGGCACAGCGGCTCTCTGTCAGCACAGCGACCGTCAAGAAGTGGGACCAGGCCGGTCTGCTCGAGAGCCTCAGAGCGAACGACAAGAACGAACGACTCTACGCTCCGCCGAGGCCCGATGACCCGACACTCGTGAAACGCATGGGAAGCAAGCTCGAACGTCGAGTTCTGATCGAATCGACTACAGGAGGTGCAGTGTGAAGCCAAGCCCTTGTCCTTCGGCTTTCCGGCCCGGGCCGGGTCGACAAGACAGTCGTAGTGGCTCGCCATCTCCGCGTAGGCTCGGTTGATCTTCGGGTCATAAAGGTCGGGGTGGGTGACCGCTGTCTTCGGGTTGTCGGGCACGAGGCGTTTTGCACAGCCCCCGAAGAACTCGAAGGCGGCCACGTGGCAAGCGACAAAGGACTGCTGGTCCATGCGCAACACCGGTCGCACGAA
This sequence comes from Acidimicrobiales bacterium, assembly GCA_050012675.1. Classification (GTDB taxonomy): domain Bacteria; phylum Actinomycetota; class Acidimicrobiia; order Acidimicrobiales; family Bog-793; genus Fen-455. The sequence goes on from JBEKGS010000101.1 coordinate 5,468, forward strand.
CATGTGCCGACTGGAGGTAAGCACCATGACAAAGGCCCACACCCTTCGGCGGCGTCCCGTCAAAGGGTCGCTCCACATCCCGAGCAGGCCATAGTCGATCTGAGCCTCGTCACCGGGCTCGATCGCCGGACGGGGCACTGTCACCTTGTCGGCTGTCACCTCGTCTGGGAACTCGAGCCACAAATAGCGCCTGAAGCTCGAGATCGAGACCGAAAGACCGTGCTCGTCGCGAAGCCTCTGGTGCACGGTCGTGGCCGTGTTGGTCTTGAGCATCTCTTCGATGCGGTCGTGGTGCTCGTGGATCGAAGAGAAGGTAAGGCTGCGGGAACGAGCCTCGACGAGCTCGGGGAACCACTTCCGGACAAGCTCTGACCATTCCGCCCTCGAAAGCGACGCACCGCCCGGTGACAGCCCGGCGGCGATGGCCGCAGCTACGTACTTGTCGACTGTGGACCGGTCGACCCCGACACTTCTCGCGACGACGGCCTTCGGCCGTCCGGCATGCCAGTGCTGAAGGATCTCGACGATGTCGATCACTTCAAATGCTCTCCTTGTCATTGCGCCTCGCTCGTCTCGGGGACGAGCACGCTGCTAGTGCAACAAGGAGCCCTGCGGGTGGATCCTCACCTCATAAGGTGCGGGATTCCGTGAACGTCAAGGTGCGGGATTACTTGAACGCCGCAACCTCGAGCTGCTGGATTACTTGAACGCTGACA
>JBEKGS010000102.1:0-6175 GCA_050012675.1 Acidimicrobiales bacterium
GCCGCGGAGGGCTGGTCGGCCATCTCGCTCGCCTGCCACGCAGAGGGAGCGCTTGTCATTGCCGCCCTCGGCCACGCGGGCGCGCAGGGCTCGAGCGCGTATCACCAGCGTGTCCTTCTCGGGGCTTCCCCCGTGCCCGACGCGGAGACCGGTGAGGTTCCAAAGACCATGGAGACAGAGGAGATAGAGGCCCTGATCTCAGCCTTCGGCGTCGCGGCCGCAGCCGCGGTCGAGGCCGGCTGCGACGGCGTGGAGCTGAACGCCGGCCAGTACAGCCTGCTCCGTCAGTTCTGCTCGCGGCTCACCAACTTGCGCGCCGACGAGTTCGGAAACGACCGCGCCGAGCTGCTCCGCCGGGTGGTCAGGACCACGCGCGATGCCGTGGCTCGAAGCTCGGCCGACGGACTGGTGGGTCTCCGGCTGTCGGTCGACGAGCTCACGGCCTGGGCCGGGATCGTGCCTGAGACCGCGGTGAGCCTCGTGGCTGGACTACCGCCATCTGCGATCGACTACCTCTGTGCCGTGCGCGGCTCGGCGTTCCGGACGGCTGCGACGCGACCCGACTCCCACGTCGAGCCGGGTTTCAACCGGGCTGCCGCGGCGATGGTGAAAAGCGCCCTTTCAACTGGGACCGCCCTTGTGGCACAGGGCTCGATCGTCGAGGTCGCGCTCGCCGAACAGCTCTTAGGAAGCGGCGAGGCCGATCTCGTCGAGATGACCCGCGCCCAGATCGCTGATCCCTCGCTCGGCGCCAAAGTGGCTGCGGGAGCTGTGGAGACGGTGCGTCCCTGTGTGCTCTGCAACCAGACCTGTCGTGTGCGTGATGTGCGCAACCCCGTGGTCACCTGCATCGGTGAGCCCCGTTCGGGCCACGAGACCGCCGATGCGCTCCTGGCGCAGCCTTTCCTGCCCGGCGTTGCCGGGACCCCGGCCGCGCGGGCGTTGCACGTCCTCGTCGTCGGCGGTGGCCCGGCGGGCCTGGAGTGCGCCCGCGTGCTGGCCCTAAGCGGCCAGGAGGTGACGCTCGTCGAGCGGGGGCACACCCTCGGCGGGATGGTGCGCGTGGCCGCGCGTGCCCCCGGCCGGGAGCGTCTCAGCGCACTTGTGGACTGGCTGGAGTCCGAGTGCCGGCGCTGCGGTGTCCGGGTTGTGACGGGCCATGAGTCGACCCTCGAGGAGCTGGACACCCACGAGGGTCCCGTCGTTCATTGCACCGGGTCCCGCCCGGGCCGACGCAGCTTCGAGGTGGCGCCCGGCGCCGCTGTCACCACGGCGGCCGAAGTTCTTTCCGCAGAGCGGCAGGTCGCGGAGCCGCCTCCGAGCCCGGTCGTGGTCTTCGACCCGATCGGCGGCCCGATCGGCGTCGGCGTCGCCGAGCTGTTGGCAACCCACGGGGCCGCGGTCAGCCTCGTCACCCCCGACCACGTCGTCGGCGCGCGCCTCGAGCGAAGCGGTGACATCGCTTCGGTGAACGTGCGGCTCGGCCAGCGCGGGGTGGAGCTCGTGCGCCGCAGCACCATCGTTAAGGTCGACCAGAAGGGCGTCACGGTGGAGCACCGCTTCAGCGGTGAGCGCCGCGTGATCGAGGCGGCCCTGTGCGTCGACGCCGGGTTCCTCCTGCCCCAGGACACCTTGTGGCGGGCCTCGGGGGGACGCCACCCCCGCGCAGGCGACGCGGTGGCCCCGAGGACGATCCACGAGGCGGTCCTCGAGGGCCGAAGTGTTGCCCTGTCGCTCGTGGCCGGAGACGGCCCCGACAAAAAGGGCGCTTTCCGATGAGCGCAGGTCGGCGTTACCCGCTTCTGTTCTCGCCCGTGCGCCTCGGCCCGGTCACCGTCGAGAACCGGATCGTCTTCGCCGCCCATCAGACCAACTTCGCACGAGACGGCCAAGCGACCGCCCAGCACGCCTTGTACTACGCGGCCCGGGCGGAGGGCGGGGCAGGTCTCGTGATCACCGAGGAGCACTCGGTCCACCCCACTAGCCGGCCGCACGAGAAGGTGATCCTCGGTTTCGACCGGGAGGTGATCCCTTCCTACCGTGCCGTCACCGACGAGGTGCACAAAAAGGGGACGCCGATATTCGCCCAGATCAACCATGCCGGCGCCCACGGGACCGGGATGTACTCACGTCATGTGCTCTGGGCGCCGTCGCCCGTCGCCGACCCGCTGTCGCGCGAGGTTCCCAAGGCGGTGGACGACGACGAGATCGCCGAGATCATCGCCGGCTTCGCGACCGTGGCGGCACATTGTGCCGAGGGAGGTTTCGACGGCGTCGAGCTCGAGTGCTCGGGCTCCTCGATCCTGAGCGCCTTCCTCTCGCCCGTCACGAACCTGCGCACCGACGGTTACGGCGGCTCGTTGGAGCGCCGCGCGCGGCTCGTGCTCGAGGTCCTGAGCGAGGTGCGCGGCGCCGTCGGGCGCCAGCTCGTCGTCGGGGTACGGCTGTCCGGCGACGAGCGCGTGGACCGGGGGACGACTCTCGCCGACGCCGTCGCCGTGGCCCGGATGGTGGAGGAACACGGCTGTGCCGACTATCTGAACGCCTCGGTCGGTCCCGTGACGCCGGCACAGTCGGTGGGCTGGGCGCAAAAGCGCGTCCCGCCCCGGCGTTCGAGCCTCATCGCCGCGGCCTTCCGCGCCGCCATATCCCTTCCCGTGGTCGGGGCCGGGCGCCATCGCGACCCGTCCCAGGCCGAGAGGGCGCTCAGGGCAGGCCACTGCGACCTCGTGGGCATAGTGCGAGCCCAGATCACCGACCCCAGCTTCGCCCACAAGGCGCTCGCAGGACGCACCGAGTCGATCGACATCTGCTCGTCGTGCACCGGGGAGTGCGTGGGGCGGATCCGCCGCAACTGCCCGCTTCGTTGCACCGAGAACCCGCGGACCGGGCGGGAGGCGGAGACCCTGCCCGCGGCGCCTGTTGGCCGCCCGCGCCGTAGGGTCGTGGTCGTCGGCGCCGGTCCCGGGGGCCTGCAGGCGGCCATCGCGGCCGCGTCGGGTGGCCACGACGTGATCGTCTTCGAACGGGCCGGCGAGCCCGGCGGCCGGGTCCGCCTCGCCGCCATGGCGCCGGGGCGTGGGGAGCTCCACGACCTCGTGCGCAACCAGGTGGCCCGCTGCCGCGAGCTCGGTGTCGAGATCCGCCTCGGCCTGGAGGCGACGCCGGTCTCGGTCCTCGCCGAGCGCCCGGACGTCGTCATCGTCGCCACGGGCTCGCGTCCCCGCAGGCCGCGCTGGGCGCTGGACCCGCCGGTCGGCTCGCCGGAGATCGCCGACGTCACAGATGTCCTCGACGGCTCGGCGCGGCCTTCGGGCACGGTGCTCGTCGTCGACGAGCTGGGGTTCCACCAGGCGACGAGCGTCTCCGAGCTGCTCGCCGCCCGCGGGTGCGCGGTCGAGATCGCCACGCCGGCCATGGTCGTGGGCGCTGAACTCGAACTTACGGGGGACCTCGACGGCTTCAACGTCCGGGCGTCCGCCCGACAGATCGTTCAGTCGACCGACCTTGTTGTCATGTCGCTCGAACCCGGCGCCGTCCAGCTTCTTCACCACCCGAGCGGGGCCGTCGAGCGGCGGGTCGTCGACTGGGTGGTCCTGGCGGTCGCGCCGGTCTGCGAGGACCGTCTCTACCGCCAGCTGCGCAGGGAGGCGCCCGGGCTCGAGGTGAGGCGCGTGGGCGACTGTCTGGCGCCGCGGCGGGCTCACTCGGCGGTCGTCGAGGGGGCACGTGCCGGGGCGAGGATCTGATCGTCCGCCGGTTCCCGGCCGCCTAGCGGGTTTCTAGCCGGCAGTCGCGCGGGGGCCCTCGAGGGCCCCGAGCTCGTCCCGTAGCACCTTTCCGATCTCGGACCGGGGGAGGCGCTCAACGACGACGAGCTCACGCGGGGCGGCGAAAGGTGCGAGCCGGTCCCGCACGAGGGCCCGCAGCTCGGCCAGCATCGCCGCAGGCTCCGCCTCGGCTGGCGCAGTGGGCACCACGTAGGCGACGAGCCGGGTGCCCCATTGCGGGTCCGGCCGTCCGCCGACGGCGACGTCGCCCACGTAGGGGTGGCTTTTCAGGACGGCCTCGACCTGCGCAGGCCAGATGTTCTCCCCACCGGAGATCACAAGATCGTCCAGGCGGCCGTGGACCGAGAGACGGCCGTCCTCGTCGATGTGCCCGGCGTCACCTGTCGCGAACCAGCCGTCGGTGGTCTTCGGGTCGGCCCCGTCCCGGTAGCAGCGCAGCAGCATCGGGCAGCGAAGAAAGACCTCGCCCGAGCGCAGGTCCATCTCCACATCTTCGAGCCCGACACCGTCGTAGACCACGCCCGAGCCGGTCTCGGTCATCCCGTAGGTGGCGACGACGTTCGCGGGCCTGTCGGCCGGCGGTTGCTGGCCGCCCAAGACGATCCTGCGGAACAGGCCGGAGGCCCCGGGTCCGAGACGGGAAAGGGCCGCGGGTACGAGGGAGACGAGCGTCGCGCCGCGCTCGCGGGCCGCCGCGATCGCCCCCTCGGCTTCGAAGCGGGGTTGGATCTCCACCGGCGTGCCCGTTACGAGGGCCCTCGTCACAACCGAGAGGCCGCCGACGTGCGAGAGGGGCAGGCAGGCGAGCCAGCGGTCCCGGGCGGGGTCGACGCCGAGACGGGCGCTCGTCGCCAGAGCCGACGCCCGGACGGCGTCGTGGGTCAGCACGACGCCCTTGGGCTCGCCCGTTGTCCCGCTCGTGGCGACGACGAGGGCGTCGCCCTCCTCGACGGGTTCTCCGCCCTCGAGCGAGGCCGGATCGCCCGACGCGTCGAGGACCATCGACGGTCGCAGCGCCTCGAGCGTGCGTGCGATGGCCGCAGCGCCCAGGCGCACGTCGAGGGGCAGCACGGCGTCGCCGTCGTCCCAGCAGCGCCGCAGCGCCTCGCCGAACAGCGGGCCGCCGGCAATCGCGAGGGCCACGAGGCGTCGCACACCAAAAGCGTACGGGGATGGCGCGGCGACCCGCATTAACCTGCATCGGGATGGCGGCCACCGTATGGACCAGGCACGGCGAGTTCAAAGACATCGCTTACGAGACGACCGAGGGCGTCGCGAAGCTGACGATCTGCCGCCCCGAGGTCCGCAACGCCTTCCGCCCTCAGACGCTCTTCGAGCTCTCGCGAGCTTTTGACGCCGCCCGTGACGACCCCGAGGTCGGTGTGATCATCCTCACCGGCCAGGGCCCGGACGCCTTCTGCTCGGGGGGCGACCAGCGGGTGCGGGGCGAGGACGGCTACCTCGGCGACGACGACGTGTCGAGACGCGGCATAGGCCGCCTCAACGTCTTGGACCTGCAGGTCCAGATCCGCCGGCTCCCCAAGCCCGTAATCGCCATGGTCGCCGGCTACGCCATCGGCGGTGGCCATGTGCTCCACCTTGTCTGCGACCTCACGATCGCGGCCGACAACGCCCGTTTCGGCCAGACGGGGCCGAGGGTGGGCAGCTTCGACGGCGGCTACGGCGCAGGTCTTCTGGCGAGGACCATCGGGCTCAAGCGGGCGAAGGAGATCTGGTTCCTCTGCCGCCAGTACGACGCCGCCCAGGCCCTCGACTGGGGCCTCGTCAACGCCGTGGTGCCCCTCGACAGCCTGGAGGCCGAGACCCTCGAGTGGTGCCGCGAGATACTCGCACTGTCGCCCATTGCTCTTCGCATGTTGAAGGCAGGCTTCAACGCCGCCGACGACGGCCTCGCCGGTATCCAGCAGCTGGCCGGGGACGCGACGATGCTGTTCTACATGTCCGAAGAGGGCCAGGAGGGCCGCAACGCCTATGTCGAGAAGCGCCGCCCCGATTTCTCCAGGTTCCCACGGCGCCCCTGACCGCGGTCGCGCACCTGAGGTGACCTCTGTTCGCGACTGGGTGAGCGGCGCCCGCCCGCGCACGCTTCCGGCGGCCGTGGTGCCTGTCGTTGTCGGGACGGCGGTAGCAGCCGCCGACGGCTCTGTGATCTGGTGGCGGTCGCTGCTGGCGCTCGTCGTGGCGCTGGGGATCCAGATCGGCACGAATTACGCCAACGACTACGCGGACGGGGTCCGGGGCACCGACGCCGAAAGGCTCGGGCCCGTCCGGCTCGTGGGGTCGGGCCTGGCCAGCCCCCGGGCCGTCAAGGTGGCGTCGTTCTCCGCATTCGCGGTCGCGGGCGTGGTCGGTCTCGTGCTCGC
>JBEKGS010000103.1:0-6157 GCA_050012675.1 Acidimicrobiales bacterium
TAACGAACGAGGGGATCCCGAGCCCGTCCGCACACGACCCGAAGCGCAACTCGCATCGGCCCGGTCATTCGTGGGCGATGTCTGCCGTGAGAGCGATCCTCGGCAATCCGCGCTACCTCGGCTACCAAGTCTCGGGCCGTACCAAGAAGAAGGACGTGCTGCTCGACCCTGACGTGCCGGCGCTGGGCCACGTGACCCGTCAACAATGGCAGCAACGCGACGAGTGGGTGACCTCGACAGTCCAGGCGTACGACGCGATCGTTGAAGAACAGAACTGGCATCGAGTCCAGGCGCTCGTGGCAAGCAACACGCGGACCAAGGCGGTAACTCCGTCGCGACGTACCCACGCGGGAGTCCGCCGATCCGACCCCTCGCGCTACCCCCTCGCGGGTCTGGTCGTCTGTGACGCTTGCGGCAAGAAGCTTCAGGGCAACACGGTGCGCGGCTACTCGCTCTATCGCTGTTACGTCAGCACCGACTACGCGTCGCCTTTCAAGGATCATCCGCCAAGCCTGTCGGTCCGCGAGGACCGCCTGCTGGTTCACATCGACCAGTGGCTCTCCAAGCTCTTCACCCCTGAGAACATCGATGCGACCGCGGCAGCGATCGTCACGGCCGATTCCGACGGTCGGTGCGAGGACCCCGAGGTCGCTCGGGCGCGGATCATGCTGGTCGAGAGCGAGCGCAAACTCGCCAAACACCTTGACGGGCTCGAGGCGGGCATCGCAGCCGAAGTCATCGCACCACGCATTGCTGCGGCTCAGCGCGAGAAGGCTGCCGCGGAAGCCGTGCTCGCGTCGGCTCCCCCAACTCCCCAGCCACTCACGCTCGACGAAGTCATTGAGACGCTCTCGGCGTTGCGTGACCTGCCGGAGTTGCTCGGCGCCATCGAACAAGCAGATCGTGCCGCGCTGTACCAAGCCCTCGGCCTCCGCATCACCTACCGACGAGTTGGAACCGTTGAGCAAGTGCGACTCCGGACCTCACTCCGTGCCGTGGAGCTGGAGCGAGTCGGTGTACGAGGCCCCGAAGCAAACTCCCTGGTACCAGCTCTGCGAAGCGTGGAGCTGGAGCGTGTCGGAGGGGGGACTTGAACCCCCACGCCCTTGCGGGCACTAGCCCCTCAAGCTTCCCTCCTGGGACTTTGGCGAACTAGCACAAACCTACATGGCTTATAAATAAAGAGTTTCGTCTTCGGTGAACGTCCATGATCGGCAGCGGACGCGCGATAATCGCGCGATAATCGCGCCCGGGACTCGATCGTGCTGCTCCAGAATCTGATTATCGAACGACTCTGTTTTGACACCTTTCGCGTCCCTCGGAGTTTGCCACCGGAAGTGCCGCCCCCAAGCGTCCTTAACCCGAACCATTGTCGGGAAACACCTGCGCCGGTGTCGGTATAGCCGACAGTGGATCACGGGCTTCTCGAGCTCCGAGCCCCCTGTTCGAGAGCTCATGTGAGTGTTGCGCAGTCGTGTGTTCCAGAGCCGCCGTTTTTGGGCGCCTTTCGACGGCGGACTCGGCGCCCATGCCGAGTGCCATACCAATCGTTGTACATCGGTCCGTCTGCATCAGTTCGAGTCGCGGCTCAAGCCTCGTCGGAGCGGCGCCTGACGATGTATTGCTCGAAACCCGGGATGGAGAAGGCCAGCAGCCCGTGCTCGGGCGCATGGACGATGCCCTTGCGAATCAGAGCGTCGCGCGTGGGCGAGACCGCAGAGAGTTCACGATTGAGCACCCGAGCGACGTCGCCGGAACGTACTCGGTCGCTTTCAGTGTCCATGAGATCAGACATGGCGAACAGGTACGCCCGCTCGGCCTCCGTCGCGCCTTCGAAGCGAGCGCCGTAGATTCCAGCTTCGATCTGGCGTTGCGCGACGGGTTCGCCTGCCACGACGTCCGCGAGAGTGATCGTCTGGATGGCACCGGCGCGTGCTGCCGCCTCCCAGGCCTCGAACGCGTAGAGCTGGAGGAAGTATGGATACCCCCCAGCAACCGCGACGACCTTGGCGAGCGCGTCGTCGTCCCAGCCCACGCCCTCGGCCGCTGCCGGCTCCAGGACGGCAGCCCGCGCCTCTTGGTCGTGGAGGTTGTCCGTGGGCTCGTAGCGGAACCGCTCCGTGTACGTCGCGGCCTTGGCGATGTAAGAGGGCAGGTGTGGCAACCCCGCGCCGATGAAGGCGAAGGGCAGCCGGTCGCGCAGGTTCTGGGCGACGTGCACGAGCGCGCCGAGGCTGGCGAGCGAGATGGCCTGCAACTCGTCGACGATAAGCGCGACGCCAAGCCCATCTTCGTGGGCGGCCTCCGACAGCGTGGCAAGCACCTTGGCAAGGTCGTCGTATGCCGGTACGGGTCGATTGCTGGCCACGGTGGCGCCGCTTCCGAGCACCTGCAAGCCGCCGCCACGGCGCAGCAGCTGGCGCACGCGGCGCGTCAGCTTTGCGCCAGGGCGGAGCTGAGCGGCAAAGCGGTCGGCGACGGCACCGAGCGCCACGTCGACGGCCAGGCCGCGACGCAACTCGAGGTACGGCGCGTACCAGCCGGCGCGAGCCAAGCGGTCGGCGATCTCTTTCAGCAAGACGGTCTTGCCGATACCACGCAGGCCCACGTAGATGAGACTGTTTGCCGCGTACCCCGCTTCGAGCTGGCTGCGTACGCTCTCGGCGAGGGCGAGTTGGTCGGATCGCCCGACGAGGGCGCGCGGCCGATCGCCGGCACCGGGCGTGTACGGGTTCGGCTGGATTGCGGCTCGGATGTTCATACTTCAACGAATATATCGTCTCTCCTATACTATAGGACCTATAGGCAACAAAGGCTGTAATGCATCGACTCCGCAATGCAGTCGCCAAGGTCTCCAAGGCCGATCAGGAGACGTTCAAGGCCGGCTGGTGGGAGGTCTTCGACAAGATCGGGGAACCACCCGGTAAGCGGGCAGTCGGAGAAGCCCGCCGGCGCATCGACGCCTTCAGAGTCCAGTGGGAGCGCGCCTATCCCGGAGCTGTTGCCTGCCTGGTCGAGGACTACGAGAGCCTGAGCGTGCACCTGCGCTCCCGAAAGAACACTGGAAGAGATGCCGGCACACCAATCTCATATTGAGCGCACCTTCGGCGACTATGCCGACGTCCGGATTATGCCGATGCCGTGGTGGGTGGCCCCCTTGCGAGGGTCAATCGACGAATCGCAGTTGGCATAATCAGAGGTCTTGTAGGAAGGCGAGTAGCCGGTCGGGGGGCCGGTAGCGCCCAGGACGGATGTTCGGTGGCCGGGTGCGCGCGAGTGCTCGTTCTTTGATCCCGAGATCAGCGTGGACGTAAACGGCGCTCGTCTCGATTCTCTCGTGACCGAGCCATAGCGCCAGCACGACCTGGTCGACCCCGGCGCGGCGAAGGGCCATCGCGCAGGAGTGCCGGAGCACGTGGGGGGTGACGTTCTTGTCACACAGCGACGGTTGGCGCTTCGCGGCCGTCGCCGCGTGCTTGGCGACGAGCGCGCCCATGGCGTCCCGGCTGAGTGGCGTGTCCCGGCGCGTCGGGAACAAGGGGTCCGAAGGACAACCGGCGCGCTCTTTCATCCATGCCCGCAGCACCGACACGGTCTTTGGCCGGAGCGGTGTGCAGCGCTCCTTTCGCCCCTTGCCGAAGCAGCGCACGTGGGCACCCGCACGAAGCTCGAGATCCTCGTTGCGAAGGCCGGCGAGCTCGGAGACCCGCAGACCAGTCTGGAGGGCGAGGGTCAAGATGGCGCGGTCTCGTCTCCCCGTCCAGGTGCCCTCGTCAGGGCTCGCCACCAGCGCGTCGATCTCGGGCTCGTTCAGGTAGCACACCTCGGCCCGGTCGCAACGCTTGGTGGGGATGGCGAGCACCCGGGCGATGAGGTCCGCATGCTCGGGATGGCGCAGGGCGGCGAACCTGAAGAAGGAGTGAATAGCCGCTAGACGGGCGTTGCGGGTGCGCACGCTGTTGTGCCGCTCGGTCTCGAGGTGTTGCAAAAAGGCCCCGATGAGGGGTGCGTCGAGCTCACCGACGTCGAGCTCGCTGGGCTCCTTGCCGGTGCGTTGCCGCGCGAACACCAAGAGCAGCCGCCAGGCGTCGCGATAGGCGGCCACGGTGTTCGGGCTCGCTTGGCGTTGGTGGACAAGACGTTCGGTGAAGTAGAGCTCGAGGCATGGCGCGAGCGCACTCATGACTGCTCCTGTTCCGCTCGCTCGAGACGCTCTGCGGCAAGGAACAACAGCTCGGGGACTGCCGACACATACCAATACGTGTCCCGCGGATGCGAGTGACCGAGGAACGTCGACAGCAACGGCATGTGAGCGTCAACGTCGACGCCGGCGCGATACCAGTCGAGCAGCGTCCGCACCGCGAAACGGTGGCGCAGGTCATGCAGCCGGGCTTGGCGCTTGCCCTGCTGTTCGAGGCCGGCGCGTTGCACAAGGTCATGGAAGGCCCGGTCGAGGACACTGATGTGGATCCGGGTGCCGGTCGTCGAGAGAAAGAAGCTCGGCACTTTTGGATGTGGACAGAACTCGTCCCGGAGCCGGGCATAGCGCGCGAGGCTCCCGAGCGTCGTCGGGTGCAGGGGAATCGCCCGGCTCTTTTGGAACTTCGAGGTCCACACCGTCAAGATCCCCTCCTCCCAGTCCACGTCGTCGTTATCGAGGCGAATCGCCTCGCTGGCACGCATCCCGGTGACTCCCAGCAGCCCGACAAGGGTCTCGTAGGTAGCTGCCCGCTGTGGCGAGCGAAGGGAGCGGGCCGCGGTCATGAGCCCAACGATGTCGGCGTCGGAGTACAGGTAGGGGGCGACCCGACGGCACCGATAGGGCAGGAGCCAAGAGGGCGGAACCTCGGTATCGGGGTCGATCGCCTGCAGGTGCCTGGCCAGGCCGCGGACCACCGTGAGTCGCTGCGCCCACCACACTGGCGTGCTCGTCGCCGGCTGGGTCGCCCAGGCCACGGCCAGCTCGGTGGTGACGCGGGACGCGCCCCGAGCTTCCAGGTAGGCGACGAAGTCGGGGAGCAACCGACCATGCTCCTTCAGCTTGTGACCGAGGGTCCGGTGCACGGTGAGGTAGTCGTCTGCTGCTTGGCTGAGCGCGCTCATGCCGCACCGCCCGGCCAGGCCAGTGCGAGCGGGCGCAGCTGAGCGAAGTCGATCTTGGCGTAGACGGCGACGACCTGAGCGCTGCGATCGCGCAGTACCTGGCCGACCTCGTCGAGCGACGCGCCGCGTCGCAGCATTTGCGTGGCCGTGCTGTGACGCAGCCGATGGGCGCCCACCGGGACGACTCCGGCCCGAACACACGCCCGTCGCACGACATGACCGATGGCCGTTGACGACAGACCTGCCACCGGAGGTTTCGTCCGCAGGAACAGCGCCCGGCAGGCTGTTCGGGGACGGCCTTCACGCAGGTAGTCAACGAGGGATTCTCCGACATCGACGGGAAGGGGCAGCCGTTCGATGCGGTTCCCCTTGCCCCGAACCGCGATCTCACCGGCCCGCCAGTCGACGTCGTCGAGGCCGAGTGCGGCGACCTCCCCCGCTCGCAACCCCAGGCGGGCCAGCATCACGACGATGGCGTGATCGCGGCGCCCGAGCGGGCCAGCCCCGCCGTCCTCAGCGAGCAACGCCCTCAGCTCATCGGCGCCGAGCCCCCGTGGCAGGTTGTCGCGCCAGCCGGCGGGCGTCGGCACGGCCGGCGCCAACGGGCGGTCCGTGAGGCCCTCCAGGTACAAGTAGCGCAGCAGCGAGCGCAGACCCTTCACCAAATTCTTGGCCGAACCCGTGCTGCGACGACGGCACTCGCGCACGACGAAGCTGTTGACCTCGCCGAGCGTCAGGGATTGCAGATCCAGTCCGCTGCATTCGGACAAGAACAGGCGAGCCGTCGGCACGTAGCTGTGGATCGTGCCTGTGGCCAGGCCCCGTTCGGCCACAAGCCAATCGCGGTAGTGCTCGGTCAGCGCCTGCACTGCGGCGGTTTGTCGCGGGTCAGTCATCATCGCTCCTCTCATCTCCGGACGTGATCCGGAGCAGGAGCATGGATCAGGCAGCGCGAATTATGCCGAGCTTCTCACTCGGTGCAGCAACAGGTACAGGTCGAACGCGATCAACGAAGGCCGGCATCGGCATAATCCGGACGTCGGCATAGTCGCCG
>JBEKGS010000104.1:0-6149 GCA_050012675.1 Acidimicrobiales bacterium
GCAAAGCGCGCCGGAACGGACAACCCGAGCGCGGGGTTCGTGAGCGCACCGCCGAGGGAGACCCACAGGGGTGTCAAGAGGACAAGCACGGCCAGTGTCCCGGTGGCCACGGGATGCCGACCAGGCCAGGTGCGCCGCGAGCGCCGCAGGAGCCTGCAACGCTGCTTCCGATCGCGCACATAAACGCGATGGCTTTTCCACGACGGCCAATGGAGGGTCGCCTTGCGCGCCTTGGCGGGGCGTCTCGGACTGCGCGGACGGACCGGACGAGATCCGGGGCCACGTGTTGTCGTCGTCGTGCCGCCAGCGGTGTGTCTTCGGCGTTCTGCGAGCTGACGATGTGGGTTGGCAGTCGCCGCCTTGGCCGTCATCTCATCGAGCATGCCGGACCGCGCGTTCCCTTGCGGGCAACTGTGGTTCTTCTTTCCTGGTTCTTTGCCAAATCTTTCCGATAGTCGGCCCTTGGCCGACAGAGCAATGTTGGGAGAACGCACCGCGCCGTACGCTGCGACTCGCCGAGAAAACACGTAGGCAACTGACAGAGAACTCTCGGTGTCCTCGAAGCCTCCGGGCGCAGGCTGTTCGGCAGTGAGCCTGAAGAGCGGCTCTCGGACAAAGGAGGAGACATGGACAACGAGGACACTGGTCGCCACACACCTGCCATGTCGGAGCAAATAGGGATTCCAAGAGCGCGACCTGCGTTCGGCCGCGCCGCGCTTGCCCTACGAGATTCCGGCTATGGACTGAGCCGTTCGCCCGCGGCTCACCAAAACGTGGCTAGTGCGCATCAACCGGGAACCGCGTCCGCGACAGTTCTGCCGGACAAGTTCAGCCGAGGTCGACAGGGGTGGCGTGTACGGTCGCCGCCGACAAACAGCGTTGGAGCGCCAGTACTTACCAAGTGAGGAAGGACTGGGTTGGGGATGAAGGGCGGGCTGAGTCCTTTCCGGTGCCGGTTTGCGCGACAGGGACGTTCTCCCCGCGTGCTCCAAGCAGCCTCCCAGGCTCTTCACAGGTGAGCGTCTTAGTTTGAGAGCGCGCCCGGCCGTGTCCAGGTCTCACAGAATCCGCGTTCATCCGCCTAGTGTCGGAGACGATCTTGCGGGTCAGCCGACGGGGCCCGGCGGGCGCACCAACCGAGGGAGGAACGATGCCGGTTCCAATGAGTGGCGAGCGGGCCAACTTCCTGGACGTCATTGCTCTCGCCAGGCGGACCTATGTAGCCGATGTCCCCGGGCCGCACACGCCGGAACTGATCGACAGTTACAACCCGATCGTCCGAGCGGATTGGCAAGCTCGCGCCGCCCGTCGGGGTATGGGATGCGATCTCTTGTTTCCGACGAGTGGCAACGCGCTCGTTCTTGCTACGCGGATCTGTGGACAGTGTCCTGTCTTAGAGGAGTGTCGCACTACCGCGCTTGACGACCCGTCTCTCTACGGAGTCTGGGCCCGCACATCCGTGGCGGCGTCCTCGAGGGAATCTCGCGTCAACTAGCCAACGTGCACGTGTGCTATGGACGGATTGAGGCTCAGATAGGGCCGCGCGAATTACTCCGGCTTCCGCCCTCGAACCGATGCGCTCATGACCGAGCCAGCGACCTCGGCCATGACCTCGTCGCGATCAGTGTCCCTGGGAAGCCCGGAGTCGACTGAGAGCTCTGCCGCCAGACTGACGACATCGTCGTCCTCGAAGACGCGAGTGGGCTCGATGGACACATCCTCGAATCCAGCGGACCTCAACTTCGCCTCGTAGTCATCGACGACTAGGGCACCAGCCGCGCACGCCGTCCACAATCCGATAAGCGCCGTGGTCGGCTCGGACAGGGCACGGCGAAGCACGATGTCGGCAATCGCCAGCCGCCCGCCTGGCTTGAGCACTCGAAACGCCTCGCGCAGCACGGCGTCCTTGTCCGGTGAAAGGTTAACGACGCAGTTGGAGATCACGACGTCGACGGTCTCGTCGGGCAGGGGGATGTCTTCGATCGTGCCTTGGAGGAACTCGACGTTGGCCAACCCGGCTTCGGCTTGATTCTCCCGGGCGAGGTCCAGCATCTCCGGCGTCATGTCCAGGCCGTACGCCTTGCCGGTCGGACCGACCCGGCGCGCCGACAGCAACACGTCAATCCCTCCACCCGATCCGAGGTCCAAGACGACCTCGCCCGGTTGTAGGTCGGCGAGCATGGTGGGGTTCCCGCACCCGAGCGAGGCCGCCACGGCGTCGGACGGGAGGGTGTCGGTCTCGTCTTTCTCATAGAGATTGCTGCTGACGACTCCGCTCGTGGTGTCGCTCGGTCCGCAACATGGCTTCTTCGAGGCGGCGCGGGCGGCGTTGGCGTAGCGGTCGCGTACCGCCTCGTAGATCTGCTTAGAGTCGTCTGCGGTCATCTTCGGTTCCTTTCGATATCGGCCGGGAAGGGCGCGCCCTCTAGGTGTTGGGCTGGAGGGCTGTCTGAAGCTCGGCGAGCCGCTCGCGGTTCAGCGAGTACCAGACCCACTTGCCGCGCCGGTCTCCGGTGACCAACCCGGCCCCGCTCAGGATCTTTACGTGGTGGGAGATGGTCGGCTGGCTCTTGCCGAGCGGCCCCACGAACTCACACACGCATACCTCCCCATCCGGCGCGGTGGCGAGGATGCTCAAGACCCGCAGCCTGACCGGATCAGCCAGGGCCATGAATCCACTCGCCAGTTCGGCGGCCTCTTCGGCATCGAGAGGGGCAGCAAGCACCGAAGGACAGCACTGCTCAGTCGGCTCGATCGTTGCGACCAGCTTCGCCATGGAGACCTCCTATTGACAGTTGTCAATGCATTGATCATACTGGATGCATTGACCCTCGTCAATGTTACCGGAGGTGCCTAGTGTCCAGAGTCCAGCTCGCTCTCAACGTCAGCGACATCGACGCCGCCGTTGACTTCTACTCCAAGCTGTTCGGAACGAAACCAGCCAAGGTACGTGCCGGTTACGCAAACTTCGCCATCTCGGACCCGCCCCTCAAGCTGGTGCTGATCGAAGACGCCGATCAGAACCCCGGAACGATCAACCACCTCGGGGTCGAGGTGGCGGGCACTGACGAGGTGACGGCGGCCCAGGAACGTCTGACCGCTGAGGGTCTGGCGACCGCGTTCGAGTCGCAGACCTCGTGTTGTTACGCCGTCCAGGACAAGGTGTGGGTGCACGGGCCAGGCGGCGAGCCGTGGGAGATCTACACGGTCCTGGCCGATGTGGAGATGCCCGCCGGGCAGCTTCGCTCTGACGTTCTCGGAAAAAGTGCGTGCTGCGGCACTGGTCCCGAGCTGACCGGGACCACGACCGGAGCCAACTCATGTTGTTGAGTCGTCTCAAGCGCACCGCGACATCTGTCGGAGTCGAGCAGTGACCGACGTCGCATCCGAGCACCCATCGAGCGAGGCGATGGCTGGTGTCCCAGTCATCGCCCGGCTTTCCTTCCTCGATCGCTTCCTCCCGGTTTGGATTGTCGCCGCCATGGTCGCTGGCATCGGCCTCGGCCGGGCGATCCCCAGCCTGAACAAGCACTTGAACGCAATCCAGGTGACCTCGGGCACGTCGCTGCCGATCTTCGTCGGTCTCCTCGTGATGATGTACCCGGTGCTGGCGAAGGTCCGCTACGACAAGCTCGGCTCGGTCACCCGCGACAGACGGATCCTCGTCACGTCCCTGGTGCTGAACTGGGTGATCGGACCGGCGGTCATGTTCACGCTTGCCTGGCTGTTGCTGCCCGACCTGCCCACCTACCGGACCGGGCTGATAATCGTCGGCCTGGCTCGTTGCATCGCCATGGTGCTCATCTGGAACGACCTGTCGGGCGGAGACCGGGAGGCCGCTGCGATCCTGGTAGCCGTCAACTCGCTCTTCCAGGTCGTCGCCTTTGCCTTCCTCGGCTACTTCTACCTGAAGGTGCTGCCCAGCTGGCTCGGCCTCAGCACCGTCGGACTGCACTTGTCAGTCGGCAAGATCGCCGAGACCGTAGCCATCTTCCTCGGTGTCCCTCTCGTGGCCGGGTTCCTCACCCGCACCTTCGGCGAACAGGCCCGGGGCCGGGAATGGTACGAGACCAAGCTCCTGCCCCGCCTCGGCCCGTTCGCCCTCTACGGGCTGCTCTACACGATCGTCATCCTTTTCGCCCTCCAGGGCCACACCATCACCTCGCGTCCCGCTGACGTAGCCCGCATCGCTTTGCCGCTCCTGGGGTACTTCGCCGTCATGTGGTTCGGGTCGTTCGCGCTCGGCAGAGCGCTCGGACTCCCCTACGAGCGCACTGCCACGGTGGCGTTCACCGCCGCGAGCAACAACTTCGAGCTGGCGATTGCGGTCGCCATCGGCGTGTTCGGCGTCACGAGTGGCGAGGCTCTCGCCGGCGTCGTGGGCCCTCTCATCGAGGTTCCGGTTCTCGTCGGCCTCGTGTACGTGTCCTTGTGGTTCCAACGGCACTACTACCCGGCGAGAGCTCAACCAACACCGGGAGGAACTGCGTGAAGCACAATGCCACTCGCGGGTTCGCCGCTGGGCCTTCGCGACTGCCGCACTCAGGGCTCTGACGCGGTGCGCCCCACTCACGACAAGATCGGGCGCGCCACACTGCGCCTCGCTAGTGAGCCTCAGTTCACACCAGGCAAAAGGAGAAGCGATGACCGCTCGTCAGCCAAAAGACCTTCCGCATGACCAGCAGCGCCTCGTGCACGAGGTTTCGGCAAGGCTCGCTCCAAGGTTCGCCGGGGTGTTCGGACCTGAGACCATTGAGCGGTTCGTCGTCGACTCGATGGACCAACTTCTGGCGACGGCCAAGACCACTGCGTTCCTCCCGCTGTTGACCGAGCGGTTCGCACGCGAACGGCTTCAGGCGCTCGGGAAGCTGGAAGGTTCGTTGCCGTCCACGGTTCCTGCAGTCCTCTTCCTCTGTGTCCACAACGCGGGGCGCTCCCAGATGGCAGCCGGCTGGATGCGCCGGCTCGCCGGCGACCGTGTCGTCGTCTACTCGGGAGGCTCCGAGCCTGCCTCGGAGATCAACGCTGCCGTCGTCGAGGCTATGGCCGAGGTCGGAATCGACATCCGCGCAGAGTTCCCCAAGCCCTGGACCGACGAGGTCGTCCGTGCCGTCGACGTCGTGATCACCATGGGTTGCGGGGACGCCTGCCCTCTATATCCCGGCAAGCGTTACGAAGACTGGGAACTCGACGATCCTGCGGGGCGCGACGTCGGGTCGGTCCGTCCGATCCGAGACGAGATCAGAACGCGCGTTGAAGCGCTCTTGGCGTCGCTAACTGTTTCCGCAGACTGATCGTCCGCGCTCAGCCAGTCCACGGGCGTACCGACTCACCGGGTCAGGCATCTAGACCCGCGGGCCTTTTGACCCTGGGTGCTGCAGTGGCAGCAGAGCATCATGTTCGTGTGAGTGACGTTCTCGCCTACGTCGCCGCTGGAGTCATCGGCCTGTGGGGAGTGGCCCACGTTCTGCCCACGGCGCAGGTCGTGCACGGCTTCAGCGACACCTCCCGCGACAACCGGTTGGTCATCACCCAGGAGTGGATCGCCGAGGCGATGACGATGTGGTTTATCGCCGCCGTCGTCGTCATCGCCGTAGCGCTTGGCGGCTCGCACCGTGCATTCGCGGACTGGGTCTACCGGGCCTCAGCCGTCATGCTCGGCGCAGTCGCCCTACTTACGGCGGTGACCGGAGCCCGCACCCCTGTCATCTTCTTCAAGATCTGTCCAGTTCTGCTCTGTGCCACTGCGGCGTTGTTACTCACGGCGAGTTGGGTCTAAGCAGACCAGTCGGGGCACGCGTCTCTTCGCTCCTCACAGTCTGATTTGAGCCCGCTCGTCGATGGTCGGCAGACCTCCGCAGGTCGTTGACCCAAGACAGCTCAAAGGCGCGAGCATTCAAGACGACGTCCTCGACGAACAGCGCAAGCAGCTCTCTTTGCGGACTCCGGTCTCGGCGGTGTGGCTACAGTTGGCTACATTCGCCGGCCTTGAGGGAGTCGCCGCACCCATACACGCCCGTGACCTGCACTTTCGGGTGGAGGCGAAGGGACTCGAACCCTCGAACCTCCTGACTGCCAGTCTGTGACTGTACCGTCCGGCTGGTGGTACTCAGTACCTGTAAGTCCATGTCAATCGGCATTTCCGCTGA
>JBEKGS010000105.1:0-6146 GCA_050012675.1 Acidimicrobiales bacterium
AGGCGGGGCGCCCCGTCGGCATCGAGCGGAATGATCGTCGGGGCGATCAGGTCGCGCACCCTTCGGACGCCGGGAAGGTGGGCGATCTTGTTCGCCAACGCGTCATTACCGGAGGCGGCGCTCGAGTTGGGTAACCCCGTCGAGACGGTGAGATCGGACGGATTCGTCGAGGCGAGGAACCTCGGGTACGACGACTGGGTCCGGCGGGCACCGGCGATGGCGCCCATGGCGAGCCCGCCGACGAGACCGACGAGCAAGATGATGGCGAGGTAGCCCCCCCACCGGCGACCGAAGGTTGCCCGGAAGCAATACCAGGCGACGCGAAGAACCTGATTCACATCACGAAGGGACTTCCGACAATGTTGCGGTTGAGGAGCATTGCAGGGAGTCTGGAGTCGCTGCCGACAATCGTCGAGGTAGGCACCCATACCCCGGACCTCGTGCCAGCACCCCCACCACGGAATTGTAAGCGCCGACGGTCCTGAACAATCGGGATGGTTCGCACGGCTGCGGCAACGACGGTGAGGTCTTGGGGGGCCGTCTCGAGCGTGGCTTAAGGCCAGCCTCGCCCTTCAGGCGGTAGCGCCTGAGCAGTGTGTAGACCCAGCTGCGGTGTACCCCGTGAGCCCTCGCGAGCTCGGCAACTGCTCGGCCCTCTTTCAAGTGCGCTTCGACGACGAATCGCCCGACCTCCACAGGAGACACGCCTTGTCTGCTTTCCGACCGCGACACAAGGCCGCGGTTCGAGTCCTTCGGCGCCCTGACACTAGGGAGCACACGCACCCCGAAGGCGGCCGAAAACGGGGCGAGCTTTGCAACGGCAGGGCCACGACCAGGACCGGAGTACGCGAGATGGCCGCAACCGAGCGCATTGTCGTCGATACCCGCTAATCGGAGTAGGCGACGAGACATCCAGCAGAACTGGCGATTCGGGCACCGACTGCCTGGCGGCCCTTCCCGCGTGCGAGACTCGACAGAAGCAGATCGATTCGCGCCGTGCCCACAGACTTTGTGTCAGGTGCTTCGCTGACCGATGTCAAGCTCTGTCGCGGCGTCGGATCATGACCGGAGCAGGAATGCCCGTTCCCACCTCAGGACGACGCCGATGATCGAAGCCAAAGCACTCACGAAGCATTACGGCCAGAAGCTGGCCGTGGACCAGCTGAGCTTTACCGTCCGCCCGGGTGTCGTCACCGGTTTCCTTGGACCGAACGGCTCGGGAAAGTCGACGACGATGCGCATCATCATGGGGCTCGACGCACCAAACGCCGGAGACGTCACCGTGAACGGGCGTCACTACCACGACCTCCCCTGGCCCCTTCACGAAGTCGGCGCGCTCTTGGAGGCGAGGTCGATCCATCCTGGTCGCTCCGCCCGGGCTCACCTGCGGATGCTCGCCGAGACCAACCACATCGGGCGTTCTCGGGTCGATGAGCTACTCGAGCTCGTGGGCCTCGCCTCGGTCGGCGGCCAGCGGGCGGGCAGGTTCTCGCTCGGCATGAGTCAGCGGCTCGGCATCGCCGCTGCGCTCCTCGGCGACCCGGAGGTGCTGCTCTTCGACGAGCCCGTGAACGGGCTTGACCCCGACGGAATCCGTTGGGTGCGCAACCTCCTGAAGGGCCTCGCCCGCGAGGGTCGGACGGTGTTCGTCTCGAGCCACCTCATGAGCGAGATGGCGCTCACCGCGGACGAGGTCGTCATCATTGGCAGGGGCCGCCTCATCGCCCAGATCCCCGTGGACGATCTCGTCAATCAGAGCTCGCAGCGCTTCGTCCGCGTCCGCTCTCCGGAGATCGACAAGCTCCGTGCCGCGCTCGTGGCCGACGGTGCGACCGCCGTTGTCCAAGAGGACGGCTCGCTCTTGGTACGGGGCACCGATGAGGTCGCGATCGGCGAGCGCGCCGCGAGAATCCCGGTTGTGCTCCACGAGCTGTCGCCGCAGTCCGCATCCCTCGAAGACGCGTTCATGGAGCTCACCGAGGAGAGCGTCGAATACCACGGCGCAACGACCGCGAACCCAACGGCAGTCATGCGGGATAACCCGTGAGCGCGTCGTCGATCGTTTCGGGCGCCGGCCGGGCGAACCTGCTCGCTGCCGTCGTCCGCCGACACCACGTAGGGGTACATTTCGGGCTCCCCATCCTCGTGCTCGTCTTGCTCATCGGGGGTGGAGTGGTTGCCGTGCAGCGGCGCCGCGACCGTCGTCCACTCAGCGACGCGCCGTCGCCCCGGACGCATCACCATCCACTGCGGGTTCCAACCGATGGGCAGCTCGCCGCCGCCGGCTCTAGTGGAACTCTCCAACCGAACATCGGTGGAAGGGAGCGCAGCGGTCACCATCTCTCGGCCTCAAAGGGCATCGAGGACGCGAACGCCTCGAGTGGCAAGGCGATGCCGCCGGGGCATTACGGCATCTCGGGGCTGCTTCGCTCAGAGTGGACGAAGTTGAGCACAGTCCGATCGACGATGTGGACCCTCGGGGTCACCGTGGTACTCGGCATCGGCATCTCGGCGCTCGCGACAGCGGAGACTCGGGCGCACTGGCTCAGCAGCCCGTCCAGCCACCAGGGGTTCGATCCGATCAGCACAAGCCTCATCGGTGTCATCGTCAGCCAGTTCGCGATCGGCGTGCTCGGAGTGCTGGTGATGAGCGCTGAGTACGGGACAGGCACCATCCGCGCCACGCTCTCGGCAGCGCCGCGCCGAACGCTTGTGCTCATCGCGAAGGCGATCGTCTTCGGCGTGGTCGCCCTTGTCGTCGCCGAAGTCGTCTCGTTCCTCGCCTTTTTCATCGGTCAAGCGCTGCTGACCGCGCCTGCGCCGCACGCGACTCTCGGGAGTTCCGGCGCGTTGCGAGCGGTCGTCGGTAGTGGCCTTTACGTCGGCGTGCTCGGGCTCTTCTCGCTTGGACTGGCGACGATCATCCGCCACACCGCTGGGGCGATCAGCGCGTTCATCGGCATCCTCCTTGTCCTCCCGATCATCGTCCAAGCGCTGCCCACTTCGCTCAGCCTCGACCTGCGGAGGTTCCTCCCGGACCGCATCGGTGCCCAGATCATCAACGGACCAGCGAACGGCTTTCCCAATGCCTTCTCCCCATGGGTCGGATTGCTGATTCTTGTTGGCTATACAGCCGCGCTGCTCGGAATCGGCGCGGTGCTTCTTGTCCGGCGAGACGCGTGATCTGGTAACGCCAATTCGTTGGAGCCCCAGCCAGCGTGACCGCGTTCGACCGGACCTCGTCTCCAGCGAAGGCTCGAGCACGGGCGAAGAGCGTGGCAGCTGCACGGAAGGCGACTCGAAAAGCGTCTTGACAAGCAAAGAGGACGCGTTCGGGCGCGCTAAGGCGCCGTCCTGAGGAGGATTCTGGGCGTCATTATGTGTCGCCCTGAGGTGTTGTTGCCGACTGGATCGGACGCAAGCGTCCCACTGCTTGGGATCCGTGCCCTATCGGTGGAGGCACGTTTCGGTCCGGATCAATGAGCCCAAGATGTGAAGCGATCTTGTGCTCCCACTCGTCAATGTGCAACCAGCTGAGCCAGCGGATTCGACACCGCATCGCCGCATCAGCGGCCACCCAGCCGAACCGTGCCGTCGAGGAGTTCCCTCGCAAGGTCCAGATGCCCAGCATGTCGCGCGGTCTCCTCGATCATGTGCAGCACGACCCAACGAACATTTGGCGGCTCGTATCGCCCGTGCTTACCGCGTGGCGGGTCCGAAAGCGGAGTCGTGGCGAGCACTGACTCTGATTCCGCGCACTGGTTGGGATAAAAAGCCAAGACCTCTGCTGAGGACGCATCCGTCGTGAACACCACCGACATGGGGTCGTAGGGCGGCTGATCCTCATCGACGTCACGCGGCAACTCGGGCTCCTTGCCCGCCACGACGCCCTGGAACCAGTGCCACTCCGCGCCGCCCAAGTGCTCCAGCATCCCAGCCGGTGTCCAGCCCGTAGGCACCACCGAACGGTGCCACGCCTCCTCGCCAAGTCCCTCGACGATCGCCAACACCGACTCGCGCTGCGCCCGCAGGAAGGTCCGCAGCATTTCGTCGCTGGCTTCGCTTGCGTGATCCGCGCTGCTGGTCATCTGGGTGTTCCTCCGGTCGTCGTTCGTTCAGTGAGCGGCTCGGTCGTAAGCTACGACGAAGCGTTGAAGCGCGAATCATCGGTCCGCGGTCGTTAGACAGCCCACGGTGCGGTCTCTTTCCCTGTCTGCTATCGGGTTTGGGAAGCCGGAGGTGGGAGCTTCGGATACCGGTGCTTGACACCGCTTTGCGGTCACGCAATCATGAACTCGGCGTGGCCCACGCCTCACCTCCTTCGACCGACCCCAGCGCGGTCTCCTACGGAGGCAAAGGGACCCCTTGTCTCGGGTTGCCGTCCTGGTCCGTCCGTCTCGGACGCGAGTCGCTGGGGGACCGGTCCGCGACGTGGAGGGCTGGGATGACAGCGAACAAAAACTTCAAACGCAGGGTCCGTGCCCGCGCGACCAAGACGGGCGAGTCTTACACCGCTGCTCTGCGGCACCTCCGTCCAGCTCCGGTAGGAGACGACCAAACGCCGGCAAAGAGAACGATGCGGTTGGCGGTGGTGCAGATCATCCTCCGACAAGACCCACGTCGAAGCGATGAGCTACGTGAAAGCGGGCGGGACATACGTCGCTTGATGTGGCAGGCGCATGACGAGGGCGCCAGCCTGGTGCATTTTCCCGAGGGTTCGACATGTTCTCCGCACAAGCTCGCCCTGTCCGTAGACGGTCCGGAGAGAGTAGGTCCGTCGGATTGGGACCGCTTCCCATGGCAAGTCCTGCAAGAGGAACTCGCCGCCACAGCGGCGTTGGCCGGGGAGCTCAGGCTCTGGATCGTACTCGGCTCGGTGCATCGGCTGACGTCGCCGAACCGACCTTACAACAGCCTGTATGTCATCTCGGATCGGGGAACGGTGACAACGCGCTACGACGAGCGATTCTTGTCCAACACAAAGGTCTCGTACATGTACTCTCCCGGGTCGGATCCGATCACCTTTGAGGTCGATGGATACCGTTTCGGCTGCGCGCTCGGCATGGAGAGCCATTTCCCGGAGGTTTTCAGCGAATACGAGCGGCTTGACGTCGATTGCGTCCTCTTATCCTCGACCGGAGAAGGGACGGGCAGCCCCGGTATCTTTGCCACAGAGGTCCAGGGTCACGCTGCCGCGAACAGCTGCTGGGTGAGCTACGCCGTTGCCGCACAGCACAGCACGATCGCCCCCGCCGGAGTCGTTGCGCCAGGAGGGCAGTGGCTCGCTCGATGTCCTGCGAACGGGACGGCCTCGGTGGTCGTCGTCGACCTCGACGACGAGTCAGAGGGGGTCGTGGGCGCCTTGCAGCAGGCCCGCTCATGGAGACGCAAGGCGCGCGCTGGCGTCTACGACACCCACATGGTTCGAGAGGATCCTCGGAGCGCAGAGAAGACTACGTTCTAACCTCGCTGATCGGACCGCGAAGGGTCGCCGTACACGAGATCGTCGAACAGCGCCCCCGCCGCCCCGAACGGCACGACCGAGCCCAACCACCACGCGAGGGCGCGGGCGGGACCGTGCTTCGGCTGAACCTCCACGCAGCGAGGACCGTGAGCACGGCGCAACCAAGGAACCACTACGTGTGTGTAACGCACGAAGACTGCTGCCTCGAATGCCAGGAAGGCGATCAGCCCCACTGCGGTCCGGCGGCCCCGGCTGGCGTCCTTAGCGAGGAGAGCCCAGAGGAGGGTGCCGGAACCTGCTGCAATCAGCGAGGCGTCCGTGAAAGTACGCATGTAGTTCCTCGGCGCGCAGCGTCGTCGCCAAAAGCTTGCGCTGCGACGCCGGAACCGTCTCGATCCGCGCTTTAGGGACGGGGCTGGTCGCCATCTCTCAAGAACGCCGAACAGATCAATCTGGACGCGCTTGCCTGCTCCGAGGGTGGATGGTCTCACCCCGGGCCAGCATGGCGACGAACAGTTCGATCCGGCGACGGCGGGTCTCCGCCCGCTTGGCAGTGGTCACTCGATAAAGGACTGCATATCGATTACTGGCGTCCAGCTTCTCGAACATGGCCAATGCAGGAGCGTTGGCAGCGAGTGCCGCGGCAAGGTCGGATGGCACCGTCATCGCTCGTTGGCCCTCG
>JBEKGS010000106.1:0-9060 GCA_050012675.1 Acidimicrobiales bacterium
CAGGCGCCGCTTCCAGTTTGAAGGCGGCCGGCGTGGACGTACAGGTCCTCAGCGGAGGCTCGACTCCCACTGCGGCACTCACGAAAGCCGGGTCGGTGACCGAGATTCGCCCCGGGATCTATGTCTTCGGCGACGCTCAACAGATCGAGCTGGGCACGTGCGCCATTGAGCAAATTGCGCTGACCGCCGCCTCCACTGTTGTGAGCCGTGCCGCAGGACGCGTGGTCCTCGACGCCGGGAGCAAGGTCCTGGGAGCCGATCGCCCCGCATGGACGACCGGCTACGGGCGCTTAGCCGACCATCCCGATGCGCGCGTGAGCGCATTGTCCGAGCACCACGCGACGGTCACATGGCCCTCGACGTCAGTGCTCCCCGAGCTCGGCACGGTCTTGCGGGTAGTACCCAATCACGTCTGTTCTGCGGTGAACCTGGCGGACGAGCTCGTTGTCGTGGCTGGCGGCGCGGTGGTCGACCGCTGGCGGGTCGCGGCCCGCGGAGCCAACAGCTGAGCCAGGTGCGAACTCCGCCAACGGTGACGCCATCTGGCAGCAGGAGGCGCTGGCTAATCGGTCATCGACCTCAGGTGATGCAGGTCCAGTGTCCCGTGATCTTCAGCTGCTGATTGTGGGTGTTGGCAAAGGTGGCCGAGATCGATCCCGTAGCGCCCTCACCGTGGATGGTGACGGTGCCCTTGTCGGCGAAGAACTGGTCGCTCTGAACGGCCGCGAAGTTCGTCCCCGTGGGCATCGCCGAAAACTCGGTGGTCGGATGTGCGATCGGCGAGCCGGCGAAGTGGAAGGTGCCGTTGTGCGTCTCGTCGATCGTGAGGTCCCAGCTCACCACATCCTTGGTGAAGTGGGTGATGGTGCCGACAATGTCGTTCACGTCGATCTGGCCGCTTCCGTTGAGGCAACCTCCGTAGTGCCCGTTGTGCAGCGACCCTGAGCCCGCTCCCGTGACCTTGAATGAGTACGACGCAGTCGTCGACGCCGCGGCGAGCCCGGCGCCCCCCAGCACGCAAGGAAGCGACGCGGCAGCGATGATCGCCAGTGCCAAGCCACCTGCCCCCCGCGCTCGTGGCATCCACTGTCCTGCTGGCATCTGCTCGTCCCCTCGTCCGCCGACTCGTCGAGTGCGCCATCGGCGCTCGCCGCTGCAGCTGTCTGCTGCCGCAGGAGAGGCTAGCGACGAGGGGAGCGCGCACCGTCACAACAGCTTGTCTGCTGACTCTTGTCCGCGGTCGAGTCCGAAAGCTGGCAACGTCGAAGTCGCCTCGCTCGCCGAGATCGACGAGCAGCCATAAGCCTGCGCTCCTCTTCGACCGCGGGCCCTCCGAAATAGGCGCCGCACGCCAGATGCACCCCTATCGTTGGGCCGCGACCGTTCGGCTGCGGTACAGCAAACAAACCAGTTGAGGCGGCCCTTGTCTGTTCACAGGGACGCAAACCAACCGGTTCGGCTCACAGTCGGACAAAGGAAGGCACCATCGTCTCTACTCCGTGACACTAGAAGGTGACGCCAGCTGCCGGAGTGAGCCGGCGACGGCGAACGCGGCGAGGAAGAGCGCGACGACGAGCCACAGGGCGTTGAGGAGGCCGCCAGCTTCGGCGAGCAAGCCGATGGCTGGTGGCCCGGCGAGGCTGGCGAAATAGCCGATGGAGGCAACGACACTGACGCGTGCGGCCGGGTCGGGCCCGCTCTCGGCGGCTGCGGACATGCCAAGGGGGAAGCCCATGGAGACCCCGACCGCCCATAGCAGGACACCGACGAGGACGGTCAACACGTTGTGACCAAGGATAAAGAGCACCACGCCGACTACACCGAGAGCCGTTGTGTACCGGATGGTGTGGACGCGGCCGAGCCAGTCGACGACTGGGCCACCGAAGATCCTGGCAAGAGCCTCGCCGGTAGCGAACATGGTGAAGAAGAGCGCGGCAATGGCGGCGCTCTCGCCATGGTCGCTGTGGACAGCCAGGGTCAACCAGTTGTTCGCAGACCCCTCACCGAGCTCGACACCGAGCAAGACGACGCCGATCATCAGTAGGCGCCAGTCCGTCCAGCCACGAAGCCATTGGCGCACTTTGGCGAGGCGGGTCTCGGTGGGCGGTGCGTTTTGCGTGCGATCGCCTGTGGGGATGGCTGGGGCCATGGCAAGGGCGACCGCTCCAATGATTACTGCTTCACCGATGAACTGCACTGAGGGGGTGACCCCGAGCGCCGCGCACCCCGCACCGATTCCCGACCCCACTGCGGCACCGATCGACCACGCCCCGTGCATCAGGGGCATGAGGGTGCGGCCGGCGGTCCGCTCGATCGCCGAGCCCTCCACGTTGATAAGCACGTCGAGGGTGCCGATCCCGAAACCTATGACCGGGAAGGCAAGACTGACCAAGGAAACCGATCGCAGGGCCATGGCTACGCCCAGGACAGCCAGCGCCGCGGCGACCACCAGAAGTGATGCGGCCACGCCACGCCGACTCCCGAGCCAGTGGAGTATCGGTGTCGAGGCGACAAGCCCGGCGATGGCCCCGACCGTGACGCCGGCCAAGAGCAGGCCGATCGTTGCGACACCGATGCCGAGCTCTGCTTTGACTGCCGGGAGTCGGGGGCCCCAAGCGGCAACGGTGATCCCACCAAGACCGAAAGCAGCCATGATCGCTCTTCGCCACCGGAACAGGTCGCGTCGATCAACCACGACGGCTATGTCCGGTCATGTACGAGCGACGCCAAGGCTGCTGCTCGTCGGCATCCTCGGTCATCGCACAATCGTAGGAGCCGCCCCTCCGGCAGCCGGAGCGAGTACTCGCACGCCCATCACAAACGAGAGGACGCGCTTAATCGCAGCCACCCTGCGCGCGCCTACCGATAGGAGGGCTCAGAACAGAATGCCCGGTCTACGCCCGCGACGCTTAGAAGCCGCGGATCTGGAAGCGACGAATGATTTGCCAGTTTCCGCCGGACTGTCTGTTGTCGCGGCAGGTGGCACATACGCACAGTTGGAGAACTCGAGTGCAAGGAGGCGTCGAGGGAGGCCGTATCAATCAAAGGCCAACCGCCTTCAGAGGCGAGTGGGCAGGCCGTTCACCCGATCCGTGTCCCTCCTGGCGAACGAACGCTGGGAACCTCAGTGCGAGCGCGGCGCTGCAAAGAAGCCGACCACGGCGAGAACCACGCACGCTACGACCCCTGTGTTTACCCACTCCCACGCGGAACCGGGCACCAGCTGGCTCACCATCACCGCAACAATAGAAAGGCACACGGCAACTGCCAGGAACAACATTGCCCGCGCGCTGTTACTGATGTTCCTACTCGCCGGAACAGTGGGCGGCGCCTGTGTCGGCCTCGACCGTACAAGTGGCCGAGCCTTGATCACGTTGAACTCCGCATTAGCGCGCACGCCGGACTTGCTGGATCCGTCTAAGTCCGCCATCTCAACGGTTTCGCTCATCGCCACCACCGCCTAGTCCGGCTCTGTTAGCACAAGCGTAATCTTTACGTAGTGAGATTGCAATATCTGGCGGTTCGTGAAGACTCCCGGACAAGAACAGCTCAGAGGCTCGTTTGAACACAGGCACGGCGTCCCACGAGGACAGTCTCTGTCGCCGCAGCTCAACAAGAGCAGGGATGGGCGTCGATCGAGAATCAACCAGACGGACCTGCCGGCGGGCGTTACATCAGGGATGAGAATCCAACCCGTACGGGCATGGCTTTGACGTTCGTCTGGTACGAGCACCGGATAGCCGTCACCTCCCCGGTGCTGTTCGGTATCGGCTGCCCAGTCGCCAGCCTCACATAGTCGAACGACGGAGAACGTGGGGTGTTTTGCCGCGACGACGCTCGGGCATCACCGAGCGCAGTGCCTTCGACATCGTGAACAAAGTTGTCGGAGAGGATTGCGGGCTCAAGCACAAGGACTGGTGTCGCAATCGGTTCCAGATTCACCACACTCGCCGCTGCGAGAAGCCATAGGACGCGATACCTCGATTTGCGAGATGCTTGCGATCCCCGGCGACAATGACGAGACGAGGCTCTCGGACAGGAGCAACTCTCGCATGATTCGGCAGGTGGCAACTCGGTACTCACGCGACAGCACCCCCGACAGGGGGTTCGGGGGCGCTGGCCACAAGGGGACACGATCAGGTAGTCAACCCCAAAGGTCGGGCGACCTCATTTCCGATCACTGTCGGCCTGCGCACAGGATGCGCAGGAGATGTCGGGTTGCTGTAGGGCCGAAGGTCACATTCTCGCTGGCGGCGGAAGACGCTTCCCGATACCTGTGCCTGCTTCCGCGGGATAATGAAAATGGGTGAGTGCACGACCCGCTGCTCACCTCGCAGGCAAGCTGAGGTCGTGCACCCACCCAATTCATCGGGCGCTCGCTGCATCAACTTGAGGAAAGGCAAGTGTTCCCTTCGGGTTTTGGCAGTGTTGTCCCTCTGATGAACAGCAGGTCGTTCGGTAATGGAGTTGATCTCGGCTGGGCCCGGAGCCGGCGGCGCGAATACATAGACCCTGGTGCAGGACCGCCGGAGCGCCGCCAACTTGCGCCCGGGAGGGGCTCAGGTCACGCTCGCGATTCTCGGCCAGGTAAGCGGGTCCGCACGTCGAGAGGTGACGGTGACCCGGCAGGTTCGCCTGTCACGAACCTTCGTGGAATTGGCCGACACCCTTGTCGAGAACTACGACCAGATCGAGTTCCTCCATCGGCTGGCCGAGCGGTATGTGTCGCTCCTCGGGGTGGCCGAAGCAGGGGTGGTGCCGGTCGGTGCGGAGGGCCAGCTCCGGCCGCTGCCCTCCTCGAGCGAACGGATGCACCTCATCGAACTCATCTAACTGCAGTGCCAAGACGGCGAGAGGTGGCACATTGGAGCAGTTGGAGGACTTGAGACCGAGGACGGCTCGCCGCAGGCCGCGCTCATTGTGTGAGGTTCGGTGAAGCTATCGAACGAGCAGAGGGCCTCGGGTCTTGTGCGGCGCCGATTCCGCATATGGCGCAGGCGTCACCTCGAGCCAGAGGAAGACCGAGTCATGAACCACACCCGGGGTCCGTTCTCAGGGGCGTCCTCACTTCTGAGCGTTTGAAATCCAAAGCGCTCATACCACGGCACCGTTCGAGGATTGCCCGTGACGAGGAAAACGGTTTCGGTCCGGTCGTCGACCCGCGTCAGTCCGCTTCCCAAGAGGAGCCCGCCGCACCCGGACCCACGGTTATCGGCATCGACGGCTATGAAATCCAGATACCAATGAGGCTCCTTGGGGCGGTGGGACTCAACCCACGCCCAAAATGTCGTCACCCGACGCGGGTCTCCGCCATACTCGGTCAGGACGGGATTGACCACGGCGTCGACGGCCGAATCGTCGTAGCTGGCGTTCGGGGGAATCCAGGCGGCAACCCCTTGGAGCGCGTCAGCCACCCACAGCCAGCCCTCGGGGGCAATCTGGCCGGCCACCTCGAGGAATTCGAGCTCGAGGACCGCCCGATAGCCCCGACATGCCAGACACCACTGTTCGATGGGGTCGTCGGCGAAGGCCCGAGAGAGCAATCGGGCAATAGCAGGTACTTCGCTCGCGCGGGCTTGGCGGACTGTGGGCACTCGGTCTCTATTGCCGGCCCGGCGGGCACAAGACGGCGACGACGACACTCACTTGCGAGACCGGCAGCCCGAACACAGATAGTCCTATCCGGAACACGGACCCCACGATGCCATCGCCAGCCCGGTTCGCGCCATCTCGACGGGCAATTCTTCAAGATCCGCGTGCCTCCGTTAAGCGCCGTCGCCTGCCAGAGCTCCCGCGCTCCCTTGACTGGTGAAGGGTCATGCTGCGCAGGGGGTTGGACCTTGCGTCGACCGTTGCGGCGTCCGCGCCACTCTGATCGGCGAGCGAGAACGCCGACAAGCGAAGCGGGCGCACCACCGCAACGCGGGGTCGCATCCGATCCGACCCCACCTGAACTCGAGCCCTTTTGGGGTAGGTTCCGGCGCGCGCGAACACCAGGGGACGTCCAACGGCCGCTGCGCCCCTCAAGCGGGCAGTCTTGGAGTCGACACGAAACGGCCCCGCCGCCGATGAAGGAGAGCAACGGGGCCGCTCGTCGGTAAGCGCAGATTACAGTCCGTGCGGCTTCAGTTCGGCACTTACCAGACCGGGCCCTTTTTTTGGCTTACAGCATGGCAAGGTCACGCGCCCGACGGATAGACGTCCCTCCCGTGCTCGCACCGCGGCAACAGCACGGCTTCGCCTCGAAGTGGCTGCAGCGGGGAGAGCTGGTAGGAGCCATGAAGATCTCGTTACCCTTTTTCTATCTTGACGGATTCCGCCCTTGTCATTAGCTGGCCCTCTCCTTCGTCCCGAACTCGGTGGCCCCCACACGAGGCGCACCTGCTCCCGTCTCGTCTGTGACAGCGTCACGTCGGCTGCTCATCCGCCCGGTGGCGGCGTGGGCCTTCGGAATCCTCGGGCTGCTTTCGTACAACTGGTGGATCCTGGTTCCGCTGAGGCCCGGCTTGATGCGCTCACCCAACGAGCTCTTCAGCGATCTCGAGGTGACTGGACAACCCTTCGCCACGGCGATGCAACATGCCGACCTTCTCTCCGGCCTGCTCCTCATGGCGGCATTCTTGGCGGCAGGAAGCAGGGGCATCCCGGATGGCAGACGCGACTGGTGGGCCATGATGGTCTTTGCCGGCGCCGGAACATTGGGCGGAGTGTTCCCAGAGGTTTGCGCCGATGGGATCAACGCTCTCTGCCGGAACATGGAGTGGAGTTTCCGTCTTCCTCTTCAGCAGTACCTGCACATTGTTGCCGGCATCCTCGAATTCGGTGGCATAACGGTTGCCCTCCTGTTCGCCTATCAACGAACACGCGACCAGAAGACTCGCATCGCCAGTGTCTATAGGTACTTGGCCAGAGCCGCATTCATCGCATACCCCATCCTGGGCCTGGCCTACCTGCTGAACAGACTGGGGGGTCTCGTGGAACCATTCTTCTTCGTGGGCTTCACGGTGATGGTTCTGACACAGCTCGTCGAACGAACGTGTTGCTGTTGACACCAAGCTGGGACTGGGCCTTCTTGCTGCCACTGGAGCGTTCGCCTTGTCTGGGCGACGCGGGTCACGAAGGACCGCGCCTCGGCCTGAGCTGCCTGTAGGGTCCCTCGGCGCCTGCGGAAAGACGCCATGTCTTACACGCACTCGGGGTGCCTACCCCATCGAGTGGATCTTGTCAGCGGTGATAGTGAGAAGGACGCGTACTTGGTTGCGGCCTCCATACCAGGGATAAGCACCGCCGAGGTACCGTTGGGAGAGAGCCTCGATGTGGTCCGCACCGCCTTCGGTGGTGATGCCCACGACCCGTCCGCGGATCGCGTAGTAGCGGGAGGGGTTCGACGGGTCTGAGACGCTCACGGCCACCCGTGGGTCGCGCTCGACGTTCTTCACCTTCTGGAAGCCTCGAACGGTGTTGATGACGATGTGCTCGCCGTCGGTGTCGACCCAGGTCTGGGTGATCTGGGGTGAACCGTCAGGCATCAAGGTGGTGATGTAGCAGAGGCTCGGCCGCTGCAGCAGTGTGACAAGGTCCAAAGGCAAGGTCACGCTCAATCGCTTCGCTCCCGTCTGGTCTTTCGAAGACCCGTCGAACCGCTAGTGATGCTAAGGCGACTGGTACTTCCCCGGTAATCCAATGGATCTGTGACTGCGCCGCTCACGAGCAACGAGAGGCCGTTGGCCAGGGTGACAGATCGATTCGTTGCCACCCTCGTCGTTCGCTCGTGGCTCCTGTTGGATCGACGGCTGATTCGTCTCAACCCCGCCGCGTGCGTGAACTCCGTACTCTGAGTCAGCGCCCCGGCGGTTCCGTGACTGTTCCAGCCGATGAACTGCAGGCCGGCGGCGTCCTTGCTCGTTGTACCGTCCCTCAGAGCTCCTGCTGGGCCAGAAGCCTTGTCGATGCTCGCGAGTGGCTTTGAACAGTTGGAGGACACAGGCCAGAGCGCAGCACAAGCCTGGCCGGAGCGAAGGCGTCCATTCGAGAGTTTGCCCGCTTGTCGGCTGAAGTCTGCCTGGCGTTCATCTTGCTTGCCTACCATCTTTGTTGAGCTTGGGCAGACGCACGAGACACGGCCGCCCGGAGCGAAGGTCGGTGGTGGCTCGCCACGAGGCTCTCGGTCACGGTCGCAAGAGGAGGGGGACGACTAGGAAGATGCTGTACCGGCCTGTACTTCACCTGGGCGACAACACCGCAGAGCGGTGCGAGTCATCGCTGGCCGTTGTACACAGCGACGGTAGCCTCCCGATGGCCAGGTCGATGCATCCAGCGCTAGCGACGACTTCCGAGCCACCGACGATGACCCCCAGGAAAGCGATCAAGGCCTGTTGTAAGTACGTGGACACCTACGACTGCCCGGTATGTGCCGAGCCTGACACCGACCGAAGGAGCTATTTTGGCGCCCTCTCGCAACCGCATAGCGCTGGTGGCACACGACAACAAGAAGAACGACCTCCTGGCTTGGGCTCTCTTCAACAAGGGCGTGCTCGCCAAACACGATCTCTTCGCAACCGACACCACCGGTTTGTTGGTCGAGCAGGAGGTTGGATTGAAAGTCACCCGGCTGCACAGCGGCCCGCTCGGCGGGGACCTGCAGATTGGCGCAAAGGTGGCAGAAGGCAGCATCGACATGTTGTTGTTCCTGTGGGACCCGCTCGAGGCGCAGCCGCACGATCCCGATGTCAAGGCACTTCTGCGGATCGCTGTGGTGTGGAACATCCCCGTGGCCTGCAATCTCGCCACGGCTGACTTCCTCATCTCCTCGCCTCTGTTCGACTCGGGCTACAAAAGGGTCGTCCCGGACTACCCCGCTGCCCGGCGATTGGGGCCACGCCGCAGCGCTGCCTGAAGGCCTGTGCGACCGGATCGTCACGAGCCGAGCGGCGCGACCTCTCCGGTGAGGGGGGCAAGCTCTCCAAGGTGGTGCATCTCACGCGCCCGGGCACGCTGCAGCTTGCCGTTGGGCGTGGTCGGCAGGCTGCCCTTGGCCACGAGCAGCACCTGCGAGGGGGT
>JBEKGS010000107.1:0-6523 GCA_050012675.1 Acidimicrobiales bacterium
GTACCAAGTGCGGTGAGAACCCCACAGAGCAAGAGCAACGCCCGCCGGACCCAATCCGGAGCGGGTCGGCGCTCTCGTGCTCGCTTCGGCCACAGCTCCTTCTTCCAGATGCTTGGTTGGCGCTGGGCTCCGGCACTGAGCCGGGCCGATGGATCATCCTCGGCCACATCGCGAGCCTAAGACCCCGGCAGACGACACGAATAATTGACGCTAGGAGCGCAGCTATCTCATCCCAACCGGAGATCCGCTGAGCAGGAGGCCTGGCATCAGGTCAGGCAGCTGATCAAGAATCTTCCCTCGGCGCCTAGGCTCCCGAGCTGCCTGGTCAACGGCACGAATCGGGGCCCACCTTCTTGCCTGTGGCAGATCTATGCCGTCGACTAGGCCAGGGGGTGATCACGAAAAGGACACGACTCCGCCCGCGCCTGTCGCAAGACCCTGCTCCTCCTCAGCGGATCCAAGAGGATCCCTGGTCCGCAGTCCGGGCAGCGGCCCACGTCTAGGGCGCACACTAGGAAACGAACGGGCGACGTCCATGCTCGGTGTCTAGGTCCGACTCATTCGAGGAGACTCACGCGTATCGCGCGAGCAGGGGCACAAGTACCTCAGCGTTTGGGCTCCCCCAGCCGGTAACGGCGTCCCAGCCCGGCCCTGCGCGGTAGCCGGTGATCGTCTCAGGGGGGAACTCGGCCGTGTTGTTGCCCACCGTGACGTCGTGGAAGGCCTGGTGGTATTGCGAACTGCGAGCGATCTCGTAGATCGCCGAGTTGACAAAGCCGAGGTGGCGCTTCGCGTACTGGTCGGCGAGGGCGATGATCCCGGCCCAGGTGGGCGCGGCGGCGCTCGTGCCGGCGTGCCCGCTAATCGTGTATTCCCCGCCCGCATTGGCTGTGACGACCGGAAACTCTGGTAGGACGGCCGGGCGAAGAGATGGCTGAACCCCCCGCCTGACGCCTGGAAGAAGGAGCCCGGGTCGCCGTCGGGAAGGCCCCAGGCGGTCTCGCCGATCCAGGCGCCGGTCGTGTGGCTCGCGTCGAGGGTCGTGCCCCCGACGCTTAAGACGAGCGGGTCGGAGGCAACGAGGATCACCTCTTTCCTCGGGGTGTAGGCGGGACCGGTGCCACCGAGGGCGGTGATGAGGGCGCACGGCTCGCCGGCCGCACCGACGTCGCCGGTGGCAGCCACGACGGTGACGTGGTGGGCCACGTCGTCCTCAAGCGCTGCGTCCAGCTGGATGACCTGGGTCCGGTCGACGCAGTGCTCTCCGCCGACCTGCGCGGCCGCGCTGATGGAGATGATGCCGCCCTCCGAGGCGCCCGACCGCAAGGCGGCCACAGACGCGGCGACGGCGTTGTCCGTGTTGTCCAGGGAGGTCTCTTTGACCAACAGGATGGTGAGCGAGGCGCGAGGCGCGATCGCGTGGACTATCTCGGCATCCAAGACCTCTTCCCCGAAAGCGAACCAAGGGTGCGAAGGGTTGGGGAAGGTGCTCACCACCTTGAGGCTCGGTGCCGGAAGATGGAACAGGCGGTCGAAGGCAGCAAAGTCCAGCCGCAGGT
This sequence comes from Acidimicrobiales bacterium, assembly GCA_050012675.1. Taxonomy (GTDB): domain Bacteria; phylum Actinomycetota; class Acidimicrobiia; order Acidimicrobiales; family Bog-793; genus Fen-455. The sequence goes on from JBEKGS010000107.1 coordinate 1,560, forward strand.
CAGTGACTTGTGGCGGTGAGAGCTGCGACTCGGCGAGCTCGGGCAGCACAACGGTTTCGCCACGGCCATCGATCCCGCGCTGGAGCAGCGGTGCGACGCCGTAGGCGACTTCGAGCTGCTCCGGCGTGTAACAGGTGGTCACCGAATTACAGTCGGCGGTCCCGCCCGCAGCCTTGGCCGTAGCGCCAGCTAGTGGCGTGGTGGCCGCAAGGTTCGACGCTACGAGCATTGCGAACGCCCCGCATACGCCGAGCGCCTCGACCACCGAGGAGAACCTTCGCCGCTTCTTCACTACCCAGCTATGTACCATACTCGGTAGCCTACTGTCGAGCGACGCGCGATCCATGCGCGGCCTCGACCACAGCACCACTGTTGGCAAATACAGAGAGCGGCACAGAACGACCGCCAGGAGAATGCTGATGTCAGCGCCGATCGACGGTAATGCGTCTCCCTATCGACCGTTCCTGACAAGGTCCGTTATTTCAAGCGCGACCATCGCCAGTGGAGCACGGTCGCTGTGCCGTTGGCGTCATCAGGCAGTCTCCGACTGAAGAATCTCGGCGACCGGCCTGCGGGCACCGATGCGGGCGGGGATGGCCGTCAGCACCGCCACAACGACGACTACGGCGACGAGCACGCCAAGGAGTGCTGGTGCAGAAGGCAGAGTCGAGGCGTGTCTCCCAACCGCGTCGTACAGCCCGACGCCAACGGGAATCCCAAGGATTGCGCCCGGGAGGGCAGAAAGTAGCTGCGCGACGACGAGCGCCCAACCGACCTGGTCGGGGGAGGCGCCCAGGGCACGCTCGATCGCGGAGGCGTGCCGCGCGTCCTGCACTGTCGCCCATGTGACGAGGACCGCGTTGACGAGTGCTAGCAGCACAAGCGCGATGGTGAACACGAGCATCACGTTCATGCCCCGCTCCCACAGAGGGTCGCCCGGTCCCGAGAACCTAAAGAGGCCACCGAGGCCTCCCGATGTGTCCAACGAGTTTGCATGTTCCCGGAACATCAGCACAGCGACGAGTGACCCGACGGTGATGGCGAGGCTTGCCGCGCTCAACACCGCTCTGCGACGCCGACGGCTGGCGAGTCGCATGCCGAGGAGGATCGGAACGGGAAACCGGGAGGAGAGCGTGATCGTCCACTTAGCGCGCCGCGGCTGGCGGGCCGCATCGGCTAGGGCGCTGACAGTGCTCGTCCGAGAGGCCCGGACCGCCGGTACCAACGTCGCCACGATGGCCACGGTGATCGCCGCGCCGAACACGACCAGGATCGTCGAAAGGTCGAGGGTTGGCGCGCCGGGAGAGCCGACGAGGCTCGCGCCGGGATTCGTGAGCAGCGGCGCCGCCAGCCAACCGAGCATGAGACCCACCGCTGCCGCGAGGAGGGCAAGGGCGAGCTGCTCTGCGAGGAGAACCCTTGTCACGAGCGCAGGCGTGGCGCCGACCGCCTTCAGCAACCCGACCCGCCGCGTCTGCTGCTCCATCCGGCCGCCGACGAGCAGCGCGACGCTTGCAAGAGCGAGGAGCCCCAACAGCCAGCTCCCGGTCAGCAGGATTGTCTGCTCGATCGAGACGATCAGCCCGTCCTTGGCGGCGATCGCTTGCCACGAGATGAGAACGAGTCCGCCGTGCTGATGCGCGGCGGCGAAGCTGGGGGCGTCGGAAGGATCGGCGAGCTTCAGGTTGAGCGTGTACCAGGCGCCGCCGGTGATGGCGGCGAGCTGCTCGGCGGCTGCGCGGGTCACCCAGACGAGGCCCGCTTCGGGGAACCCCGACGGATGCGCGTAAGTGTTGAGCGGCGAGGGCTGGAGCGCAGCGGTGACGGCGATCCCGACGACCTCGAAGGACGGGCCGACCGCCCGAAGTGGCCCGGCGCTCGAGCCCGGCCCTCCGCCGGGACCACCGACTGGACCCGGCCCACCGCCAGGACCGAGTCCACCTCCAACCAAGTTGTCCAGACCGACCCGGTCCCCGACCTTGAGGCCGAGGAGGTCGGCAAGGCTGCGCTCGATGACCACACCGCCGTTACTCACCCAATGGCCAGAGGTGAGCTTCGGTTGGTCCACCGACGTGGCAGCGGGGTCCCGCCCCTCGGCCATCACTGGATCCGAGTGTCCGTCGACGACGAGGTTCGGCGTCGCGATCAGGTACGGCCCGCTCGAGGCGACGACGCCCGGTGCGTGTGCGAGGTCGCTGAGCTGCGAGGGAAGAGTCGACTGCTGGACGGCAGCGACGACGTCAGGCCCAGAGGTGGCCGCTCTGGTCGCCGCGTACGGCGCGCTCGTCACGCCGTGCAGAGCGAGGGCAACAGTCAGCGTGGTAGTCGCGGCGGCGATCGCGACGAGGAGCAGCAGCGCTTCTGCCGGATTGCGACGAGCGTCCTTTGCAGCAAGCCGGACGACTAGCAGGAGCCTGCCCATCGGTCAGCTCCCGAGCCCAATCAGTCCGGCGAGGCTGCCCGAGGTGCCACCCGTGAGCCGTGTCTCGTCGACGAAGGCACCGTCACGCATCGAGATGAGCCGGTCCGCCGTGGCCGCGATTCGCTCGTCGTGGGTGACAACTACGAGCGTGAGCCCGCGGGCGTGCAGGTTCTCGAAGAGGCGGAGCACCTCCAAGGTGGCGGCGCTGTCCAAGTTGCCGGTTGGCTCATCAGCGAGCACCACGAGCGGGTCGTTGGCAAGGGCCCGGGCGATGGCGACTCGCTGGCGTTGACCACCTGAAAGAGACGACGGGAGGTGACGGGCACGGTCGGAGAGCCCTACGTCTTCGAGCAATTGGCGGGCACGGTCCCGGGCCTGTCGCGGCGTCCGGCCGGCAAGCAGAGCCGGGAGCTCGACGTTCTCCTGGGCCGTGAGTTCCTCCATGAGGTGAAAGGCCTGGAAGACGAAGCCCACCTCGCGTCTGCGCAACTGGGCGAGGGCGCGCTCGGAGAGGTGGTCGATGCGTCGATCGTTCAGCCAGAGCTCGCCTGCTGTCGGTCGGTCGAGCCCGCCGAGGAGATGGAGGAGCGTCGACTTGCCACAGCCACTCGGCCCCATCACCGCCAGTGTCTCGCCCCGCGCCACTTCGAGATCTGCCTCGTCGACGGCGCGCACTAGTCCTTCCCCGGTGCCGTAGTCCTTGCGCAGGCCCCGGCAGGCAACGAGTGTCCCCCCTGATGTCTTCATCTCCTCCCCCTTCGATCTGTCCAGGTTCGTTCACAGGCCTCCAGCCAGCGCAGGTCGGCCTGAAGGCGTAGCACGATGCCCTCCAGCAATAGAGCGGCGTCGGACTTGTTCTCCTCAGCCATCGCGGCGCGTTGGGCGTCGCGAAGGCGCCGGAGCAGCTCACGACGCTGCATGTCGACTATGGCAATGGGATCCGCGAGGCCACCCTGGGCGGCGGCGACGAGCTTTAGGTGGAACTCGGCGAGGTCGGGCTTCGGCCAGTTCACCTCGCTAAACCACTCGGCCACGCGTTCGGCTCCTGCCGGGGTGAGGATGTACACCTTGCGGTCGGGATGATCTGACAAGTCGGTCAGTTCGTCACGGGCAACGAGGCCCGCCTTCTCCAGGCGGGCGAGGGTGACATAGATCTGGCCGGCGTTCATCGCCTCGCCGAGCGGGCCGAGCGCCCGGTCAAGCCGTGCCCTCAGCTCGTAGCCGTGGGAGGGTTCCTTGGCAAGCATCGCCAAGACGACTTCCTGCTGCACTTGACCCCTCCCTCTAACGGTTATCCTAGAGTATAACGGTTATCCCTTCCCCCGTCAACCAGTACAGCTCCGAAGGGGATCGGGTCGAACGTCCCCGCCCTCGCCAGATGGCCGCGGCGGTGTTGTCGCTAGCTCCATCGCGTCGACACCGGCTGCCGGTCAACTCATCTGTACGTCGCGCAACCTGCGTCTTTAGTGCGTCGAGGGGCTAACGACGGTTCCGGGACGGTTGGCTGATCAGCGCGGATCGCCGACTATCCGAGTCTCTTTCGCGCTGTCATCGACATAACCCACGAGAGCGATCGGGGGCGCGCCCGGAACGGCGACTTTCGCATTGATAGGGAGCGGTCTCGACGCGGCGCTAGGTCGAAATCAGTTCTGCGAGCCGTCGCTTCATAGGTTCGCTGAGAATCTCGGCCTCCTCAGCGGCTTCCCGCAGGAGTTCCACCGCCGTCTTGAGCGCGCGAAAGAGGTCCCCGGGCTCGACATGTCTAACAAGCGTCTCCTCGAAGCGGTGGAGGAGATCGGGAGGCAGACGGTCCACTGTCCGGCCATGCCAGGCGTCGAGGCCCTGGCCAAAACATGCGAGGGCGAGGGCGTGGTTGCGTGTCTCGGAGAGCCAGTACTCCGCCTGCCAGAAACGCTCACGCTCGATCGCGAAACGGGCCCTGAGTGCGTGGTGAACAGCGAGCCCCATGAGCTCATGAGGATCGGGCTGGCCTGTCCAGGGCTTCTCGACGGCGTTGCCGAAGAGGAGTCGAAAGCGCGATCCGGTTGCGCCGAAGCTGCTCTCGGGACTGAATGAAAGGTCCACCTGAAGGTTCCCTGGGAGGAGGAACACGCGATAAGTGGTGCTGCCGACATGAAGGTCGAACAGATCGAGCCCGTCCATCTCGGCGCGCACCGCCTCCGTCCAGTCGGCAAGAACTCCCTCAACGGGTACGCCGGACTGCACGCCGAAGGTGAGGTCGATGTCGGAGAACCGGTCGGTTCTCCCTTCGGCCTCCGAGCCGACGACGGCTGCGGCGACGACGCGGGTATCCGCCTCAGCCCGTGCGAGGAGGCTACGTTGTACGCGCTCGCGATCCTCGGGTCTGAAGAGCACCACGGGTCTCGACGCTACCTCTCGACGTTGCTTCGTCTGGAAGGCTCGTATCTGGCGCGCCTTCCGACCGGCTCACGAGTTTCACGCGCGGCCGAAGTGCCGATCCGGGACGCCCAGATCAGCCACGCAGAATGCGGACCACCGAACGCCGTCTGGAATGCCAGAC
>JBEKGS010000108.1:0-5529 GCA_050012675.1 Acidimicrobiales bacterium
TTCGCCACCGACCGCGATCCCGAAGCCGCCGGCAACACCGTCACAGTCCTCGGCGTGCAACGTCCCGCCCAGATCGTGAACTACAAGACCATCGGCGCGACCCCGGTCATCCTTGCTGGAGGACTCGCTCTCGGGGCGATCATCGCGCTCGCGCTCACGCTCGTCGCTTCGGTCCGCCGCCGGCGACGCGATCTCGCCCTCTTGAAGGCGCTTGGCTTCACGCCGCGACAGCTGAGGCGAGTGGTCGCGTGGCAGTCGACGGTGACCGCGGCGGCCGGCATCATCGTCGGGAGCCCGGTAGGGATCGTCTTCGGACGAGAACTGTGGACCCTCTTTGCCCGCAGCATCGACGCGGTCCCCGACCCGACCGTGCCGGTGCTCTCGGTGATCCTCGTCGGCATCGGCGCGCTCGTCTTTGCCAACGTTGTCGCCGCCCTCCCAGGCCAGCTCGCCGCGCGCACCCCGACCGCGTTCGTGCTGCGAGCCGAGTAGTGGGAGCCGAGCAGTGGCGCCGAGGGGCCCCGGCTCCGGTGCGCGAAGCCGTACGATGACTAAAATCGACCTTCGCGTTGTCTTAGCGATTCGGGGCCGGGACCTTCTTACCCCTAGATGTTCCGCGGACGGGAGCTCTTAGCTTAGAGGCGTTCCACTTGTGCCGTTGGGTGACAGTTCAAGGGTCGCCCCGAAGCGGAGCGGGGCAGTCGCGAATATCGAACGTCAGTACCGAACCGCCGCTGGAACGGAATAGGACCGCTCTGGACGAGGCCTCTGGCGTCATACGGCGCAAGCTTTTGGCGGGGAACAACGGTGGAAACGGCTGGGTCGAGCGTCTGTACAGTCCCTGACGGGTGTGGAATCGCTCTCGTGTCGGGTTCGAACGTGAATCACTTACTGCCTGTACGAATGGACGCGGAAACTGCCCGCTGAACTGGCTGAACGTTGTGATTACGACAACGCAGCGCAGCGGAGCGGCGGCGACGACGGCGGAGAGGGTGGGACAACGTTTGAACCAGGATGCCTGGGATCAGGTCAGGCAGCTGATCAAGAACCTCTTTTGACGAGCGAACTGAGCGATTCCCGGAATTGTGACTTTGGGCCTCAGGACGTGGATGGCTTGCGGGCTTTGAAAACCCTGTCCGGCCCTGCTGAGTCGATGTCAACGGTGGGTCAGCTCGATCTGGCCTTCGCGTGGTCACTCGAATAAAGGAACGGAATCCTTAACCTTAAGGTCGTGCGGTGAACCGACGCGCTCGTTGACCTGGCTCCACGAGCCCGGCGAGCCCGGCGAGCAATCGTTGCAGGCCGAACTCGAAGAGAGCATCGAGGTCAAGGCCTCGTCTCACGTTTTCGGGGTGGCGCCGGTCAGCGAGCTCTGTGGTCACCCGGGTGAAGACGGGAAAGCGCCCGGTCGCCAATAGTTGACCGACCACTGGCTCCTGAGTGGCCGAAAACTGCTCGTAACTAAGACCGCTGTCCTGCTCCGCCTCGGCTTCGGCTACCAGGTTGACGGCGGTGCCGTGCACGTAACTAAACAGGGTCTCGGCCATATAAAGCATGGTTAATGGGTCTAGGCCGAGGCCGTCGACGGCGCGAAGGACCCACTCGAAGTGAGGCAGCGTGCTGAGCGTGGCTTGTGGTCGAGTGAAGGAGACAGCCTCCGATACCCAGGGGTGGCACCGGTACATGTCCCACTGCAGGCGTGCAGCGAGCAGCAATTGATCCCTCCAGCCCGGCGGAGCTTGGCTCGGCGGGGGGAACTCGGCAAACGCCGCGTCCACCATGGCCCCGAGAAGGTCGTCTTTCCCCCTGACGTAGCGGTACATCGACATGGTGGCAGCATCGAGCTGGGTCGAGATGCGGCGCATCGACACTGCCGCGAGGCCCTCGCGGTCAGCGACAAGAATGGCGACCGCTACGATGCGCTCCCGGCTGAGAGGCTCCTCGTGGCCGCTGGTCTCGCGGGGGCCATGTCTGCTTGCCGGACCGGCGGTCTCACCCGAAGGCCGCGCGAGGGCCGACCGGGCTGGTGTGGGGCCGGCTACTACAGTGCCGACGCCGGGAACGGCCCGCACGGCACCCTCTTGACGGAGGGTGGCGAGCGTCTTGGTGGCCGTAGCCATCGCCACTCCCCATTCCCTTGTGATCTCCCGTGTCGAGGGGACCCGATCGCCCGGGCTCAGTAGCCCTTCGCTGATGCGGCGGCGAATTTCCTCCACGATCCGCAGGTACGGCGGTTTGTTCGCGGCGGCCATCTGCACTCCCTTGCTGCTCGACGATCACTCTACTACCGCACTAGTGCACAGGGCGACCCTTCGATCCTGACCAAGGACCTGCGACTGCTGCCCACGTCTCCTAAGGCAACAATCTAGCGCACTAGTGCACAAAACTTGAACCAACTGCTTTTCTCCAGTCAAACCAGCCATCTGTGTTTGACGATACGGCGATATACAACGTATATTAAAAGTTGCTTGCCACGCGGTTCCTGCGTTCGGGAGGTTCGCAGAGGCTACTGCAAGCCCTCAAGTGAAGGAGCGTACACACACCACATGAGCAGCTTTCCTGCAATCGAAGCCAAGGGCCTCAACAAGTCCTACGGCGCGGTACCCGTTTTGCGCGAGTTCGACCTAAGAGTGGAGGGCGGGGAGCTATGCGGTCTCCTAGGACCCAATGGAGCGGGCAAAACCACCATCGTGCGCATTCTTTCCACCTTGGTGCGCGCAGATGCTGGCTCGGCCAGTGTGGCAGGCCTCGACGTCTGGCGGGACCGGCACTTGGTCCGCCGTCGCATCAGCCTGATCGGCCAAGGTACTTCGGTCGACGCGGCGCAGACGGGCGAGGAGAACCTGATGATGATCGGGCGGCTCGCCGGTCTTTCAGTAGCTGCAGCGCGCGGTCGCTGCCGAGAACTGCTCGAAGCTGTTGAGCTTCTCGGGGTCGCTCGCCGGCGGGTAATGACTTACTCAGGGGGCATGCGCCGCCGCCTGGACCTGGCTGCCGGGCTCATGATCAGGCCCCAAGTGATGTTCCTTGACGAGCCGACGACCGGCCTTGATCCGCGCAGCCGGCAGTCCACCTGGAAGGTAGTCCGCGAGGTCGTGAGCTCCGGGACCACTGTGGTGCTCACCACGCAGTACCTGGAGGAGGCCGACCAACTGGCCGACCACGTGGTGGTCATCGACAAGGGACGAGTCGTAGCCGAAGGGCAGCCGGCTGCGCTCAAGGCGCAGCTAGGCGGGCGGCGTCTGGACCTGACGCTGACCGATGCGTCCACCCTTGCTCGCCTGAGCCGCTCGTTCGGCCCCCGCATTGTCTGGAGCGACGAGGACCGGCTGACCATCGGACTGGCCACCGACGGCAATGCTGCCCACGTGCTGGCCCTGCTGGACGAGGTCGACCCGAAAAGGGAACTGGTGGAACGCTTCGAGCTGCATGAGGCGACCCTCGACGACGTGTTCTTTGCCTTGACCGGCCACCAAGCTGCGAAGACCAGTGAGGCTAGTCACCTCGACCGCTCGCAGGAGGTTGGCGCCAATGCATGACCCAATGCTCCTGGAGCGCCCGAGCCGCACGACACCCGATGTGCTCGGCTTGGTCCCGCCCGAAGTATCGATAGCTAGAGCCGCCCGGCTCTGGCTGATCATGGCGCAGCGCTGCATCAGGCTGTCACGCCGCAACATAGAGGCCTTGGTCACGTCCTTGGCTCTGCCCGTGATGGTGATGGTGCTGTTCGTCTACCTCTTCGGAGGAGCCATAAACACCGGTACCCGTTATGTCACCTATGTCGTGCCCGGAGTCCTTGTCCTGTGCACTGGGATGGGGTCGGCGAACACCGCCGTGGCCGTCAGCCAGGACATGACCACGGGCATCATCGACCGCTTCCGGTCAATGGACGTGAGCGGCCCAGCCGTCCTCTCCGGCCACGTCGTCGCCAGCGTGGTCCGTAACATCGCCTCCACTGTCTTGGTCCTCGGCGTGGCCTTGTTTATCGGTTTCCGGCCACACGTTGGCGTCAGCGCTGGGCTGGCAGCAATCGGGATTCTGCTGGTCTTCAGCTTGGCTATTTCCTGGGTGGCGGCCACCCTCGGCCTGCTGGCCGGTTCACCGGAGGCAGCAGCAGGCTTCACTCTCGGGCTGGGTTTCCTGCCGTACCCAAGCAGCGCTTTCGTGAGGATCGCCACCATGCCCCACTTGCTCCAGGGTTTTGCCCGCCACCAGCCCGTCACTCCGGTGGTTGAATCGATCAGGGGCCTCCTCTTGGGGACGCCAGTCGGCTCCGACCCGTGGACCGCCCTGGCCTGGTGCGTAGGCCTCGTGCTCGTCGCGGCGGCCGCCTCGCGGGCCTTGTTCAGTCGCCGGACGGCGTAGGGCTCACCACAACGGCCCAGAAACACGACAAGTACCTAACCCAAACTAACAACGCCGAAACTGCCCGCTGAACTGGGGCGATGTTGTGATTATGACAACGGCGGAGGAGGTGGTGCGGAGAGCGTGGGACGACGTTTGAACCAGGACGCCTGGGATCAGGTGAGACAGCTGATCAACAACCTCCTTTGATGAGGGTAGCCGCGATTCCCGGAATTGTGAGTTCGGGACAGGGCGGTCGACGAGGCCGCAGATCGACGATTATCGGACGTTTTGAGCCTCTCGTCCGGTTGTCCACGGACCGATCCAAGAGATCCCGTATGGCGCGATTACCTTTTCGCCGCCGAGCGCCTAGCGTTCTCTATGGCGCGGAGGACGTGTCCTGTCGGCGGGCTTTGAGTCATCAGATCGGAGGTGCAACGCGTATTGACTTGTCATCTCGTCGCGCTCTGCGTCGATGCGCACGACCCGCTCGGCCTCGCGCGCTTCTGGGCCAGCCTGCTTGGCTGGGAGATGGCCGACGACCCCCAAGACGGCATTGCACTCCTACCGAGCGATGACACCGGCTTCCGGATCCGGTTTCTCGCAACTGAGGAGCAGAAGGTCGGGCAGAACCAGATGCACTTCGATCTGACGAGCACCTCGCTCGCGGACCAGCAGCAGACGGTGGCGAGGTCGCTCGAACTCGGCGGGCGGCACATCGAGATTGGCCAAGGTCCCGAGGCGCCTCACGTCGTGCTCGCAGACCCCGAGGGCAACGAGTTCTGCGTCATCGAGCCGGGCAACCACTTCCTCGCCGACTGCGGATTCATAGGAGCGCTTGCGTGCGACGGCTCGCAGGACGTCGGGTACTTCTGGAGCGAGGCGCTTGGCTGGCCCTTGGTCTGGGACCAGGACCAAGAGACGGCGATTCGCTCGCCGCATGGTGGTCCCAAGATCACCTGGGGTGGTCCGCCACTGAGGCCAAAGACCGGGAATTACCGGCTGCATTTCGACGTCGCTCCACCCGTCGACGGTGATCAGCAAGGGGAGGTCGACCGTCTCGTCCACCTCGGGGCAACGCGCATCGACATCGGTCAGGGCGAGGTCAGCTGGGTGGTAATGGCCGATCCCGATGGCCATGAGTTCTGTGTCGTGAACCCCCGATAGATCGAGCAGACTCTCGAT
>JBEKGS010000109.1:0-5476 GCA_050012675.1 Acidimicrobiales bacterium
CACCCCCTCCAGGGTCTCGCCGATTATGGCGTCGTCCGCCGAGGCGACCAGCGCCGCCAGGAACTGTTCGGGCTGAAGACCATGTCCTTGCTTGATGACAAGAACTTAACCCGCGGCGAAAGAGCCAGGGTTGATAGCCATCTGTCGACTCGTTTGACCAAGACCTCGTGGCGAAGGAATACCCGGCTGCGACGACGAGGTTGTACCGGATGCGAGGGGGGCATGCGATGCAGCTGAACGACGAGTTCGAAGTACCTTTGCCGGTCGCCGAGGCATGGGCGGTCCTCACTGACATCGAGCGGATCACGCCCTACTTGCCGGGGATCTGGCTCCGAGAGGTCGGCACGGACGAGTACCAGGGCGTCGTGAAGGTCAAGATCGGTCCGGTCACAGTTTGGTATGAGGGCGTTGCCCGCTACCTGCTGCTCGACACCGACGCGCACAAGGCTGTGCTGAAGGCGGAAGGTGGCGAGATCCATGGCCACGGAACCGGCAGTGCTCTGGTCACCGCGACCTTGTCGCCGTCTCCAGGAGGCACAAAGGTGCAAGTGACCACTGTTCTCGCCGTCGACGGCAAGCTCGCTCCATTCGCCGGCGAGCCCTTGACCGCGCTGTCCCGGAGTCTCATCGCCGAGTTCGCCGAGAACCTTGAGTACTCCGTGCAGGCTGTGCCCGGGACTGCTTCGAGACGGCGTGTGACAAGAGCAGACAGCGTGCCCGCGCACTTGGGGAACCCGCAACGCGCGTGGGAAGCGGCGACAAGGGGCCTGAACCAGTTTCTTCCCGTCGCCGGGATCGTTATCGCCGTACTGTTCGTCGGCTACTGGCTGGGGCTCTCGGGGGGGCGCCATGTTCGATGGACCTCGCCCCTTGCCGAGCCTGCCTGGGCGCCTGGCTCCTGCGGACACGAATGAATTGAGTACAGACCGGCCACTTGTGCCCGCGCTTTGTTCGGCACAGCAGCTGAGATCAAGCCCCGTGACTGAGCGCCTCGGCTAATTCGGCGCGACCCATCTTCGACCGTCCTGGCAGGTTGCATCGCTGAGCTTCCTTGTAAAGCTCTTGACGTGTTTTCGGCCCGGACGCTCCCGTCCGCTTCCTTTGTGCCACTGCGGATGCCTGCCGGCCGAGTTCACTGCGCATTGCCGCCGGCATCGACGCGATCGATCGCTTGGACTCAGCAGCCCGGATCGCCTTCTTGACATTTCGCTTCCCTGAAAGCCTCTGTTTCTGCGTTGCCATCGTGGACCCTCCTCTTCTCGTGGTCGGGCTGCCTACCCACAGGGGGGACGAGGCAAACGACAGATCCGACCATTCGGTTGACAGCGCCGTCACGCGCGTCGCCTGTTAGCTCGGGTAGGCAACTGGGTAACAGCTACGCCGATGACCGCTGTTACCCACGACCACGTCGTGCCGCCCGGCACTGTCACGGGCAAAGCAGGGACTGTGAAGAAGACGAAGGCCGGCTCGGCCGAGCGGGAGAACGCCGGGTCTGTACGTGAGCGCGACCCGCGTCCACTCGGCGGCTATGCGGCACTGGTGGGCACCTATACCACCCTCGCCGGCGGCCTCATGTGGAGCCTGCGGAACAAACCGGTTCTGGAGCAGCAGTTCTCCGCCTTTGAGCTGCTGGTTTTCGGCCTCGCCACCCAACATGTGAGCCGCCTGATCGCCAAGGACTCAGTGACCGCGGTAATGCGTGCTCCCTTCACCCAGTTCAAGGAGGCGGCCGGCGAGGGTGAGGTGAACGAGGTACCTGTCGGCACAGGGCTCGGCAAGGCTGCCGGTGAACTGATCACATGCCCCTTCTGTATCGCCCAATGGGTCGCCACTGTTCTCGTGGCCGGTCGAATCCTTGCACCGCGGTTTACCTCCGTGGCCGTCTCAACTTTCGCTATCGCGAGGTTGAGCGACTACCTGCAGCTGTCCTACGGGTTCTTACGGTCCGAGCAGTGATCTCGACCGCGTCCTTTTCGTGAGGTGCAAGGTCATGATGTCTGATCGGCTATGTCCGCTAGCGGGTCCGGGCTCGCCTGAACCTCTGCCGCCACTGCCGGACCCCGAACCGGCGCCGCCGCCAATTGAACCGCACTCGCCTGTCCCGGGCTCGCCGTTACCCGCCTGGCGATAGGAATCCGAACAGATGGGTACCGCACAGGCGTTATGCCATGCCTCCATTTCGACCCATCTCGCCACCGTGCTTCCTGGATCGCCGGGTTGCTCGCAACCTGCCTCGTTCTTGATCTCGCCGCTGCGTCTGGCCTCGCCTACATTGCCGGGTTCCACCTGGTCCGCGTAGCGATTGCTCATCTTGATCTCGTCTGGCTAGAAGCTGTATTCGGCGGCTTGGTGCTCTCCTTTTGCGGCTATTACCTCGCCTACTGTGAAATCTACCGGGCAGAGGGTGGGCCCAACCTTTCAACCCGTCAGATGTGGGCGATCGTCGCGGCCGGATTCGGGGGTTTCCTCGCCCATGGTGGGCCCACTCTCGACCGGTACGCTCTCAAAGGCGCGGGCGCGGACGACCGCGAGGCGTCCGTGCGGGTAGCCGCACTCGCCGGGTTCGAGCACGGCGTCCTGGCCATCATCGGTTGCGCGGCAGCCGTGCTGACTTTCTTGCTCGGGCGCTCGGCTCCTCCGCTCGACTTTCGCCTGCCGTGGGCCGTCCTGCCGTTGCCTGGATTCCTGCTGGCATTCTGGCTCGCGGGCAAGTACCGGGACCGTCTCCGGGACCGCCGGGGAATCGCCGGCAAAATCGGTATCTTCCTGGAATCGGTGTACTTGCTCCGTCATATCTTCACCCGGCCCCGTGAACATCTACGCGGCGTCGTGGGAATGGCCATCTTCTGGGGAGCGGAGATGTTCGCTGCCTGGTCAGCGCTCGCGGTATTTGGTGAAAGGCTGAACAGGGCCAGTTTCGTCGTGGGCTTCGCCACTGGCGCCGTGTTCACACGGCGAACCGGGCCTCTCGCCGGCGCCGGGGTACTCATGCTCGTTCTCCCCCTCAGCCTGTGGATCAGTGGAGCGCCACTTTCGCCTTCGGTTGCGGGTTTCTTCCTCTTCCGCCTCGTGAGCGTCTGGACGCCGGTGCCGTGCTCGCTCCTGAGCTTGCCGACGCTGCGCGAACTTGGAGCCGCCCAGCTGTCCCATTCAAAGGGAAAGGCCTTTTCTCGGCCTTTCGAGCCCGCCTTGGTGCAGGACCCTGGTTGATAGGCCGAGAGACGGCACGCGCGTGTCACAGGTGCGTGCGACCTTGAGCCGCGGATCGTGGCACGTGCCGCGGCTCTCGTGGCACCTGAGCACCGCCTCATTCGGCGTCTCCGCCAAATGAGCGGAATGTCAGTACAACTGGCAATAGGTTGCTACCGACGCTATTATCGTTAGTTGTCCTGGCGACTGACCGGACCTTTTTGCCACTGGCGTGAGTGCCGGTTGTGAAGTCATGGCTGAACCCATGCATCAACAATGGAATTGCGAGGAATCATGATTCATACTCATTGGCTCACGGGCGCGCGTACCCGTGCTGCTATCGGGATAGCGGTGCTCAGTCTTGTGGCCGGCACGACTCTGGCCGTCACCGCAGGTGCAGGAACTGCGACAGCCGGCCCAACCCCGAAGTACACGATCGCGCTGATCCCTGGAAACACCGTGGACCCTTTCTACATCACGATGCATTACGGAGCTCTCCAGGAAGCAAGAAAGCTCGGGGTGACCCTCAAGTGGGTTGGTGCCACGCAGTGGGAGCCTTCCGTTCAGATCCCATTGGTCAAGTCGGTGCTCGCCAGCAAGCCAGACGCCTTGGTCATCTGCCCGACCGATGTCGTAGCGCTTTTCGACCCTATCGACCAGTACGTAAAGGCCGGGATCCCGGTCATCGCCGTGGACAACACGCTCAAGAACACCTCGATACTCACTTCGGCCATCAGCTCGGACAACTACCAGGGCGGCGAGGCGGCTGCCGACGCGATCGCCAAACTTGCCCATGACAAGGGCCAGGTGGCGATCGTCAGCGTCGAACAGGGCGTATCGACGACCGATCTGCGCCAGTCCGGCTTCCTCTGGGAGATGAAGAAGTACACCGATATGAAGGTTGTGGCGTTGGACTACGACATGGACAGCGCGACCACCGCCGAGACTCAGACCAGGAGCATCCTGCTCGCGCATCCGGGCGTCGTGGGAATATTCGGCACCAACGGATACTCGGTCGAGGGTGTCGGCAAGGGTGTGGACGCCGCCGGAATGAAGGGCAAGGTTTTCGTGGCCGGTTACGACGCCGAGCCCGCCCAGGTCACCCTGCTCAAGCAGGGTGTCATCAACATCCTGGTCATCCAGAACCCTGCCGAGGAAGGGGCGCTCGGAGTCCAGTACGCCTACGACTACCTCACCGGGCACAAGTCCATTATCAAGAAGCAGGTTTACTTGCCGAACGTCGTGGCGACCACCACGAACGCCAGCAACCCCAAGATTTCGCAGTACTTCTACAAGAGCTCCGTCTAGAAGCGACGACAGGTTCGCTGGCAGGAGCAGGACTAGCACGCTGAGCGTTTCAGCGCAGACTGAACTTGCTCCTGCCGGAAGCCCGGCGACCGCGCCGGGCAGATGACTTGATCGTGGCACGAGCGTTGCCGCATGATCGCGGCACGGCGAGAGTGCAGGCGTCTCCAGCCCTTGGCCCCGCCATTGCCGCCTTCCCCGCTGATGCCACGGATACGACGCCAAGAGGAATCTCAGGGTCAATCGACGAGAAATCGAGAAGAGCGTGACAAGAAGCCAGTCGACGCTTTGCGAGTTGCTGACAGAGGTGGCCGCGAGATCCAGGGGTGGGCTCTTCCTCCACTTGGAAGACGGACCCGTCGCCCTGCCGGTGGCGGAGCTCTACGAAAGAGCTCTCAGGAGAGCGGCCCAACTGGGCCGCATGGGGATCGGAAGAGGCGAGATGGTCGGTCTCTTGGGGCCGAACTCCCCCGAGTGGGCGGAGTGGGCCTGGGGCACCTGGCTCGCCGGGTGCGTCCTCGTCCCTCTGCCTGCCCCCCTCCGCGTCCGCGACCCGGAGGCCTTTTCCTCCCAGGTGGCTTCTTTGGCCACGGCGACGGGTTGCTCGACCATCGTCGGGGACAACAGGTACCTCGAGTTCCTCGACGGCGAGAACTGCCCGAAGATGGACTGGACGTGCCAGGCGCCCGTGAACGCGGGCCAGGAGCCGGCTCAGGTCTCGCCTCACGACTTGGCCATGGTGCTGTGCACCTCGGGTAGCACCTCGGAACCAAAAGGCGTGCGGATGAGCCACGCCAGGGCGCTCGTGTGGGCCCGCGCGAACTCCCCGCAAGGCCCACCTGGATCTGTGCCTGCGATCGTCTCGTGGCTCCCCTTCTTCCACGTAGGCGGCTTGGGACCCCTGCTCGAGGTCGCGGCGCCGGTCGACTGGCACGTCCTTCCGATGGCACGTTTCGCGAGGGATCCCGCCGAGTGGCTCCGC
>JBEKGS010000110.1:0-5308 GCA_050012675.1 Acidimicrobiales bacterium
CATGGACACCCGGCTGAACCCCTCAGGTCAGGTCCCCTCGTGTCCGTCACCCGGAGCGTCGCCCACGACTCCCAGGCCGATCACGGAACTTGACCGGCTGACCGGCCGACGGAGTTGGCCGCTACTGCTACCCCGGTACGGCGATTCCTCGATAGCTACACGCCAGTTGGACCGATCACCGTCTAATCAAGGCCTCTCCGGAGGCGATTGGTTGCTTCCGGAGAGCTTCGACCGAATCGCAGAGTTGTCAGCTCAGTTCATCGGCTGATATGGCTCCCAACCTTCATGCTCGTGATACATCGCCATGGCACTATTCCACGAAGGAGCCTCAAATGACCATGTGAGGCTCATCCCATCCTCGATAGCCATCCTTCTCGCCTGATCATCAGTAGCCTCGAAGACCGCGGTCTCAAGGCTGCCAGCCGGTCCCTCACCGGTCCAGACCTCATACTTCATCGATTGGCGACACCAACTTTCAGGTGGTCATGGGCTACATAAGATTCTGGAAGTCAACAATACCAGGGAGAAAGGCAACCCCCGACAGTATCTCTACATCAATGCGAGCGCCTCGGACCGCTCCCTTATTGCGAAACGTCATCTTTTTCACGGCGAAACAACCGCCTGCTTTTCCGCATCGCATGACGAAGGTCGAGGCATCGGCGAGAGCCTTGTTCCGGGCGGCCAACTGCCGGGCGCTTAGCATATTAGCAAGTTCCCCTAGCATGATCAGTCCGTCCGTGACGCTTGGTGGAGTCTGACTTGACCAAGAAACGGAGAGTTGTAGTCCGTCACCCTGAGCCTGTATTCGTCCACTGTTGCGCTGAGCGGTCTCCACAGGCTCGGTGTCTTGCTGACTGCACCACAAGGACCCTTCCAGAGGTAGCACCCAAGCAAGACCCTCGCAAAGCGCAACAGCCGAGGCTGCCTGAGCTGTGAAAGAACCGACTGGCGAGTATTGGACGTTGGTTCCATTACGCGTTCCAGGTCTCCCACCCGGTAATACGCCGCAGCCGATAGGTGACCAGTCACACCATGCGTTGCCTGACGGGTCACTTTCATCAACTGGGTCCCCACTTGTGTACGCATACGCCTGAAGCGTCTGCTGGACATCCGGGTCCACGGAGAGGAACTGGCCTGTCGCCGGGTCGTAGTAGCGCCCGACTACGAAGCGGCCCACAGGCCCCCTGCCAGGGCGGCGGCGGCACCTGGTCGGGCGCCTCGACGCGACGTGGCAGTCGCGACGGGATGTGGTGCGGCCCCGACAACGCCCGGTCTCACAAACCATTGCACCTATCATGCCTGCTCTAGAACGCCTCGGCGTGCTACGCCCGCACGTGGTCGGCTGGGCAGATCCGGGCCGGAAGGGCCTTGAAACCGTGAACGCAGTAGGCCCCCACCGATGCGATCCTCCCACGCCGCGGTTAGGGTATCGAGGACAGCGGTCTTTGAGCGACCTCGATCAGGTCGTCCTCACGAAAGCAGCTAGCGAGTTGACCACTCGCCGGCTCCTCCCTCCATCGCTAAGTGCTATGGCAAAGCGAGGCCTACTGAAGCAAACAAGTCGAGTGCGATTCTCGCCTAGAGGCACGATTTGAACGGCCACCTGTTGCGGCGCCCAGCCGAGACCAAGCAAGGGAACCTGCTGCCACCCGACAATCACCTCATCGGTGTCGACGACTTGGTCGCACTCTGCAGTCGTGCGCACCGCCGCGCACGCCAATCGTCGGGCTTCCTGTCTCGGAAGCTCAAGGTCCACCGATATGGCTGGCGACCCGCTCCAGCCCGTCAGGGAGACGGAACCCGTCCGTTCATACCGCCGTCTGAGGTCAGAGCGAGTCCTAGCCACCAGCAGGGCCGGTGCCGCTGCCACCACGATGATGACCAGAACAAGTGCGCCTGTTGGCACCTCCAAAGTCTCCCATACGATCGGTAGCCGATCGCCGCCGTGGTGACATCGGACATCACCAGCGGCGGCTTGACTCTCAGCCTGGCCCTCTCGGTTGGCAGGTCGAGGCCCGCATCCCGTCCAATCGTCTGCTGTCGATCACCCAGTCCGATTCAACCCAGATTCAACCTCACAATGCCATGACCGGTCGATAACGGCAGTCAGCGGCGAAGCCAGATCTCACCAGAATTATCCCCTGAGCTGGCCATTCGTGGGTTTAGCTACTCATTCGAGGTGGCCGCTGTTCGGCAGGCCAAGCATTAGCAGTGAGTCGGCCACGTCCACGGTCTGCCCGATCGAGGTCAGCCACCCGCCGCGGCAAGCACCTTCTCGACTATCGGCCCTGCCGCCTCGGCTCCGGTCTCGCTGCACGAGATACCTGCTTGAGCGGGCAGAACAGCCGCCACGGCGATCTTTGGCGTCTGACCCATTCCGGCCGGTCCTGTAGCGATCATCCAGTCTGCCGAGCAGCCTGATACGCCCGTCTCTGCGGTTCCGGTCTTCGCGGCGACGTCGAGATACAAAGGAAAGACTCCCACTGCGGTGCCGTGCGTCGCGACGCCCAACATGAGGCCCCGAACTGTATTGGCCGTGCTCGGCGACGTGGCCGTCAACCAGACGTGGGGCTGGTATTCCTCGACGATCTGGCCGGTCAAGCTCACAACGCGCTCAAGCAGGTGCGGGGCCATGATCTTTCCGCCGTCGGCGATCGCAGCGGCGACGAGGGCATCTTCGAGGGGAGTTTCTTGAACGTTCTCTTGGCCGATGGCCGAGTAGGCCGTGGCGGGTTTGTTGTCGGCAATGGTCGAGGCGGGAGGGAAGTAAGCGGCGACGGCACCCGGGAGGTCTATGGGTGGCACCTTGTTGAATCCGAAGGCACTTGCCTCGGTGGCGAGGTTTTGAGCCCCGAGGTCCATCCCGATCTGCGCGTACGCGGTGTCGCACGAGACTGCCAATGCCGTCGCGAGCGATCCTCCGCAGGCCTCACCGGCGTAGTTCTGCAGCGTCTTCGTAGTCTGGGGCAGATGGATGAACGAGGCATACGGCCATGGGATCGATGCGATCGACGGGTCGTGGTCGAAGATGGATGCGGTCGTGACGACCTTGAACGTGGAACCCGGTTGAATCAGAAACTGCGTCACGCCGTTCACAAGCGGCGAGGACCCACTGTTTGGGTCCAAGGAGTTGTAGTAGTCGTTCGCCGCTCGGGCATTTAGGCTTGACATGCCATTCGGGTTGAAGGAGGGGCTGGAGTACATCGCTTCGATGGCCCCCGTCTCGGGATCGATGGCGACGACGGCGCCGCGTAGGCTCCCGACCGCTTGCTCGGCCACCTGCTGAACAGTCGGCGAGATAGTGGTTATGACTGAGTCAATCGTGACCTGCTGAGTGAGAAGCCCTCGGAGGCCAGAGCCGGATGACTGATGCTCGGTGAGATAACCGTCGTATTCGTCGTCGAGACCGGTCGTACTCTCCGCCGTGGCGTCGTAGTAGCCGGTCACATCCGCGTACAGCGGGCCGTCTGGATAATGACGTTCGTAGCCCTGCGCGGTATGGACCGACTCGGCGAGAACGGTGCCGTCACCAGCTAGGAGTTCGCCTCTCGGGTTCTGGTACCAGGTGGCCACCGGGTTCTGGGACGGATTATCGGGGTTGGCGCGAAGTGACGGGGCTTCTCGTATCTGGAGGTTGTTCAGTTGCAAGAAGAGGAGGACGAAGCAGGCGAGCATGACGAGTCCCAGGACGATGATGCGACGATCCAACTGATCAAGTTTCATGTTGCTCCCGACCGGTCGATGTGCACCTGATCCGGTCGTGCAGCCCCGAAGGGGATCGCAAGCACACCTGCTGCCTCATATCGTGAGAGTTTCCAGATGGCGACGGTTGCCGTCCTGCGACGCTAGTTCGTTGAGCCGCAAACAACGACTCACTTCGAGAGCCGCTGTAATACGGAAGTGAGAATGGCGAGATGGCGGACCTAGCTGGCGTCGGAACCGGTTCCGTCGGATAGTCCCGTAGCACGCACGTGCAGAAGTTGGCGGCAAGGCTGCCCGGTCCCAACAATTCGGTCTTCGTGCGTCGCAACGGGTCGCAGCGGCTCGGCAGGAGCTCGATGTTCGGCTGGGTGACCAGCCACTTTGCGACCCGTTCCGAACAGTCAGGACGCACGGAGACAGCCTCACCGGCCCTGGTAACGCGCCTGGCGGTGTGGTTCGCGTCCGAGCGGCGCGGATCTGGGACTAGCAAATGGAGTCTCGGTCAGACAGATGGAGTTCTCCCCGACTATGTTGTCACGGGCTGTCGTTTGTCGAATTCGCGTGCCCGGGGTCCCGAGCGATGGGCTACCGATGCATAACTGTCGGCTATCGATTGTTCCCTGTCGTTGGGCAGTCGAGCGAGAGGCTGGAGAGCGGGACGGTTCTGGCATCAGGCCCGCCGCCGTCGATGACGAAGACGCCTATGACGGTCTTGCCGTCGCTCTCGTAGACCGGGATGGAAATGTTCCGGTTCTTCGAGGCTGCGTCCCAAGCCAGTGCCTCGGCAGGTGAATGCACGACGTAGGTGCCTGACGCGCAGTTGATGTCGCTGGCCTTGACGTAGCCCTGGACCTTGCCTTGATCGATTGACACGGCGACAAGGTCAGGGGTGCCGTTCTTGTTCGAGACGCCATAGGTTTGACCGCTGGCGTTAGTGCCCCACGAGGTCGTGACCCGGTTCACATACACGGCCTGAAGCATCCACGACGCGTTCGCGCTGGTGTCGATGGTCACCGTGTGTTGGCCGGGTTGGAGCGGAACAACCTCCGTAGTTTGTCCGTAGGAACCAGCGGCGCTGATGGGGGGAGAGCAGGTCATGCTCGACCCGTCCGGAAAGTCGAAGGTGCCCACCGATAGGCAGGTCAGAGTGAGCGAAACACTCGTCGCGGTGGCTGGCGCGGGTCCGAGGTCGATGGTCGCGGACCCCGTGCGGGTGACGACGACGATATTGCCCAGTTGCGTGTCCAACGGTGCGCCGGGTTGGGAAAAGACTCCTGCGGCTAGGGCGGCTGCACCTCCGACGAAGACCGAACCGGCAATCACGCCGATACCCAGACGCCACTGCCAGCGACGGCGCAGGCGGGGAGCGCGCTCGACATTCGCGATCAGGGCCTCGCGCAGTGCCGAGGCGAATACCGGGTCCATCTCCCGGGTGGTCATCGGAGCATCTCCTTCGTCACGTCGTTTCGTTCTCCGGCCCGCGCGGCTTCCAACGCCGCGGCCATTCGAGCTCGGGCACGGTGAAGTCGCGTGCGCGCCGCGCCTTCGGAGATGCCGAGAACGGTTGCCGCTTGGGCAGGTGAGTACTGTTCGAACGCGGTGAGCG
>JBEKGS010000111.1:0-5201 GCA_050012675.1 Acidimicrobiales bacterium
ACGCCGTGGGACGAGACCGAGCGGATCAGCTCTCCCACCGTTTCTTGCTGCTCGACGCCGAGGGCGGCGGTGGGCTCGTCCATCAGGAGGACCCTCGAGCCCCACGAGACGGCCCGACCTACCGCGATGGCCTGGCGTTGGCCACCGGAGAGCCGGCCCGCCAAGGAATTCACAGAGCCGATGCGTATGTGGGTGCGGTCGAGGTCCTCCGCTGCTTCACGCACCATGGCGCGGCGGTCGAGCCAGCCCATGTAGCGGAGAGGTCCCTTCACCGTCTTCTCGCGGCCTAGGAAGATGTTCTGCCACACGCTCAGGTCGGGCGCGAGTGAGAGATCTTGGTAGACGGTCTCTATACCGGCGCGGCGCGCTTCCAGGGACGAAGTGAAGTTCACGGGCTGGCCGTCCAGCAATATCGCGCCGGCGTTCGGCTGCAAGGCCCCCGAGAGGATGTTCACGAGCGTCGACTTGCCGGCGCCGTTGTCGCCGATAAGGCCCACAACTTCGCCTTTGTGTACGTCCAGGTCCACGCTCCGAAGCGCTTGTATGCTGCCGAAGTGCTTGGCGATGCCCCTGACCGCGATGACCGGCGTCTCCGGGAAGCCGTCGGGGGTCTCTTCGTCACTTCGGAGACTCATGCAGCACCCTTCTTCCGTGCGTAAACCTTTCGCAACATTGCAGGTTTGAGTTTCAATGTCAAGGGCATTTCCCGCGTTGTTGGTCGGGATCGACGTGGGAACGACCATGACCAAGGCCGCGGTGGTCGGCCCCGACGGCAGGGAGATCTCCTGGGGCAAAGCCCCGACCCCCTGGCGGCCCGTTGCCACCGGTGCCGAGGCCGATCCCGCAGATCTGTTCGACGTAGCGATGAGAGCAACCAGCTCGGCGCTGGATGCAGTGCCGCATGGGCGAGTCGTAGGGATGGGTGTCACCAGCATGGCCGAGACGGTGGTCCTGCTCGACCCGGAGGGGAACCCAGCAACTGCTTCGATCGCCTGGCACGACACACGAGGTCTTGAACAGGCAGAGCAGCTTGCGGGCGAGATCGGTCGTGACGCCTTCACCGAGCTCACCGGGCTTCCCGTCTCGTCGATGTGCACTCTCGTCAAGTTGGCCTGGCTTCACGACCACGGCGCCCCTCGGATCTGCCGTGCGCTCAATGTCGCCGACTGGGTGCTACACAGGCTCGGAGCCGAGCAAGTCGCCGAGGCATCGCTCGCATCGAGGACCGGCGCGTTCTGCCTGGCCGATCGGCGCTGGTGGGGGGAGGCGCTCGAGTGGGCGAGCGCCCCGCCAGGCCTGTTCCCACCGGTCGTGAGGGCGGGTCAGCTCTTGGGACGTGCCGAACAGGCGAATGTTCCCTCACGGCTGCGAGGTGCGGCTCTGGCGTCTGCGGGCCACGACCACCTCTGCGTGGCCGCCGGATCGGGAGCGACCGGGCCGGGCCAGTTGCTCGATTCTTGCGGAACCGCCGAGGCCGTCGTGAGAGCGGTGCAGCCGCTCGCCGGCCCAGCGCTGCGCCGCGTGGTCGAGGCGGGCTTCAGTGCCGGCTGGCACACGCTGCCAGGCAAGTACGCCCTCCTCGGTGGCCAGACGCTCGGTCTCACCTTCGACCGGGTGCTCGCCTTGTTGGGTGTGGACGGCGGCGAGGCTGTCGCCAGTTTGGACCGCGAGGCCTGGGAGGTTGGCGCCGGATCCCTGCGGGTTGTCCAGGAGCACCCCTATTCGGATCCCTCCATCGTGGGGATAGGACCAGGCGTATCCCCGGCCGCCTTGTGGAGTGCTGCCCTCGACGCGGTAACCGAAGGAGCGCGCCGGCTGGTGCAGAACATGGACGCGATCGCCGGGCCGACCGAAGAGGTGATCCTCACCGGCGGTTGGGTCCGTTGCGCCGGCCTGAGAAGACGCAAGAGGTCCATGTTCCCTCAGGTGACCTGGCCGGCATTGGGGGAGGCCGGAGCCCGCGGAGCCGCCCTTTTCGGCGGCGTGGCTGCCGGCCTGTATGACGGACCGGAGGCGTTCCCCCGGCCGGAGGACCACAAGGAGGACTAGACCGGTGCCCATGCAGAAGATCATCAACGACCCGAACGCCTTCGTGGACGAAATGCTCGAAGGCATACTGCTGGCGCATCCCGACCGGCTGCGCAAAGCCGCAGATCCCCGTGTCGTCGTCCGGGCCGACGCCCCCAGGACAGGCAAGGTGGGGATCGTGACTGGCGGGGGCTCTGGTCACCTCCCCGTCTTCCTGGGCTATGTGGGCTTCGGACTGGCGGATGGTGTTGCCGTGGGCAATGTCTTCGCTTCGCCTTCTTCGGAGCAGATCCTGGAGGCGACGAGGGAGGTCAACGGCGATGCGGGCGTGGTCTACCTCTACGGCAATTACTCGGGCGACGTGATGAACTTCGATCTTGCCGCCGAGTTGGCGGGGGCAGAGGGCATCGAGATTGCCACCGTGCTTGCGGCTGACGATGTCGCCTCAGCACCGAAGGGATCAGAGTCGCGCCGGCGGGGGATCGCCGGCATTGCTCTGCTGTACAAGGTGGCAGGGGCACGAGCAGAGGAGGGAGCGCCACTGGCCGACGTCGTCGCGGCTACCAACGCCGCCGCCTCAGGACTGCGTTCCATGGGCGTGGCCCTGTCGCCATGTGTGCTGCCGGCAGCGGGGCGACCGACATTCAGCCTTCCCGAAGGCGAGATGGAGATCGGCATGGGGATTCACGGTGAGCCGGGCGTGCGCAGGGGAGATCTCGAGCCAGCAGCGCGCATCGCCGAGCAACTGGTCGGTCACATTGTCGACGACCTGCCCTACCGACGCGGCGACGAGGTGGCGGTGCTGGTCAACGGGCTCGGGGCCACACCGAAAGAGGAGCTCTACATACTGTTCCGATCGGTCCAGCAGATTCTGAGTTCGTCCGGCATCGCCGTTCGCAGGACATGGGTCGGCGAGTACGCCACCTCACTTGAGATGGCAGGCGCGTCCGTGTCGCTGTTGCGCCTGGACGACGAGCTGACAAGGCTCCTCGACGCCGCTTGCGAGTCCCCTTTTGTCATAAGAAGGGGTGACCCTTCTTCGACCGTTGCGAGTGGCCGGTGAGTGCTACGAGCCATCGGCTCGAGGCCTTGTTGGCAGTGGCGGCCCATGCCTTGGCGTCCTCGACGGACGAGCTGAATCGTCTGGACGGCTTTGCGGGCGACGGCGATCTCGGGATCACAATGTCGACGGCTGCTAAGGCGCTCGAAGACGTGCTCGTCGCCAATCAGCAGGCTGAGCCGGACGAACTGCTGGCCGCCTGCGGTGCTGCCATAGCGCGTCACGCTCCGTCGACCAGTGGCACGCTGCTGGCCACAGGTTTGCTTCGTGCGTCCAAGGTTGTGCAACAGCCTGGCGGCGACGTTGTCAAGGTCTTGGCTGACGCCTTCCAGGCTGCCCAGGAAGCCATCCAGGCCCGGGGCAGGGCAGCGGTGGGTGACCGCACCATCGTGGACGGCCTACAAGCCGTCTGCACCAGCTTGCAAGCTTCCAGTTCAGCCGGACTGCGCCTGGAGGAGGCCCTGCGGGCCGCTGCAGAAGCTGCTTCGACGGCAGCCGAAGCCACTGCCGCCATGGAGCCGAAGATCGGGAGGGCCAGCTGGGTGCCAGATCGCGCCAAGGGCCATCCCGACGCCGGCTGTGCCATGCTCGCCATCGCTCTGCGAGCCGTTGCGGAGGACGCCGGCGCTTAGCGACGCCAGCTCCTTCGAGCGGCGCGCAGCTGCCAGTTCACGATCGAGGCGCTTCGGTGACCGGGCGCCGCCGCCATGGGTCACTCCCCGGGCTGGACGGGCGGCGAGCTGGATGGCTCTGCTCCGTGCTCACTCGCGTACCGGATCAACGCACGGAGGTTCTCCGGCGGGGTACGCGGGGAAACCTCGCAGCCTGCACCTACGACGTGGTACGAGCCGCAGACCTCGTGGCACCTCGCGGCTGCGGCCTCTACACGCTCGGGTGTTCCATCGAGCAGATCTGTGACCGTCGAGACGTTGCCGAGGATCACCCGGTCGGGGCCGAGCCCGCCTCTCGCCGTGGCCAGGTTGGTAGGGAAGTCAAGTTCGTAGATGTCGACAGGCAGGGTCGCCATATCCGGGATGAGGCGGGCGACGTTCCCGCACATGTGCTGGCGAAGGATCACCTCCGGATGGGCGTCGCGAATCGACTGCAGGACACGTCGTTGCCAGGGCAGCACGAGCTCGCGGTAGTGACCAGGCCCGATCATGCTGGCGGCCGCGTCGCTCATGCCGATCGTGTCCGCGCCGGCCTCGATCTGGGCGGTGGCGTAAACGGTGGCCACCTCCGAGGCGAAGTCCATCAGGTCGCGTACGAAGGTCGGATCGTCCACGATGTCGGTCATGATCCTGTTGAGCCCACGCAACTCCTGCGCGAGGGCTAGCGGCCCTTCCACCCAACCAACGATCGAAGTCTCACCACCCAGCTCTCGCAGGCAGATCTCGATCGAGTGGATCCGGTCGTGCATGCGGCCTTGGCTGTGGGGGTCCGGTACCGTGAACTTCGTCAGCCGCGCCTTGTCCGACAGCGCCGCCCGTTCCTCGACTATCACCGGGCCCTGGTCCTCGAACCACTTGATGCTCGCATCGCCGGCAATGTCGCTCACCTCGCGAGCCGGGTCCGAGCACATCAAGACGCAATCGATGCCGAAGTCGCTCACCATCTTGAGCTGGGCTTGGGCGAGAGTCGTGCCATCCGAGGTGTAGTCGATGTAGGGGACCCCGGCATTCTTGGCGGCGAACATCATCACCATCGGCTGGGCAGGCAGGTGATCGACCGGTTGACCTGCAATGATGTTTCGAACCCGATCGACTGACCGCATCTACAGTCTCCATTCCTGTCGCGCTGTGACCCCGAGAGCATGTCCCAGCCTGTTGTCGGAGTCGAGCCGTGCCTGCTGCTGCGCGTCAGTGCTCAAGGGGATCGACCCAGGGCTGGCCTTCCTCGACCGTAGCGCCGAGAGCGCCCGACACCTGGGCGGGATCTGCGCACCGTGTTCCGAACATCACGAGGAAGGCACGACTCTCAGCTAGGCCACGTCTCCGGTGAGGGGGGCAAGCTCTCCAAGGTGGTGCATCTCACGCGCCCGGGCACGCTGCAGCTTGCCGTTGGGCGTGGTCGGCAGGCTGCCCTTGGCCACGAGCAGCACCTGCGAGGGGGT
>JBEKGS010000112.1:0-4997 GCA_050012675.1 Acidimicrobiales bacterium
GCGAAGTCCAGCAATCCCCAGGTGCACCTCTCCTGCCGAGAATCCGCCTTCTTTGACACAGCGCTCCACTGCAACGCGGACTGCGGGAATATCGAGGATGACGCCGTCAATAACGGCTCGTGGAGGAAGGGCCACTTGACCAAGGCGGAGGAGCTCAGGCTGTCCGCGCCCCGCGGACACTTCGGCCATGCGGACCGCGCTGCTGCTGATTTGGACACTCACGCGTCGCATGACCATCAACGTGCTCCTGACACTGAGAATGAAACTACAGTGCTGCAGACTTCTCGAAACATGCTAGCGGTTGGCCTGTCGACAAACGAGGATCCGAAGTTCCTGGTGGCCCCTTCGAACCTTGTCGAAAGAAGTGATGGCGCGCATAGGTCTTTCATATCGGCTTTTTCGGGTCACTTCTTGAGCTAACTGCGCCGGATCGTCCGATGATCGTGCCCACTGCCAGCGGCACATCATTCACACGCGGAGGCTACGCCCCAGGCTGTTGCAGCAGTTTAACGTAGTCGAACATCGGCAGGTAAAGGCTCACGACGATGCAGCCGATACACGCACCCATGAACACGATGATCAACGGTTCGAGGATCGAGGTCAGGCTGTCGACCGTCGCGCTAACTTCGTTGTCGTAGAAGGTTGCGACCTTTTCGAGCATGTCATCGAGAGCACCCGACTCTTCGCCCGTCTCGATCATTTGAGTCACCATGACCGGCATGACTGGGTACCGGGCGAGGACCGCCGACAAGGTCTTGCCCTCGCGAACGCCCTCCTGGGCTCCGATGAGCGCGTCGGCGACTACCTGGTTACCCGCGTTGGCGGCGACGATGTCGAGCGCTTCGATCACCGGTACTCCTGCTGACAGCAGGGAAGAGAAGGTCGTGCAGAAGCGGGCAAGCGCGACCTTGTGAGAGAGAGCTCCGAATACGGGGGGGCGAAGCTTGAACGCGTCCCACTTCCTCCTGCCGCCGGGTGTCGCGATCCATCTGCGCATCAGGATCACGACCGTGACGATGACCGCAATGACAACAACCAGCCAGACGCTCGCGACGACGTTAGAGATGGCGATGACGATGCGTGTGGGAAGTGGGAGCGTCCCGTTAAGGGTCGTGAACAAGCGTTTGAAGATCGGGACGATGAAGATCATCATCGCCGTGATGATCACGATGACAGCGCAGAGCACGATCGTGGGATACGCCATCGCCGAGCGGACCTTCTGACGGAGTTCGACCTGCTTCTCGAGAGTGTTCGATAACTTGAGGAGCACGAGGTCCAACTGTCCGCCGACCTCTCCCGCCCTGACCATCGCGATGTAGAGCGGCGGGAACACCTTTGGCAACTTCTCGAGCGCGCTCGACAAAGCTGAGCCCTGTTCGACTTCCTGGCGGACCTGGAGCATTGCCTCGCGTAGGGGCTTGGACTCGATCTGGTCGGCGAGCACGCCGAGCGCCCGAACGAGGGTAAGCCCAGCGGAGACCATGGTCGCCAACTGACGGCTCATGAGAGCGACATCCTTGAGGGCCACGCGGTCGGTGATGCCGGGGATCTTGATCTCTCGGTTCAGGTTGATCGAGACGGGCTTTATCTCGACCGGTGCGTAGCCCATGTCCCGAAGGCGTGCTGCTACGAGGGGGATGCTGTCGGCCTCGAGCTGACCTTTGACCAGCCTGCCGTCGGCATCACGGACCTTGTAGTCGAAGGTCGTCGTTGGCATCGTTCAGTCCTCCACGGGGTTGGTCAGGGTCATCGCTGCCCCAGGTAGTCGCGCAGCTCGCTCGGGTCGTGGCAGCGGTCGAAGGCCATAGCTTCTGTGATCACTCCGGACTGGACCGCTTTGGCTAACCCCTGGTCCATTGTCTGCATTCCCGACGCCGCTCCTGTTTGGACTAGGGAGTAGATCTGGTGCGTCTTGCGGCTCCGGATGAGGTTTCGGATCGCAGGGTTGCAGAGCATTATCTCAGCTACGGGCACGCGACCGTAGCCAGTCGCACTGAGCACGAGCTGCTGGGTTATGACCGCCTCCAGGGAACCGGCGAGCTGGATACGGATCTGGTCCTGCTGGCTGCTCGGGAAGACGTCGATGATGCGGTCGATCGTCTGGGGCGTGTCCTGGGTGTGCAAGGTCGAGAACACGAGGTGTCCGGTCTCTGCGGCGGTGAGGGCGGTGGCGATCGTCTCGGGGTCGCGCATCTCACCGATCAATATCACGTCCGGGTCCTGGCGCAGGACATGGCGCAGCGCCTCGGCGAACGACTTTGTGTCCGAACCGACCTCACGCTGATTGACAATCGACCGGTTGTGGGTGTGCAGGAACTCGATCGGGTCCTCGATGGTGACTATGTGGACGGGCTTGGTCTGGTTGATGATGTTGATGAGCGACGCGAGCGTCGTCGACTTGCCCGATCCGGTCGGGCCGGTCACGAGCACGAGTCCGCGTCGCAGCTCGGCCAGCGAGGGAATGACCGCGGGCAGTCCGAGTGTGTCGAAGGGCGGGATCTCGTGCGGGATTGCCCGCATGACCGTACCTATCGACCCCCGCTGTTGGAAGAGGTTTACCCTGAACCGGCCGACTCCCATGATCGTGTGGGCTGTGTCCAGCTCCCGCTCCGCCTCGAAACGCTCGCGGAGGTTCTGGGTCAGTATCCGGTAGACCATCTCACGGATCTGCTCGTTGTCGACGCGCTGCAGCCCCTCGATCGGCCGTAGCGAACCGTCTATGCGGATGGCCGGGGGCAGCTGGTTCGCGAGGTGAAGGTCTGACGCGCCGTTGCGCACGGTGTAGGTGAGCAGTTCGTCGATGTCCAAGGTCCCGTCCGGGTTGAACGTCGGCGTGAAGGGCTCGATGTCGGGCATGCCTCCTGAGGCCGGCAGCGCAGTACGCCGGATGTCGACCGCGTAGTCGGCCTGCCAGTCGCTCACGTCATAATTCGGCTCGGGCGAGCCATTGGAGGACACGTCATGCTGCAGTGGGGCGCCTGCCATGGCGGGCTCTGGGACCTGCGCGGGCGCGTTCATCATTGAGTCCGTCATCTGTGTCGCTCCCATTCCGGTTGTTGCCGGCGTCGGTGTCGCGGCGGCCACTTTCTCGTCAGAAGACAGTCTGGGGTAGACGGCATTCATAAGGTGCTCGATGGCGACAGGGTCGGCCAGCACGCATCCTGAGACCTCGACACCGAGGAAGGCCGAGATCTCGCGCTGTTGGGCCACGTCTATGGGCTCGGAGCACGCAAGCGTCAGGCGCTCGTTCTCGAGCTTGTAGCCGATCGCGGTCAGCTCCCGGGCGAACAGCTCCGGCACCAACCGGAATGCTTCGCCCATGGGCCTTCTCTCCGAGATGTCGACCGAGGGTACTCCGGAGATGCGGGAGAGCTCGCCGAGCGATACCGCGGCCTCCACGACCCCCCTGTCGGCGAACACGGCTGCTACGGGGCGGCCGCTCAGGGCCGCCTCCGAGAGCATGGCGGCGGCGGTGTCGCCGGAGATACGGCCAGCGCCGACGAGTGTCTCGGCCAGCCGCTTGGACCATTCTGTTGGGGACCGGCGGTCGGCACTCATACGACCACCCTGATTATCTCTTCGAGGCTCGTTATGCCGAGCGCTGCCTTGCGCAGTCCGTCATGACGCAATGGAACCATCCCCTGTTCGAGGGCTAGGCGTTGGATGTCATCGTTTGAGGCGTGTGCGATGATCGCACGCTCGATCTCCTCCTCGACGAGGAGGAGCTCCTGTAGGGCGATGCGGCCGCGGTAACCGGTACGGCTGCAGGCCTGGCAGCCCACCGCCCTCCGGAATCGCACTTTTCCGTTCGGCGGTTCGTCAGCTTCGGTGAAACCGATCAGATCGAGGTCCTCGACTGTCGGAGAGTAGTCCTCCAGGCAGTTCTCGCACAGTTGTCGCGTCAGGCGCTGAGCAAGCACGCAGTCGAGGGCGGAGCCGACGAGGAACGGCTCCACGCCCATCTCGACAAGGCGCATCGGCGTGCCGGCTGCGTCGTTGGTGTGAAGGCTCGACAACACGAGGTGGCCGGTGAGAGCGGCCTCTATGGCGATGACCGCGGTCTCCCGGTCACGGATCTCGCCCACGAGCACCACGTCCGGGTCGGAGCGGAGAATGGAGCGCAAGGCGTTGGCGAAGTTGAGCCCTGCCTTGGGGTTCACCTGGACCTGGCTGACGCCGCGGAGCTGGTACTCGACCGGGTCCTCGACCGTTATCAGGTTGCGCTCGGGCGAGTTGAGCGCGTTCAGGGTGGCGTAGAGGGTCGTCGACTTACCCGACCCGGTAGGGCCCGTCACGAGGATGGTCCCGTAAGGCTTCCTGTAGGCCTTCTCGTAGCGCTTCTCGACAGTCGGCAGGAAGCCGAGCTCCGAGAGGTTCAAGGAGGCGCTCGACTTGTCCAGCACCCGGAGAACGATCTTCTCGCCGTGCACGGTCGGGAGCGTCGCCACCCTGAGGTCGATCTCGCGCCGGCCGGCGGTGAGGGTGATGCGCCCGTCTTGAGGGACGCGGTGCTCGGCGATGTCGAGGCTCGCCATGACCTTGAGGCGCGTGGTCACGCCGCCCTGGATGGCCTTCGGCGAGCGGGTGATCTCGTGGAGCACGCCGTCGATGCGGAAGCGGATCCGGAGATCGTCCGCACTCGGCTCGATGTGGACGTCCGAGGCGCGCTCCTGCAGAGCCTGGCGCAGGATCAAGTTGACGTACTTGACGATCGGGGCGTCCTCGACCACGGAGTGAAGGTCTGTGAGCTCGGTGATCTTGGTCTCGTCGCCCGCTGAGGTCTGGGAGGCCGCGGTCTGGGCTGCCAGCGTCGTCTCGCGGTCGTGGCGGTACACACGGGACAGGTACTCGGAGATCTGCCCGGGGCTGCACACCACGATGTGCAGGTCGTTGCCCAAAAGTGTGCGCAGGTCGTCGACGGCGAAGACGTCCGACGGGTTCGCCATGCCGATCACGGGAGTGTCACCGCGGTAGGCGAGCGCGAGCACCCGGTGGCG
>JBEKGS010000113.1:0-4557 GCA_050012675.1 Acidimicrobiales bacterium
GCTGGCTCGGCGAGCGCATCAATCCCTATTTGCGCTCGGTCGGTCGCGTCTCGGGCCAGATCGAGGGCTGGGCCGTGTACGCCGAGCGGCTCATGGACGAGCTCGGCCTGGTCGAGGACCCGGCGTACCGCCTCGGGATGCTTGCCTGCCAAGCGTTCCGCTCGGCGCGCGTGGTGACCGACCTCGGTCTGCACCTCGGGCTGCGCATCCCCGCCGACTGGCCAGAGCTGGCCGGTGAGCGTTGGGCCCCGGCGGTGGCGCTGGCCGTGCTGCAGCGCTCCGTGGCCCGCTCCGAAGCGTTCCTGCGCAGTGAGATCGAGCGCTACCTGAGCTGGCCGGCGCAGGCCATCGGCTACAAGGTCGGCGAACGCATTTGGCGAGCCACCAGAGAGCAGGTGCACCAGCGGGCGGGCCCCGCCTTTGACATGCGTGCCTTCCATTCCGCCGCCCTCGGGCTGGGCTTGGTCGGCTTGCAGCAATTACAGGAGGAGCTTGTCGGCGGGCCAGCGCCCGGCGGCCCGCGATGACAGAGCCAAGCACCGTTACGCCCGCTCTGGCTCGACAGGTGGTAGGTCGCGTGTTCGAGGAGGTGTGGAACGTCGGGCGGGTCGAAGTCCTGGCCGAGGTCCTCACCCCTGAGTTCGCAGGGTACGGCGCGGACGGCGAGACCTTCGACGCCGGCGTCCTCGCCCGCCGGGCCCGTGCCCGCCGTCAGGCGCTGCCGGACCTGCACTACGACGTCCTGCGCTACGTCGTCGAGTTGCCCTGGGTGGCAACGATGTGGGTAGGCCATGGCCGGCCGGCCGACGCCGAGCCGGCGGTGGAGGCCGTGCGCCTGAGCGGTCTCACGCTCTGGCGCTTGGATGGCGCACGGATCGGCGAGGCCTGGGTGCTCGGGTTCGAGGGCCGGCGGGGCTGGGAGCCCCCGCTGGACTGATGCGGGCACCACGGTCCGAGGTTTCTAGGCCGCTTCGCGGAAAGGAGGCAGTGTGATCAGGAGCGTGCTGTTCCTCGAACCACTGGGAGGTGATGTCCGCGCCATCGAGCAGTTCTTTGTCAGCGAGGGCGTCCTCGAGCACGCCTCAGCCACTCCGGGTTTCGTCGCCGCCGAGCTTCAGCTGCCCGAGGACCGGACGGCGCCAGCGATGGTGACGGCGTTGTGGGCCTCGCCCGAAGCCTACCGGCGCTGGGTCGACGACCCCTGGCGGGCCGCCAACGCCGAGCGCGGCCGCTCCGTTTTCCGGGCCATCGAGCAGCCAGGTGGCGGGGGGTCGTTGTACGAGGTGAAGATCAGCGTCGACGGCCCGCCTCGTCCCGCGGAGGAGCAACAGAGCTGAGCGATGTGCGCTAGCCGGGCCCGGCCGGCGGCGCGGTCGAGGAACGATCGGAGAGGGGGCTCAGATGGCAGCACGGGTCGTGCTTGAGGAGGCAACGGTCATCACCGCCACGGGCGCGCCGCCCTTCGAGGGGGCGGTCGTCGTCGACGGAGGGCGCATAGCCGACGTGATCGAAGGGCGCCGACGTCCTGGCACAGGCGAAGAGCGCGTTGTCCGGCTGGCCGGCCGTTGCCTGCTGCCGGGCTTGATCGACGCCCACGTCCATGCCGCCGCAGTGGACGCGGATATCGGTGCGCAGAACAGGCGTCGCTACGAGAGCGAGGTTGCCGTGCTCGCCGGCGTAGCCCTCGAAGAGATGCTGGCCCGGGGGTTCACCACCGTGCGCGACGCCGGCGGTGCCGATGCGGGGTTCCGGCGGGCGATCGAGCAGGGCGCCATCACCGGGCCGCGCCTATTGGTTTCCGGACGACCTCTCAGCCAGACCGGTGGGCACGGCGACCAGCGCAGCGCCACCGATTACAACGGCCACGCCGACCCTGGCCAGCACGTCGGCCTCGTCCACGCCATCGCCGACGGGCCGGACGAGGTCCGCCGGACGGCACGCGAAGAACTGCGTCGCGGCGCCGACCAGATCAAGGTGATGGCGTCCGGTGGCGTGGTCTCGCCGACCGATCGTCTCGAATCCCTGCAGTACTCGCTCGAGGAGCTCTCGAGCGCCGTCGGCGCCGCGCAGGCGGCCGGCACCTACGTGCTCGCTCATGCGTACACGCCGGCGTCCATTGCCGTCTGCGTGGAGGCGGGGGTGCGCTCGATCGAGCACGGCAACCTGCTCGACGAGCCAACGGCCAAGCTGATGGCCGAGCACGGCACCTTCCTCGTGCCCACGCTCGTCACCTACGAGAAGTTGCACGACGAGGGCGCCCGTCACGGCGTGCCGAAAGAAAGCCTCGACAAGCTGGCTCGGATTGTCGACGCCGGCCTCGAGAGCCTTACCATCGCCGCCGGCGCCGGTGTCCGGATCGCTTCCGGCTCGGACCTGCTCGGGCCGATGCGCCGCTACCAAGGCGAAGAGATCGGGATCAAAGCCGGTGCGCTCGGAGCGGTGGGGGCGATCATCGCCGCCACCCGTACCAACGCCGAACTGCTCGGCCTCGAGCAGGAGATCGGCACGATCGAGGTCGGAAAGCAGGCAGACCTCATTGTGGCCGATGGCGACGTGCTCGAGCACCCTGGGCTGCTCGGGCGCGACGGCGGAGTGGTGCTCGTGCTGCTCGGTGGCCGGCTCGTCCACGACCGGCTCGGCTGATCGGAGCTACCAAGGCTCCTAGCACGGCCAGCCCGGGGACTCGAATGTCCGGTACGTGGCCGAGAACTCCTTCACTTCCTCGACGGGTTTTTCATAGAACGGGTAGTGGACGTGGCGGAGGTCGTCGCCGGCCGCCAGCTGCTTTTGAAGATGGGCGGCGACCCCTTCCAGGCTGGTGATCCAGATGTCGCCGCGGGCCTTCAGTCCCTCCACCCAGCTGACCCAGGCCCGCAACCGTGCTGGGCGGCCCGAGACGTGCGGGTGCCAAATTGTGGTGAGGAATCCGCCAGACTCGTACGCAGCCTCAAGCTCTGAAGAGAACACGGCAATTGCCTGCTCGGGTGCCTTCGGAGGCATGAGGTACCCGAAATCCGGGACATGGGCGTAGTGCGGCCAATCGCTCATGGTCACCTCGCACGGGAGCTCGAGCAGCGCTCCTGCCCGAAGATCGAGGAGGAAAGGGTCATGATCGTTGGCGAGCGATGAATCGTAGAGGAAGCCCTCGCTGAGCAGGTAGTCCATCGTGTGTGCGGAGCTGCCGGCGTGAGCGGCCCGGCAGCCTACCGGGCGTCGACCTGTGAGCGCGGCGATTGCCGCGCACGCTCGCTGCTGCCAAGCCAGCTCTCCCTCGGGAGTCTGGCTGTTG
Source organism: Acidimicrobiales bacterium (assembly GCA_050012675.1). GTDB lineage: Bacteria > Actinomycetota > Acidimicrobiia > Acidimicrobiales > Bog-793 > Fen-455. The sequence goes on from JBEKGS010000113.1 coordinate 3,290, forward strand.
GGCGCCTCATGCATGTAACCGTGATAGGCGACTTCGTGGCCTCCGGCAACGATTGTCTCGCACATCGCGGGGTACCGCTCCACGCACCAGCCCGGCACGAAGAACGTGCTGTGAATGTCGAGTTGCGCGCAGGCGCGGACGATGTTTGGTATAGCGACCTCGTCGTAGCGCAGGTAGGAGAGCGCCGCGTACTGCTCGTAGGCGCGGTCGCCGTGCTGGAGGTGCAGCATGCTGTCGACATCGACGTCCCAGCTGATAGAGAAGGCGCAGCGGGCTCCGGCAGGCCAGTTGAAGTCACGCCCGTTCGCAACATCAGGCATCGGGAACTCCATTCCAGTCTTCGCTGATGGCGGCATTTACTATCGCCATTCTAGCAGCGCTGATGCGGGCAGACGGGCTCACCGGTCCAGCGTCGCGACGTCTTCTACCAGTCCGCGTCCGAGACGCGGGGAGGAGCCCTGCTCGGGACGAAGTCCCGATCTCGACTGGGTTATGCGGCAACCGGCACCCAAGTCCGGTAAGCGCCTTTGTCGGCACGAACATCCTCGTCCGCCATCTCAGCGGCGACCCGGCCGACCTGGCGGCCGGGCTACGTCGTACCTGAGGAGCGAGACCCAGCTGTCCTCACCGACTTGGTCGTCGCTGAGACGGTGTACGTCCTGGAGTCTTTCTACGAGGCGCCCCGTGGCCAGGTGGCCGAAGCGGCCCGGTCCCTCCTGGCGACGCGGTCGGTGGTGAGCATTGACGCGGCGTTGCTGCTGCGGGCTGTCGAGGTCTGCGAAATAGACAGGTTGGACTTCGCAGAGGCGTACCTCGTCGCGTGTGCCGAGTCCACCGGGGTCAACCGGGTCGCGTCGTTCTACAAGTCGATCGACCGGGTGCCAACTGTCGAGCGAATCGAGCCGCCGGTCACGTGAAACCCATTTCGCCAAGCACTCGCCGGTCAGGAGCTCGACCGGTGACTGGCAGCTGCAAGCAGTTTCGCACCCCAGCGCCTCTAACTTGAGAGCGTGACCGGATCGCCGCTACAGACCGCTGAGCAGGGTTGTTACGCCCCACCGGCTGCCCGTTGCGGCTCCAGCGCCTGTCTGCAACCCAAAGTCCGTTGGCGAAATGTTGGCAGAATGGCATCATCTTGGGCCTCACCGACCCCGCCAAAGTTGTATCCTTACTACATCCAGAAAGTAAGGAGGCTTCAATGGACGCTGCGGCAAGGGTTACCTCGAAGGGCCAGGTGACGCTCCCGAAGGCTGTGCGTGAGGCCTTAG
>JBEKGS010000114.1:0-4360 GCA_050012675.1 Acidimicrobiales bacterium
GTGCCTGATGCAGGCGACCTCTGGTTCCAGATCGCCGGCGATCCCCTCGAGTGCGTCTCGGGCAGGACGGGGCGTGTTGATACGGAGTTGCGCCTGCCCAACACATTCGGCTCGCAGAACATCGCCGAAGCGACGCCACCGGGGTTCGTAGCAGCCGACGCGACCAACCTCGTTATCGCAGCGAACGAGACGCACGGCGCGAACCCCTCCGAGTCCGGTATTGCGGTCTACGCCTTGGACCCGAGATGTGACGCATGAGGCGCCGTTAGATTAGAGGCTCATAGCAGAGACTCCGGCAGGTCAGACCTGCCGGAGTCTCTGCAAAACTCACCGGTGGGACGGGACCTCACTGCCGGTCAGAAACCCTGCGCCGTCGGCCCTCCGACACGCTAAATCTCGTATCTGAGGCCCGTAGTCCGAGCGGAGTTACCAACCGAGTTCGGCCATGTACCAGTCGGGCGTCGAGTGCAATGTCGCTGTTAGGCGTCGGCCGCCCACAGCGTGGCGACCCGACCGTCGCGAAGAGCCACGATCGCTGGCGGGCCGGGCTCACCACTTTGGTCGAGATAGATAGCTCCGCCCGAACCTGCTGCGATGCCCTCCAGATTGATCACACCTACGTGTGGGATCACGCTTGGTACGTGGGTTATCTTCTGCCCGGTCGGCGTGAGGGACAAGATGCCGGCGGTAGTCACGACATCGACCCGGTCACCACCCGGTGCGCTGAATGGCGAAAAACCGAGCGGCTCCCACTCGCCCCGAGATACGAGCCGTCCTGCCGGTGTGCGCATCAGTGTCGGAGAAGCCTCCGCGCAGTTGAAGTACAAGTCGCCGCGCGCGTCGAGCGCAAGCCCCGCCGGCCCACACAACTGGTCCCGGGCGAAATAGGGGATCGATTTCAGGTCACTACCCGTGACCATCGTCGTGATCACTCCTTTGTGGAGCTCGACGATTGCGTTTTCGTTGTCGACCGCGATGTACAGCGCGCCGCCAGGACCAATCGCGATGGCACTTGGGGACCACATGTGAACCCTCAATGCTGGGCCGCCCGGCAACCCGTCGATTGGGATGATCTCGGGTGCCGCACCGCCTTCGCCGGCGACGGTCTCGATCGTGCCGTCAGGTAGCACCTCGCGGACCCGGTTGTTCCCAAAGTCGGCGATGTACAGGGCTCCGTTGGTGGCCACGGCGAGGCCCTCCGGTTGGCTCAGCCTCGCTCGAACCGCCGGACCGCCGTCACCGGAGTAGCCCGCCCGACCTGTTCCCACAATCAACTTGAACGACCCGTCCGGCAACCTCGCCACGACCTGGTCGAGCGACGGCTCGGAGATGTAGAGCACGCCATTGGCTCCGAGTGCCATCGGGCCAGGCTGGAGGTGTGCGACGAGAGCTCCGCTGGCGTCAGGGACGCCGGAGCTAATCGAGCGGAACGCTCCAACGGTGGCATTGAGCATGCCGGCCAACCCCTCGCCACAGCCTGTCGGCACCACGAAGGCTCGGGATGCGAGCCCGGACGCCGGTGGCGTCACCCCGATGGGCACGCCTGATGCGCAGAGATTGCCGTAAGGAATGAACCACGGCACAACGACCGTGACGTTCGCGACGGCAAACTCGTCCGCCGAGAGCGGGAGATTCGAGCTGCGCCCGACGTCTGTCTGGTGGATCGATGCGTACGGTGTCCCTTGATCCCTGATCGATGCCAGTGTCAGCCAACCCGACGGCAGGCTGCATGTGTGCCCGGAGGAGTCGACCCGAACGATCTCTTGCATCACGGTCGGCGGATTGTTTGGCCCATTCGGCAGCGGGCTGGCGGCCCACGCTTGAACTTCGAGCCAGCGGCTTTCACAGGGGACGAGCTTGACGATCTGGTTGGAAGCAGACAGACCCGCGGCCAGGCGTGCCGCCAACGGTCTCGTCTGCGAAGAGGCGCCACTCGGCACCAAGCTGACTGCTATCGCCACCAGCGCCGCAGCGCCCAACGGTCTCAGAGTCCTCACGTTCCTACAAAGCCTCCGGTGCCAACTATCGCGTAGGAGCGGGGCATCATCAGGTCGTAACGTTTCCGTCCGGCTTGCTCTGGGGCCGCGTTCGGACTGCCGTGTACCGCCGGCTCAGCGCGTTGACTGCCAGGCGGGCGTGCCACTCCCGTGCCACAGCGAGTGGCACGGGATGGTCAATCCCGGTATCGAGCGGTCAGTGCCGGACACGCATAAATGGCAATCTACCTGCTCTGACGCGATGACAGTGAGGTAGCGGGGTCGGGCCAATCTGGTCTGAGCGCGCCTGAAAAGCGCGAGGTCACCGGATCGATGCCGGTCCCGACCACATTCAAGTGGGCCCTCCACGGACCCGAGAGACGATGTCGTGTCCGACGCGGTGCGGGTGGCAATGGCTGGCGCACGACGGCGAACCATCCCGCTTTCATCCGCCGTCCACCGCCTGTATGCCTATCTGCGCCCTAGTATCCGCCCGCGGTCTCGTCTCAGGGCAGGGAGCCAACCTCGTACCTAGTCATAGGCAACGCCTCTTTTCGAACTCACCCGCCGCCCACGATGACACCGTCCGGGTCCCACAGGTCCTCCCAGGGCTGGTCCTCCATCCACAGGAAGACCTGTCCTTTGATCAGGCGGTCATTCCTGTCGACGGCCGCGAGCGCCCGCATTTCTGCTTCCGTGAGAGGGTCGCTCACGACGGCATCGATATTGGACTCATACTCGTTGCGCCGGTTCGAGAACGGAATCGGGGTCTGGCCACGCTGAACGGCCCACTTCACGCATATCACCGCCGGGTGCACTCCGTGGGCCCGAGCGATGCCGACCAGTACGGGATCTTCAATGTCCACGGTGTCTTCGGGCGTCCGGTCTCGGTCGGGCCGAGTTGGTGAGCCAATAGGGCAAAAACCGATCGGCTCGACGCCCCGACCGCGGACGTAGTCGAAGAGCTCGGGCTGCTGAAAGTGCGGGTGCAGCTCCATTTCGTTCACTGCCGGAGCAATCCGAGCGTCCCGGAAGAGAAGCTCCAGCTTGGGAATCGTCGTGTTGGACGTGCCTATGTGGCGCACCAACCCCATGTCGACCAGCCTCTCCATCTGGCGCCACGTCTCCATGTACTCGCTGTGGATGTACCGCCGGGCGTCGGGGCTACGAGAAGTCACGTCACAACCGGGTGGGTGGAAGTTCGGGAACGGCCAGTGCACCAAATAAGCGTCCAAGTAGTCCGTACGAAGGTCAGCCAGAGACTGTTCACACGAAGCGATGACGTCCTCTGGGGCGTGCTTGTCGTTCCACAGCTTGGACGTGATCCAGAGCTGCTCGCGTGGAAAGCCCCGCAGGACCTCCCCGATGCGGTCCTCGTTGCCGTAGACGGAGGCGCAATCGAAATGTCTGTAACCAACCTCCAAGGCACCGCTCACCGCTTGCGCAACTCCGTCCGCCGACACGCGGTCCGAGCCGAACGTGCCCAGCCCTATCGCGGGCATCAAAGCACCGGTGTACAGCTTCCGCTTTGGGACCAAAGCCGGGTCAACAGACATTGAGGCCTGCCGCTGCGCCGCGCAACGATCTGAAACTGCTCTGTGTCGCTATCGAGCAATGACTCGGATAGGCATCTTCCCGGCTATCACCGGCTAGGTTGAGGCACTTCGCGCGGCAAGCACGGGAGAATGATAAACAGGCTAGGGCTCTTCGGCAGTTGGCATTACAGACCCTTTGCACCATTCGTCTTACGGGCGCGGTTCGCGTGAAACCCCGCTCCCCGTCCTCCTTTCGAGCTGTGCAGACTGTTCTTCGCGTACAACGGTGAACTCGAGCCCAGAGCTAGTTCCCCAGGCGTGGCCTTACGTGGTGCCTGCCGTCGCGCTAAGGCTCGATAGACCCGCACCTGGCCCACAGCATACAGATATGGTTGCCGTGTCGCCCCAGTTTGCGAAATCGTTTCCCGAGGAGGTCGCGGCCCTTCGATCAGACATCGCCCTGCGGTTCCGTCCAGCTCTGTCGCTCGGTACGCGGCATCGATCGTCCGCCGCCTCGCGTAAGCCTCGGGTCTTGGTGGACCCCCTTAGTAGGACGGGGTACGCCAACGGGCACCCTGGCGACAGCGTGCCCCAGGTTCCAACGAATCGGCTCCAGCTTCGCGTGGTCCTATGCCCCCGCTGCAAGCCCCACATCACGAACCTGTGCACTTGCTCGAGAAACCCGATGAGCCTCTTCCTGCAGAGTGCGAACCTGGTGTGAAATAGTGCTTTCACCGGAATTTATTTGGTGGCCATCAAGGAGACACCATGGCAACTGTGAACCTGGAAAAGGTGAGCAAGGTCTACCCGAACGGCTTGCCCGCAGTGTCCGAGCTGGACCTCGACGTC
>JBEKGS010000115.1:0-6147 GCA_050012675.1 Acidimicrobiales bacterium
TCACCAGGAGCGGTCCACAGCGGACAACCCGATCCTGGAGGGACACGACCTGGCCCTCCAGCTTGTTCATCGTGCCGACGAAGTTCGCGACAAAGGCCGTCCTCGGGCCGCTGTAGATCTGGGCCGGTGTCCCGAGCTGCTCGACTCGACCGCCCGACATCACGGCCACGCGATCGGAGATCGACAAGGCTTCCTCCTGATCGTGGGTGACGTACAGGGTCGTGATACCGAGTTCGAGCTGAATTCGGCGAACCTCCGCACGAAGCTGAACTCGCACCTTCGCGTCCAAGGCGGACAAGGGCTCGTCGAGCAGCAGGACGCTCGGCTGGATCGCGAGCGACCGGGCGAGCGCGACCCGCTGTTGCTGGCCTCCCGACAGCTGGCGGGGATAGCGACTCATCGCCGAACCTAGGCCGACGAGCTCGAGCAGCTCTCGGGCACGTTGCAAACGCTTGTCGCGGCTCTCTTTGCGAACCCGAAGGCCGAATTCCACGTTCTGCTCGGCTGTCATGTTCGGGAACAGGCTGTACGCCTGGAAGACCATGCCCATGTTGCGCTTGTTGGCAGGTTTGCCGAGCACGTCTTCACCTTCGACGAGCACCTCGCCCGAGTCAGGCCACTCGAATCCGGCGATGATCCGCAGCGCCGTGGTCTTGCCGCAACCGCTCGGTCCGAGCAAGGAGACGAATTCGCCGGACCCAACCTCTAGAGACAGATCGTCGAGCGCGACGACACTTCCGAACGTGCGACGCAGGCCACGAAGTTCGACTGTTGCCATAGGAACCTATTTGTAGTCCGTAATCGCGACAGCCGCAGCGCCACGACCGCCCCGCCCCAACAGGTAAAGAGCCAGCATGGCCCCCCAGACGAAAATGAAGCTGATGAACGACAAGGCCACGCCCTCATAGGCCGTGCTCGTGCCGACGGTGTAGGTGTAGACGGAGAAAGTGTTGAACTCCAGCAGGCTGGCGACGGTGTACTCGCCCATCGCGATCGCGATCGTGAGCAGCGATCCACCGATGATGGCGGCTCGGAGATTTGGAAGGATCACCCGCAAGAGCGTCCTGGGAGTTTTTGCCCCGAGGCTCTCGGCAGCCTCCACGAGGGTACGCAGGTCGATCGCACGAAGTCCCGCGTCCAGCGCTCGATAGAGAAAAGGCAGTGCGAACACGACGTAGATGAGCGACAACACCTCGGGGCGCACGAACAGGAAGGTGATGTTCTTCAAGAAGGGCAAAAGCCCCACGACGAGCACGATCGGTGGTACTACGAAAGGCAGGATTGAGATCAGGTCCATCACGGGCCGGAGCCCGGGAAGACGGAGGTGGACCCAGAACACCGTCGGCACCATGAGCACAAGGCTGACGGCGACGGTCTCGAGAGAGATCTGAATCGAGAGCCAGAACGAGGCCCTGAAACTGGGATCGTCGAACACGGTCAGGTACCAGTGAAAAATGTTCTGGCCTGGCCCGATACCGGCCAGGCTGAACTGCACGACCGAGTAGATCGGCACGAGGAAGACGAGCGCCGCCAATACGAGCCATATCACGTGCCAGACGGGCACACGGTTTCGTGCCCGCCGCAAGCGGTGGGAGCTCGGGCGAGCTTGCGCGACCGCGCTTACCTGAGCCATCGGCTCGCTCGACGCTGAAGCAGGGCGTAGACGACGATAGTGATCACGATGACGACGATCATCGCGAGCGCGAGCGCATACGCGTCCTGCGGGTCAAATGTGATGTCTCCATTGATGAGATTGGCGATGTCGATGGTGACGAGATTCGAGACGCCGAGGGTCTCCGCTGTCGCGTATGCGGAAAAGGCGTTCCCGAAAAGCAGCACCATGAGGCCCAGCAACGACGGAGTTATGACTGGCAGGCCAATGTACCGCCAGAACTCGAAGGAACTCGCACCCAGGTTCGAGGCCGACTCCCGCCATTCCTTGCGCAATCCCTCGATCACCGGGATCATGAGCAGGATCATGAGGGGGAGCTGGAAGTACATGTAGACCAGAGCGCATCCGAACAGGCCCTGAAGGCTGAAGGTCGGATAGATGTCCAGACCAAGGTGCTGCAGGAGGGTGGTGATGACGCCGAGGGTGCCCAGGGTCGCCACGTAGGCGAACCCGAGCGGTACACCTGCGAAGTTCGCGGCCATGCCCGAGAACGACACGAACGCCGGTCGGACGAAGCGGGGAAGGCCATGGTGCAAGACCGCGTTGGCGACGAGGAAGCCGAGAGCCCCTCCCATGAGCGCGCTCAGGGCCGACAGCTCAAGGGAGAACTCGAAGGCCTGCGGATACGGTGCCCGGAAGATGTCTGAGATGTTGGAAAACGTGAAAGCCCCGTTGGCAGTCCGGAAGGCGCCGACGATGAGCTCACCAGTCGGTATCAGCAAGAAGATGCTGATATAGGCAAAGAAGGGGAGCATGCCGAGCATGGCCCATCGCCGGGAACGCGACCGCTTGCGCGCCGCGTTCCCGGCGAGAACCGCTGACTGAGCTCGGGGCTCGCCGAGGGCCAAGTGGCCCTCCTATTCGCGTCTTCGCCTTCGGTTAGACGCCGCCCACCATCTTGTCCCAGTTCGCCACGACGACAGCGCTCGCCTTGTTGATCTGCGCCAGGGTGGGGAACTGAAGACCTGCATACTCGCTCGCGGGGGGCAGATCCTTCGCAAGCGAGGCCGGGATCTTGCCGGCGGCCGCCATGGCCGCGTAGCGCGCCGGGTGGACGTACCCGGCGAGGTACTCGAGCTGGCCGAGGTCGGAATAGAGGTACTCCATCCAGAGCTTGGCCGCGTTCGGGTGCGGTGCGTACGCGCTGATCGCCTGGCAGTAGTAGTTGGCGAACTTGCCGTCGGTCGGAACGCTCACCACGAAGTTGATGTCGGGATACTGCTTCTTGTAGGCAAGGTTGAGGTAGTCCCATTCGATGACGATCGGTGTTTCGCCGCTCGCGATCTGGGACGGGTTGGCGATGATCGGGTTGAAGTTCCCGATTTCCTTCAGCTTTTGGAAGAACCTGATGCCCGGCATGATGTTGTTGAGCGAACCACCGTTAGCGAGGGCGGCGCTCCAGACCGAGCCGAACGGGTCGCCAGCCACAGCAGGGCTGTTGACGATCGCGACCTGGCCCTTGTACTCAGGATTGAGGAGGTCCTTCCAGGTCTTCGGCGGGTTCTTCACGACCTTGGTGTTCGTGCCGAAGGATTGGACACCGTAATAGTCGCCGTACCAGAGGCCGTTCGCCTCCTTCATGGACTTCGGGATCTCGTTCCAGGTCTGCACCTTGTAAGGAGCGAACGCCTTGTCCGTCACGCCTTCCTCGGCGATCTCGGGTGAGACGTCGACCGCGTCCGGGTCCTTGGGCGTGCCCTTGAAGGACAAGATGGCGGTCAGCTCCTGAGCCGAGGAGCCTTCCGGGTTCACGACGGGGCAGTTGATCCCGTACAACTTGTAGAACTCGCCGATGACAGTGTTCGGCGTCGACTGGGTGCCGTAGTTGGCCCAGTTGTAGGGGTCGGCGATGAGGTTGAGTGTGCCCTCTTTCTTCGCCGCGGCCAATAGGCCGGGAGGCAGCACCGGCGGAGCGGTGCCGGCCCTTTGCGCCACCGCCCGGGCGAGCGGACTCGCGGAGCTGGCAGCCGACTGGGCCAGCAACCCGCCCGCTATCCCGGCGACGCCGAGGCCCGCCTGGCGAAGGAAGCGCCGTCGGTCATAGACCGCTCCCTCAGATCCGACAGTATCTGCACCTTCATCGCGCACCATCCGAGTGCCCCCTTCCGGTTGTTACGATTTCGCCGCGACATTACACCTGATTGCTCCCGAGCGGCTTGGTCAACCTTGCTGACCGAATGCCGCTGAGCACGAGCTGCAGATGACGGGCCGGCTCCTCAGAGGCTCTGACCTGGCCGTTTGGCGCGCGTCCAAAGCGGACGATCTCCACACGAACCTCCACGAGCCAATTTCCCCGACCACGGGGGCCTGGTCGGCCCACTTTTGCACGGTGAACTCCGAATGAACCCCAGATGAACCCCAAGTGTCCTACAGGCAAACAAGGCCGGTCGGGGCGGGGGGACGAGGACCTGTGCCTGCGCCGCCGAGGCGTGCCCGAGTGAGGCCTCCACCTTCCTCCTTGTACGAACAAGGCTCGCGGGCGTGCCGTCCGTGACCAACGGCTGGGACAGACCACCACGAGAGGTGGGCTCAGATCTAGTCGCCGCGACCGAATCCCAGCGCCCTTGTGAACATGTCGGTGAACGAGCCGTGCACCGTCAGTTCCACGTAGCGCACGCGCTTGGCGAGGCGATCCGCAAGCAGACGGCGTTCTCGCGACAAGCTGTTCGGCTCCCCGACCGGCTGCATTGCCCACCTGCGTGTAGCGTTCTCGCCCCACATCCACCAGCAACCCCACCGCTATCGCGCTCTCCAGGTCCAGGTAGGTGCCGAAAGCGCCGGCGACGACGACGGTCTCCAGGCTTGAGGCCCCGATACCTGCCTCCTTCAACAACAGCTCAGTACCGGCCCGTATCGCGCCCTTGGCGAGCTGGATCTCGTTCACGTCCGAGCGCGTGAACACGACGTCGCGTCCGTGGCCCGAAGCTTGCGCGGGCACGAGCACGCAGGTCGGCCCGCTCGAGGTCCGGCTCACCAGCGGATGGCCCTTCACGAGCGATCCTCGCTGGTCGATGATCCCAGCTGCCAAGCCTTGTGCCACGGCGTCCAAGATGCCGGAGCCGCAGATGCCGATTGGGCGAGCACCCCCGATGGTCTGCACCTGAAAGGCTCCCTGGCGGAATCGCACGTGCTCGATGGCTCCGGGCGCAGCCCGCATGCCGTCGTGGATGTGCGCTCCCTCGAACGCCGGCCCTGAAGCGGTGGAGCAACTCCAGATCTCACCTCTGTGAGCCAGGCTGATCTCCGTGTTGGTGCCGATGTCCAGGGCCAGCACCGTCTGCTCGGTTTCCGCCAGCCCGCTCGCAAGGAGCATCGCCACGTGGTCGGCGCCTACATAGCCCGCGATGTTGGGAGGCAGATAGAGCATCGCCCCGTCATCGAGCTCAAGGCCGATCTCCTCGGCGCGCACGAGCACCGGATCGCTCACGCAAGCGACGTAAGGAGCTTCGCCCAATTGGCGAACGGGCAGGCCGGCAACGAAGTGGTGCATCGCTGTGTTGCCGACGACGACCGCGTCGACGATCTGCCCGCGGCGGGCGCCGGTCTGGTCACAGAGTTCCCCCACCATCCGGTTCAGCTCCCCGACCAACCTCTCGTGCAGCATCTCGGCGGCGCCATCCGCGGTGTTGGCGTGGGTGATGCGGCTAACGACGTCTTCGCCATAGGCAGTCTGCGGATTCATCGCGCCGACCCTGGCCAACGTCTCCCCGGTGGCGAGGTCAACCAGGTACGCCGCCAGCTTGGTGGTTCCGGTGTCCACCGCAAGGCCGAACAGCCTTGCGCCCGCGGGTTGCAGCGAAATGAGCGTCCCGCTGCCGTCGAGCCCCCTGTAGACCGCCGCCCGTCCTCGCCAGTTTTGCGCGCGAAGTCGATTCGAGCACGCCCGGGCGCTCCGCAAGCTGATGGCGGTACCCCCCATGCCGGCCTGTGCCAGTGCCTCGGAGAGCCGCGTCGTGTCGGCTCGCAAGTCGTGCAACGAAGGAGCCTCGAGCTCGAGGTCGACGACGATGACCGGGGGGTCCGCGTCGAACTCCACCGACTGGCCTTCGAGCTGCAGACGCTGTGGGGCGCTGAGCGACTCCGGGGGTATTTCAAGACGAAGGGCACTTAAGACCTGTGCCTGGCAGGCCAGCCGGAACCCGTCGGCGCGCTCGTTGGCGCTCAGTAGGTCCTCTTCCTCGGCTGTCTCGGCGCTGAGCTGGCCCTCGACTACCCGCACACGACAAGTCCCGCAGGTGCCCTCCCCTCCGCAGACCGAGACCAGCTCCACACCCGATGCCTGCACCGCCGCGAGGACTGTCACCCCGAGTGGCACCTCTACGCGCCGGCCTACGGGTTGGAGTTCTACCTCGCAAAGCGCCGTGGGATCGGCTTCAACCATGGTGGGAGAGGTGCTCTTCCCGGTAGCGGCAGGTGGCGGCCATGGAGCAGTAGTCGCACGACTCGCCGGTATGTGCCACCTCTGGTCCGACTCC
>JBEKGS010000116.1:0-4267 GCA_050012675.1 Acidimicrobiales bacterium
ATGAGTGAATCCACGAGAAGGGCCAGCGCCGTCATCGTCGGTGCCGGCATCGTTGGCAACAGCCTCGCCTGGCACCTGGCACGGCTCGGTTGGCGTGATCTGGTACTCGTCGACAAGGGTCCCATGCCGAACCCCGGCGGTTCCACGGGCCACGCTTCGAACTTCATCTTCCCGATCGACTACTCCAAGATGATGGCGGAACTGACCGACGACAGCTCGGCGCAGTTCAAGGCTCTCGGAGTCTTCACAGAAAGCGGCGGGCTCGAAATTGCCCGGACGCAGGCACGTTGTCAGGAGCTGCGCCGGCGGGCCTCGGCCGCCAAGGCCTGGGGCATCCCCTATGAGCTGTTGAGCCCGTCCGAAGTCGCGAAACTCGTCCCGTTCATCAACACCGAGGCGATATTGGAGGGCCTCTACCTTCCCACTGTCGGAGTGGTGGACTCCCTGAGAGCGGGAACGCTCATGCGTGAACGGGCCCAGGAGATGGGCGCCCTGGAGGTGCGGGCGAACACCGAGGTGCTCGGCATCGAGCTGTCGGAAGACGACGGACGCGTCCGCACAGTGCGCACGAGCGCCGGGGACATCGAGACCGACATCTGCGCTGTCTGCGGCGGTGTGTGGAGCTCGAGACTGGCTGAGATGGCGGGGGCCCGCATCCCCCTCACACCGGTCGTGCACCAGATGATCAGTGTCGGGCCGGTGCCGCTGTTCGCCGACACCGTCGGGGAGATCACCTACCCGGTCGTGCGCGACATGGACCCGAACATGTACGAGCGCCAGCACGGCGGCGACATGGAGGTGGGCTCGTACGCGCACCGCCCCATCCTCGTTCTGCCCGAGGAGATCCCCTCCAACGAAGAGGCGGTGCTCTCGCCGACCGAGATGCCCTTCACCAAGGACGACTTCGATCCCCAGCTCGAAGACGCCCTCGAGCTCATGCCCGAGATCCTGGGCGACGAGAAGGTTGGTATCCGCTACGCCATCAACGGGCTCATCTCCATGACACCCGACGGCTTCCCGGTGCTCGGCGAGACCCCCGAGGTCAAAGGCCTCTGGTCGGTGGCGGCGAGCTGGATCAAAGAGGGCCCCGGGATCGCAAGAGCCGTGGCCGAGTGGATGAACGGCGATGTCCCCGAGATCGACATCCACGAAGCCGACATCGCCCGCTTCTACGATCACCAAAGGACCCGAGCCCACGTCGCGGCGAGAGCTCGCGAGGGCTACAACAAGATGTACGGCATCGTGCACCCCTTTGAGCAGTGGGAGCTGCAGCGGGCGACGCGCCTTGGCCCTGTCTATAACCAAGAGCGCGAGCTCGGCGCCGTCTTCTTCGAGACGGTGGGATGGGAAAGGCCGTTTTGGTACGCGAGCAACGAGGCGCTCCTCGCCCAGTACCAAGAGCGCGTGATGCCGCGCTCAGCCGAGTGGGAGTCGCGCTGGTGGTCGCCGATCATCAACGCCGAGCACCTCGCCATGCGGGAACGCTGCGGTCTTTTCGACCTGTCGGCGTTCGCCGTCTTCGACGTCACCGGCCCCCGAGCTTTGTCGGCCCTGCAGTGGCTCACCGTCGCCCAGATGGATGTCCCCGTCGGACGGGTCGTCTACACCTCCTTGCTCGACGAGCGCGGCGGTTTCAAGTCCGACCTCACGATCATGCGCCTGGGCTCGCAGCACTTCCGGGTCGTGACCGGTGGTGCCGGCGGCATGACCGACAAGAAGTGGTTCTCGGACCACCTGGCGAAGGACGGCTCCGCCCAGCTAACCGACCTCACCTCGGCCTGGACCACCTTCGGCCTTTGGGGTCCGAGGGCTCGAGACGTGCTGCAGGCCTGCAGCGACGACGACGTCTCCAACTCCGGTTTCCCCTTCGCCACCTGCCGTGTGATCGAGCTCGGCGGCGTGAGGGCACTGGCCTCGCGCATCTCTTATGTCGGCGAGCTCGGCTGGGAGATCTACGTGCCCTTCGAGGAAGGTGCCCGAGTCTGGGACACGGTCTTTGAAGCGGGCCGGGGCCACGGCCTGGTCCCGGTCGGCATCGGCGTCTACGCCACGACGGGACGCCTCGAGAAGGCATACCGGTCCTTCGGTGCCGAGCTCACGCCCGACTACAACCTCGTGGAGGCCGGTATGGCACGGCCCTCGGTGAAGACCGAGGAGTTCATCGGCAAGCAGCCCTACTTGAGCCAGCGCAGCCAAGAGCCCGTGGCCCGTCTTTGCACCCTCACGGTCGACGACCACCGCTCGGGCGACGGGACGCTGCGCTACATGCTCGGCGGCGAGCCGATCGTCACCGTCGAGGGCGAGCGCCTCGTCGACGAAAAGGGCCGGCCCTCCTATGTGACCAGCGCCGGTTCGGGACCCTCATTGGCAAAGCACATCCTGCTCGCCTACCTGCCGAGCGCGTACGCGATCAAAGGCACCCGCCTCCAGGTGGAGTACCTGCACGAGTGCTACCCCGTGACCGTCGCCGTCGTCGGTGCGACTCCCCTGTTCGACCCCGACAACACAAAGGTGAAGAGCTGACCGGCATGAACCTCCTCGTCTGCATAAAGCGCGTTCCGGACGTGGGCGCCAAGATCACCCTGACCCGGGACGCTCAAGAGATCGACACCCACCTGCTCGGCTTCACGGTGAGCCCCCATGAGGAGTGCGCCGTCGAAGAGGCCGTGCGCATCGTGGAGCTGCGAGGTGGCACCGTGTCGGTGCTGACGCTCGGGCCGCCGGAAGCGGCCGAACAGCTCCGTGACGCGGCGGCGATCGGAGCAGGCAGGCTTGTCCTGCTCGAGACCGACGGCCGTGAGTGGGGCCCGATGGCCACCGCCGGTGCCATCGTGGAGGCCGTCCGGCGTGACGAGACGGCCAACGGGCCCTATGAGCTCGTCCTGTTCGGCAACGAGGCCGCCGACACCGGTGACTACCAGGTGGCGGTTCGCGTCGCCCACGCACTCAAAAGGCCGTGTGTCACCGGCGTCAAGCACCTCGATGTCACCGACACGACCCTCAGGGCAAGACGCGAGTTCCGCGGCGGCGAGGAGTGCTTCGAGCTTCTCCTGCCGTCGGTGGTCTCGGTCAAAGAAGGCATCAACCTTCCCCGCTACCCCTCCCTGCCGGGACGCATGCGGGCAAAAAGGGCCGTCGTCGAACAGACGACGCCTACCTGGCACGAGGACCCTGTGCGCAAGCAGGCGCTTTCGGACCCGGTCATACAGCGCCGCCGCGCCGAGATCCTCGGTGAGGGCGTCGAGGCGGTGCCGGCCCTGCTCGGCTTGCTCGAGGAGCTCGGAGTGCTCGCATGACGGTTCTCTGTCTTTTAGAGCACGAAGCGGGCGAACCGGGCGACGCCTCGTTACGAGCGTTGAGCTTGGCGAGGGCCCTCGGCGAGGCCCCGGACGACCCGCTCGTGGCGGCCCTGTTCGGTCAGATCCCCGCCCCGGGTCTCGAGGTGCTCTCGGCCTTCGGCGTGTCCGAGGCCTACGGCATCGAGTCCGACGAGCTCGACTCCTATGCCCCCCTCGCCTGGGCCAGGGTCATCGTGGAGCTGGCATCGAACCTGCCGGCCGCCGTCGTGGTTGCCGCCGGCACCGACCGGGGCAACGAGGTGATGGCCCATGTCGCAGCCCTCAGCGAAAAGGCGATGGTGGCCAACTGCCTCAAAGCCTCGCGATCAGGCGAGACGACCGTTCAGGTGAGCCGACAGCGCTGGGGCGGTGTCCTCGTCGAGGAGGCGGTCGTCGAGTCCTCGCCCGTCCTGCTCACCGTCGCCTTGGACGCCGCGGCCCCTGAGCCGGCCCGCGTGCCGGCTGCGACAAGACTGCACGTTCACCGCCCCCTACTGAGCCGATCCGACCTCAGCGTCAAGGTTGCCCAGTGGGTACAACCAAGCACGGGGGTCTCGCTTTCCGATGCCCGCGTGGTCGTGGGCGGAGGACGCGGGGTCGCAAGCCCGGAGGGCTTCGGCCCCATCGACGAACTGGCCGGCCTGCTCGGCGCGGCCGTCGGGGTGTCCCGGGCTGTCACGAGCGCGGGCTGGCGCCCGCACAGCCAGCAGGTCGGCCAAACCGGGACGCGTATCTCTCCCGAGCTCTACCTCGCCTGCGGCATAAGCGGCGCCAGCCAGCACCTGGCGGGCTGCCAGAACGCCAAACACGTCGTGGCCATCAACACCGACGCTGACGCGCCCATCATCTCGCGGGCCGACCACGCCGTCATCGGTGACCTGAACGTGATCATCCCCGCCCTCGTGAAGGCGATCCGGGAGCGGGGCCTC
>JBEKGS010000117.1:0-4256 GCA_050012675.1 Acidimicrobiales bacterium
CTACTGATGACTTGAGCCTTGGCTCGGACGTCATCGGCGAGCGCTCGCAGGGCACCGGTTACAGAGGCGACGGGGACGCTTGGCGACGCGAGAAGAAGTGCTCGCTCGGGGATGTCACTTAGTTGCGCCTGAAAGCGCGATCGAAGTTCGGCTAGCTCTGGCGCGGACCGTGTTCGCTTGCCGGACTTCATAACAGGTTCCAGAAGTGCAAGAGCCTGGTGCGGCGGTCTCTCGTCGCGACAGGCGATGGTGTCATGCATGCCCGGGCCCCGGAAGACCTGTTTCGGCCCGGGCAGGGTCGCTTTTCCTGCTGAAAGCTTCGCGACCGGCCGGCCTGCATACTCGACGAGCTTGTATGCCGTGTCGATGTAGGGCGCGTCATCTGAGACACCTAGGCGGGTCCCGATCCCGACAGCGTCGATGGGAACATTGTCGGCAACGAAGCGGGCGAGATCATGCTCGTCGAGCCCGCCCGACACGAAAATCCTCACCTTGGTGAGTCCAGCGCTGTCAAGACGCTGACGGGTCTGGCGGGCGAGATCGACTACGTCGCCACTGTCGAGTCGGACGGCGGAGTGATCTTGGAGCCCGAGCTCTTGAATGGCCGCCATCGCGTGAGCGACGCCGGTCATAGTCGCGTAGGTGTCAACCAGGAAGACCGCCTGATCAGGGAAGTCGGAGGCGAAAGTCACAAATGCCTCGAGCTCGTCGGTAAATGACTCCACATACGAGTGCGCCATCGTGCCCGACGGGCGGAGCGCGAGGAGACGAGCGGCCGCCACATTGCTCGTTCCCGCGAACCCGCACATCGCAGAGAGCCGCGCCACCGCCATGCCTGCCTCGACGCCATGGGTTCGCCGAATGCTGAAGTCCAAGATGTCTATGCGGCCGGCCGCGGCGATTCGACAGCGTGCCGCCTTGGTGGCGAGTGCTGTCTGGAAGGTGCACTGGTTGAGCAGGTAGGTCTCGACCAGTTGCGCCTCGGCGATGGGCGCGGTGACCTCGAGGAGCGGCTCGTCGGCAAAGACGATGGTCCCTTCGGGCACCGCCCAGACGTCTCCGGTGAAACGAAGGCTACGGAAGCGAGACAGCGCGTCCTCGTCGAAACCAATCGTTGCCAGGTACTCGAGGTCGTCATCGTCGAAAGCGAGCACCTCCAGGAATGACAGGCAGTCCTCGAGTCCCGCCGCGACGAGGAAGCCTCGATCGTTCGGAAGTCTTCGGCAGAACAGACTGAAGGTTGCGGCCCCGACCATGTCGTGGCGGAGATAGCTGGCCGCCATGTTGAGCTCGTAGAAGTCAGTAACCAGCGAGTTGCTCATGCGCCCCCCTTGCCATGCACCTAGCACACACCACGAGGCTCCCGCCTGTCGACCGGCGGGCTAGTGACATGCCGCCCCTCACAAGCCAACCCGAGTCCGGTGGAAACGATCTTGGCGACACAGAGGGGGACCGCGGGAGAGTCCGGATAGGCTCGATTCTGCGCGGCGCAGTACGATCACGAGCCGGTCGGGGGGTGGTGACATGCAGGCCACAAAGGTCATCCCAGCAGCTTTCTTCGGTCACGGCACGCCGATGAACGCACTGGATCACAATCGCTACACGGACGCGTGGCGCGAATTCGGTACCAAGATTCCGCGCCCACGAGCGATCCTTGTGGTGTCCGCGCACTGGTATATCAACGCATCGGCCGTGACGGCCATGACGCGTCCGAAGACGATCCACGATTTCTACGGATTCCCGGAGGAGCTGTTCGCGGTGGATTACCCGGCACCCGGCGACCCGGAGCTCGCTGAGGAGGTCGCGGACCTCGCGCATCCCACCTGGGTCGGGAGCGACTCGGATAGCTGGGGCATTGATCATGGCACCTGGTCCGTGCTCGTGCATGCCTTTCCGGCGGCGGACGTTCCCGTCGTGCAGCTCTCGATCAACGCCACCAAGTCGTTCGAGTACCACTTCGAGCTCGGTGCCGCGCTAGCGCCGTTACGCGAGCGCAATGTGCTGATCCTTGGCAGCGGCAACGTCGTGCACAATCTGAGACTTATCGACTGGGAGCAACCCGACGCGGGCTACGACTGGGCCCGCAGGTTTGACGATGACACAGCCGAGGTCATGACGAGCAACCCGGCAGGCCTCGCGGCGATTGAGGGCCATGGCGACTTCTCGGCGGCGGCACCCACCCCGGACCATTTCATTCCATTGCTGTACCTAGCAGGCCTGGCGTCTGCCTCGAACGAGACGGCTCACGTCCTCGTCGACGGCTACGCGATGGGTTCGCTCTCGATGACGTCGTACACGCTCGGCTGTCACGAGCTCGAGCCAGATGGGCAGGGCGGGGCACCGGTGCTCCCGCACGTTCCTGCTGACGAGACCAACATCTGACCTGCTCGGGTCGGCTCTTCGGCTGGGATCGCTCCAGAGAAGGAAGAGCAACGTCGGCCCTCTCCCGATCCGGGGAAATGCGTCAAGCGGTCGAGCGATGGGCCGTGCGGCAGTGGTGAAGACCGGTGGCTCGGCCGGCCACGACGAGGTGCCAATGTCAGCCGCGGGAAGGGGAGGAAGTTGTCGGAGGGGTCAGAACCCTCGCTGACGATGCGTTCGGTGGTCGGCAGCCGACCTCGCGTGGAAGCCGGGGAGAAGGGCTCGCTCGAGGAGTCAAACGACAGCCGTTAACCGGCTTCTGGAAAAGTGAGTCGTCGAGCCCGGGCCCCTTTCGGACCAACCGCCCTGGCGCGCCGAACACGTGTTCGTTACCGTTGGCGTGTGCCTGACCTCTCGCCGGAGGAAGCCGAAATCCTGCGACGGTCGATAGCGATGCTCCCTCCACAGGCACCGAGCGGCCTGAGCCGTGAGCGAGCGCTCGCTATCCTCGGTCAGCTCGTGCGGGTACTGAAGGAGTTGCGGCACCGGTAGCGCTGAGCTGTGCAGAACACGGTCACAGGCGCACCGCCAGCGTCGATCGAGCGCGGTCCGAGCTGGCCGCCTCCTTTCCAGCCGGGCATTCGGCGCTGCCCGTGGCCACGCTCGGATCTGTCCATAGGATTCTGGAATGGCCTCTGAGGACTATCTCCTGGACAATCGCCAGAGCGAGGCCGGACAACGCTTCGATGCACTTGGGACTCTCTTCAATCCGTCGACCTTCCGGCATATGGAGTCGATGGGCCTGTCGCTCGGGTGGCGAGTGTGGGAAGTCGGCGCCGGAAGTGCGAGCGTGCCTGCCTGGATTGCTGAACAGACCAAGGCCCATGTGCTGGCCACCGACATCGACACGACCTGGCTGGACGCTGCCGAGGACCGCTTCGAAGTGAGACGGCACGACATCGGAATCGAGCCGGCACCCGACCACGCATTCGACCTGGTCCACGCTCGACTTGTGCTCGTCCACGTCCCTCAACGGCACGAAGCCCTGGCCACCATGATTGATGCGCTCAGGCCCGGGGGGTGGCTCCTGGTCGAAGAAGCTGATCCCGGTCTGCAGCCTCTTGCGTGTCCCGACGAGCATGGCGCAGCCGAGGATCTCGCCAACAAGTTGAAGCTGGCGTTTCGTGCGCTGATGGCTGAACGAGGTGTGGATCTGTCGTTCGGTCGCAAGCTTCCAAGACTGCTCAGGGCTGCGGGCCTCGTGGACGTCCAGTCGGATGCCTACTTTCCGATAGGCGGCCCGGTGCTGAATCGCCTGGAGTCTGCAACCGTGGAACAAATCCGGGAGCGCCTGATCGCCGCAGAGCTGGCGAGTGAGGACGAGATCGAAGAGCACCTGTCTAACGTCGCTAGCGGTCAGCTCGACTTGGCAACCTCGCCCATGGTTTCGGCGTGGGGCAGCAAGCCGGTAGACCAAGGCGTCTAGCAGCCAATTGCCTTCATCCTCAGGTAGCGCAGCGAATCACCGCGGGCGGTGGCGGCGACCCCGAGGCGCTGTCCCTCGTGGTGTTCGCGACCGTCGCGACCGACCCTTGTGTGGACGGTCAGCTCGGCGTCCCCGAAATGCACTTCGCTCACCTAACCGCGCTTTGCGAGTACTCGGCCTGGCCAGGACTCGCAGGAGAGGAGTAGTGCCAGCCGTCAGAAGTCGCCGGGTTGTTTCGAGCACCGGACCGATTGCGAGATACTGCCTGTGACCTGGTGCTCTGACGTGGTGCGCCCCCCGGGACTCGAACCCGGAACCTGCGGATTAAGAGTCCATGCGGACCGGTGCTGAGGCGTCTTGAAGCGTCTCGACTCGTCTCAGATTCGCCGTCTGAACAGGCCATACATGT
>JBEKGS010000118.1:0-4298 GCA_050012675.1 Acidimicrobiales bacterium
GAGACGAGCAGCTCCAGGGTCACATCATCTGACCGATCGACCCCCTGCGTGCCGGCGAACTCGACGAAGTAGCCGAGGTAGCGGCACCGGCAGATGATCGTCGTCTTGGCGTAGTTGTGGATCGCCATCCACTTGAGGTACTCGTGTGCATCCATCTCGATGGAGGTCATGACCGCCTTCTTTCGAGACGGCCGACGAGGAGGCCATGGCGGGACCGGACTCCGCCGCCGGTTCGTCCACCGTGGCTGGTGCTCTCCCTGTCCTTGAGCATCGGCCTCGACCGAGTCGCGGATGAATTTCGCGGTCGACGAATATGACAAAGGCGTTCACGCGCCGACTGACACGAACACCCGCGCGGACCGGAAAGCTATGACCCTATCCCGCCTAATCCTTCGGGGTCGACTTCGCCTGCCACGAGCCCAGTGTTGCACGGAACGTCGTGGCATTCCCTGCAGCCACCTTGTGCGGCTCCCTCTACCCGCAGCCACCTTGTGCGGCTCCCTCTACCCGCTCAAGGCGCTCTGATCTCGCTACCCCTGCCCACCTCCATTCTCGAGATCGTGGCCTAGGGCCTCCCACCACGTTGAATGTTCTGACAGTCGAATCGGTCGAGACCTCTCTAGCGCGTTACGTTCCCGTATCGTCGCACGCGTCACGATGCCCATCTGCGGATTCGAGTCACAAAAATAGAAACGCCTTCCACTGGACTCCATGATCCGATTCACCGCGTGGACGATCGCCGGATCAATCCAGTCCTCAATTACCTTCAGCCTCACTCGCACACGCTCGGCCTTGGTCGTGAACGATACGAGCACGTAACCTTCCTCGTGCTGCCAATCTTCGACAACATCAACGGCATCAAACGCGCCGCCTGACCGGACCGCGAGCTCACCTACCAACGCTGCATAACACCCTTGACCCTCATCGATGTCTGCCTCGGCGTCTCCCCACCAAGTCCGTGCACCATCCAGTATGAGTACACGCCAGTCCACATCGCCCGGCTCTAGCGGCAGCTCCTCTTCTGTCATCGAATACCAGCTAGCGCCAAGCGCAGCAGCGAGCCCCGCGTCGCTC
The DNA here is from genome assembly GCA_050012675.1 of Acidimicrobiales bacterium. GTDB lineage: Bacteria > Actinomycetota > Acidimicrobiia > Acidimicrobiales > Bog-793 > Fen-455. Next base: position 1,075 of record JBEKGS010000118.1, read on the forward strand.
ATTTCCACGTGATCTTCGAACCAACCGGCTTGCCGGAACGCGCGTGCGCATTCAACAAGCAACCCAGGAGGCTGAGCATTCCTCTGTCCTGCCGCAATCGCTTCGTTTACAGGTGCTTCCCGCACTCCTTGACTGCGTTCCGCTCTCCGCCCACTTGCTGCCAGCAACCTTTCGCTGCCCACCAACTCCCTCAATATCCTATGAACCGTCAGAGCATCACTGCCCGCGGCCACCTCCGAAATATGAACTGAATCAGCCGAGAGGAGCCCTCGTAGCAGGCCTATAATGCCGAGTACTAGCACCGATCCCTCCCGTTCAACCGTTGGGAGGTTGAGAGGAAAGCTTCGCCCACCCGCAGTCTTCACCGGGTCCCTGACGATTGTCCACTCTAGCTCTGGCCGCCGTAGTCGGGCCTCGCTAAGAATTAGGAAGGTCAGATCGTACGCAACACTCAGTTCGAGCTGAAACATCTCGTCGCATTTCTTGTCCGTTTCACCTGTTCTGAGATAGGACGGTCTACCAAGAACGCTTGGTCGCCAGCAGACATTTCGCCATGGCTCCATTACCAGTTTCCACCAGCCACCGAGCCACCGGTCGAACTCAATCAAATCCTCGTAATGAGCGCCCGACTCCACGATCGGAGCTCCGAGAGAACACAACACACTCCGCGCGTAGTCCCCACGCCTGACCTCATTCTCCACTACCCACTCTAGGTACCGAGACGCCTCTGCTTCACTGCGGCGACATGTTAGCTGGGTCATCGACGACACGGACAGCGGCATTTCAAGACACTCGTAGGGAACGCACGGTAAAGGACGTTCGACCTTGTGACTCCATCCGGTCAACATTACAGTCCATGACACTGCAAGCCCCTCTCACCACCCAGAGCTAAGCGTCTCCTCTTTGCAAATAGCCTAGCCATCCTCCTGGCGCATTGCCCCGACTGGAGGCTCCTCCGGCTTAAACGACGGTTTGCATTCCAGCAATCCCCGGCAACTAAGCGCCAGAGGTCCGTCATGGCAACGAAGTTCAACGTGCTTCCCTCGACGACCAATCCATAAGCGAGAGACTTTCATTAACGCCAGGGAGAAGCGAGGATCTGGCTCGGTTCATGTCTCCTGCAAAGGTGGCCCATAAGGTGCACCAAAGATGGCGATAGCCGCGGCAATGCCAGCGACAATGGCGGCGCCGGCTCCATAGATGGCGGGCGCGCTCGCCCATTGCCGACTAGGAGCCACCGAGCGGCCGTTAGGACTCGGAATATAGAAGATGAAGTTATAAATATGCTCCTCTGTCAACACCTTAAGCAAAGAGGGACTGGGCCCAGTTGTGGAGTTTTGATTCGGATACCACCACCATTCGCTAAGGTGGACGGGCTGATAGGGTTGACCTTCGCCGCCTCCATGAGCGAGGATCCAGCCGTCCTTGCGAGCCTGATTCTCTAGCCGGTAGCCACCTTGATATCCAATCTTGAGCTCTACAGCTATGCCGCCGCCGTTGGGAACGTATACGTCAACGTATCGGGCACCCAGAGGCGTTCGGAAGAATACACTCGATGGTTCGGCCGAATACTCAATACGTGCCGCTGCTTCGAGGTCGTCGGAACTTGTACCCGTGATAGCCGATTCTGTCGGAATACACTTGACGTAGGGACTGCCGCTATCGCAGTAGCTCGGTCGTCCCAATAGACCTAGTGGGTCGTTATAGTTTGTGGGATCGTCCTGCACATATGAGTACGGAGTATGGGAGGCAGAGATTTCGGGGTCCACGCTCAGGAACTGCCCAGTTGTCGTGTCGTAGTAGCGCCCGACTACGACAGGCTCCGAAGGGCCCCCACCATGGCGTCGCGGGCACCGGCGGGCGCGCCGGGGAACATGGTGGAGACCCGAAGCGGATGTGTGTCGGCCTCTACGGCACGTCGTCCCGAAAGACATCGCGACCATCATGACTCGTCGGCGACGACGGCGGCGTCTTGCGAGTGGCGATGGCGATGCGGGCACTCGGCAGGGCCGTGCAGAGCTCCGAGGCCATGGCGACGTTGAGGCCTGCACCCGGGTGGCAGGAGGCGTGCACGGTCCGGAGCCGCTCGATGCTCACCCGCGTGTAGCGCTGTGTCGTGTCGAGATTCGCATGGCCGAGCATCTCGGCGACGTATCGGATGTCTGCCCCGCCTTCGAGCATGAGCGTGGCCACGGTGTGTCGAAGCAGGTGGCAACTGCCGTGCTTGTCGATGCCGGCGGTGGCCAGGTACCTACGTACCTTGCGGCACAGCCAGTCAGCGCAGAGCGGAGTACCCGCCGAGGAAAGGAAGAGGTGATCGGGGAACCGATCCGTCACAAAGCCAGCGCGGACGATCTCGACATAAAGGCGCAACCAGAAGAGCGCCCTCTCCCCGATGGGGACGTAGCGGTCCTTTCCACCTTTGCCACAGCGCACGAACACGGTGCCTCGCTCGAAGTCGACGTCTCTCAGCCAAAGAGAGATGAGCTCGGCCCGGCGAAGCCCACAGGAGTAGAAGACCTCCAGTACGGCACGGTCTCGTAGTCCGAGGGGTTTGGAGATGTCGGGCGTCGCGAGCAGGACCGCCATCTCCTCGGCGCTCAGCGTGGCTTCCGGGAGTCGCCGATCGGGCCGGGGCATGAGCAGGTCGGCGGCCGGGTTCACCTCGATGCGGTGCTGGCGTCGCAACCATGAGAACAACTGGGCCACGGGCACGAGACGCTGCGCCTGGGTACCGAACGACAGTGGGTCACCGTCCCGCTTGCGGTGGGCGAAAAGGCTCTGCTGGTACGAGACCAGCAGCTCCAGGGTCACATCTTCTGACCGATCGACCCCCTGCGCGCCAGCGAACTCGACGAAGTAGCCGAGGTAGCGGCACCGGCAGGTGATCGTCGTCCTGGCGTAGTTGTGGATCGCCATCCACTTGAGGTACTCGCGTGCATCTGTCTCGATGGAGGTCATGACCGCCTTCTTTCGAGACGGCCGACGAGGAGGCCTGGCGGGACCGGACTCCGCCGCCGGTTTCGTCCACCGTGGATGCTGCTCTCCCTGCTGTGAGCATCGGCCGCCAATGAGCCGCGGATGAATCCCTCGGGCGAGGAGCGCGACGAGGGCGGTCACGCTCCTGCTCACATGGACACCCGGCTGAACCCCTCAGGTCAGGTCCCCTCGTGTCCGTCACCCGGAGCGTCGCCCACGACTCCCAGGCCGATCACGGAACTTGA
>JBEKGS010000119.1:0-4144 GCA_050012675.1 Acidimicrobiales bacterium
ATCCCGTACTCGTAGGCGTAGACAGCGATCTGGACGCGGTCGCGCAAGCCGAGTTTCGTGAGAATCCGGGCGATGTGGCTCTTAACGGTGGCCTGGCTAAGGAAGAGCCGGTCGGCGATCTCGGCGTTCGACTGCCCCTGGGCTACCAGCCGAACGACGTCAAGCTCGCGTCGGCTGAGGTTCTCGGCTAGGTCTGCGGCAGGGGTTCCCGGGGCGGGACCACGGCAGAAGTCCTCGATCAGTCGCCGTGTGATGGCGGGAGCAAGAAGGTTCTCGCCGGCCGCGACGGCGCGCACGGCACCGGTTAGCTGCTCGCGGCTCGCGTCCTTCAGAAGGAATCCGCTCGCGCCAGCCTTCAGCGCGTGGTAGACGTACTCGTCCAGGTTGAAGGTCGTAAGCATCAGGATCCGCGCTCGCGACCCGTCCTGGACAAGCCTGCTCGTTGCCTCGATGCCGTTCATCTGGGGCATACGAACGTCCATCAAGATCACGTCGGGGTCCAAAAGCCGCGCTTGGGCGAGCACCTCTCTACCGTCACCCGCTTCCCCAGCGACGGTCAGATCCGGCTCGGCCTCCAACATCATTCGCAGGCCCTCGCGGACGAGCTCTTGGTCATCGGCGATCAACACGCTGGTCACGTGGACGTGTTGCCTTGCAACAAGCCATCACGCAACGGCAGCCGAACCTGCACGGCGAAGCCGCCGCTAGGCCGTGGCCCGGCACGGAACTCACCCCTGAAGATCGCCACCCGCTCGCGCATTCCGGCCAGACCATGTCCGCCGCCGGGGGTCGGGTTTGCGGGCTGCCTCGATCCGTCGTCGGTGATGTCGATCGTGACCACGTCATCGGCGCAGCCGACCGTCACGTCCGCGCAGGCATGGCCGGCGTGCTTGAGGACGTTGGTCAGCGCCTCCTGGACGATGCGGTAGACCGACACGTCCATAGCCGCTGGCACTGCGACGTGATCACCGCTCACCACCAGGTTCACCTGCACGCCGGCGGCGCGGACGCTTTCTGCCAGCGCGTCAAGCTCGTCGATGCCTGGCTGGGGGGCGAGCCCGGTCTCCTCACCCGGGTCGCGTAGGACACCTAGCAGGAGACGAGTCTCAGCGAGAGCCTGGCGTCCGCTGTTCTCGATCTTCTCCAAGGTCGACTCGGCCGCCCCTCCCGACGCCCGCGCGCCGGCCGCCTGGAGCACGATCACGCTCAGGTGATGCGCGACGATGTCGTGAAGTTCCCTGGCGATCCGAGTGCGCTCGGCCGCTGCGGCCTGCTCGGCCCGCTGCTGCAGGGCCGCGTTCCTCGCCATCAGGGACGCTCGGGCGTAGACGAAGACGCCGACCAGCCAAGCAGCCACGAGCGGGATAACAGACAGGCCGGACCGGACGGCGATGATCATGACCGCGCTGACGGCGAGGCAGAGAGCTGAACGGCGCAGGCTGACGACCGCGCCAAGCGAATAGGCAGCGGCAAAGGGAACGAACAACTCCAAGCCCTCTGGCGGGTGGCCCGTTATTCCGTATTGCAGCGCGATCGCAGCCCATATAGCGACCCACATGACGAGCGGCGCTCGGCGGCGCAGCGCCAACGGTCCACCCACGAGCACAGGCAGCAACGCCCTCAGCCACACCGGCCCGATGACAGCGGCGCCCCACGGCGTCCATGAGGCGATGGCGGCAAGCGTGACCCCGGTGATCGCCAACCCGGCATCCGCTATCAGATCGAGGTTCACGCCCGCAAGGCGCCGAACTACCTGCATTGCCTGAAACGTAGCCCGCGACCGGGCCGGAGGAATCATCCCTAAGGCGGTTTTGGATTCATCCCTGCGGACGCACGAATTCGCTCTCATGGCCGCTGACAAATGGGTGGCGGTGGCCAACGATGGGTTCATGCTCTTTGCAGTCACCGGCACCCTCGGCTTTCTTGTCCCCGTGATAGCGATCGGTGGGATTGGCTATGGAATTGCAAGGCTGAAAGCCAGGCAGGGAATAGCAAAGCTGAAAGCCACACACCTGGCTCGGCGGGACCAGTCATCCGAGCGTACCGGCGAACTGCCACAGCTCAGGGATACCACCGCTCGGGAAGGCGCCGACCCGGCACCCGGGGCCGCGGCCTCAGCGCGGTCTTCTCGCGCGGCGTCCCCTCGTGGTCCCGGGCGTGACGGTTGGGCGATCGAGACGCACGGCCTCACCAAGTGGTTCGGCGCCCGAGTCGCCGTCGACGACGTCGAACTACTAGTGCCAAGGGGCTCCGCCTTCGGATATCTCGGCCCGAACGGAGCTGGCAAGACCACGCTGATCCGGATCCTGCTCGGCCTGACCAAGGCTGACGGCGGCACGATGTCGCTGCTCGGTCTCCCCGTCCCTGCCGAGCGCGGGCGCGCCCTCGCCCGGGTAGGCGCGATCGTCGATGCGCCAGGGTTCCACGGCCACCTGACCGGACGCGAGAACCTGAAGATCCTCGCCTGTGCGCGGGGAGGAGAGGCCTACAAGCACATCGACCCCGCGCTCGAGCGGAGCCGGTTGAGTCAGCGGGCTAACGAGTTGGTCTCCACATACTCCATGGGCATGCGCCAGCGTCTCGGCCTGGCAGCGTGCCTGTTGGGCGACCCCCAACTGCTCATCCTCGACGAGCCGATGAACGGCCTCGATCCGGCGGGCATGCACGAGATGCGGGACATGATCCGCGCCCTGGTCGACGAGGGGCGGACGGTCATGTTGTCCTCGCACCTCCTCGATGAGGTGGAACGCACCTGCGACCAGGTGGCCATCGTCGACCGTGGCAAGGTCGTCCGTCAGGGACCCATCGACGAGTTGATCGGAGAGGCCGGCGTCGCCGTCGAGGTGCAGTGCTCGGATCCCCCCGCAGCGGCACGATCCGTGGGCCAGCTTACCGTCGCAGCCCGCATCGATGTCACCGAGCACGGGCTGACCGTCACGCTCTCGCCCGGGCAGGCCCAAGAGAAGGCCAACGACATCACCCGCCGCCTCGTCGAGGCCGGGATCTCTGTCCACGGCATCCAGGTGGTTCATGCCAGTCTGGAGGATTGGTTCCTCTCGGTGACGAGCCGTCTTGAGGAGGAACAGTGACCCCGTACGGTCTGGTTGCAGTCCGGCGCGCCTCGTGGCTGCCGTCCCCGGCGCTCATCGGGGCCAAGGTCCTTGATCTACGCAAACGCAACGTTCTCATGGCCGTCACCGTGACGTTCACCGTGGGCGTGCCGGTCATCTTCTACGGCATCAGGGAGGTCACCCACCTGGCCGATCCGGCACACTACGGACCAGCCGGCGCCACGAGCGCCTTCGCGACAGTCGTCACTTTGATGGCAGAGTTCGGATTCATCCTGGCTGTCTTGCTCGGCGCTTCGGCGGGGGCCGACGATCTGACTGACGGCATGTTCCGACAGCTCGTGATCACCGGCCGGTCCAGGCTCGCGCTCTTCCTGGCCCGCATCCCGGCCGGCCTCTCCATACTGCTCCCGCTGGCCGCTGTCGGCTACACCGTGACGGCCCTTGTGACCGGGTTCCTCAACGGACCGCACGCGCCGGGCGAATTCATCCCTTCAACGGGTGCGTTAGTCGCAGCGTTGACCGAGGCCGGCCTGTGGTTCGAGCTCTATCTCTTCGTCGGTTTCACGATCGGCCTCGGCCTCGCCGTGTTAATGGGCCAGCGGACGGTGCCCGTCGTCCTGCTCATTGTATGGGAGATCATCCTCACCCCCGCCCTGGCAGACCATGTGATCCCTCACCTCGTAAACGTCCAGCGGCTCATCATCGGGGTGGCGATGGACCACTTGAAGCCGGCACCGCTGGCAGCAGCATCAGTCGGTCCGACTGGCGGCAGACTACTGATACCTCCCATGCCCACCTGGGCGATTGCCGCTGTCATCGCTGGCTGGATCCTCGGCTGGCTGGCAATCGGCGCCTGGAAGATGGTCACGCGCGACGCCTGAGGCAGCACACATACCGGGGGAGCTCATCGGATGGATGGACACCTGAAAGAGCTGCAACAACAAGGAGGGGGCAGTGACACCTAATCGGCATGGAAGGGCCGTTATCGAGTTTCCGAGTGAACTTGAGATTCTTCTCACTCGAGAATTCGAAGCTCCGATCGAACTCGTCTTCGACGTATTGACGAAGCCGGA
>JBEKGS010000120.1:0-3925 GCA_050012675.1 Acidimicrobiales bacterium
CGGTGGACTGGGAATTCTGGAACCTCTTCTAATGTTACCGATGGAAGCGTGTACGCATAGCCAACATTGGAGCCGAGCATGACTTCTCAACAGCTTTGGGATAAAGCGTTAGATCCAGCCCGCCTGAACTGTTGTGTCGTATGCGGCAAGCTGATCTCCGACGACTTCTGGAATACTCCAAAGGCAATGCTGTATCGGCGCCTTGAAGCGGGAATGATCGATGGGCGAATGGTCCAAGTCCATACGAGCTGTATGTCAGAAGGAGAGACCATCGCTAAAGAACAGGGTCTGGCTTGGGTGCGAGGCACTGAACAACTCAGCAGTCCACCATCATTTCCTCCAATAGACTAATCGCTGACTCGGCACTCGCGAATGCTTGGTAGTGCAGCAGCTCGGGAAAGCGTTCCGACGCCTGCGGCCCAGAAGTGCCGGTCGTCTCGCAACCTCGATTTGTACACGCCTGAAAGGTGGGCCTCACGGGGGAGTCTTGCCGGGTTTTCTCCGGCCTTCTGATCTATGCCTGGGAGCCGCACCTTCTGCGGGTCGTGGTAGCGGCCTACTCCGTCCATCAATTTCGGGCCCGTCCAGACCGGAGTCGCCGAGCCTGTAGTGACCGCCGAGGCACCACGACGCTCTCCGGAGCAGGCATGATGGTCGCGATGGCTTGTGAGACGAGGCATTGTCGAGGCCGTAGCTCCCGCCGTTTCTTCACCCGCCGTCACCAACGATGCCGTCGGCACCCTGGTGACGGTTCCGTACGCCACGACGGAGTCGGGCGCTACTACGACCCCCACACCGGGCAGTTCCTGAGCGTGGACCCACTCGTCGACGAGACGGAGCAGGCGTATGCGTACGCGGGTGGGGACCCGGTGAACCTGAGTGATCAGTTGGGGCTGTGCCCCCACTTGATCTGCGGCACGCTGCACGACATTGTCAGCGGCTTTGACGCCCTGAACAACGTGGCCAACTCAGGGGTTGACTGGGCTGCCACCAGATTCAATGCCTCAGTCTGTGGCTGGTTCCAAGGCAGTAGCGGCCTGCTCAGCGGGTGGATCGAGGAGCAGGCTGGGTGCGGCTTCGGAAGTACTGCGAGCGTCGCATCGAGCAATCAGTCTCTGACATGCTCGCTGGCCGTAGGGGGGCTGAAATCGGGGAGCACCGCCGACGAAGCGAGAACAGCTGCCAATGACTCTGGCTACCACATTCCGAGCGACTACATCGCGAGGCCGGCCGATAATGGGAAAGGATGGGTGTTCAGTCCTTCGGGCGCTCAAGACGACGAGAGTGTAATTCGAGTGATGGAGCCAACGGCCAGATATCCCGACGGATACGTAAGGACCTACAACAGCCAGGGATATCCAACGGATGCGCAGGGCAACCAGATCGGAAGCAAGGGTGTCGGCCAAGACGAAACGCATTTTCCGCTGCCTCCGGATGACGTTCCATTCGAAGGGTGATCGTCGGTGACAGAAGGGCTCGTTGAACTTGACTACCTGATTGACACTGAGGTTGTGGAGATCAAGCTTTATGGAGGAATTGAGCTGATCTTCGGTGAGGCCAGAGAGAGTGTTCTCCAGATCGAGAGCGACTTCCAAGTCGTCCGGGGACATGAGAGCGTCACCGTGCACTTCTTTCCGGCCAGAGACGAGGAGAGCTCTGGCCTCAATGACCTTGCGGTGATATTTCGGAAGACCGTCGTCGCAGCTGTCGCAGTGGCGGACGGAGCGCTCATTTTGGATTTCTCTAATTCCGTTCGTCTATTCGTCGACCATGACGACAATTACGAAGCCTGGGTCCTGCGGCGTCGATCTGGCACGACGCTCGTGTCGTTGCCAGGCGGAGGTCTTGGTTGAGCTCTCCGCGTGCCGCCTCAAGTTCCCGAGCGCCTTGCAACTTCGCCTCGACAAGGCAAGGGTGCTCCCCAAGGTGCTCAGAATTCGAGGTCGGCGAAGCCGCCGGTAAGCCCTCGGCAGGGTGCAGGTCGCAGTAGCGATGAGTTGTGAAACAAGGCGCTGTCGGAGTCGCTGCGCCTCCGGTCCGGTCTGTTACGTCGTTCCGCGACGCCGCTTAGGGCGTTGCCGACGCCCTGGTGGTCGGCCCTTGCGCCACGTCGTAGTCGGGCGCTACTACGACCCACAGACCGGGCAGTTCCTGAGCGTGGATCCGATGGTGCAACAGACGGACCAAGCCTACGTTTATGTTGTAGACAATCCAGTGAGCTTGACGGATCCGACGGGTGACCTTTTAGTTGGACACTGCGGCGTTAACTTTGAGAGGGTGCACATCTCCACCTCCCGTAAGCCCCAACTCTTCGTCAACGAACACGTGCAGGTTCGCTGCAATGAGAAGGTAACTAGCTTCAGCGTCACATTGCAGTTGTGGAAGGAGCAGGCTCTCGGTCCCAATATCAGGGTCGGTACGCCTATAACCAATACGAGCAAACTCAAGAAGGACTTTGACCTCGTCAACTACTCGGCGCGGTGCACAAATGAACAGCCGACCGTCTGGTTTGCGACAGCGGTGCGAATCTTCGGCGTAGCAATGGATGGCAATCCGATGTATCCTGAGCCCGGTGGGGATGACCGTTCACCGAATTCGTCGCCACTCAATTGCGGAACGAACGGGCTAGCTGACTAATTAGGAGTTCCGTGTCCCACGATGACAAACCAACATTCCGCGAATAACGAAATCCCTAAGCATCTCGGTGACCTGCAACTAGTCGATGACCTTGCGGAGGTAGCGTGGCTACCGGCTGTTTCCCACGATGGCCCCACTACCAGGTCCTTTGTCCCACGCGGCTACCAACGTTGCATCCGAGTCTTGGACGCTATTTATTCGGACACACTGGGCAGGGACCTCAAGTGGGAAGACATTCGTCCGGACACGACCAACCTTGGCCTGATCGATGGCATTGAGGCAGTACTAAGTCGATTCGGCGATTCGGGGATCGCAGGGGAACTTGTTCCGACAAGGCTTCGTAGGACAACGCTCGAGATGCTTCAATTGATCCTCGACTCCGGTGCTCCCGGCGCAGGTGGGACGGAATGTTGGTTTGCGCTTTGGAGTGATGACGTGATGTTCCCTCTGCCCTCCTCACCAATGGCCTATAGACTTAGCTCGGTCCGCTATTGCTACATATACCATGGGTATGTGGCGAGTTGGCGCAGCATCTGGCCGACCCTCATCCCGAGTTTGTGGTGGCCGATTGACCGATCTTGGTGCATTGCGCACGATGTCGACCTTCGATGGACATACATTGCCGGTTCCGAGGAATTGGCTGATAGCTTGCTTACGTCAGGATTACCGTGCGAAGAAGCACCCTGGGATGAGCGAATCACAAAGTAGAGGGCTCACACGGGGAGCAGGCTCCGTTTCAGCTGGAGCTCGGCCTCGTAAACCGGGAGCAGGCAAATGGCCGGGTCGCAGTAGCGGCCTACTACGACCTGACGGGCGACGAGGTAACGGAGCGAGTCCTGGTGCGCCATCTATGTCTTTCTTCACCTGACCCGAGCATCTCGCGGCTGCCCGTCCTTATAGTTCCGGCCCTCGGTTCCGGGCGAGGCCGACGGCGACAGATGTCACCTCAGGGCGTTGCGTTCGCGTCGCATCGGTGAGTCTCATCGCCGTGTTGAAAGCAGCCTGGGCAAGGCGGCGCTGGCTGAGCGCTTCGATGCTCCTCGCCGTAGCATTCGAGCCGAGAGGTCGGGGGTCGTCGTCGATGCTCCACCGTTCCCGGTAGGCGGCGATCGTCTTCACGGCCTCGAACCAACGTTCTGCGGCGAACGGATCGGAAGGTCGTGCACCGAGCTGTCGCAGCCAGAGCGGGTTCTGATCAATGGCACGTTCGGCGAGCTCACCTGCCCGGCGTTGCAACGCCTCGGCCCGCTCTTGGAGACCCCGGGCCATGTCGGTGTCCGTGACGCCA
>JBEKGS010000121.1:0-3809 GCA_050012675.1 Acidimicrobiales bacterium
TTCGGCTACCCATCATGCCTTCCGGCTCGCTCGTCGGTGCCCGCGAGGGTGCCGTGCTCCCGTTTCAACGCCGGTATTAATAGGGCGCTACTACGACCCGCAGACAGGCCAGTTTCTGTGCGTTGACCCACAGGTACAGCAGACGGAGCAGGCGTACGTCTATGTCGGGGATGACCCCGTTGGCGCCACCGACCCGCTGGGTACGTACACGGTGAGTGCGACTGGTGGTGCTGGATATTCACAATGCGGCTCTCCAGCGACGGAGCCATACAACATCTATGAGATCTGCGAGGCGGAAAATGAGGCCGGCCTAGTTGGAAACACGTCCGGCAGGGATCGGCGGTTCGGGTACTTCCTAGCGGCGTTGGGCATTCTCGCGGGCGCAGCCGCTGTCATCAGTGGAATTGGAGTAGTCGCGGGTATAGGCATGGTTGGTTTCACTGCGGAGCAAGTTGCGACGATCTCGACGGTGGCGAGTATCACAGCAGGACTCACAGATGCTCCACGGTGCGCACGCGGAACCGGGAACGAGAAGCTCGTAGCCTGCGTTGGTCTCCTATCCGGTGGGTTGGGAGGTGTGGCGGGAGTCGGAGCTCCGGCGATTGGGCTCGCCGAGGACTATGTACGAGGATTCGCCCTGTTCAACATCGAAACTGGTGGTGCGACGATTGTCTTTCACGCGTTTGTAGCTGCCGCCGGGCACCGAGTCATGGTTGGCAGAGGCACGAGAAGGCGCTAATAATGCAGCACCGAGAAAGGATTACTGGCGGGCGCCTGTCGCGGGGTCACCGACTCAGTAACGATCGATGGGGGCCTCGCGTTGGCCATGATGCGGCGGAATGCCTGTGGCGCTCGACCCTCTATCGCATCGCTGCGGTTGCCACCATGATCGTGTATGTCCTAGTTTTCTTCCTCGCACCTCAGCTTTCTACAATCGCCTATGCAGAGATCATCGTACCTATCGGCTGCGTCACCTGGTCCGTTATCGAATTCAATCGATTTCAGCGACGATCCGGTGAGGCGGTAGGCGTGCATGTGGGTTGGGGTGCCGGAATCCCAAGCGATGATGAATCTTACGTTCGATGGTGTGAGGAGCACCATCTCCTGCCGTATCCCTTTCGGAACACGAGACGGCTAACGTGAGTGCCCACCCCGAACCTACATGAGTTGAACGATTGTTGCCTCGACCTCCCGGTCCACGGAGAGAACTGCCCCGTCTGCAGGTCGCAGTAGCGGCCAACTCCGACGCGCTTTTGCGACCTCTCGCCCGCCACCTGCCGTTGCAGCCGCGCCCCTTGCATGGGCGACGGCTTCCCTTCCTGAAGTCCCGGCGTGGGTCTTTTTCACCGCGAAGCTGCGCGGAGTCTGTGTCGGCACGCATCCGACGGGCCGTGTCGACACGGAGGCGGCTGGTGGATAACTACCATTGCTGTGTGACCGAGTTGCGGGTTACGGTCCCCGAGGAGACCGCCGAGCGCCTGGCGAGCGAAGCTGCTGATCGTGGCACCTCCGCCGAGGTCGTCGCGGCCGAGGTGCTGCGCCTTCACGCCCCGCTTCGCCGAGGCACCAGACGGTTCGGTTTCATCGGCATCGGTCAGGCGAGGCCGGGGTTCTCCGCCAGACAAGCCGAAGAGAGGCTGGAAGCTAAGGGGTTCGTCTGAATCCTGTCGTCGTCGTCGACACTGGACCTCTGGTGGCGGCTTCTCTTCGCGATGATCCAGACCATCGCCAGTGCGTCGCCTGGTTCGAAGCAGTACGCGAGCCGCTCGTCGTTCCTGACCTTGTGATCCCGGAGGTGACCTACCTGCTCGCGGCAGGAGCCCGGACGAGCGTGGAAGCCGAGTTCCTTCGAAGCCTCGTCTCGGGACAGCTCGCAATCGAACATGTTGGCGGCGCCGACCTCGAGCGCGCCGCCGAGCTCGTCGAGACCTACGCCGATCTCGCTCTCGGGACCGTAGACGCCGCAGTGGTAGCCATCGCCGAGCGCCTGGACGCGAGCAAGATCGCCACCTTGGACCGCAGGCACTTCACCGTCGTGCGACCGACTCACGTTTCGTCCTTCGAGCTACTTCCTTAACCGCACGCCGGCGCACCCAACTGCGAGAATCTGGGCGATGGCCAGCTCGGTTGCCAAAGCGAACCGTTTGTCGGCGCGCGCCTACTGCCGAAGACACGCCTTCGCGCGAAGCTCCTCAAGCACACACCTCGGCATCGAGGTTCGCGGACATCTGCCCAGGTCGTCGCCGATGCCGTACGGTTCGCACCGCGTCGCGGTTGACTTCGTAGTCGGGCGCTACTACGACCCGACGACGGGCCAATTCCTGTGCGTGGACCCCGATGTGAGGGACTCCGGTGTGGGCTATGCATATGCGGACGACAATCCAGTCAGTGATTCGGACCCGACGGGCCAAGCTGCTAGGTTCATTAACCCGTATGGCTGTGGTGTGTACGTGGGAAATGCTCACTGGCAGAATGGGCAACGTGCGACTAATACCGTCAAAGTGAATGCATCGATCCTCAACTGTAGAGAAGAGCCTGAATGGGGGATAATCACAGTTATCCTCTGGAAGGTTGGGTTTCTCGACGAAGACAACCACAATGAGGAAATGACCACGGTAACCAGCACGGAGAGCGCGTTCCATTACCAGAAACCCAGCGCTGGAGGGTGGCAGATGTCGAATCAGAAGACCTTGATTAAGGGTAGAAGAGTTGATGGCGTTAGCAGCACATTCTTCGGCCAAGTTGTCTACGCAGCGGTGGTCGAGGGCGGCATCAAATATGACACCTCAGACGTCGAGAGACCCATCCGGTCTGCGGCGAACTGGACTGCTGACGACTTCTGGACTGGCAAGTAGCTTCCGACAATACTTCACGGATGGCTAAGAGGTGGTGTATGCGTAGGGTTCAACAGGAGGAAGTGAGTTGGGTGACCCAGGGGCTTCACAACGGTCATGCAATTCGCTTTGGATCTTTTCTTCCCGCTGGCTTCGCGGAGTATCTGAGAGCGTCAACTACCATGCCGCGGCCGAAGATCGCACTGATACAGGTTCACGAGTGGTTGGCACGATCTCTGCAAGACTACACGACGACGGCAAAAGATTGTGTCTTCCTCTTTTCTAGTAGCTGGGGAAGCTTACTTCCTGATCTTGAGGATCCCACTCACATTAGATTCGATGGCATGGAGTGCCTCGGCGTGGCAGGCGATTTGATGCAAATCGAGGAGTTCTCTGTGGCGCCGACTCTATTCTGGCCGAAGGACCGAGCCTGGCTTGTCGTTTGCGTGCTCGACACAGATGTCGCGCTCGCTGCCTGCGAGCGTCAGCCCGCCGAGATTCTGCTCGCCGATCAGACGTTCGACATTCGACGAGTATCTCGCGAGGAACTCTTCGAGTGAGGCTAAGTGAGCTCGGGGAGACTTGAACGATAGTGGTGCGATCAAAGGTTTGTTTTGCTGAGTGTTTCCCTGCGGGAGCCTCCAGGGCGGCGCGGCGCCTGGCATCCGGGGAAGAGTATCCTGCGCGTCGACCGCCTACCTTCGGCAGGGTCGAGACAGCGTCGGCCTGGCGTTATCGGGTCGCAGTTGCGGCCAACTCCGTCGGCCGGTCAGCCGGTCAAGTTCCGTGATCGGCCTGGGAGTCGTGGGCGACGCACCGGGTGACGGGCGCGAGACGATCTGAGTAGCGCAGCCGGGTGTTCGTGTCAGTCGGCGCGTGAACGCCTTTGTCATATTCGTCGACCGCGAAATTCATCCGCGACTCGGTCGAGGCCGATGCTCAAGGACAGGGAGAGCACCAGCCACGGTGGACGAA
>JBEKGS010000122.1:0-3637 GCA_050012675.1 Acidimicrobiales bacterium
CGAGGAGTCGACGGAGAAGCTGATCGGCTCGTCCGAACCCCCGCCCGTGGCGGTCACGGTGTAGCTCGTCCCGTTCACGATGGCGTTGGTCGGGGCGGTGGAGGTGAAGCTGATCGCCTGGGCGATTGGCGGGACGTCGATAGAGACTGAGCCATTCGGAGCCAATGTCACCCAAGCCGACACGGTGTCGCCGTACGGAGAGCCGAAGCTTGCCCCGAGAGAGGTAATGGAGCCTTGTGGGGCGGTGATTGGCACGTCGATCGGGCTCGTGCCCGTGTTAGTCACAGTCTCGACACCGTCAGAGGTGACGGCGCTGACGTTACCGGCGGCCTGGGCCCACGCCGCTTGCTCCCTCAGAATCTGAGAGGCACTGACGTCGGTGGTCTGCACGTAGGGCGTGTAGCTCGAGTACCAGGAGTTGTACTGGCCGAGGATGTCGCTCAACAAGCTGAGCAGTGTGTAGTCGGGGCCGATGAGGTTGGACTGGTGGGCGAAGGTGACCCGAGGATCGTTGTTGAGCACGTGGCCGAGCTCGATACGCGACTCGGAGGCCAAGATGTCGGGCTGGGTGGCGGGACCGGTCAGGCAGGTGGTGGACGAGGTGTCGACGCATCGGCCGGTCTCCCCGTCGCCGATGGAGACACCTTCGGCGACGTACAGGGTGTTGTACTCGTTGATCTCGTCGGCCCAGCTAGGCGCGTTGTAGTAGATGTTCGTGGGAAAGCGAGGTGACGAATAGGCAGTGTCCGACATTGCCCCGGAGGTGCCCGAGATCGAGTACTGGTTAGGTTGGCGCGAAGCGTCGGCGGCGAATGTCGTGATCCCCATGTCGGCAAAGGCCGTGGGCATTTCAGGACTTTCAAGTCCGGAGTGCTCGCCTGTCACCACCGCGCTAGGAGAGAAGTTCGTCAGCCCGTTGGCTTGAGCGAATGCCACGTCGAGGCCGATCTCCTGGTCGATGCTCGAGTCCGGGCTAGTCGACGAGGCGAGGTCCCAGCCTCCCGGGGCACACTCGATGCCCGGGTTGGTGGCCGTCGGGAACGAGGACGATGACGAGGGCGACCCTCCTGGAGTCTCAGTCCCGGTGTCGGTGAAGCTGTACGACGTCTGGGTTCCGGTTGGGTCCTCGGCCACCTGACCGACGAGCCCGAACGGTCCAGTCGAGCTGGTGCTCCGGTACACGTAGTAGCCCCAGAACCCGGTCCCGCCGCTGAACTCGGACTCGAGCTCGGCGAGCGAAGGACCTCCGCCATTGGTGGCGTCGGGCCAGGTGAGCACGACCGATCCCGAGGAGCTCAACGTCGCTGAGGCAGCGAGGGAGGGTTCCGACTCCCCATAGGCGGTGGCCGCCGTTACCTCGTAGTAGTACGTGCCGGCGGCAAGCTGGCCCTCAGAACCGGTTGTAGGCGCATTGATCGCCATGGGCTGCCAGGTGGTGCAACCGAGGAACTCATGGCTCCACGTGTGGGTGATCCAGTTGAAGCTGGCCTGGTTAGCAAGTATTTCGTCCACGAAAGCCGAATCGTTGGCCACGGTCGCGTCGGACGTGTCCTGACCAGGATCGGCGTATGTCTGGCCGTTGATTGTTGTCGAGCCGCCACAGTTCGCTCTGGACTCTTCACTGGTCGAAGGGGCAGTGCAGGCGCCACTGCCGTTGAAGGCGAGGTTCAGAGTGAAGCTGTTCTGCTTCTCCCATGTGACGACGTAGTCCACGTCGGCGGCGCTCATCTGGACATCGGGCGGTGTGTCGGCCGGGTTGTTGGCCACGTCCGGGGGACAGGTGAAGTCGCTCGGGTCAGTTGCTCCGGGAGTGCACTGATATTTGGTCGACCAGACGTTATCGGCGATGAAGATGTCGTCGACGTCCTGTCCGATGTAGTTGCGATAGAGCCCAAGGTGCTCGCCGCCGGTCACCCAGTCGATCAGCTCCGGGCCGAGGATCAGCCATTGCAGCTGGCTGGCGTTGTAGTCGAACCCGATCGTGAGCTCGGCTACTCCCGACTGGGGGTCCGAGGTTGAGTTGGGGTGTTGGTAGATGCCCATGAGCACGTCGTCCGACACGGTGACTCCCCCGACTTGCGTCCCGGGGTCGGCCTCGAGCAGCGGGGTCTCGCTTGCACCGGCCGGAAGGCCCGTGGCCACGGTCGCCGGGTAGCCATAGGTGCCGGTGTCGAAGGGGACCGGGCCCTTCAAGGCCGGGAACGTGGACAATCCTGCTGAGGTCAGCGTCGCCCCTGTGCCGTCGAGGACACCTGACGCGGCCTCGGTCAGACCTATCGAGGGCGAGGGATAGCTGTAGCCGTCGATCTGTCGCACGCCGAAGGAGCTCTCGTAAGCGAATAGGGCACTCAACTCGTCGGGTGCGAAGTCGGCGGCCATGTCGGCGATCACCACACCGTTGAAAAGTCCCTGACTTGGGTCCCCCGTGGCCGTCAGTGCCGGCAGCTTGACTGTCCAATTGCCTAAACCGGCTGTCGTGGACGCGCCCACCTCGGTGTAGGGGACTCCCTCATTGCCGAGGGCGGCTTGCCAGGCCGCCGTGGTGGGGTCAGACGCTCCGATCAAGAGAACTCTCAGCGCCGTCGAGGTCGGGGAGGTGGTGGCTGATGCCGGAGATGCTCCAACAGACGACGCCAGCGGTGCCGCCACGAGCAGGGCGGCCAAGAGTGTCGCCAGACCCGTGAACACTCGACGACCCGTTGTCTGCTGGCTCGAAAGCTGCTCTGTCATGACCTGCTCCTCGTTGAACGTCTTGTGCGATTTGATGGCGGGGCCACTTGGGTGCGCGCTCGTCGATCGATCTCCATCGAGCCGACCCCGAGCTCCAATCTGCTCAGCAGCTGCTCGCAGGCGACCTGAAGCTCCGACAGTGCTGAGGCGACTGCAGTGCGCAACAGACGCGCTTCGGCGAGGCGGTGCCAAGCGTCATCGAGCTCGTCCTGGTCCGGCTCTTGGCGCCCGCCCGGCTCGAAAGCGGACCATTCAACAACGGCGTCCGCCACAGCCGCCAGGTCTTCGCCAGCATTGCGCAAGGACCGAGGCCGCGTGGCGTCCATGCGTAAGCGGGCGTTTTCCTCCCGCAGCTCCTCCAGCTCTTGGGTTACCGCATCGAGCTGGGCCCGCAGCGAACCAGAGCGCAGTTGGGCGCGCAGAGTCCCGTCGCGTCTTGGGTCCAAGTCCACACCGGCGCTTCCTCGCAAAGTTGCCTGTTTCCGTCGATCCCCCACGGCCAGACTATGAGGTCACGAGGATGAGCGACACCCCTCACATTTTTGAAGAAACCCGCGAGATAAGAGGCGGAATCCATCATGGAAGGGCAAAACGCCACTGTGAGCAGACACTCAAGTGGTCGGGTTCGGGTTTGCTCGGAGTCACGCCGAAAGCGCAATCTGGCGCGAGTCAGACGTGTCGTCAGAAATGACGGGAACACTGACACAGACACTTTCCATCTCCGGACGCGCCAGCTCTTAAGCATCGGGGAGAACTGTCACGACTGGGTTCCCATGTCTTTGCCGGCCAGCAGCAACGACCCTGGACTTAATTGTCTTCAGCGTAAACCAGCACCCGTCGCGGGGGCGTGGCTCCTATTGACGCCATTGACACCCTTGTCCTGAAGGCACAAGACTGATCCCTGCGA
>JBEKGS010000123.1:0-3971 GCA_050012675.1 Acidimicrobiales bacterium
AGGGTGATTGCAAAAGGCTTGTCCATCACGCCACCTCGTTTGTGAGAAGGCCGAAGCGATCGATGTTGCGGTTGGCCATCTGCTGGAGCCGACCCACGATGTCCGGCCTTTTCACCGCACCCTGGCTGTCGAAGAGATGGCGGAACCGGCGTTGCAGGCGGAGGTAGTCCTCCACAGGCACGCGATGGCGGATCGGCGAGGCGGCTGTGACACTGCCGTGCTCGGCCTCGTAGACCGGGAACAGCCCCGACTCGGTGGCAAGGCGGGCGACGCGGATGGTGTCCGAGGAGTTGGAGCCCCAGCCGAGCGGGCAGGGGACGAGCACATGCAGGTAGCGCGCCCCGTGAAATTCCATGGCCCTTTCCACCTTGGCCTCGAGGTCGTGCAGGTCCGAGACCGTCGCGGTCGCCACATAGTCGATCCCGTGCGCCATGGCCAAGGTGGCCATGTCCTTGCCCTGGCCGAAGGCGTTTCCCGGTTCCGGGCCGACGGCCTCGGTCGTGGCGGTGCGCGCAGCCGAGGGGGTCGCGCCCGACCGCTGGACACCGGTGTTCATGTATGCCTGGTTGTCGTAGCAGACGAACAGCACGTCGTCGTTGCGTTCGAACATGCCCGAGAGGCAGCCGAAGCCGATGTCAACGGTCCCGCCGTCTCCCGCCTGGGCGAGAACCCTGATATCGCCCCGACCTTGTGCCTTGAGGCCTGCCGCGACACCGGTGGCCACGGCGGCGGCGTTTCCGAACAGCGAGTGAACCCACGGCAGCTGCCAGGAGCTCTCGGGATACGGGGTCGTGAACACCTCTAGACATCCCGTGGCGTTGACAGCCACGAGCTTGCCGGCGGTCGCCCGCATGGCGGCGTCGAGCACGTAGCGCGCGCCGAGGGCTTCTCCACACCCCTGGCAGGCACGATGGCCCGAAGTGATCGTGTTGTTGCGCGACACGTCGGCCTGCACTGTGCGCTGGTCGGCTTCGAGCAGGCGGTTGCCCACCGCAAAGCTGCCTACCTGGTAGAACTTCACCTTCTGGGTCGCCGTCATCGGTCCTTCCTCACGGCTTTCATACGGATCTCGACGCGACGGTTCTCAAGTCGCGCAGGACATTCTCGGCGCTCGGTCCCGAGCGGCGGTCGCCGGCCATGCGGGCGAGCTCACGCGCCACGACGCCTTCGTCGAGATCGACGAATCGCAGCGCCTCGAGACGGTCGGCCATGGCGTCTTCGATCACGGCGGCGATGGTCGCTTCGGGGACAGCGCGGCCCCCGAGGCCGGCGACCACCGTCGAGATGCGCGCCCTGGCATCGGCGATCGCCAGGGCCACATCGGTCGAGAGCACGCCACCGAAGCCGGTGCTGAAGGCACGCTCGATCACGACCACGCGCCGGGCGTCTCCGATGGCCTCGTGGAGCGCCTCCAGCGGGAACGGGCGGAACGAGCTGATCCCGACGACCCCGACCTTCGTGCCGCGTTCGCGCATCTCGTCGGCGACGTCCTTGATCGTGCCGAGGATCGAGCCCAGGGCTACCACCACGACCTCGGCGTCCTCGGCCCGATAGGAGTTGACCAGACCACCGGAACGTCGCCCGAAGGACCGGGCGAACTCGTCGGCCACCTCGCCGATGCGCCCGATCGCCTGCAGTTGCTTGGCATGGGCGAGGAAACGGACCTCGGTGAAGGCCTCCGGCCCCACCAGGGCACCGATGGTGACCGGGTCGGCGGGATCGAGCACCTGACGGGGCTCGAAGGGTGGCAGGAAGGCGTCGACCTGCTCCTGGGTCGGCACGTCGATGCGCTCGGTCGCATGGGT
The DNA here is from genome assembly GCA_050012675.1 of Acidimicrobiales bacterium. Lineage (GTDB taxonomy): Bacteria > Actinomycetota > Acidimicrobiia > Acidimicrobiales > Bog-793 > Fen-455. The sequence continues at coordinate 1,806 of JBEKGS010000123.1, forward strand.
GAGAACGAACCCGTCCATGTTCACCATGACCGGCAGCGACAGGTCCTCGGCGAGGCGGAAGGCCTGGATGTGCAGGTCGGTGGCTTCCTGGTTGGACTCGGCGAAGAGCATCACCCAGCCCGCGTCGCGCACAGCCATGGCGTCACTGTGGTCGTTCCAGATGTTGATGGGCGCCCCGATCGCCCTGTTGGCAAGGGTCATCACAACGGGAAGGCCCAGGCCGCCGGCGTTGTAGACCGCCTCGATCATGAACAGCAGACCCTGGCTCGAAGTAGCCGTGTAGGCCCGCGACCCGGCGGCTGAGGCACCGATCGCCACCGACATGGCAGCGAACTCCGACTCGACGTTGATGAACTCGCAGCCGGCGAGCTCACCGGACTTGACGAGCTCACCAACGCCCTCGACGATGTGGGTCTGGGGCGTGATCGGATAGGCGCACACGACTTGGGGACGGCAGGCCGCCACGGCCAAGGCGACTGCCCTGGAACCCTCAAGCTGACGTAGCACGACTCGCCACCTCCTCTTGTTGTTCGGCGACGATCCTGTAGGCCGCTGTTGCCGCCGCCGCGTTGCCGTCCGCGAGCGACCCGGTGAAACGCTCCTTGATGGCACCCACGACGGCCTCGAGCGACACCACGCCGCTCAGTGCCGCCAAGCCGCCGAGGAGCACGGCGTTCGGCACAGGCCTGCCGAGGTGCTCCAAGGCGAGCTGGGTGGCGGGGACGATCGCCAGGCGGTCCCTGCGCATCCCTTCGGCAAGCTCGCCCAGGCCCAGCTCGTCGAAACTTTGCGTCGTGTTTATGAGGAGATAGCCGTCGGCACCGAGGCCTGCGAAAAGGTTGACCTGGTGGACAAGCGTCGCATCCTGTACGACGACCGCGTCAGGGGCTGCGATCGGCGAGTGGGTGCGGATCTCGCTGTCGCTGATGCGGCAGAACGCCACGACGGGGGCACCGGCACGTTCTGAGCCGAAGCTCGGGAACGCCTGGGCGTGGCGACCCTCCACGAATGCCGCTACTGAAAGCATCTCCGCCGCGGTCACCACTCCTTGGCCGCCCCGGCCGTGGAAGCGGACCTGGAACAGCGCCGGAGCCTTTCGCGGTCTTGCTTCATTCTCGAGCCCGTCGATGTCGAACCGGACCACGTTCACTCTCCTTCAGGCGCCAAGCATCCCTGTGAGGGACACGGACCATGATGAACCGTACCGCCTATGCGCCGGCTGAGCCAAAACGACAGGACGACTGCCTTATTGCGCCTGTGTTCCTTCGAGTCCCGGCGCGTGACGCGACGCGGACGCGACGGGCAGGAGAGCCGCGTCGGTCCCCCGGGGCCCGCCCGATGCCACACTGGGGGTGATGACCGATCAGCCAGCCCAGGCGCAAGCGCTAGCCGCGGCCCACGGTCGCGCAACCGGGTCGTTCGACACGGTGCCCCGACTGGTCTTCTGGGAGATGACCAAGGCCTGTCCGCTCGCGTGCGTGCACTGCCGGGCGTTCGCGCAGCACGATCCTGCTCCGGACGAGCTCAGCACCGAAGAGGGCAAAGCGATCATCGACGAGCTTGCGGGTGCCGGTCGGCCTACCCCGGTCCTCATCCTGACCGGAGGTGACTGCCTGCAGCGCCCCGACCTCGAGGTGCTGACCGCGTACGCGAAGGCCTCGGGGGTACCGGTCGCCATATCTCCCTCGGTCTCTCCCAGCCTGAACGCCGCCACGGTATCGATGCTGTACGCCAACGGCGTATTCGGCCGTCATGGCCCGCAACGTCAGGGAGCTCGCTGACCTGGCGGCGTTGCTGGTCCGTCACGGGGTTGAGACCTGGGAGGTCTTCTTCCTCATCGGTGTGGGACGCGGGCACGAGATAGCCGAGATCGAGAACGACGAGTACGAGGACGTCTGCCACTTCCTCGTCGACGCCGCCCAGTACGGCATGACCGTGCGGACGGTGGAGGCGCCATTTTTTCGCCGCGTCCGTGACTGGCGGTCCAAGATGACCGATGCCGACCTGGACCCGGCGGTCGCGTTCGGGCTCGGACCCCTCTACCGGGAGCTGCGCGCCCGCCTGCGTGAGCTCATGGGCGAGCCGACGTCCCCCGTCCTTGCGCCGAGGGCCTTCACCCGTGACGGCAAAGGGATCGTGTTCGTGGCCCACGACGGTCAGGTGTAC
>JBEKGS010000124.1:0-3534 GCA_050012675.1 Acidimicrobiales bacterium
AGGCTCCCACTGACGAGCAAGAGCCCTGCGAACACCATCGCATAGGAGTCGACGATCCACTGCAGCTGGCTGGAGGTCGCGTGCAACTCCCGTACGAGCGTCGGAAGCGCCACGTTGAGGATCGTGTTGTCTACGTTGATGATGAGAGCGGCGGCGCAGACGACCCCCAACGCAGCCCAATGATGGTCGCTCTTTGTACCAGATGGGGCCAGCGCCGCTGAAAGAGTGAGGCTCATGGGACCGCCAAACGGCATGTACCCAACCCAGCGGTGCCATACCTTCTCGGACGTCGAGTCCAGTGCACGGGCGCAGCCCCTCAGGCGGTTGGCGGCCGCTAAGCCGACCTGGCGGACCCTCGCTGTAGAAGGTGAGCTCACTCAAGCATAGGGCACATCAAGCATCGGCGACCACGAAATTGTTAGCGGCGCGTCGCCGCCATCGCGATGAAGGGACGGAAAGGCGCGGGCAAGACTGAGACGGTCAGACGTCGTCGAGGTCACGCAGCATATGGTGCCGCCCGGACGCCCTTTGTTATGAGGAGCGTCCCTGCCTTCATCTGGCCTTTCTCACGAGCTGCGAGGTGTCCGCGCTCCGGGCGCGCCCTGTCGCGAAAGCAAGAGCGAGATGCGCTGATCGATGGTCTGCGGCGGGGGAGCGCTGGCACCGATGGCGCGAACAACATGGCCCACGTCGGCGGTCCAGGCGACCCCGGGTGACGGCCTAGGCTGAGCGCGAAAACCAATGAGCAGGAGAGGAAGGTCGTCACCTAACCAGTGGCGGGCGCAGCGCTCCTGCGAGCGGACCACACCTGCTAATAGTGACATCTACGCTTGTCAGTGACCTGCAATTATGCTGTTGAACAGGGCGTTTAAGCCTGGCTTGCTTACAACGAGCAGGTCGGCGGTTCGAGTCCGTCAGCACCCTGGGTTCTCTCTCCCCAGGTAGGACAGGCCGCCGCTGGCGCAACCGAGCCATGACGGGGTCGAGGCGGGGCGACTCGGTTCCTGCCTGTGCCGGAGCCCGCTCGAAGGTCATAGTCGGCGACCGCGGCGCGGCGCGTGGCGGGCTCGACGTCCTGTCGGTTTCGACGAGCCGTGTGGCTACGGGCCGGGGCGGCGCAGGCGGAGGTAGTGGCAGGAGGTGGAGCCAGAGTGCCTAGGAGATAGCACGCGTGCTTAACTCCGCCTCCGGGTCGTCCCAGAATTGAAGCGTGAGAGATGTCGCGAGCATGACAGCTACGCTCGTGAAGACTGAGAGCGGTGAGGTCACTGTCGAACTTCGTGGCGTCGACATCTACGACCCGACGACGGGAGAGGTTAGGTCCTCCTCTACGAACGAGATCGCCTGCTGGTTCATCGACACGGACTACGACCAGGAGAGCTTCTTCGTTCGGCACGCCTACTTCACCGGAGGTGATGACCCCTACGAGAAGCTTCGCAGGGCTCTACGTGCCGAGATCGACGAGGGTACATGGCAGAGCCTCTATTCGACGGTGTCTCGACCGTTCCCGGCCCCATCGACGGGCAAGATTGCCGTGAAGGTCATCAACCACTTCGGCGACGAGGTGATGCGGGTCTACGACGTGGGGTAGCCATCGCGCTTCCGTTGGTACTGCGGTTAGCTCTATCCTCCGACCATGTCAGGGCAGCTGACCTGCGGAAACTGCGGTTATTCGTGGTGGAGCAACGCCAGTTCGGCACGAAGTCGCTGTGGAGCCTGCCGCAGCGTGGTCTACGTGCCCGCACACGTACGTGACGAAGCCAGCAGCTCCGCCCACGAAGCCTGGAGCGACGAAGACGATGCCGGTCCATCCTCGGGTGCCGCTGTTCTCGTCGTGATCGGTTTCGTCGTGGTCCTCGTGGTGTCGGGATTCATCTGGCTCCGGCGCAACAAGGCTCCGGCGGAACCTGGTTACGAGCTCACGGTCGGAGCCATGACCCGGTGGTCCTGCGGGCAAGAGGCGACGCTGTCAGGTCCGTTGGATCCTGGTGCCACGGTTGCCACGGCTCCCTGTCCCTTCTGCGGTCGTCTGGGCGTCGACGGACAGTACGTCGACGGACAGTTCGTTGAGGTGCGCTCTTAGCTGATCTCTGGGCACCGGTTCGCAGGCCCAGCCACATCGCGTCGTAAAGCAGCGCTTTGTCGGCGCCTTACCGACGACTTTTTCCGCCACCTATACCAAGATCGGATCACGAGTAGCTCGATTGCGTGCTGATTCTCAATCTAAGCCGCACAGGGCCATGGCTTTGGCGTTCGTCTGGTACGAGCATCTGATGGCCGTGACCTTTCCGGTGGAGTCCGGTACCGGCTCCCCAGTCGCTCGGCGCACGTAGTCGAACGACCCGGAGAAGGTTGGATGGTTCGACTGAGCGGTGCTGTTCGACTGGAACACGAACTTGACGGTGTCGTTCGTCGTCTGCGTGGTGCCTGGTTGTACGCCGATCACAAGTAGTGCCTTGCCGGTCGCCGGTGCGACAGTCCCCACGATCTCGAACTCCCCGAGGTTGCCGGTGAAGTGAGTCGAACCCGGTTTGTCGCGCAGCACAAAGGCCTGGTTGGGGCTGCTTGGTTTGCCCTGTCCGGTCGCCCACGCGTATGCGAGCCAGATCCCGTTGACGCTTGAAACCCTAGTCGCTGCTGCGGCACCTCCGCTCAAGGAGCCGAGTGAAACGCACAATGCAGCCACACACGTGGCGACTGTCACCAGGCACCTTGATCTCGTGATCATGTTCCCCCCTCGCTAACCGTTGTTTCGGTTCTCGACCCTAACGCCTCGTACCAGAGGTTCACTGCGGTCGGATGCGGCGGAGCAGCGATTCGGCGGGGAGCCGCTTCTCTCTCTGGGCCGCGTGCCGGGTGGTAGGTCAGGGAACGTTGTTGAACTTCTGGCTAAGCCTCGGTCAACTTGATCGTCCCCGTCCAGGTGGATGTGGTCCCGTCTGTCGTGGAGCCGCCATGAAATTGCGCGGCGGCCGTTGTCTTCGACGAGCTGAGGGGCACCACCGTCGCGAAGTAGAGGTCGGTGAAGTGGAACTCGGTGTCGGTGAGTTGACCAGACACAGGAAAGCGGAAAGAGAAGGTGGTCGTCGGTCCGCAACTCGTCACTTTGGCAAGTTTCGTGTCGGTGCCCTGGACCACGCCCTTGGCGCCGACAACCAGGTTGAAGGTGTAATCGTCGATTTCCGTCGCTGGGCACTCGTGGAGGGCTGTGGGGTATGTGAAATGGCTGACGACGTGCGCTGTCCCGGTCCACACGTCGCTAGTAGGGAAGTCGGCTGACAGCGTGGCGCTCTCGTTGTTAACGAAGTCGTGGGCGACGGCGGTGAGACGGATGACCGGCGGGGGGTTGTTGGGAACGGTGTAGGTGGTCGTGAAGGTCTTGGTGAGTCGGGACAAGTCGCAGGCCTTCGGGTGGTTGCCGTACTGGGCGCTATCAACCAGGCCGTCGGGGCCGAGCAGTTGGATGTCTTGGATGCCCTCCTGGGGGCCCCGGTCGGTGGGCTCGGTGGCGGTGATGTGCACTTTGATGACTTC
>JBEKGS010000125.1:0-3467 GCA_050012675.1 Acidimicrobiales bacterium
CGCCTTTTGCCGCACTCATGGGAGCAGAGGAGAGGACTGACGACAGAACTGGCGCGCAGGAGAAGCTGGTCTCGTAACCGGATCGCTTGGCGAACACAGCAGCTGTCGCTGATCAGCCGCTGGCTCTATCGCATAGACCACTACAGCTCGCTACCGAGTGCTGCCGTGTCGGTCCTGTGCGTCCTCGTGGGCACGACCGTCCTGGGCGCCCTGCTCGGCTTTCCATCGGGATGGATCACCGGCGTGGAGATCGGCACATCGGCCGTGACCCTGATCATGGTGGTGGTGATCCAGCACACCCAGGGTCGCGAGCAGACAGCGACGCAGCGCAAGCTCGATGAGCTCCTGCGGGCCCTTCCTCAGGCGCAGAGCAGTCTCATGATGCTCGAAGAGGCTCCGGACGGCGTCATGCAGGCCGTCGAGGACCAGCATCGGACCTCCAAGGACGGTGCCGACGCTTCGGTCTGAGCTCGTTCCCGCACGAAAGAGCCGGCCTGTCAGGCGACTCGGTAAGGCTCGGCGTCGGCCTCTTTCAAGGTGTAACCGTGGCCCGGGCGCGAAGCCTCCGGCAGTAGGGCACCTCCAACCGGTGTGAGGACGCCGTCGAAGAGCATCGCTTCGAGGCGCGCGTGGTCGTGGAAGTAATCGACATGACGTAGATTCGGAACGGTGCCTGCAACCTCGGCGAGCCGGGCGGGAGCACAGTGGGCGGACACTTGGAGCCCGTGAGCGGCGGCGAGGGCGGCTGCCCGAAGCCAGCACGTGTAGCCACCGCACCGGGTGACGTCGACCTGCAGACAGTCAACGGCGCCCGCGGCGATCATCCTCGCGAAGTAGGTCTCGTCATAGCCGTACTCGCCGGCCGCCACGTCGGGCGCGATCTGGTCCCTCACCTGACGAAGACCGGCGAGGTCGTCCGAACTGACGGGCTCCTCGAACCACGTGACCGAGTGCTCGGCGGCGAAACGTTCCCCGATCCTGATCGCCTGCTTAGCCGAATATGCGCCGTTGGCATCGACGAAGACCTCGACGTCTTCTCCGACAACGCTGCGGGCGAGTGCCACGCGCCCGAGGTCGCGCCGGGGCTCGCGTCCCCACGACTGACCCACCTTGATCTTCACACGAGCTATCCCGAGCTCGCCTATCCAGCCCTCGAGCTGGGTCCTGGTGGTGGCATCGGAGTAGGTCGTGAAGCCGCCGCTGCCGTAGACGGGGACGTCGCGTCGGCACCGCCCGAACAGTCCCGGGAGGGATTGACCGAGAAGTCGAGCCTTGAGGTCCCACAAGGCCGTGTCGGCGGCCGATACGGCGCAGCTGGCAAGACCGGGACGGCCGAGGTTCCGACACGCCCGCACCATCGACTCGGTGATGCCCGGGACGTCCATGGGGTCGGCGCCCGTCATCACTGCGGCCAGGTTGTTCGCCACTACGTCCCGGCAGCCGCCGCTCGCATAGGTCCAGCCCGTCCCGGTGGTCCCCCCGGCCACGACCTGAACCAGCACGACTGTCGTGCTCGACCATGCCAGCGTCCCGTCCGCCTCGGGTTGATCGGTCGGCACCTCGTACACACGGCACCGCACCTCCGAGATGGCCGGGTCCGGCGGGGTGCACGAGCGCCTCGACGGAGGTTCGTCGGCCATCAGAGCCTGCTCTGTGCGGCCGCGCACTCGATGAGCAATCCGTGGACAAAGGCTTGGGGAAGGTTGCCACGGAGCTGGTGCTGGACGACGTCGTACTCCTCCGCGAAGAGCCCGGGGGACCCGGACGCAGCCCGGGCCCTTTCGAACCAGCGAAGTCCTTCGGTTGTCTCGCCGGTCTGGATCGATGCCAGGGCTAGCCAGAAGTTGCAGATCAGGAAGGCACCCTCCGCCTCGCCGAGCGGTAGGCCGGGATGACCGTACCGGTAGACGTAGCCGTCATCGGAAAGCTCGTCCGCGACCGCCCGGCGGGTAGCTTCGCTGCGCGGGTCCGAGTCGGGCACGGCACCTCGGATCTGGGCTAACAAGAGCGAGGCGTCGACGCGCGGATCATCGTCGGCCCGCTGCCAGCGCCCGGATGGATGCACACTGTCGTTTGCGACCCGGGCCATGATCGTGTCCGCCAAGCCCAGATACCGGACCGTCTGTTCTGGCGTCGTGCCCGCTTCGCACAGCGCCCGCAGGCCGGCGACGCAGATGAGCCGACTGTGGGTCCACATCTTTGGCTCGAGCTCCCAGATGCCCGAGTCCGGCTCGGTCCACCGGCCTTCGATGGCAGCAGCGGCGATCTCGGCTGCTTGCCATCCGTTCGCGTCGAGTCTGCCCCGTGAGGCAGCCAGGGCGAAGAGCAGCAACGCCTCGCCGAAGGCGTCCAGCTGGAACTGATCGCCGATGTGGTTGCCTATCACGTCGGTTCCGCCCGGGTACCCGGGCAGGTCGTCGAGCACTTCCACTCGAGGCACCGGGCTTCCATCGGGCAGATAGGCCGGCGCCAGCCTGTCCCCGTCGGCGAGCAGGCGGCTTGTCACCCAGCGCACCGCGTCGTCGAGCATCGCCTCGCCCCCCGGGATGGCTGCCCCGGCCCGGCCGACGTAGCAGGTGTCGCGGACCCAGACGTAGCGATAGTCGTAGTTCCGATTGCCGCGGGCCCTTTCGGGAAGCGATGTCGTCGCGGCCGCGACGGTGCCCCCTTCGGGTCCCGTCATGCCGCGGAGCACCGCATACGAGCGGCGAACATCTTGAGCCGCCACGATCGCCTCACACCGGGGTACCTCGGTACGCCACGCCTCCTCGGTGAGACGCCAGCAGATCTCTGGATCTGGCGCCTCGAGCTCGACCGACCGGGTGTCGCCGTCTGTCGTCATCAGCTCCAGCACGAAGTCGTGCTCACCGCCCGACTTCAGTTCCAGCTCGAGCTCGAGGCGTTGATGATGGTCGACCTGCCTCGTTACGGCGTCCCCGCCTCCCCACCACCGCGCCACCATGGCGTCACCGCGCACCTCCCAGCAGTCCCCCCGACGTCGCCAAGTACCGATCGATTGCCGCCCGTAGTCGCTGCGAGGGTCGAGTGCTACGAGCAGCTCGCCGGGCGTGTCGAGGGCGCGGACGCGGCGCAACAGCACTGCGCGGTCCCTCGTAGCCGGATAGCAAAGTGCCTCGCGGGACTCGAAGATCCCGTCCTCGGTCACCCAGCGACTCGTCCAGATGAGGGTGCCATCTTCGTAGTACCCGCCCCAGACCCAGCGTCCCTTCGGCTGGATGAGGTAATGGCCGCCAGAGCCCACCAGGGCCGCGAAGACGGCGGGGTCCGACCAACCCGGGAAGCAGAGCCACGTGCAGTCGCCCTGAGGACCGACGAGCACCCCTCGGTGCCCGTCAGCCAACAAGGCGTAGTCCCGCAGCACGTGGGTCGCCGGGATGACAGGCACGTCGGCCACCGACCTCATGACCTGCGCCGGATCTGTGCGCCGCCCCCGGGCGGTGCCTCCG
>JBEKGS010000126.1:0-3410 GCA_050012675.1 Acidimicrobiales bacterium
TCCCGAAATGCAGCTAGCCGCAATGGCTGATCACTCGATGACTGGTCAGCTATAGCCATGGGGACACGTGTGGACCGCGAGTCCGTGATGCCGATTCGGCGTGGCCGCCGCGCGTGATTTTTCGCATGATTCGCCATGGATCTCTTGATACCGACAACCGACGTTCCTGTCTGAAAAGGAGGACACAATGAAGTACACGATCTTGGGCAAGAGCGGCCTGGAGGTCTCTCGGATCGCCTTCGGCACCTGGCAACTCGGTGGAGACTGGGGTCCGACGGACACGGTGCCGGCGACCGAGGCCATTCGCCGGGCCGCCGACAGGGGCGTCACCTTGTTCGACACGGCCCAAGGCTATCGATTCGGCGAGTCCGAACGTCTTTTGGCCACCGCCTTGGGTCAGTTGCCACGTGAGAAGGTCGTCATCGCCACCAAAGGCGGCTTGCGCCCGCTTGGCAACGGTGTTGTGCGCGATGCCAGCCCAACGTGGATACGCGAGGGCGTGGAATCCAGCCTTCGCGCCCTGGCCACCGACTACATCGATCTGTACCAGGTGCACTGGCCCGACCCCGCCACGCCGCTCGCGGAGACGGCCGAGGCCCTGGCCAAGCTGGTTGCTGACGGCAATATCCGCCACGTCGGCGTGTCGAACTTCGACGTCGCTCAGATGGAGGCCTTCAGTGCCACCCTGCCGGTCGAGACCTTGCAACCCCCATACCACCTGTTCCGGCGCGCCATCGAGGCCGAAGTGCTGCCCTACACGGCGGCGCACGACATCGGCGTCCTGGTCTACAGGCCCCTGGCCCACGGGTTGCTGGGCGGGCACCTCGGTCCCGACACCCAGTTCGCACCGGGGGACTGGCGCACGAGGACGTGGTCACCCTTATTGATGGCGCTGGCCGGGGTTGAGCTCGACCCCTTCTTGTACTTCGTAGAGGAAGCCTCCTCGACGGCCACCTTCTGACCCGCCGAGGTCGACATGGTGAAGTCGGACTTGGACACGCTGTCGACCCTGCCCGATGACCCACCTGCGGCTGGACCGGACCGCGCGTTGGATCCCCCTGCGGGGGGAGCGCCCGCGGAGTGACTCCCGGACGCAGGTTGCGCGGCTGATACCGAGGCGGACGCAACGAGACCGGCGGAAAGAGCGATCATGGGAACCAACATCGCGGTGGCCACGATGCTTCGGCACCTCTTCTTTGTCAGCACTCGCCGCACCTTTGGCTTGTCGGCATAAACCGAACTTTCAGCAATCGGCGGCACTATCGTCGTGGACTGAGCCAGGTCGGTCTCCTGGGGGCTCGGTTCGTAGTCGTTCATGATGTCACTCCTTATTACTCATCCTGCGCAACTGGTCAGGTCCCCTGACCGGACCCTCCACCACCAGCGTGTTCGACGCGCGTATCGTGGGGAATTCCGGTTGACCCTCCTCCCACCAGCGCTGACGCGCCTTCCTACGAGGAACTGGCCCAAGAGGTCGCCTCCTTGCGGTCCTTGTTGACCGAGCAGGCCAAGGCAATCGAAAAGCTCGGCCTTGAGAACGTGGAGTTGCGGGCCCGCCTCGGGATGAACTCACGCAATTCGTCGAAGCCGCCATCTTCGGACGGTTATGACAAGCCCGCACCCAAATCTCGCCGGGTGCGGTCGGGCAAGAAGCCCGGCAAGCAACCAGGCGACCCCGGGCACCATCTGGCCCAGCGTGTCGATCCCGATGACACGAAGATCCATCCGCCAGAGAACTGTGACAAGTGCGGCAAGGACCTCTCCGACGCCGAGGTGTCCGGGGTCATCCGCCGCCAGGTCTTCGACCTGCCGCCGGTGGCGCTCTTTTGCACCGAGCACCAGGCACAGCGGCGACGCTGTAGTTGTGGAGCAGAGACGACCGGGACCTTCCCAGCCGAAGCAACCGCGCCGGCCTGCTACGGACCGGCCCTGCGGGCCTATGTCTGTTATCTCGTGACCCGCCAGCACATCCCCGTCGCCCGGGTGGCCGAGCAGTTGCGCGACACCCACGGCGCGCCGATCTCGACGGCGACGATCATCGCCATGGTCAAAGAGGGCGCAGCCATGCTCGCAGAGTTCTTGACCCAGGTGCGCGACCTTTTGCGTGACGCCGATGTCGTCCATGCCGACGAGACCGGCCTGAGGGTCGAGGCGGCCTTGGCCTGGGTCCATGCTATTTCTACAGGGGATCTCACCCTTTATCACCTCAACAAGGGCCGCGGCAGCGACGCCATGGATGCCATGGGCGTCATCGAGCACCTGCGCGGTGTGCTGGTCCACGACGGCTGGAGTCCCTACCGCAACTATGAGAACCTCACGCACCAATTATGTAACAGTCACCATTTACGCGAGCTCGAGGCGGCGGGGAGCACCGAGGGGCAGAGTTGGGCCACCGACATGGCCACATTGCTCAGCGCGACGTGGCAACGCGTGCTCGAGGCCAGGACCGCCGGCCAGCGCTCGCTCAGCGACGAGGTGCTGGCCGAGGTGTGCGAGAACTACCAGCGCATCATCGCCGCCGGTCATGTGGCGAACCCTCCGGTGGCACCGAGCGGAAAGCGGGGACGGACCAAACGCACCAAAGCCCACAATCTCTTGCTGCGACTCGACGCCTATGCAGATGACGTGCTGCGCTTCGCCACCGACTTCGCCGTTCCGTTCGACAACAACCTCTGCGAACGAGACGTCAGGATGGTCAAGATCGCCCAGAAGATCTCTGGCGGCTTCCGCAGCACCGAAGGTGCAGAAGCGTTCCTGGCCATGCGCAGCTACCTCTCCACTGCCGCCAAACGAGGCATGAACCGACTCGAAGCCCTGCAGCGACTCTTCACCGGGGAGACCTGGATGCCGGCAGCACCCGGCGCCAGTCCCTGAACCACTACAGGTCCATCACCTGGACGATCGACCCTCCCTCGGGTGGCTCTCTGAGGTGCGACCGACCTGACCAGTTACCATCCTGCCGAGTAAAGAGTGACAGCCGTTCCTTTGAGATCCCCGCAGAGGACCTGTTGGTTTCCTGTCAATTTCGCTCAGACGCGATGAGGGAGATGACGGGAGAGGAGAGTGTGGAGCGCTGTTCGATGCTCACGATCTGCTGAGAGGCAGCTCAGTTCACATTTGGGTTGGCTCAGTGGATGCATCGTCGGGGTAGACGATGCCGACCTCGAGAGTATTCGGTAGCCCCGCCTTCGTCATGTGGTCGAGCGCTATCGATCGCAGCGTCGACTTGGATACGAGGCAATACGAGCACGCCTCTTCTCCCGCTGTGATCTCAAGTTGGATCGCGTCATCGTCTCCGGATACCGAGAGGTGGTAATCCTCAACGGCGAGCATTCTCACTACTGGTTCCAGCGCCTCTTGGACCGCGATCAAGTTCATGACTCCGAATGTAGCAAGATCTGCATCGTTGC
>JBEKGS010000127.1:0-3232 GCA_050012675.1 Acidimicrobiales bacterium
GATTTGCCAGCGCCGTTGATACCAACGACTCCGATTCGTTGACCGGCCGAAACGGTAAGCGAAAGCTGATCGAACAAGACTCGATCCGGCGTGCTCATAGAGATGCGCTCGGCTTCGACGACCACGGTCACGGATTGTGCATGCTACCGATCCCAGCAGCCACGAAATCGTGCGACGTCTGTGCCCGGCGCAATTGCGGGGGCGTGGGGATACACAAACGCTGGCACTGCCTTACCCTTCTGCCGATGGACCCGTCGATCACCGAGATCTCCGACGGTGACACCACTTGGCGCTTCGACCGCTCGTTCCTCACCTCTAACTGGTCCTGCATTTGGGGTCGCGGCTGCCTCGGGATCTTGCCTGAACCGGCCGCCGAACTCGGCCAGGGCTGTTGCTCGATCGGCGCAGAACTCGACGGCGAAGACGAGGCGCACCTGGTCAGCGCCCTGGCGGCCACATTGGAGGCTTCACGCTTCGAGCACCACGCCGCAGCGGTGACGACGCCACCGTCACCGAGGTCTTTGACTGTGGCCCGGACGACAATCGCAAAGCCCTCCTCCCGCGGACGGGGAGTGGATCAACGGGACCAATTCGGGCCATCGACAGAACTCGCTGATCTGGGCATCCGGCACCCACCGAATAAGCATTTCCCACGCCGCTCGAATGTCCCCACTCCTCTGACCAGGGAGTTTCTAGGTGAGTAGCTCGTCTTCGGCCTCTAGTAGGCAGTCGGCCCGACTCCCCTCAACCGCCGGTCGGCACGGCACCCACGATCTCGGCGACCGAGACTCCGGGACCGGGGAGCGCAAGATGGTCGAGAAATTTCGAGGGTCGATGTCGAAGGACCGCATACCCGTTCGACGTACGTGCGAGAAAGTACCTCTGGGGAACTACAAGGAGAGTGATTGAGATGCCGCGTTTCATGGGATTCGTGCGGATGGAAGAGGGCGTCGGGACGCCACCGCAGGCGCTGTTCGACGCGATGGACGAGTACATCAGCGAGCGGGCCGCCAAGGGCGTGTTCCTCGACGGGGGCGGTCTCTACGGGACCGAGGACGCCGTGAATTACGTCGTCCGCCAAGGCGAAGTCACCCGCGTCGACGGGCCGTACGCCGAGGCCAAGGAGGTCGTCGGCGGCTGGGCCATCATGGAGTACCCCAGCATCGAGGAAGCCGTGGCGGACCAGCAGTCGTTCGCCGAGCTTCACGCGAAGTACTGGCCCGAGATCACCGTGATCTCCACGTTGCGCCAGATCTCGACCGGCCCCGAGGCGCCCGGCGAGTGACTCTGGACACGCCGATCCTTGTCATCCGCGGCAAGGATGGCCACGTCCGCGGAGGTGGTGTAACGGGTGCCACCGCGTGATCCGTTGTGAACCTTACGCGACCACCGTCGCGGGGAGCATCACCTCCTCTCCGTTCGTCTCGCTTCCGATGCCCACGGCATCAGTTTTGGCGAGAAGCTCGAGTCCCATGTAGCGCCGCTGCTCGCTCCACTCGTCGTGCTGCTCGGCGAGCACGGCGCCGATGAGGCGGATGACCGAGGGGCGATCGGGGAAGGTTCCGACGACGTCTGTCCGCCGGCGGATCTCCCGGTTCAGGCGTTCCTGAGGATTGTTGCTCCAGCACTGCCTCCAGAGCTCGCGGGGGAATGCCGCGAACGCGAGGAGATCGTCACGGGCGTCGTCGAGGTGCGCAGCGGCCTCGGGCAGCTTTCCCTCGAGGGCCGCAACGACCCGGTCGAACTGGGCGGCGACCGATGCTGCGTCGGGCTGGTCGAAGATCGTCCGCACGAGCGTCGCCACCCACGGCTGGGTGGACTTGGCGACCTTTTGCAGGAGGTCGCGCAGGTAGTGCGTGCGACACCGCTGCCAACAAGTCCCCGGAAGCGTCGCCCCGATCGCGCCGACGAGACCTTGGTGGGCGTCGGAGGTGACGAGACGGACACCGGAGAGCCCGCGTGCGACGAGCCCCCGGAAGAACGCGAGCCATCCCGCCCCGGACTCCTCGGAGGTGACGTCGATCCCGAGGATCTCCCGGTGACCCTCGGCGTTCACGCCCGTCGCGATGAGGACGTGGACCTTTTGTGTCCGTCGCTGCTCACGCACCTTGATGACGAGCGCGTCGGCCCAGCAGAACCGGTAGGGCCCGCTGTCCAAGGGGCGGTTCCTGAACGCGGCCACCTGGTCGTCGAGGGACTTCGACATCTCTGAGACCTGGCTCTTTGAGATCTCGGTGATCCCCATCGCCTCGCACAGCTTCTCGACGCGACGCGTGGACACCCCGAGCAGGTAGCTCGTCGCGACGACGGTGACGAGCGCCTGCTCTGCCCGGCGGCGGCGCTGGAGCAGCCAGTCGGGGAAGTAGCTCCCGGAGCGCAGCTTCGGGACGGCGAGCTCGATGCTCCCGACGCGGGTGTCGAAGCTCCGGGCGCGATAGCCGTTTCGCGAGTTCAACCGCTCGGGCGAGACCTCGCCGTATTCGGCTCCGCAGAGCACCTGGGCCTCGGCAGACATCACCGCCTCAGCGAAAGTCTTCACGAGCGCACGCAGGACGTCCGGGCTTTGTTCTTCGAGGTGCGAGCGAACGAGCGCGACAAGGTCCATGCTGTTGATTGCAGCCACCGTTGTGTCTCCTTCTTTCAAGTTGTGGAACCTGTTTGAAGGATCACGCGGTGGCTGCACCGCGTGGTGGATGCTCGAGAAGAGCTCGTTGCGCGAGCTGCTCAGCGAGCGTCACTCGTTACACCACGACCGTGGACGTGAACGCAAGGATCGGCAGATACAGGCTGAGACCGGGCTCACTACGCTGGCGTGGTGCCGGCAGAGACCCGACCCGGTGATCCGAACCAGGCCATCTACGCCGCTTGGCGGGCCGAGTCGGCCCGCCTCGTCGGTGCCCTCACCCGGATGACCCGCGATGTGAGCCTCGCCGAGGACTTGGCGCAGGACGCTCTTGTCGCAGCGCTCGAGCAGTGGCCTGCCACCCGCATCCCCGACAACCCGGTCGCATGGTTGATGACCACCGCGAAGCGGCGCGCAATCGATCACTTCCGGCGTGCCGACAGCCTCCGCCGCAAGGTCGCGGAGCTCGAACATGCCCGAGGGAGGCAGGAGGAGACGATGCCCGACGTCGGGAGCCAGGTCGACTACATCGAGGACGACGTACTCCGGCTCATCTTCCTGTCCTGCCACCCGACTCTGACGCCCGAGTCCCGGGCCGCACTCACGCTG
>JBEKGS010000128.1:0-3160 GCA_050012675.1 Acidimicrobiales bacterium
ACACCGTTTCTGCGGGCCCATGCACGTGAGCTGACTCGTACACCCTTCCTGTTTGGTGGCCCGGTGACCGAGCTGTTCGCCCCGCTGAGAAGCCGGGCCTTCCGGTGGCTCGAGGGAACGGCCCTTTTCTCCAGCACCGGTGTTTGGATGATCACGCTGGTCGGCGGCTACATAATGGAGCGCCTTACGACCTCGCCGGTCCTGGTCACCCTGGCCGCCGCGATGGGTCCTCTCGCCGGCATCTGCGCCGTTGTGTTCTCCGGTGCCGCGGCGGACTCCCGCGACCGCCGTGGCGTGCTGCTCTTGGCCAAGATCTTGCTGATCGGCTCGGTGGCATTCCTCGTGGTGATGTCATCGTCACACCTGCTGACGCCCGCCACCCTCGTTATCGGCCTTGCCGGCATGGGGATCGCAAGCGGAACCTCGTCGCCGTCGTGGTGGACGACGGTCGGCATGCTGGTACCACCCGAGATCGTCCCTGTTGCTCTCAGCCTGGACAGCTTCCAGTGGAACATCGGCCAGGTCATCGGGCCGGTGCTCGGAGGCGCAGTCCTGCGAAGTGCCGGCACGACGGTTTTCTTCGCCCTCTGCGCCGCTGTCATGGTTCCTCTCGTCTGCTTTCTCGTGCTGTGGCGTGGGAGGAACGACCTGCGCTTGGCGTCACCGGGCGGGTCCACAGCCGAAAGCCTCCTCGGTGCGGTCTCCTCCGGATGGCGTTACTTCTCGAACACGCCAGGCCTGAGAGCGATCTCCGCTCGCACAGCTCTGTTCGTGACACCGGGGGCGGCCCTCGGAGCACTGTTCCCGCTCTTCGCGGCGCATTACCTGCACACTTCGGCCTTCGGCTACGGCCTCCTCCTGGCCCTCAGCGGGGTCGGCGCCATGATCGCCGCTCTCCTTTTCCCCCGCCTGCAGGGCCACCTGCGCCTGGACACCATCGTCGCGGCCGCCACGTTGACCGTCTCGCTCGCGGTGGCCGCTCTTGTCATCTGGCCTACGCGCTGGGTAGCTGTGCCCGTGCTGCTCATCAACGGCGCCGCCTGGGTCTGGGCGCCCGTGTCCTTCGTCGTCGCCGCGCGACAGGTGACTCCGGAGTGGGTGCAAACCCGTTCTCTGTCGCTCTACTACGTCGTACTGCAAGGGCCGTTCGTGCTCGGTGGGCTCGGGTTCGGAGTGATCGACACGTTCCTGCCCTTGCGTGAGACCCTGCTCATCGCCGCCTGCGCCTTTGTTCCGGGGATCCTGATCATCCCCCGGTACCGCCTGCCTGTCGTGGACCGTGCCTCCTTGCAGGTCGTCGCGAGCCCGTCGCTGCCCATCGGGGAGCACGTCCACCCAGACGACGGCCCGGTCCTCATCCTCATCGAGTACCGCGTCGACGGCGAGGACGTCGACGACTTCCTGATCGCCATGGCCGAGCTGCGCATCGTGCGGCGGCGCCTCGGCGGGACGCGCTGGGGCGTGTTCCAGGATGTGACCGCACACGGCAAGTTCTTCGAGACCTTCCTCGTGCTTTCCTGGAACGGCTACCTGCTCCAGCGCGACCACTACACCAAGGCGGACCGGGACGTCGAAGGGCGCGCCTTCGCGTTCCATCGGGGCGCAGATGCGCCCAAAATCAACCGTTTGGTGCACCCTGAGACCGTCGAGGCCGCCCGTGCCCGGTCCGCGTGGCGCCGTGAGATGATCCGTCTACTGAGACCGCAGTAGGCGCCTGGCCAGGTTTCTCTCTTTGTCACGCACTTGGACGGCGCTAGCGTGGCGCGTAGTACCGGATCAGCCAATACCCGCCGCTCATCACCGACCGCAAGTCTCCGAACCAGAAAGAGTGATCTCCACGGTGGCTGCGATAGACCGACTGCCGCGAGAGGGCAGACATGCGTCCGTGACCATGAGAAAGCTCTGATCGCCAACACTGCTGCCCCTTGGGCCAAGTGTAGCCAAGCAAGAGGGGACAAAAGCCTTGCGAATCAAGGTGTTGAGTTGAAAACGCCCTGACTGGGTAGACTGCGGACAGCTAGTGAGCGACCCGAGGGACGAGGGAAGCAGATGGCCAGGAGAGGATCAGGCGAGGGCGGCATTTTCCAGAGGGAGAGCGACGGCCGCTGGGTGGCCACGGTTGAACTCGGTAAGGGCTCGAACGGCAAGCGTCTTCGCAAAGTGGTGTACAGCTCGACCAAGAGAGAGGTTCAGGCCAAGCTCAAGGCGGCACAGGACGCCCGGGACAAGGGCATCGTCACCACGGGCGGCGGCATGACCGTTTCTGCATGGCTCGACCAGTGGTTGGACGCCCTTGACGCCACAGGCAAGCTGAAGGCGTCGACCCGGCGTAACTACAGGGAGGTCGTCAATCTCTACGTCCGACCACATCTCGGCCACATCCGCCTTGCTCGCCTCACACCTGAAGATGTCGAGAAGATGGGCCGCACGCTCGCCGCAGCCGGGAAGAGTGGCAACACACAACGGCTCGCCCGCACGATCCTGCGCCGCGCACTCGGACAAGCCGAGCGTAGAGGCTATGTCGCTCGCAACGTCGTAGCTCTCACAGATGCCCCTGCGGTCAAGGTGGACGAACGGCCGGTGCTGACACCCGAACAAGCCAGGCAGCTGTTCGACGCCTTGCGCGACGACCGGCTGTCGCCTCTCTACGTGGTCGCGATCCACACCGGCCTACGTCAGGGAGAGCTGTTGGCGCTCAGGTGGTCCGATGTCGACCTCGAAGTCGGCACTCTCACGGTCACCGGCACCCTGGACCGCAGGATCAGGCAACGCACCGATCAGAAGACCGACAAGTCCCGCCGAACCGTGCCGCTCACTCCGCAGGCCATGGAGGCTATGCAGGTTCACCAGATCCGCCGGAACCTCGAAGGGACCCAAGGCGGCGACGATCTGGTCTTCACGAGTGCGCGGGGCACGGCGTTGTACGACTCGAACATTCGCAAACACTGGAACAGGGTCAGTTCCAAGCTGGGGCTGGCTTCGATGCCGTGGCACAACCTGCGCCACTCGGCGGCGACGATCATGCTTGCCCAAGGTGTCCCCATCGAGGTCGTGTCGCGTGTGTTCGGCCATGCTTCCATCCGCATCACCGCCGACATCTATGGCCATGTGTCGCCGGAGACCAACAGGCAGGCCGCAGACGCCATGTCCAAGGCTCTCC
>JBEKGS010000129.1:0-2879 GCA_050012675.1 Acidimicrobiales bacterium
CGTCACCGTCACCTGCACCGTGAGCCTCTCCGACCTCACCGGGCTGCGCCTTCCGGCTTCGGAGTCCATCTCGAGCCGTTTCGTCGAGGTTGTCGACACCTACCGGAGCGCCACATGACCGGTGCGCCCGGGCGACTGCGTGCCCGGGTGGGCGAGGAGGACGGCATGGTCACCGCCTTCGTCGTCGTCTTCACCTTGGCGCTGTTGTTGATAGCCGGCCTCGTCCTCGACGGCGGGCTGACGCTCGCCGCCAAGGTTCAGGCCATCGACGAGGCCCAAGCCGCCGCACGGGCCGGCGCCCAGGCCATCGACATCCCCACCTACCGGGCCACCGGCCAGATCACCCTCGACCCCGCCCAAGCCACCGCTGACGCCGAGGACTACCTCGCCGCGGCCGGGCACAGCGGCACCGTCACCGTGAACGGCAACCAGGTCACAGTCACAGTCTCGATCACCCAACCCATGCAGATACTGAGCATCGGCGGCATCGATCACCTCACTGTCACCGGGACGGGCACGGCCACCGCCGAACAGAACGGAGGGCCGTAATGACCCGTGTCGGGCGCATCCTCAAGGGCCTCTGTGCGCTCGGTCTCCTCGTCGCCCTCGCCGCCGGCATCCCCTGGGCACTCTGGCACTTCATCGGTTGGCCCCTGCCCCACCATGTCCCTTCATTGGCCCAGCTTGGCCATGCCCTCGATCAGCGAGGCATTCCCGACCAGGCACTCATCGACGCCCTCGCCGCCGCCGCGTGGGTCACCTGGGCCGTGCTCGTCACCTCCATCGCCGTTGAGGTCCCCGCCGCCCTCGCCGGGCGCCGCGCCCCCCGGCTCCCCCTCGCCGGGATCTTCCAACCTGTCACCGGCCGGCTCGTCGCCACTGTCATCGTCGCCGCCCTCTCCCTCGCACCTCGCCCGACCCAAGCGACTGCACTTGGATCGCTCGGCGGCGGCCTGTCGGCGGCCGGCGGACGCCAACCAGTCGCCACGCTGGTTCTCACCGGTGCCACCCAGCCGCTCTTGGCCACGTCCAAACCGGCCGCAGCAGACCTCAGCACGCCTGACGTCGCGACAGCTTCCACCAACTTGTCGCGCACATACGTCGTCCGGCGCGGCGACACGCTCTGGGGCATCGCCGAGCGACAGCTTGGCGACCCGTTGGGTTGGTCGGAGATTTACCAGCTCAACGAGGGCCGGCCCCAGCCCGACGGGCGTGCCCTCACCGACCCGCACTGGATCTATCCCGGTTGGACACTCGTGCTGCCGCCCGCCGCGCACCGCGTTCCCGGCGGACACGGCGCCGGAGACACCTCGGTACCCACCCGGCACCCAAGCGTGCCGACGAACACCACCTCGCCCACACGAGGCAACGGCACCGGGGGAGCTGGCTCAGGCGTACGCGGCGGCCCGGGCGGTGCGCCGGCGTCGCACTCGACGACCTCGACCGAGGCGCGCCACGAGACGCCGTCCAGTACCGCGCCCGGGCGAACGTCTGAACCAAAAAGGTCCGGGGATGTCGGAGGTTCGGCCGAAACCGCGACAGCGCCCGCGCGCGCACCGATCGCGCCCATAGGCTTCGGTCTGCTCGGGGCGGGTCTGCTCGGCGTCCTTGTGCGCCTTCGGCGCGTCCAGCAGCGCCACCGCCGCTTCGGTCGGCGGATTCCCCTCCCGACGGGCGACCTCGCACAGGTGGAACAGGCGCTCGCCGCGAGCCGCGACCCCGATGCGCCGTGGTTCGTCGATCACGCCCTTCGGCTGCTCACCGGGCTCCAGCTCGACACGGGCCCCATGCCCGCGATCCTCGGTGCGGTTCTCCGAGCCGAGACCCTTGAGTTCCTGCTCGACGGGGAGGCCGCCGCGCCTGCGCCGTTCACGAACGCCGCGCCTGACCGCTGGCTGCTCGCGCGCGACGACGAAACGACTCGGATCGCGCTCGCGGATGCGAAAGACGCGCTCGCGGCGCTGCCCTGCCTTGTGACCATCGGAGCCGACGAAGAGGGTGTAGTCCTGCTCAACCTCGATGCCGGGAGCCCAATTGCGCTCGACGGTGATCCCGTCGTCGCGACGGAGCTCGCGACCGCCATTGCGCTTGAGTTGGCGAGCGCGCCCTGGAACGAGACGCTCGAGCTCATCGACATCGGTGTCGGCACCGAACAGGTCGGCCGCGGCCGGTGCACCACGGCGTCGTCCATCGACGAGGTGCTGCCACTGCTGCGTGCTCATCTCAAGTCCGTGCGCTCCGAGCACATCGATGGCGCAACGATGGCTCCATCCCTCGTTGCGACCGAGCCACGGACGCACTTGGCCCTCATCTCTACGCGCCCCATCTCGCCGGCTGAGCAAGCGAATCTCACCGCCGAGATCGGCGATCCCGGGCAGGTCGGCATCGCCATCGTGGCTCCGGGCACCCTGCAAGGAGCGTCCTGGCGGCTGGTCGCGACGGCAGATGGGCAACTTGAGGTGCCGCCGCTTTGTCGCCACGTCCAGGCGCAACGAGTCTCGACAACGCACCTCGCTGGAATCGCGGCACTGCTCGGTCTCGCTGCACGGCGTGGCGATGTCGCGAGCGACACTCCGCCCTACGACACGTTCGCGTCGACGGGATCGCCATCTACAGCCGAGGTCCCAAAGGTCGAGGTCCCGACGACGGTTCTGCTCGAGGGAGAGTCGGTCGAACCGTCGGTCGCGCCTCGCGCCCAGGCGACACCTCTAGCGACGGTCGAAGTTGGTGTGCTCGGCCCGCTCGAGATCAGGGGCCTCGCCGCCGCGCCGCAACGTTCGAAGGCGACCGAGCTCATCGCATGGCTCGTCTTGCATAACCGGCATGGCTCGACCGATGAGGTCGCGACGGCGCTGTGGCCGATGGGGGCTTCGGAAGGA
>JBEKGS010000130.1:0-2853 GCA_050012675.1 Acidimicrobiales bacterium
GACGACTTACGCCGAGCCCGGTCGTCTCTGGCGCGGTGGTATCGTCCGCTCGGCAGCGCGGTCTGGAGGCGCAAACTGTATGACTACTGACTGGGAAGGGCAGGGTCTGCCGCCAGCGGCGTTGGCCAGGATGGAGCGGGGCCGCACCTCGGCCGTCCGCAGCAGCCTGCTCTCGGTGCCTGGTCACGTCGGCGTGGAGGCGGCCGGCTTCTCGCCAGTCGGCGAAGTGATGGGCTGCATCGTCGAGACGATCGGGTTCACGGGCTGGGCCGGCTGTGGCTACAGCGGCTACGGGCTCGCCGGCGGCAGCACGATGTTCGGTGGCCTCGCAGGCCCGGCCAGGACCGTGACGAGCGGGCAAGCCGGCGGATGGGTGGGCTACGCCCCATATGTCGACGCCCTGTACCACGGCTTCGACACCGCCTTGTACCGCATGTTGCTCGAGTGCCAGTCACTTGGCGGAGACGGCGTCGTCGGTGTGGGTTTGGAGCAGCGGCACCTGGGGCAGGGCAACCGCGAGTTCGTGGCGCTCGGCACGGCCGTGCGGGCGGCTGGGGCTCGACGCCCCGCGCGCCTGTTCTCGACGACCTTGAACGGACAGGATTTCGCCAAGTTGTTCCAGGGCGGCTGGATGCCGGCTTCGGTGGTGATAGGCATCTCGGTCGCCATCCGCCACGATGACTGGGCGACCCGGACCCAGGCGAGCGCGTGGACCTACAACACCGAGGTCTCGGGCTACACCGAGCTCGTCAACCACGTACGAGCCGACTCGAGGACCCAGCTTGCCCGGCGCGTCGTCGCTATCGGCGCCGACGGGGCCATCACGAGCACGATGCAGCTCAGCATCCACGCTCAGGAGATAGGCGAGAACCACACCGACCACGTCGCCGAGTCGCGCCTCATAGGAGACGCCATAGTCCGGTTCCACCCCGAGGGCGCCACCTTGCCAAAGAGTCTCAAGATCCTGCCGCTGTCGAACCCACAAGGGAGCAAACGATGACCGTCGAAGCCAACGAGCTTGGTATCCCCGAAGATGCGATGCGGCGCCTGGCCGAGATGCGGCCTGGCCAGCCGGGGGCACTGTTCACATCGGACCTGAGTGTGAACGAGTTCCTACTGGTCCGGGAGGCAGGTTTCCGCCCGCTCGGCCTCGTGCTCGGATCGAGCATCTACCACGTCGGTCTTCAGATCGGCCGCTGGAGCCAGAACATGGAGCTCGACACCCTGTCGCAGGCCATGTACCACGCTCGTGAACTGGCCATGACGCGCATGGAGGCCGAGGCAGACGCCCTCGGTGCGGACGGCATCGTGGGTGTCCGGCTCGAGATCGAGTTCAAGGAGTTCGGGAACGACCTCGCCGAGTTCATAGCCGTCGGCACAGCCGTCAAGTCCGACGACAAGGGCAACTGGCGCAACGACGAGAACAAGCCCTTCACTTCCGACCTCTCCGGCCAGGACTTCTGGACCCTGATCCAGGCCGGTTACGCGCCTCTCGGCATGGTGATGGGCAGCTGCGTGTACCACATCGCTCACCAGGGAGCCTTGAGGGCCATGGGCAACGTCGGCAGGAACGTCGAGATACCAAAGTTCACCGAGGCCCTGTATGACGCGCGGGAGCTGGCCATGAGCAGAATGCAGGCCGAGGCCGAGCAGCTGAAGGCTGAAGGGATCGTAGGCGTGCAGCTCTTGTCCCTGGCGCACCGTTGGGGTGGCCACACGACCGAGTTCTTCGCCATCGGCACCGCCGTTCGGCCGCTGCGAGCTGATCACATCATCGCCAAGCCGCAGATGGTCCTCCCGCTGACCGACCGGTGAGCTCCGAGGTCGTCCCGGGCGCCGGAGGCGCCGATGCCGGAAGCGGGCGAGGCCCCGATGCGCTTCCGGCAGAGCCCGGTGGTGACACCGGCGTCGTTGACCTGGTGGCGGCGGCGATCCGCGCCGACACCGCCGATCTGGACTCGTACCACCGGGTGTTGTCGGCTACGGTCGCGGACCTGTTGCCGGTCGGGATGGTCGAGGTAGACCGCGAACGGACGATGAAGGACCGCGTGGCCGGTAGGGAAGGACGGGCGACTGCGATCCGGATCCGGCTCGGCGAGCGCACCTTGGAGCTTGTGTCCCGGCACGGCGGCCTTGTGGCGACGGTCGCCCGCGAGGTGAGAGGCGTGGTCATAAGCCGCCAGGAGATCAGCGTCGCCGAATGGACCCAACTCCTGGCCCAGTACCTCGCGCAGCTGGCGGCGCAGAGCGCCGACGCGCGACTCGCACTCTCGAAGCTACTCGGCGAAGTCTGAGCGCCACCGCCGGCGAGGCGTCCTCAGGACCGGGTAGGCGCCGGCGTCGGCGCGCTAGCTCCCAGAGTGTCGATCCGGCGCCTGGTCTGACGGGCGGCGGCGAGGTCGCCCGGCCGGCCACGGCGTTCCAGCGCCGCGATGACCGCTTCGCGGTGTGCCACGTCGACATTGCCGCCGTACTTGAACTTCGCCCGTACCTCCTCGATGACGATGCGTATGGCGCGGATAGTCCGTAGAAGCGCCTCGTGAGCTGTGAGGGGATCGGAGATCTCGACGCCTGGCTGGAGGGCCGCCAGCTGGCGGCGGAGGACGCCGGCGACATCGGAGGGATCTGCCATGATCGTGGCTGTGCCTTCGACCTGGACGGCGGCGTAATAGGTCGTCGGGACGCCCAGCAACGGGTCCTCCTCCCCGATGGCCTTCCACGCCGACGGTATGAATGCCCAGTCTCCGGCGACGCTCAGAAGAACGCGGGGCTGCTCGTCTATCGCCTCGAATATCGGGTTCTTGCCCACTAGATGAAGGATGACTTCGTCACCCTCGAGGACGAACTGCGTCG
>JBEKGS010000131.1:0-2820 GCA_050012675.1 Acidimicrobiales bacterium
CTCAACCTGCTCGTTGGTCTGGCCATCATCTTCTCCTTCTTCGAAGAAGAACACGATGGCAGTGGTCGGCGCCGTTATGCCGATAACTTCCGGATGCTCACCGCTGGTGACCAGGATCTTCTCGGAAACATCGGGATAACGGCAATGTCGGCATAATCGTGCAGGCGTATCCGGGGGAGGCTGGACCGGGCGACGAGCTTCTTGAAGGCGTCGGAGAGAACCTGGGGATGGATCGGGGAGCCGTCGTCGTGAGAGAAGACGTAGCTATCCTCATCTGCTCCAGCGCGTCGCGACGATCCCAGGAGCTCGACGGTACGGGTATCAAGGTCGATCGACCGCCGAGCGGTGCGAGTCTTGCCGCGTGACTCGTGCAGCTCGTAGGCGACAGAGACCAGCGCGCGGTTCACAGACAGCCGCTTAGAGTCGAGGTCAATGTCGCCCCAGCGCAGACCGAGTAGCTCACCACGTCTCATGCCGGTGTTGGCCGAGAGCCAGAGCGTGACGAAGTGCGGGTGACCGCTGGCGAGCTCGAGAAAGCTGGTGAGTTGCTGGGCGTTCCACGCCCGTGCCTCGGCTGAGGCGAGCGGACGGCGTTTTGGTGCATGTGCTATCTCTGCCGGGTTTCGAACGATCAGGCCGTGGCGGAGTGCATCGCTCAGGGCCAGGCGTAGCACCATGTGGACTTCCAGCACTGTCTTGGCGTCGAGACCACCTCTTCCGTTCATCCGACCGGTTTCCAGGAGCTTGGCGTAGAGCCGCTCAAGGTGCTCGGCGCGGACATGACGCAACGGGATCCGGCCTAGCTCGGGCAGGACGTGGTGTTCGATGTTGCGTCGATACGAGTCCCAGGTGCTCGGTCGAAGTGTCAGCTTCTTGGTTGGCAGCCATCTTCTGGTCAGGTAGGCGCCAAGCGTCGGCCCGGCGCGGCGCCCGAGGTTCTCACCTTGTTCAGCGGCGAGCTGAGACGCGAGGTCGATTGCCCGGTCGCGATCGGTGCCGGCAGGATGCCAGCTGCGTCGTTCACGACCAGTGATCGGGTCGATACCTTCGTAGATGACCGCGTAGAAACGGTCCCTCCTCTTTGCTACATAGCCGCGCATCGCGCCGTTCCTCCTGCTGGACGAGCCGTACCTTCCGGTGGAACGTATCGGTGGAACTTCAACATTCGGGCAGCTCGCAAGGCCTTGCGGCCGGGTGATCAACTCGAAGGTCGGCCAGTGCTAGCGATCCGCCTTTACCGCTGATTACCACCTCACTGATCGGGTGGACTGGACCTTGGACCGAGCGAGCGACCTTTACGGGGCCAGTCCGTCAGACCGCCTGAAGTAGACACCAACCGACCCCAGACCAGAGAATCTTCGCGTCAAGAAGGGCGAGATCGGGCCCGAGCCCGAAGTGAGATCCCGAAACCGCTTGACAAGGTGCGCCCCGGGTCAGTCCTATTCGAAGCTTTGTCGGTTGGTTCCCTGCGCGTCGCTCTGACCGCGTTCGAAGAAGGTCACGTTCCCCGGGGGTTGTCGGGAGCAGGCGTCGGCGGCGGGACGCCATCGTCACGGACAACCTGCTGTGCGAGAAGCCTGACCTATGTGACTGATCTCTTGGGTCCACGTCGTACCCATCGCAGTGCCTTCGGATCCCACCGACCGGTGGCGGTTCCGTCGAGAATCGGATCAAGGTAAAGGCGCACGATTCCAAGCGCTTCGTCGAGCGCGTGCGCAACCGGCAGAAGCGAGCGACCGGCCTCGCTCGCGTAGCCCGTCTGCCACATCAGGCGGTCCGGCACATCGAAGTGTTCCGGGAGGCTGATACCTCGTCGTTTCGCTTCCGCCTTCAAAGCCGTTCTCTGGAGTTCAGCGTCCACTGACGTCTTGGTGACGATAGCGACGAGGTCCACAAGGTCTTTGAAGCGGGTGGACGCGCGGTCGCCTTCCCCATGACGCTCGATGATCGCTGCCACCTTGTCGGCCACATGATCGACGAGTGGGTAGACGCGGTAACCATGCTGTTTAACGTCGGGCATCGCTACGCGCGCGAACGCCGGCATCTCCTCGGGCGCGCCGGTCATATGGAGATCGGCGCCCACCAGATCGACGTGGAACTGGGCCCACTCCGTCGCTCCCACGAAGGCCGTGACCGGCACGCGAACGCCGGCGCCACCGTCTGACACAGCTCGTGCTGGGCCGAGATCGAAGCGAAACCAGTCTCCAATGTCGAGGATTGCTGCCTGGCGGAGGTCTGCTTCCGCGGCTTGGCGGGCGGCCTTTCGGTAAATGTCAACATCGATGGTGGCTCGAACAGCCAGATCGCGCGCCAAGAGCGCGGTCGCACCCTTGACGACCCAGCTGTCGTCGACCAGGTAGAGGCGTTCAAGAAGCCGGTCGTATGCCATCTGACGTTGGAGTTGTTGAAGGCTCCACGGACTTGTGTCGGCCATTGTCTTGAGTTTGTCGGTGAGCGCGCGCCGGAACGCAACGGGGCTTGCGTATGAACTCCTGCGTTCGGTCATGCAGGCGACCCAGGCCGCGGCAGCGAGGCGGCGGGTGCCTGGTCGGCGTTCCGACGCATCATCGATTCGCGTGCTTGCGTCATCCACTGTGGCGTTTCCCTGTCACCGACGAGGTCGAGCAGCCACTGAAGCAGTGCCAGTCCGTCGTTTCGCCTGAGCCCGAATCGCCCGGAATGCGGCGAGAGACTCTGGGCGAATGTCCCGGGGTAGTCGAAGACAGGACGAATGGCGTCCGCGACGATCTGCGCGACGGCTGCCGGATCCTCATGGTCGTACAGCAGATCGGAGGCGATCCGCGCCGGCCGAGTCACCGG
>JBEKGS010000132.1:0-2753 GCA_050012675.1 Acidimicrobiales bacterium
GACGCCGTTGCACGGGCGGCCATCGGTGCAGATCGCCAGGTCGAGCAGGCCTTCGTCCGCACCGAAGCCGCGAAGGCATCGGGGTGAGGCGCTCGTGACTGCTGGGGGCAGGCTTCGGGTCGACGGTCTCCAAGTGTGCCTCGCGGGGACGAGTACCGACGTCGTCTCGGAGGTCGACTTCGATGTGGCCCCCGGCGAAGTGCTCGGCCTTGTGGGCGAATCGGGTTCCGGGAAGACGACGGTCGCCCTCGCCCTTCTCGGCTATGCAAGGCGCGGCTTGCGCATCACCGCGGGCCAGGTCGTCTTGGACGGCCGTGAGATCTTGGGCCTCGGAGAGCGTGAACTGCCGGCGCTGCGCGGAGAAAAGGTCGCGTACGTGCCGCAGGAGCCTGCAGCGGCGCTCAACCCGGTGCGGCGCGTCGGCAAGCAGATCGCCGAGGTTCTACGCGTCCACGAGGGGTGCGGCTCAGACGACGGTGACGTCGCGGGGCGGGTACGCGAGGTGCTCGCTGCCGTTGATCTGCCGACGGATGCGGCCTTCCTGCGCCGCTTCCCGCACCAGCTCTCCGGCGGACAGCAACAGAGGATCGTGATTGCCATGGCCTTCGCCTGCCGGCCGGGCGTGATCGTGTTCGATGAGCCGACGACCGGCCTTGACGTCACCACTCAACGGCATTTCTTGGAGTTGATCGCCCATCTGTGTGCCACAAGTGGCGTCGCGGCCGTCTATGTGTCTCACGACCTCGCCGTCGTCGGTCAAGTGGCAAAGGCCGTGGCGGTCATGTACGCAGGTCGCATCGTGGAGCTCGGGCCCACTGCCACGGTGTTCGCAACGCCGAGGCACCCCTACACGCGCCTTTTGATGCGGGCTGTCCCGTCGCTCGACAAGGC
This sequence comes from Acidimicrobiales bacterium, assembly GCA_050012675.1. Classification (GTDB taxonomy): domain Bacteria; phylum Actinomycetota; class Acidimicrobiia; order Acidimicrobiales; family Bog-793; genus Fen-455. The sequence continues at coordinate 892 of JBEKGS010000132.1, forward strand.
GGAGGTCATGGAGGGCATCGAAGGCATGCCTCCCCGACCCGCGAGCCGACCGCCCGGGTGCTCGTTCGCGGCTCGCTGCCCCGATGCCGGACCGGAATGCCTCTTGAGCCCACCCGCAAAGGTGGACATGGCCGAGTCGCACTGGGTGCGCTGCGTGAGGGTTCGCCGGGACGAGAGTGACCGTCCCACCGGGCGCCAGGCCATTCCGCCCGCGAGCGCCCCGCCGACTGCCCCGGCCGTGCTGGAAGTGGAGGGCCTGCGGGCGTCCTTCGGTAGCAACGAGGTGCTCCATGGCGTCAGCCTCGTGCTGCCCGAGGACACCTGCGTCGCAGTCGTGGGCGAATCCGGGTCGGGCAAGACCACGCTCGCCCGCTGCATCATCGGCATGCACACGAATTGGCAGGGAAGCATCCGTTACGAGGGCAACGGACTGCCCAACGGCGCCCGCCAACGCGGCAAGGACGTGCTCAAGAAGATCCAGTACGTCTTCCAGGATCCCTACACCGCGCTCAACCCGCGCAAGACCGTCGGCCAGCTCGTCGCCCAGCCCATCGCCCACTTCTATGGGCTCTCGCGTGCCGAGACGGACGCCCGGATCGTCAAGGTGCTCGAGGACGTGTCCCTGTCGGCAGACTTCCTGAACCGCTACCCCGACCAGCTCTCGGGGGGGGAACGACAGCGCGCGGCAATCGCCCGGGCGTTGGCCGCCGAGCCGGACCTGCTCGTGTGCGACGAAGTGTCGTCGGCGCTCGACGTATCCGTGCAGGCGACGATCATCGAGCTGTTGCGTCGCCTCCAGTCCGAGCACCGCCTGGCGATGCTGTTCATCACCCACAATCTGGCCCTCGTGCGGGGTGTCGCCCAGTCGGTCATCGTGCTCTCGCAGGGCCGGATCGTAGAAGAGGGGCCCGTCGAGCAGGTGTTCGAGCGTCCGCAGGACCCCTACACGATCCGCCTCATGTCGGACGCTCCGAGGCTTGTCGCCGCGGCCGCCGGGATCGGCCCGGCTGCGGGCGCGGCCGGCGGAGGGCCCGGCCAGCAATGAGGAGGGCGGCGTGATGGAACCCATGGGCCGGCTGTCAGTGAGCGAGGTGACGACCTTGCACGCGTCTTTCGACTCCGACCTGGCGACTTACACCGCTGCCGGGCTCGGTGGAATCGGGGTGTGGGAGTCAAAGCTCGCCGGGCGCGACCGCCGGGAGATCGCCGAGGCAGTCACCGCGGCCGGGCTTCGCGTGACCAACCTTGTGCCCAACGGGAACTCGGTGTTCGCGAACGCGCTCGACCCTGAACCGGCCGACCCGGGTCAACGAACAGACGCCCTTTGTGCCAGGCTCCCCGCGCTGGCCCTGCTGCACCCGGAAACGGTGGTGGTCGTAACCGGCAACGTGCCCGGTCGCGACTCGGCCGAGTTGCGCCGTCGCTGTGTCACCGAGCTGCGCCGTGTCGCGGACACCGCCGGTGAGCTTGGCCTGACGGTGGCGCTCGAGCCCATGCACCCGTGCGCGGGTGACGACTTCAGCTTCGTGACCAGCCTCGATGCAGCGGCAGACCTGGTCGCTGACATCGGGAATCCGGCCGTCGGGATCCTGTTCGACATGTGGCACGCGGGCCAGGGCCCCGATGCCGTCGACGAGCTGAAGGCGGTCCTGGACCTAGTCGCCGCAGTCCACGTCGCCGACGTCGTGGCGCCTGCTCGTGGCTGGGCCGACAGGAAGTTCCCCGGTGAGGGCACACTGCCTATAGAGCAGTTCGTGGGCGTGCTGGAAGCCGGTGGTTTCAAGGGGAGCTACGACGTCGAGATCTTCTCCGATGACGGCACCTTCGGCCGCCGCTTGCCCGATTCGGCCTGGGAGCTTCCT
>JBEKGS010000133.1:0-2542 GCA_050012675.1 Acidimicrobiales bacterium
TCGTCGCGGGTGAACTTGCCCGCGGCCTGGCGCTGGGTGAAACCCATCGGTCCGCGTGCGTCGCGGAAGTCGGTATGGCCGGCGTTGTTGAGAAGGGCGAGGAGTTCTCTTACCTGACTCGCCGACGCGGGTGGGCCTGACTGTTGACCGAACGCCATTGCAGGCAGTCTTGCCGAAGTGACATTGGGATGTTGCGCTTGGGCGGCGCGTTCAAGTTCGGCCACGCCACCGCCCCCATCCCGCTCTCCAAGATCCAGACCGGTAGCCGCCAGAACGCACGGGCCCGAGCCTGCTCGAGTACGACCGCCTTGTCCGCACGCTGCTCATTGTGCGCTACCTGGCCGACCCTGACACGGGGCGCCGCGTCAACCGCCAGCTCAATAAGGACCAAGACCTGCACGCGCTAAGACGACAGCTCTTCTATGCCGACGATGGTCGGGTCCGCGGTCGCCACCGAGTACCAGACCGAACAGGGACAGTTGTGCCGCCGGCGTCGGGAACACCAACGACTGGCGTCGTACATAGCGCCCTGAGCTAGTCCGAGTGAGCTCGGCGATCGCCTTCTTTGCGCATGTGTCATCGACCAAGCCCTTGCCGTCAGCGGCCGCTCCCATCAACCAGGGCGCAGAGCCCACCCTCGCCTTCGTCGCAACCGTGGCCTAGGCCCGCACCCCAGGCCGGCTGGGTCAGGCCGCGTCGTCGCGGCGAGCGGCGGCGAGCGCGTCGAGCAGATGAGGCACCGACGCCATCGCCGCGCCGACATACCGGTCGGCGGCGCCATAGGTGAGGTAAACCTCCTCGCCCACAAGATGGGCGCCCTGGACGAAAATAACCTCGTCGACGTCACCGACGCGCTCCCAATCGAGCTCGGGCTCCAGGACCGGCTCCGGCAGCCGGCTCATCACCCGGCCTGTCATCTCGTCGAGCAGCGCCACGTTCATGGTGTACGAGCCGTTGGCCCGCCGCTCGTGGAAGAACAACAGGAGGCCCTCTGGGGTGCGCACCGGCGGCGCCCCTGCCCCGATACCGAGCGCGCCCGGCGATGGTCTCAGCAGAGTGTGGCGCTCCAGATCGGCCAGGTGGGCGTCCCAGTAGTCCTCGGGCGCGTCCCACAGATGGTCCAGGTCGTCAAACACGGCCAGCTGCATGTCGGGGTGGATCCGGTGGATCAGGGCCACCCTCCCGTCAGCGAGGGCGAACACGACCGCGTCCTTGTTGGCCACCCCGGCAGGCCCGAGAAGGCGCCCGCTGTGCTCGTCCAGCTCGAACCGGTCCTTGTCCCAGCGCAACTGGTGTGCGCCTATGCGCCACGGGCCGCCACCGGGCAGAGGTAGGTGCGTGTACGTCATGACCAAACGGGGCGTGCCCCGGTGGTCGACCCACTGCACCCGCGGGTCCTCAAAGCAGTACGCGCCGCCGAGCCCGGCCGGCGCGAGGACGTAGCCGTACTCATAGCAGTGCCCGTCGACCGAGGTGAACACAATGATGTCGGAGACGTAGTCGAGGAAGCGTGGGCCGGTGCCGTCGCCGGCTCGGTAGCCGTCTCGCACCGCTCGGGTAAACAGGTGGTAGGCGCCGGCGTGGTACACCAGCCCAGCATTGAACAGCGGCCCGTAGCCGGCCACCGCGCCCGCGGCGACGATGGGCCGGTCCCGCAGGCGACGGACGGTGAGGGTGGGGCGTGTCGTGAGGGTGCCTTCACGCACGGCGCCTCCTACATGGGAAGATGGGACGACGACACCTGTGATGTCGGCACTATGAGAGCACATCTGAACGCATGGGGGGTGGATGCCGATGAGCGCCAAGGCTGACCCTCGGGAGCCGTTGCGTTTTTCAGGCAACCCGATCCTGCGTCCCCACGACTTCCCGAAGCTCAAGGCCGTGTTCAACCCGGGCGCTACGGTGTTCGAGGGCCGGACGTTGCTGCCGCTCCGGGTCGAGTACCGCACTGGGCTGTCGTCGCTGGTCGCAGCGACGAGCGACAACGGGCTCACCGACTGGGAGATCGACCCGGTCCGCGGTCTTCACCCGATTGTCGACAGTTTCGAAGAGCACTGGGGGGTCCAGGACCCGGCATCACCCAGATGGGCGACGAGTACTTCGTGGTGTACGTCGGATATTCGACAGCGCACGATTTGGGCGCTGACTGGCGGCGCCGCGGATCTGCCTCGATCGTCAACACGGTCTGATTCGCGGGCTTGCGATCTTCAGGCGCTGTCCCCAGGTCGGGTTCTCTTTGGCCGGGCGAAGGACCATTGAGACAGTGCCCGTCGCCAGCACCGGTCGGCCCGACCGACGGTGCGAGTGCATCCATCGCCGTCTCACGAGATCTCGGCGCCAACGGAGGAGGGTTTCGGACTGGACGAAGGAGCGTCCTCGGCGAACGGCCGAGACCAACCGGCTCGACCCGGCGAGCATGACGACTTCGACGGCTAGCTCCGTTTGCCCGGCCTGGAAGCGCCAGACCAGCTGGGACAAACGAACGAACACCGTGTCGAGGGAGGAGAGGGCCACGGTTCATCTTCGTCATGAACACTGCGCT
>JBEKGS010000134.1:0-2517 GCA_050012675.1 Acidimicrobiales bacterium
ATCCCGGTCTACCTCATGCCCTCGCGCAACGGCTACGGCATCATCGGACCCATCCCTCCGGTGCGGCTGTCGCCGAAAGCGATCGCCGACGCGGTGGCCGAAAGCCCGCTCGCGCGAAACGCCGCCGAGAAGGCACCCGTGTACGCCGTCGTCACGAACTCGACCTACGACGGGCTGTGCTATCGCGCCGATCGTGTCGTCGAGCTCTTGGGCCAAGCCGTCCCACGGGTCCACTTCGACGAGGCGTGGTTCGCGTATGCGCGCTTTCACCCCCTTTACGCCAATCGATATGCCATGCACGATAGGACGCCTCAAGCGGGGGACCCGACCATCTTCGCCACCCATTCGACCCACAAGCTCCTCGCCGCTTTCTCCCAGGCTTCGATGATCCACATCCGCCCGAGCACCCGCGCGCCGGTAGAACCGTCGCGGTTCAACGAGGCGTACATGATGCACGGCTCGACATCTCCCTTCTACCCGATGATCGCCTGTTTGGACGTGGCCACGGCGATGATGGACGGCCCTGGTGGGCTCAGCCTTGTGGAGGGGGCGATCCGCGAGGCGGTTCAGTTCCGAAAGCGGATCGTCGTCCTTAGCCGGGAGCTGGCGGAGAGCCCCGAAGGGGGAGCGCCATGGTTCTTCGGCGTCTGGCAGCCGGAGGAGGTACACGATCCGGCGTCGGGCGCGGTGCTGGCCTTTGTGGACACGCCCGACGACCTGCTCGAGACAGAGCCTTCGTGCTGGAGCCTGGAGCCCCGCGAGGCTTGGCACGGCTTTGGCGAGCTCGACTCCGGCTACTGCATGCTCGATCCCACCAAGGTCACGCTGACAACCCCCGGCATCGACGCTGCGGGTCACCTAACAGAGACGGGGATCCCCGCACCCGTTGTCTCCGCCTACCTCGACAACCATCGCGTCGAAGTCGAAAAGACGGGCGACTACAGCCTGCTCGTCCTTTTCTCCATAGGCACGACGAGAGGAAAGTGGGGGACGCTGCTCGAAGGCCTCCTTGGGTTCAAGCGCGCTTACGACTCGGGACAGTCTCTCAAAGAGGCCATCCCGGAGCTGGTCGCCGCCTACCCCGCCCGCTACGGCAAGATGACGTTGCGGGAACTCTGCGACAAGATGCATGCCGAGGTCCGTGCTCGCGGCACGATCGAGCTGCTCGACCGGGCCTTTGCCGAGCTACCGGCGCCGGCGACGACCCCGAGCGAAACCTACCGCCGTCTCGTGCGTGGGCGAACCGAGCGAGTACCGGTCGCGAAAATGGCGGGTCGAGTCGCCGGGGTCATGGTCGTGCCCTACCCTCCGGGCATCCCAATCCTCATGCCTGGTGAGCGTGCCGGGGCGCTCGACGGCCCGGTGCTCAGCTACCTGCTCGCCCTGGAGGACTTCGACGTCAAGTTCCCGGGCTTCGCTCATGACATCCACGGGGTCGAGCGCGACGAACACGGCATCTTCTCGATCGAGTGCCTCAGCGACGAGGCGGGTGATGCCCCATGATCGTCTCGGTGCCGGTGATAGTCGCCCGACCGAGGGCCGAGTGGAGCTTGCAAACGACAAGTCAATTCTCCCGCCTGCCAGCTAGGGATCGGCTCCTCAGCAGCCTGAGGTTCACAGAGAAAGGAAGGTGCCGGTATGACCGAAGACCAGGGCCAGGCGACATGGAACGTCACTGAATGGCACGGCAGGGTGCTCGTTGACCGCAACGGCGAGAAGATCGGTAAACTTCAAGAGGTCTACGTTGACGTCGAGACCGACGAGCCGCAGTTCGGAACCGTCAAGGAGGGCTTCATCGGCCGCCACCTGACCTTCGTGCCGCTGGCCGGCGTTCAGATCGGTCCCGAAGACCTGCAGGTCACCGTGACGAAGGACCAGGTCCGGTCCGCGCCCGACATCGAGTTGCATGGCGAGGAGCTGTCCCAGGCGGATGAGTCGGCCCTTTATCACCACTTCGAGATGAACTACACACCCATCAATACCGAAAGCGGGCGCCGACTGGCTCGTCGCTGACGATCTTGATGTTCTTTCGAGCGGTGTAGAGACCGAGATCCACCACTGAAGTTGGATCCTCGAGTGATCTTCGGTGTGAAGAACTAGCAACAGGTGGCGTCCCACGCGCGGTGTAAATAGCTCGAGACGCAGGTTCCAACGAGAGCCTATGCGGCTGCTGTGACGGTTTCTTCTGAGTCGGATCTTGTTGTTCTTCGAGGAGCTCGCGTCGGAGATCTTGCAGGCGCCTAAGCGCTCGCGGCGTCACCGTCACCCCGCGCCAGCCACGGCTTTGCCGGTCGAGCACCGCGAAGACGAGGGCGACGCAGGTCCTCTCCCCTGGGAGCCGGCCGATCACCTTCTTCCGGCGGCGTGTCTCGCCGTTACGTCGAAATCGGGATAACGGCGACTATGCCGACGTCCGGATTATGCCGATGCCGGCCTTCGTTGATCGCGTTCGACCTGTACCTGTTGCTGCACCGAGTGAGAAGCTCGGCATAATTCGCGCTGCCTGATCCATGCTCC
>JBEKGS010000135.1:0-3232 GCA_050012675.1 Acidimicrobiales bacterium
GCTGATGCCGTCTTGCAGATGCAGAGAGCCATGACAGCCGGCCAGTTGCAACAGGTTGCAGCCGACATCGACCGTGTTCTCGAGAAGATCGAGGAGGACACCTACGGAATTTGTGACGAGTGTGGGCAGCCGATCGGCGAAGAGCGACTGGAGGCGATCACGTGGGCACTTCGCTGTGTGCGCTGCCAGGCGGCCGGCCATAGTCGCTGAACACGAGGAGTCGACAAGGGCTATCGGCTTGCGCCCGTTGCCCGCGTTGTCGGTGCGGGCGGCTCCTTCCTCTCTCAACTGTTCGCGATGCTCAAAGTACCGTTCGTGTCGGGCCAAAGAATGGAGCCAAGCCAAATCTCGATGTGATTGTCTCTCAGTTGCCGTCAGACCACATGTGATCCTCCAGGCCATCGGGGCGGAACCCGAAGGTCGAAGCAGGGAATGACCGTCCTCCGTCGCAGCGGTCGGCTTGGGTGCTCATCTTGGTCGGTAGACGTCACTTCGGTGGTCAACTCGGTCGACGTACACGATCCGCTCATCTTCGTCGATCCAGTAGATGACGCGATACTGCCCGACGCGCGCACCGCGCCAACCGGCCAGTTCGCGCCCGAGCGCGTGGCCTATCTGCTGTGGATTGGCGATCAGACGCCCGAAGCAGAACTCGACTATGGCACCTACGACTCGAGGTGATGTCGAAGCGAGTCGATCGAGCTGTCCGATGGCTGGGGGTGACCAACGCAGCCGGTAGTCATCCACGAGACCAGCGCGCCAGCGCCTCCTCCTTGGTCAGTTCCAAGGATGCGCCGGTCTGGCGGCCAACTTCAGCTTCTCGCAGATCGGCCATCGCCTCGGGGTCGGACAGCACGTCGAGCGTCTCCTCCAGTGCCTCGAGGTCGGCCACAGCGAGGACGACGACGCTCGGGTGCCCGTGTTTTGTGATCACCACGCGCCGATGCTCGCTCTCGACACCCTCGACGACCTCGGACAGGTGTGTCTTTGCCTCAGCGAGCGACATTTGTTCGGCCATTGACATGACCATAAGTGTGACTACTTACCGCCGAGCCGTCAAGTGGACGGGGTAGCCACGACAGCTGACAGTCGAGACCGTGGGTGGCTTCCATCGAACGAGAACACGAACGGGCTCCCACCTCAGTACTTGCCGAAGGGAACCGATCTCTCGGTGCATGGCGCCTCGCCCGGTTTGCCGCGAGTCTCAACAACCGTCCACGCGAGACGCCCGGATTCATGAAACCATCCGGGAAGCTCGCTGAGCTCGTTGCGATCGATCTATCCGCACCTCTCAGGAAGACGCCGGGTGGACCGAGCTCAAGTCACAAGGTAGCTTCAGGCCCAACGTGCTCCGGTTCAAGGGGCCGCGAGGCTGCATCAACGCTCATGGAGCGAGCGCTCGGTAACCGGAACGGCGAGCCACGAGTAGTTGGGCCCACCGGATGAAGGGATGGCCATGAAGCTCCGGAGGATCCTTGCCTGCCTCGCGGTACTCTCCCAGATTGGGCAAATGGCCGCAAAGATCCTTCTCGCTGCGATCGACGGTCGCAGCACCCATGGTACGCGGCTCGTGCCGTGTCAACTCGTCGTCAGGGCGTCGACAAGGACCCCCTGACCGCTTGTACAAGGATGAGGCTCTGACCTCACCATCTGTGTCCCGGGATGCTCGGGCACTTCTAGAAGCGGAGAACTGATGGCGCCGATCACCCTGGAAAAGGTGAGCAAGGTCTACCCGAACGGCTTGCCCGCAGTGTCCGAGGTGGACCTCGGCGTCGCCGAGGGCGAGCTGATGGTCCTGGTCGGGCCGTCGGGCTCGGGCAAGACGACGTGCATTACCTAGAGCACGCTGTCGCCAGCCAAGGGGCCGGAAGGTCTCCTCGGTGCGCGACATCTGCCGTTCTTCACGATGTTGCGGCACCTATCCGGTGCGCGACATCTGCCGTTCTTCACGATGTTGCGGCACCTATCGTTTCCGCGGAACCCGGCGGCTGGGAGGAGCCTCGATCGTGTCGCCAACGGGGCTAGCGAGCTGACGCTCCAGGTCCATGAAGCCGCCGATGACATCGGCGGCTTCGAACGCTCTGTTGCGCCGGCCGACATTGACTTGGGCCAGGATGCCGGCCTCCGCAAGTCGCTGAATCGCTACGTTCGTCTGCGGGAAGCTGCGGCCAATCAGTGCGGCAGCGCTGTTAACGGTCAGGACTGGTGCGCCGATGAGCGCGCTCAGTAGGAGGTCTGTCGCGGATTTGGCGCGAATCGTTCCGAGTTGGCGTCGCCACTGCGTGTTGATCTCCTGTGCACGCGCTTCGAACGACAGTGCATCGTCGACTGCACGCCGGCAAGCGCCTGCGAACCGCCCCATCCAGAGGTTGATCCCGTCGCGCGCCTGCTTCGAGGTCGCGGGACCGCGGTACCGCGTAGCCGTCAAGCCCTCGACGTAGTCCCGTGCCCACGTCGCCAGGATGAGAGACACGGGAAGCAAAACGCGCTGTGCCAACCCACGGCGCCTGAGGATGAGGTGAATCAATGCACGTCCGGTTCTTCCGTTGCCGTCGGCGAATGGGTGGATGGTCTCGAACTGGGCGTGCGCCAGCGCTGCCTGGACCACAGCTGGCAGCGAATCGTCGTTGCAGAACGCGCAGAGGTCAGCGAGCAGGTTGTCGACCAACTCCGGGGGCGGGGGGACGTACTCGGCAGAACACGGGTTGTAATCCCTCCCGCCGATCCAGTTCTGCTTGGTACGGGTGCGACCGACGTATTCGTCGAGCCGGGTGCCGACGAGAAGGCGTCGATGGAAATCGAGAATGCGCTCGACAGTGATTGGATCTCCTGCTCCGAGGCTCTGGACTGTACTGGCCATGGCATCGATGTTTCCCAGCACTTCGATTGCGGTGACGTCCGAGGGTTCCTCCCCAAGCTCGCGCGCTACCTCCGCCCTCAGGAGTCGCCGCGGGCCGACCTCCAGTCCCTCAATCCTGGACGAGGCGACCGACTCTGCTCGAAGCAGCAGCCGGGCCAGTGCCTCGGTGTCCACGAGTACGGTCGCCTCCAGATTGAGCCTGGTGATTGCCGCTTCCGCGTCGGCGACGTCCGCAGCGACTTCCCCGTCCAGGGAGATCCTGCGCCCGACGAGCAGATCCGGCACGTACGCTTCGTACTCGCACGGTTGCCGGTCGCGGCGTGACGGGGCAGCGAGATCGCTCGTCCAACGCCGGCGGATAACCCTAGACAC
>JBEKGS010000136.1:0-2925 GCA_050012675.1 Acidimicrobiales bacterium
GGAGCCATACAGCTGCTAGGGGAGGCGACCCCCGACGGCAAGGCATTGGCGGCGATCCTTAGCCGTCTACTCGACGTCAAGGACGCGTCGCATTACGGCACCGCCCTTGTGGCGAGCGGACGCGCCACCGACTCAGTCAAGTGGGCTCGCAAGTTGGTCGACCGCGCCCGAGAAGAACTTGAACGGTGAGCTGCTCAGCAATTCGGTCGGCCATGGTCCGGCGCGGCGCCTCTGTAATCACTCTTCGGCGAGGGGATGCTTGCGATCAGTACAGCATCTAACTGCGTCAGCTTCGTTCGTAGGCAGCCTGCAAAAGTTCCTTTGAGCACAGCGTTCGGGCCGCAATAGCTTCTAAGCAGACGGTCGGAGGTTCGAGTCCTCCCGGGGGCGCTACCAGGGCGAGCGGTTCTAACTTTGGGGTCAGTGCTAGGCGAATGAGAAACGGTCGCGTTTCCGGAAGTTCCTGTACTACACTTGTACGGTGGTTGAGCAAAGAAGAGGCGAAGGGAATGCCGTGACAGTGAAGAGTGATCGCATCGAGGCGAGACTGCTGGCTGAGCAGCTGGCGGCCATAGACCGCGCCGCCGCGAGCGAGGGCGTCTCCCGGTCCGCCTTTGTTGTGACGGCCGCCGTCGAGAGGGCCGAGAGAGTCATCTCCGCAGAGAGCATCACTCGGGTTCCTGCCTCCTTCTTCGACGATCTGGTTGCCGCACTCGACCAACCGACGTCCGCGCCGAGACTTGCCCGTGCAGCTAAGCGCGCCCGGCTGGCGTCTCGGATCGCTCGGACGTGACCTGGACAGTCGAAGCCCTTAACGACGGTCACAAACTCGACGGGTTCGATTGCGGAAACGACGACATCACTGCTTGGTTGCGACATCATGCTCATCATGCGGTCAGGCAGGGAACGCGCACGTACGTGGGGGTCGGCAGCGAAAACAGTGTTGTCGGATATTTCTCGCTCGCGCCGCACTTGATCGAAAGGAATGACGTCACTCGGTCACTCGGGCGAGGGGCGCCGCGTCAGATCCCAGCGATCCTGCTAGCCAAGCTGGCAATCGACCGGCGTACTCAGGGTCGGGGCTTCGGGAGCGAGCTACTTATCGTGGCACTTACGACGATCATCGAAGCCGCGAGAGCTGCCGGCGGAAAGCTGGTCGTTGTTGACGCGATCGACGAGGCAGCCGCGGAGTTCTACAAGCGACACGACTTCATACCGGTACCTTCTCTTGCTTGAGGATCTGCGACGGTTCGAGGCTCTTTTGCGCGCAGCGGAAAGACCCGACCACTGTTTCGGTGGCGACGGTGACTGGTCGGACTGTGGTCCTAGTCGCGCGGGTGGGAACCAGAGCTCCGCTTTCGCCACACTGCGTGGAGCTTTTGCGGAGTCCACCGTTCGACACTAGTCCTGAGCAGGAAAAACGTCCGGCGTCGAGGCCGGACGTTATCGCGATCTCCCCGGAGAGCTTTCCAATGCCGATCACGGCCGGGGACGAGTCTTGCCGCAGGCGCAGCGCCCTCGGCGCCTTCAGAGGCAGCGTCACGCACACCATCTAACTGAGCCAGTTTCGTTCGTCGACAACCTGCGAAAGCCAGGCTCAGCACAGCGTTGGGCCGTCAATAGCTTCTAAGCAGACGGTCTTGACAGGAAACCGCCGTCCAAACGCGAACTGATATGGACTCCCGCACCCTTGAGTACTTGTTGGCTCCGGCGCCGCTCATGCGCCCGGGTGAAGTGGACCCGTACATAAGCGTGGCCCCTGCCCGGCTATCTGGGCACTTGGACGTGATGACGCGATCGGGTCGGAAACTGGACGCTGAGGTCACAGTTCCGGTACCGGGCGTCCTCCGACTCCGGCTCGGCTCGGCCGAAGAGTTGGCCGCGACTCCGCGGCCGAGCTTGATCGTCAGTCCGGCGTTGGCGAACGAACCAGCCGAGGTGACGAGTGTGCCGGGTGGGGCAGCCGTTTCCGGGTCAGGCAGGACGATGACCTGGGCTCCCGGCTTCAGCAGCATCGCCTATGGCTCTTCGTACCGGGCCGCCAACGGTGCCAACCAAGCCGGGCTGGGCTCGTCTGCGTTGCTTTCTGGAACCAGAGAGACGGGCTACCGGCACCTGTGGAGGCTTGCACATGATGAGGACATCTTCGGCGGTGGCGAGTCCTACCAGGGCCCGAACCTCAGAGGCCGGTTACGCCACGGGGTCAACGTAGAGACGCACGGAATCGTGGGCCTCGACCTTGCCTATCTCAACGTGCCAATGTTCTGGAGCAACCGGGGTTGGGGCGTGTTCGCTAACACGGGCGCACCTACGGTCGCAGACGTCGGATCCACCGATGTCGGGACCATGTCGCTTGACATCGATGGCCCCGTCCTTGACCTCTTCTTCTATTGGGGAAGCCCGGAAGAGATCCTTCAGGCGCATTGGCAGGTGACCGGAGCACCGCCCGTCGTGCCGACCTGGGCGCTTGGGGTCTGGACCAGCCGCTGCTCTTACCTCAATGCCGACGAGGTCAGCGAGGTCCTTGACGGCTACAGAGTGGCAGAATGCCCCGTCAGCGTCGTCCACATCGATTCCTGGCAGCCGGGCAACCTCCTGCGGGACTTGACTACGGCCTGGGAGGTTGACCGCGACCGGTGGCCCGCGGGCTGGAGCTCATCCTTGAGGGCTAGGGGTGTTCGCCTTTGCCTGTGGCATAACCCTTACCTGCGCTCGGGGACAGTAGCCGGAGACGAGGCCTGTGCCGCTGGCCTGGTATTGGCCGACCGCGAAGGGTGCCCAGTGGTTACCAACGATATGCCCGACCGTCTGCTCGTCGATTTCACAAATCCCGAGGCGGTCAGGTGGTGGCATGAGCATGTTCGTGCCTTGGTCACCGCCGAAGGGGCGAGTGCTCTGAAGGCAGACTTTGGCGAGGAAGTGCCG
>JBEKGS010000137.1:0-5036 GCA_050012675.1 Acidimicrobiales bacterium
GTGGTATCGACAGGACACATCGAGGATATCTGCAAAGCCGGTCGCTGACATCGATTACCGCAGACACACCGTAGCCGGCTGCTACGATGCCCGGACATCGCAACCGACCGCCGGAAGCGGCCCAACGCCTCATGTGCGAGACGAGCTGTCTCACAGTCACTCCGGCTCGGAAAGGGCACAATGACCGACCGTCAAACGCCGAGGAGGCAGACCCGCATCTCCGCGCCACACAGCTTACGTCGAGCCGCTGCACGAATTCTGCGTAGGGCAGCGCTAACTGCCCTGCAACCCGAGTTGTCAGCATTTGAGCAGCAACTGGAGCGACTGGCAGTGCAGCACGGCCAGTTCATGAGCTGGCGTAATGCTGCGCGTGAGGATCTGAAGTTCAATGATGCAGAATTCAGTGTCTTTTCACAATGGGGTGAGGACGGGATCATCCAATACTTAATCCAACGGACGGAGCTCGGAGAACACAAGTTCATCGAGTTCGGTGTCGGTGACTACACCGAGGCCAATACGCGCTTCTTGCTTTTGAACAATAACTGGAGTGGCCTCATTATGGATGGATCATCAAATCATATTACATTCGTGCAACGGTCTCAGCTAGCGTGGCGCCACGACATAGCTCCAGTCACCTCTTTTATAACAGCGGAGAACATTAATGGAGTGTTGCGTGAGCATGGGATGACAGGTGATGTTGGCCTTTTGTCGGTAGATATCGACGGGAATGACTATTGGGTCCTGAAGGCACTAACAGAGATACAGCCACGTATAGTTATCTGTGAGTATAACAGCGTCTTCGGCTGCAGAAGTGCTGTCAGTATTCCGTATGATCCGCACTTTGTATATGCTGACGCACACTATAGTCATCTCTACTTTGGTGCCTCGCTCCCTGCCCTTAACTACCTCCTTTCGGCGCGCGGCTACATTCTCGTCGGTTGCGAAAGCCACGGAGCCAACGCCTTCTTCGTACGCTCCGACGTTGCCCGCTCGCTTCCTCCATTGACGCCAGCTGCTGCCTACGTCGCCAGCCGCTTCCGCAGTTCCAGGGGGGAGGACGGACGGCTCACATACGTCGGTGGGCATAGCGCTATTCGCACGCTTATTGCCGAACTGCCCCTCGTCGACGTCACGACCGGGGCCGCTCTCGTCGTTGGCGATCTTCCCGTCGACTGACCAATCGGTCGAAGTTCACGGACGGAAGCGAACCAGTTAGCCGCTACTGATGACATTCAAAGACGCCTTATTGCTCCGTCGTTCCTGCAATAGCTACGACAATGCCTAGCGGTGCTGCCCGAGGGTCTCCGGCGGTCCCTTCTTCTGGCGATGCCTCGAGCAAATCCCAGACCCCAGGCTGCATGCATGGTCGGAAGGGCTGCAAGCAGTGTCGGCACCGCCGGAGGGTCACGGGTGAGCTCGACGGCACCCCGCCCGAGAACGATGGCAACGTAGGCCGCCAGCACCTGTCTGCGCCATGGGCTCGCAAGTCCGAGGAAGAGCGCAGGTACGGCAAGCTGGCGCCATGAGAGCGAGCCCGGGTGCTTGCGGATCGTGCGGGCGCGGTTGTGTCCGTACCGGTAGAACTGGCGCGCGAGCGGTCCCAACCCGTCGCGTCCGAGGTAGTAGGACTTGATCGACGGGTCTAGGTAGACGCCGCCGAAGCTTTGAGCCCGCCAAGCTAGCTCGGCGTCCTCGTTGCCGCCTGACCACTCGTCGTAACAGCCCATCTCGCGGATCGTGGTGGCCCGGAAAGCACCCAGGTAGACCGTGTCGACATAGCGCGGCTCGCCACCTTCCCTTCGGAAGGCCGCAGGCCCGGCCCCGAGGCGGGAGGTCATGGCCGCCACGATGCCCCGCTGGCGGGCGTCGTGAGCCTCGTAGCGCATCTGGCCGCCGACGATGGCCGCACCCGACCGCTCGAGCGCCGAGACGCAGCACTCGACGTAGTCCGGCGCGAGCGCCGTGCGGGCGTCGACCCGGACAATGATGTCGCCTGAAGCAGCTGCAATGGCAGTGTTCAGGCCTGCAGGGCGGATGCGTCTCGGGTTGTCGACAACGTGCACTTTCGCGAACTTGGACGACACCGATCGGGTCCCATCGGTAGAGCCGCCGTCGGCCACGACCACCTCGATGACCGCCGGATAGCTCTGGTCCGCGATCGAGGAGAGGCAGCGCTCTAGCTGGGCCTCTTCGTTGAACACCGGGAGGATAATCGAGACCTTTGGAAGCTCCTGCGGAGAGGCGGCCGCGTCAGGTTCGATTGCAGCTATTGACTTCGCGGACATCGCGCTCCTCCTCCTCTCCCTTACAAGCTTGCCAGCTGACCAGGTAGCGGCTAATGATCCCCCTGATCCGACGTCCGCGCCCGTGGCGGCATCCGCGGCCGCCGAGCGCCGCGATGGTAGGTTCGGCTCGTCAAGCGATCAGCCAAAGAGTTGACCAACATGATGCCCAGAGCCCCCACGATCGAAGCGCTGGCTGAGGCATGGTGGCAAAGGTGCCAGGCTCGCCGGTGCGCCTCGGGTAGAGCGGACGCCGATGAGCGGGAGCTGTTGCTTCGCGCTCTCGGGGCCGCTGCCGGCGGGGCGTCGAGGCTGTTCGGGCAGGCGGATCTGCCGGACGCGGATCGTCAACCAGCAGAGCACACGAGCCGCGACGCGGCCGACCCACAGGAAGCCCTGACACGCGACGCCACGACCCCGGCCGTCCCGATCGAACGCAGGCGCACGCTTGCTGCCGCAGCCACGCGGTGGGGCGCCCGAGTTGGATCACCAGTACTCGTCGTCGAGCAACTCGTCCAGCTCCGAGGTCTTGTCGCGGTCGAACCGGGACAGCGTGCCATCACCCGGCTGATCGACCTCACCATGATCAACGCCTGCCGCGGCGCCACCGACGAGCTCCAGCGGGCGGCTTTCAGCGACCCGTTGACGGGATGCTCCAACCGACGTGCCTTCGAACGCGACCTCGATCGTGAGCTGGCACGCTGCGCTCGTGCGGAGCTCGACCTGAGCGTTGTCGCCATCGACCTCGACGGCCTCAAGGCCGTCAACGACAGCGAGGGCCACGCGGCTGGTGATCGGCGGCTGGTGCTCCTCGTCGACACCTTGAGAAAGGCTCTCCGGAGCATGGACGGCATCTACCGCCTCGGTGGTGACGAGTTCGGCCTGGTGCTGCCAGACACATCGCCCGAGGACGCGGCCGTGCTCATAGCCCGGGCGCTACGCCTCGGTGCCCCGTCGTTCAGCTGGGGTACTGCGAGCTACCTGTCTACCGGGTGCGCCGCGGTCGCTGAGCTCCTCGCCGTCGCCGACGCCGACTTGTACGCGCGACGACGTGTGATGCGGGCGTCGCCTCCTCGGCGCCGGCGCACTAAGCCGGAAGAGACCGCGCTGCGTCTCTTCCCTGAACAAGAAGGTGCTTCTCCGCAATCTCTGCGGGCCCGTTGAGCTCCGCCTGGACGGGGTGACAACCGTGCGCTACCCGATCACACGAGCGGCCAGGGATAGGACCGGTAGTCGTCACGCGGGGCAGGAAAAAGGGGCCTTCGGAGCAGCCCGGAGGCCCTTTTCCTGAGCGCAACGCACTCGTCGGGCTCCAACAAAGCGCCGACCATGTCTGGGACCGAGGCGACCACGAGCTCACAGCCGGCCAAGACCTCGGCAGGCAACTCCTCGCCGGCGAAATCCCACATCACCGTCCTGAGCTTCGGGTCGGCGTGGAAGCACAGGCCGTGGTCGATCCCCCAGATCCGTCTCTCCCTGTCGATTATGAGATGACCGCCCTTGCGGTCGCCATTGTTCGCCAGGAGGTCGAAGGCCGCTATCCGGCGCAGCTGGGCGTGGTACACGGGCTCGTTCAACAGCGTGAAGTAGTGCTCGGCGAAGTCCGCATCGATGAAGCGCTGCACCGACCCTTGCCCGTGAGGCCCTTTCTGTCGCAGCACCGTCTCGGGCACAATGCCGAGTCCGAGCGCGGCGGAGAGCTCGTAGGCGGCGACCTCACGTCGGAACAACCCACCGGGGTAGTCCCATAGGGGGCGCTCGCCCCGTCCTGGCTTGTAGACGGCGCGCTGGTCGATTCCACGGAGCCGGACCGCCGCGAGGAACGAGTAGTTCGAGCTCCACGGCAACCTGCCCAGGACTTCGAGCTCTCCCTCGGCGAGAAGCTCGAGCCAGGCAGGCCCGCTCAGGTCAGGGGCGGGCGGTGGCCGTTCGTCCTCGGGCACACGTGGCCTCTCGGATCGAGCGGGTACCCGCACAGCGGGCAAGGCGGACGGCCCGCTTCGACGAGCTCTGTCCCGCGAATGGCAAGTGCAGCAGCCTGCTCCCGAGTCATTGCCAGCCGTACGCTCTCGCCCGTCTCAGTCTCGGGTTCGGAATCCTCAGCGATATCGAAAAGTGACTCGACCTCGATCTCGGTGTCGCTCCGGTCGATCTCATCCGCGACGAGGATGATGCGGTCGATGTCGTCGTCGTAGCTGACACCGAGCGAGCGCACGACAAAATCCGGTTCCCCGAACGGCTCGAGAGCAAGCTCTTCGCCCGACGGCAGTTCCCCGGGGCGCTCGAGCTCCGCGAGCATCCGGCCCAAAAAGCGCGCCAGGGCGGAGACCTGCGCCTTTTCGACCTTGAGCGTCTTCAGGACCGGGCCCTCGCGCACCTGGAACAGGAACACGCGCTCGCCTACGGGACCGACCGTCCCGATCGTCACCCGGTCCGGGTTCGCAAGCTCGAAATCATCAGTCACTTCGACCTCTCCTGAGTTGAAGGCAAGCCCGCGGTCGGCGCCCCGGTCGCGCCCATGGCGAGGACAGTCGGGCCCTCGGAGCTGTACGCCACTGTGCTGATCGAACAAGGAGCAACTGCGATCCGCTGGAAGAGATCGAGGGGCACGCCGAGCGCGCTAGCAAGCGCGACCTTTATGCAGTCCGCGTGCGACACCGCGACGACGACCTCTCCGGGATGAGCCTTGCAGAGCCTCCCCACGGTGTCGGCGAGGCGGGCCTGCAAATCGACGAACGACTCGCCTCCAGGGAA
>JBEKGS010000138.1:0-3224 GCA_050012675.1 Acidimicrobiales bacterium
ACGGTATTGGCCTCGAGAAAAAGCGGCAGGACGAGCGCCGTCGCCGGCACGATCATCACGACGAGCGTGATCGCTAACAGCGCGCGGCGCCCGACGAAGTGCGTCAGCGCGAGACCGTATCCGGCCGGGATGGCAGTCAGTACTGCGAGCGCGGTGCCGCCAAAGGAGTAGATGGCGGAGTTCTTGAGCCAGGTCAAGACGAGGTCGCCCTCGTAGCTGATGAGCTCGTGGAACGTATGGCCAAATGTTGCGAAGCTGCCGAACGCGAGCGGTGTCTGGTCGATGATCTGGCTGTCGGTCTTGGTGGGCGCGAGCAGCAGCCAGATGATGGGCCCGAAGAAGAAGACCGCGAACACGAGCAGGATGAGGATTGCGATGATGCGCCAGGCGTAGCGTCGCATGAACATCACTGCACCTCGAAGAGCTTGCCGCGCCAGACGATCAGCACTGCGACCAACAGGCCGAACACGAGAAGGTCGACCGAGATCGCCGCGGCTTCGTTGAAACGGTCGAGCTGGAATGCGAGGTAGTACGCGAGCTGGTTGGGAGACCACTGCGGGGGGACTTCGCCGCCTGTCGCGATGCCAAGGATCTGCGGCTCCACGAACAGCTGCGTGCCGGCCGCGAACGAGAGCACGAGCATGTAGACGACCCACTTGCGGATGAGCGGGAGCTTGATCCTAAGGGCGGTCTGAAACACGTTCGAACCGTCTATCTCGGCGGCCTCGAGCAGCTCGGTGGGAACGTTGTTGAGCGCCCCGTGCATGACGACGATCCATCCCCCGGCGCCAGTCCAAAACGCCATGATCGCGAAGAGCACCGGGAGATTGTTCGGCGTGACCGTGTTTGCCAAAAGTGTGTAATGAAGGGCGTGCTCGATGAAGGCAAAAGGACTTGTGGTGGGGGTGAACATGAACAACCAGATGACCACGCTCGCCGCTCCCGCCATGGCTCCGGGGAGATAGAAGATGAAACGGAAGGTCGCGCTGACCCGCCGCGCCTGGTTGTGGACGATGAGCGCCAACGACACGACGAGCACCGACTGGCTGACCAGCCAGATGGCTTCGAACAACAGCACGTGCTTGAAAGCGGGTACGAACTCCGGCAGGTGATAGCTGTTGACGAAGTTCGCAACACCAATGCCATGGGAGGTCCTGAGTGCGAGTGAGATCGCATAGACCGTGGGAGCAACGCCGAGACACAAGAGCATGGCTACGTAGAGGGCGACGAAGAAGTAGCCCGCCGTCCGCGAGCCGCCGGCCTGGGGGCGCTCTCCGCGCCACCGGGACCGGCGCCCCCGGCGAGCGCCTGCGCGCCCGCCGGGGCCAACCGTGACCAGTTGGTCAGTCATGCGCTTTGCATACTCCTGTTAGCAGCCCGAGCCGCCGAAGGTGTTGATGCACTTGCTGGTGCTCTGGACCGTCCAGCCGGCGAGCCTGGCGTCGTTCGCAAGAGCCAAGGCGAACGAGTTCATTTCCTTTCCAAGTGTGCTCGGCGGGGTGGAGGTCACGCCCGGCACCACCGTCGATGCCCAGGCGGCGTCGGTGCTCCACGGAGTCGGGCCCCAACCGTTCCAGACCTCGGCGGCGGCGGTTTCCCAAGCTTTGCCGGTGGAGACCGGGTCGGCGAAGACCGAGCCGAACGCCCCGACATAGGCGGCCTGGTCAGGCGCGTAGTCGGGCAGGCCCGCGTCGACGCCAACCTTTTGGATGTTCGGGCTTGTCGACATGTACAAGGCGAGCGCGGCCGCAGCAGCCGGCTGGCTGGAGTGCTTCGACACGAGCCACAAACCGCCGCCCAAGGCGCCGGTGATCGGCTGGCCGAGGACTGACAACGGCGGCGGGTAGGCGGCCATCGTGCCGTCCGGCACGCCGTGGGGCGCCTTGTTGCCGTTCTCGAACACAGCGGTTCCGTACCACAGCGGCCCGACCATCATGACGACGCTGGCGGCGGGGAAGCCTCCGGCGGCAAAGACGTAGGTCGTGGTGATGGCGTTGCCCTCGAGCCCGGAGTTGTCGAGCAGGTTGTTGATCTTCGTGCAGGCGAGGTTGGTCGGGTCGATCTCGACCGTGTTCGGGCCGACGACCTTGTCGAGCGGACACCCGTTGCCCCAGTAGATGAAGTCGTCATCGAACTCGTCGCCGATGTCGCCGACGAGGAAGCCGGGGTGGCTCTTTTTGAGCATCTGTCCGTCTGCGACGATGCCTGCCCAGGTTGTCGGAACCGGCTTTGTGCCGAAGAACTTCGTGTACAGACCCTGGTTGACCCATAACACGTCGGCGGCTGTGTCATTGCGCAGGCAGATGATCTGGCCCGAAGGGGTGGTGCAGGCGCTCATGGAGTGGCCCGCATAGCCCTTGAGAACGCTCGCCGGGACGTACTTCGCCAGGTTCAACAGGTCGTCGTAGGGCGCCGTGCCGAGCTGGACCGCGTCGTAGTTCTGCGAGTCGAACATCACGTCCGGCGCGTCCGACGGCCAGCCGATGCGGTTCCACAGCGCGAACTTCGACTGCAGAACGCCGGTGCCGTTCTCGTTGCCGTTGTAGATGACCCACTTGATGTTGGCACCAGGATGGGCCTTCATGTACGCCTGCTCGTAAGGAATGCGCGAAGTGTCGATCCAGACGATTAGCGGCTTCGACGAAGACTTCGTCGAAGCTGTCGAAGCCCCCGGCATCGCGAGCGCAATGCCGGCGACCACAACCGTGGCGAGGGCGACGCGGTTCCGTAGCGAGTGACCTCGCCAGGACTTGAGGTTGAAGAATGACTTCATGATTGTAGGCTCAACTCCTTCCGTCTTGTGATGCTTGCTTTCGGTTAAAATTGCAACTGCTCCTTCCGCCACGGCTCGGCCAAGTATTTGGCGAGCCCGGTCGGATAATCGGTACTAGGCGCCACAGCTGCTGCCCCGATGGCGACACGCAGCCGATGCCGAGGGCGGTGAACATGGCCACTGCCGCTCAAATCCCGCGCCTATAAGTGTGTGACGGGACCTCCCATACCGAAGTGAGGTCTTTGTGTTTGCCTTCCTCTCTTGTGGTGGCTCGCTTGCCTTGTGTTTGAGGGACCTATGACGCTGCGCTGTGCCGGATACTGGTGTCACGCCGAGAGCGGATCCCCGGCCAGATCCACGACGTAGCTCTCGAGTTCTTTGGGGTACTCGGGGCCCACGGGAAGGCCAACTCCCGGAGCCGTCGGTGCTTTGACCATGCCCTTCTCGTCGA
>JBEKGS010000139.1:0-11257 GCA_050012675.1 Acidimicrobiales bacterium
GATGGTGGACCACCAGGTCGACATCGGTCCCTGTCCGGGAGAGCCCCAGGGCACCAACGACTTCCATGTTCGCTGGGGCACGGGAGGGCCTGGTGGACTTGCCACTGGTCACTGCACGACGAAAGATACCGGCACGAGCGGGATTGTCGTCTACGACTCCACCTACAAGCCGCCTTTCGGGGCCGAGGGCCTCGGCTCCGCGACGACCGCCACGTGCAAAGGCGAGCTGAAGAGGACTGCGTGAACGCTGGTCAACAATAGGAGCGGTCGAAGACGGGAGCACTTCACCGGGCCGCGTTTCCACTGGCTTTTCGGGCTCTGGCCTCCGGCTCGGGCTCCACGCCGAACCTCAGTCGGCAGGTCATGAGAATCGTGTGTACAGGGTCAGGCTGGCATTCAGCGAGCCAAGGTTAGGGCTGTCGTGCTCGCGCACCCGACGGTATGGTCGCGTAGCGACAGTCCGGGTATAGCCTTTCTCGGCTGCCACCAGTAGGCACGGGGTGGCGCAGACTGTTGGGGCTGAGTCGTCAACACGCTGTCCAGTTGACCCGCGGACCGGACTTCCACATACCGGTCGTTGACCTGGCGTCGGGTCACAACTGGGTGAGGGAAGTCGTCGAGCGGTGGGCAACACAGAATCGAAAGGACGGATGCCATGTCGAAGTGGGAGTACAAGCTAATTCAGTGGAAGTGGTTGCTTCAGTATGGCGGTTCGCATCCCGCCGATGCGCTTGCGAAGAACCTGGACCTCAATGGCTTACAAGGCTGGCGACTGAGTTGCCAGATCACACTCGAGGTTGGCTCCCAGAAAGTCGAATACGGAGTGTTCACCAGAGAGATTGCCGACAGTGCGGCTGCCAGCTCGACGGACTCTACCTCCACGGATGTCTTGGAGGCAGACCGACGCTTTCTCTGAGTGCCCATTCACGCAACCGACTCGGGAGCAACACTGGACCTCGTCAGTCGACTTGTTGACCAGTTCCCAATGGTTCTCGTAGAGGGAGCCCCACCCCCGGTCGGCTTGCGAGGGCAATGAGGGGCCGTGCACCCCGTCGTCCTGGCGTGTGTTCCAGGAGACGCTTGTCCATGGACCAGTGAACGACGGGAAGGCCCTTTACCTGGGTCCATCTCGGCTCTGGTAAGTCGGCTGCGATCAAGGCCTGATGATCCGTGGCGGGCCCTTCCTGGCGAAGCCAACCTACGGCACTGTCTCAACTCCGCTGACGATGTCAAACCCCGATAGCCCGGCCACCGAATTGCACTCATCCCTGAGTTGTGTGAAGGTCCGGTTCGTGTAAGCAATGATGCTGCCGTGCAGGTTCTCCGCGACGGAGTAGCTCACCCTCCCCGCGAACGACCCGGTTGCCCAGAACGCGTTGCCTGGGGCAGGAAACACCATGACTTGTTCCAGGGGACCATTGCTGTAGAGGAGGCCTTTGGCGCCCCCGTTCCCACGTTGCGTCCATTCTTCCGAAAACAAGTTGGAGGGCGCTACCGAGCTGGGTTGCCACCTCTCGGTGGCAGTGATCAGCTTTGAATTCAATAGGCCGCTGCAGCCAACAACGACGTCGCGGTTCGTGATGCTGAGGCTGCCACCGCTCACGCGGGCGACGTTGGAACCCTTTGTGGTGCAGTCGCTGGCGTGGAGCGAGAAAACGCTGGTGTCCATCTGCCTGACGCGCTGGCGCACGGGGGGCGTGAAAGTGACGCTCCCTGTCAGACTTCTGCAGGTGATGCTTCCTGTGGCCACTGTGACTCCACTCGGGGCTGCTCCAGCCGGTGCCGGGCTCAGAGTCGGCAGCGTGCAGAGCACTAGTAGGACCGCTGTGGAAGACCATACGGGACGCCACGCCCGGCGGGAATTTCTTACGGGACGAGACCGCCCAAAGCTACACAGCCGCAGACCAAGACGGACCGGTTGGCAGCACCCGCGAAGAAAGCGGGACACGGAAGAACGACGAAGAGCCATGTGTGCCACCTCCATTCGATATGCACCGACGACAAGCGGGCTGGTCTCGACCAGCTCATGCTCACCATCGCTCACCTGGCCGTGCGCCGCTAGTGCCGAAGGTCACGTCCTCGAGGCCACCGCGGTCGTTGACGACGGGGGCGTCCGCTGCCGCCAGAGTACCCGGCTCATCACAGAGGACCACGCCATCGAGTGTCAGCACAAGCTCAAATTCCTAATGAACAGTAAACATCGTCCGGTTACCGACGCGGCCGTGGTAAGTCTGTGCGAACGGCGAAATCGGTGATAGGAATGCAGCGCCTCATGTGGACGGCTGAACAAGGGGGGACCATGTGCATACTCGAGAACCGGCCGAATACCGCACTCGTCGTCATCGACGTGCAGAACGGAGTCGTCATGGGGGCCTATGAGCGCGACGCGGTTGTCACGAACGTCGGCAGCCTTGTCGTCAAAGCGCGCCGGGAAAGGGTCCCGGTTGTCTGGGTCCAGCACTCCGACGAGCAGCTTGCGAGGGGGAGCGACGAGTGGCGGATCGTCCCCGAGCTGACTCCGAGCGCCGCCGAGCCGCTTGTCGAGAAGAACTACGGCGACGCGTTCGAGGACACGACGCTCGAGACCGTGCTGTCGGGTCTCGGAGTCGGGCGACTTGTGATCGCGGGCGCGCAGACCGATGCGTGCATCCGCTCGACGCTCCACGGCGCGTTCGTCAGGGGGTACGACGTGACCCTTGTCAGCGATGCCCACACGACCGACGACCACACGGCATGGGGGGCACCGCCGCCGGAACAGGTCATCGCGCACACGAACCTGTACTGGAGGTACCAGACGGCTCCGGGGCGGACGGCGGGAGCGGTCGAGACCAAGGATGTCGACTTCGGCGGCACGACCTGACGCCTATTTGAGACGGTCCATAGTCGGCAGGCGGCCGGAGCGCACGACATTGCGTGACCGACGTGACCACGAGAAGCTCACTGCCGTCTGGCGGACAAAAGGTGCACGACCACCGGGTCGCCTTGCGAGGCAAGCCAGGGGACCGTGCACCCCGTCGTCCTGGTCGCGATTCACCAGGAGACGCTTGTCGATGGAGCCCGACCGTCACCGCGCTCCTGTTGGTCCACTCACGCCGGGGTGAGCGTGCCCCCGCCTTCCAGGGTGTAGGTCCGCCCACCGAGCGACGGGTTGGAGCTGGCGCGGTAGTACACGGTATGGCCGTTCCCGACGATGTTGGTCACCTTCGAGCCCGAGATACCTTCCGGGTCGCGTAGCACGGTCAGATGAGAGTTGCCGGTGACGGTCCAAGCACTGGACTTGTCGAGGCTGAGAGTGACGCTCCTGGCTGTCCCGGCGGCGTTGATCGTCCCGGTGAGGCTCGACCCGTCCTTCAGGTTGAGTACCGCGGTGCTGATGTCATCGACCTCGACCGCTCCGGTCATGGACTGGCGCGTGGCACTGACGGTGACACTTCCACCATTCGACCCGCTCGTACCCCAGACCGATGCCCCCGCGTCGAGCAGGATACCGGAGACCTCCGACAACTTCACCCCGGTGAGGTTGATGACAGCCGTCGTGTTGGTGACGAAAAACAGAGGTCCGTCGAAAGCCGTGAGCGACCCGCCTGTTTCGGTGAAGGTGCCCTCTTCCCCTTGGGCGTCTCCGGACATGCTCTGGTACACCATCACTCCACGGTTCACGTGACCGGTCAGGTGGCTGTTGGTCACCGTCACCGAGTTCGACCCCTCGACCACCGCCGCTTCGGCACCGGTGGCGTCAAAGGTCGTCCCGGTCGCCTTCAGCGTGCCTGTCGAGTACAGGCCGGGGGAGTTGTGGCCGGAGGTCTTGTAGGTATCGCCGATGATCGTGATGGTGCCCCCACCGCGGTCTGTCGCCACCGCGGCGCTGCTTGTTCCCGTGGTGGCGACGGTCACGTCGGTGGCTTTGACCGAGCCGCCACCACTGGCCATGATCCCGTGCGCGTACTGGCCCGTGGCCTTGATCTTGGTACCGCTTATCGTGATCGACGAGCCCGACCCGTAGGCGAACACCGCGTTGGCGCCATCGCCGTTCGTGGTCACCGAGCCTGCATCTTCCTTGATGGCGGCACCGGTGAAGGCCAGGACACCGGCATCGAGCCCATAGAAGCTGCTGTCGTCCGATGAGGAGCTGCTGCCGGTCGTCGATACCTCGACGGCGGTCAGTGTCAGCTTGGCCGAGTCCCTGGCGAGGACCCCCGACTCATTGGTGGAAGTCGCCGTGATGGTCAGGTCCGACTTCGAGGCCTTCCCGCCCGAGAGCGTGTAGGCCCCTGTCCCGGTCACCACCGTGGAGGAACCACCTCCCGGTCCCGATCCGCCGCCGGAGGGTGGGGGCGCAGGCGGGTTCCCCGATGGGGGTGTGCTGGTACCGCCCTCTGCTGCGGGAGAACTTCCCGATGGCGTTGTAGGGACACGCGTCGTACCGGACGGCTTCGCCACCGTGGTGGTGGTCGACTTCCGTGACATCGAAGTTTGAGGCGTGCTGACCTTTGTGGCGCCACTTGTTCCATAGGCCGACAGAGCCAAAGCTGCCACCGGGATAGCCACCAGTGAACGACAGAACTTGGATCTCAACTCTTGATTCGACATCGGCTTCCAATCAGAGTGCGGAGTATCAGACTGGTTTGGACGGGGTCCAGTTCGATGATGGACGAGCTGGCTTCGTTCTACTGTGACGATCGAACCTGGGAAGTTTCTGGTAATCCGCGCCGCGTTCTGTGTGAATTTTGGCAGCGTCTTCGTCAGAATTGCTCTGGGTTACGGACGGTCCTGGGACTGGCCATGTCCCCGCCCAAACAGCGTCCGATGTCGGTGACAAAGGCACCTTCCTCGCTTGGCCGTGGCGCGGACCGGAGGCGCGCCAGGGTACTGAACGCTCACCCAAGCTGACCTTTCGAGCCCATCGCGAGTGCGCCAGAGTCGGCCGATCTGGGTGGCAAAGGCGCACCATCGTATGATCGGTGCGACCACAAGAAGCTCGCCGGCGCCTGACCGACAAATGCACGACCCCCGGTCACCTTGCAAGGGAAGCCAGGGGACCGTGCACCCCGTCATCCTGGTCGCGATTCACCAGGAGACGCTCTTGGATGGAGTCCGGGTGGATCATGAACTAGTCGTCCACCTGGTCCATCAGTTCTGGTGCTGTCTATGTACCGCCTAGCTCGGGAAGCCTCCTGTCGCGGGACTCTGTCAGAGTGACTCTTGTCGCGCCAGTGCCTCTGCCCATCAGTCACCGGCCCCACCGCCACTGCAGTCGGTAGCGACGGTCTCGGACTGGAGCGCAGTGGCTTCTGGCGTCATGGATGGCTAGCGATTTCAAACGCAACAACTCCGAGAGACGTAGAAATGAGAAAGGCTCCCAAGACGAGGCTCCTCCAGCCAGAGCGAATCAAGAACGACCAGTGTCGTATGGGGTTCTCGACAAGGAAGTAGGACCCGGCCGATAGCGCGAGGGCCACCACAAGCCAGAGCAGGTTATCTCCCACTGACAAGGGATGGCCCACGTGCTGAGCGGCAATTATCAGAATCGGCCAGTGCCACAGATAAAGAGAGTACGAGAGCTTCCCGAGCCACTGAAAAGGGGGAAGACGCAGTAACACCTCGCTGCCAAGTCTTGGACGAACCCTGCCCCCTGCCACGACAAGCGCAGTCGCGAGGACGGGAAGTGCCACGGCTGAGCCGGGGTATGCGGTGGACGAGTTGAACAGGAACGCCGCCACCAAAATGCCGACCAAACCGGCCCAAGTAATGATCGTCGCGATGAAGCAAGGAAGCTTCGCGAACCGTGGGCTCCCCACGGCTGCCAGAGCTCCGAGCCCGAGTTCCCAAGCACGGGTAAGCGGGGAGAAGTATGCCGCGGTTGCGTCGCTCGAGGTTTGGTGAACCGACCAGACGAACGACGCCAGGATGCAGACAACCAGCACTACCTCGAGCTTGAGGCGAAGGCTGACGTGCTTGAGCAAGACTGCGGCAAGGATGAAGAGGGTGGGGTAGACGATATAGAACTGCTCTTCGACAGAAAGCGTCCAATAATTTTGAAGGGCGGAGGGAGGCAACTGAGAACCGAAATAACTCGTCCCGACCGATATGAAGTGGAAGTTCGCAAAAAAGAGCGCCGCCGTTCTGGCAACCTGAGCTGTGTCGTCACCGGCGATGAAGCCCAACCAACGGTAGGACGAGAGCACCGTGAGGATGATGACCAAGGTCGCGGCCGGGAGTATTCGCCGGCAGCGACGTCCGTAGAACCGGTGGAGGCGAGTCTTGTCAGTGGCTGCGCGCTCCCTCAGCAATAGTCCGGTGATCACGAAGCCGGAGATGACGAAGAAGACGTCTACGCCAACGAAGCCGCCCGTCAGGCGAGGAACACCCGCGTGGTAGAGAACAACGAGGAGAACGGCGACGGCACGCAGGCCTTCTACGTCGGGTCGGAATTTCCGGTCGCCGGGTGACGTGCCCGCCTCGTCACCGGATTCCAAGAATCGGGTGGGTTCGGGTTCGACGGTCGTCATGTGAGTGTTCGCTCCGATTGAGTGGTTTTCCTCCAAGGACGTGGGGCGTGTGTGGCACGGCCCGCCCGCGCACGGAGAGGGAAGCTCCAGGCTCGACCGCCGAGCGCCCACTCGGCGTCCCGACCGTAAGGCCCTGGGCGTGCTGAAGGGATGCACTTCGCGAGCAACGCCGTCCTCCGCCGGTCGAGTCCCTGTCAGCTTCTTCTGAGAAGCGGGGCCAGGGACTCCTGTAATGCACCACTGAGATACTGCGCGTAGGTGTATGTAATGTGGTAGTTGTTGTAATAGACGAGGATATTGTGAATGATCGGCTCGCATCGAGCGCCACAAATCCAGGGTTCTGTGTCCACGTACAAAGCGCCCACGCGCGCCGCAGCTGCCTTTTCGGCCTTGTTGTTGGCAGCTCTGCCCACCGACTCGGGCACGCTGCAGGCCTGGGCGTCATCGAGGTGAGCCGCTAGGCACGTGGCATCGTTATTTGGCCACTCGGGAATGTCCCCGATGACTGCCATTTCTTGACCAGGTTGGTAGAGCGATCGGAGAGTCTCTGTCAGGCCGTCTTGCCATTGGGCCGAGCTGGGATAGACGTTCTTGCCGATTTCCTGGTCACTGATGCTCGTGACGAGCACGAGCTTGGGATGCAGAGCCCGAATAGCCGCCACAGCCGTCTTGTGGTACAGGGTGCAGGCCGTGAACGGGGCGTTTGTCTGGTAGGAGTAAAACTTGAGGTCTGGTGCCGGACAACCGCCAAACTCGAACACCTTGAGCTTCCAACCGGTTCGAATCGCGACATCCTCCAACGCCGCCGCCCACATTGCCGAGTGGGAGTCACCGTAGATCACCATGAGCTTCTTGCCGTTGGGGTCGCCGTAGGCGCAGTTGCCAAAGAGGGTAGCGCCCGAAGGATTGTCAACGCCTATGCAGTCGAAGTACACCTGCGGTCCCGCGAGGTCGGGGTTGGCCAGGCGGGAGTAAAGCGGCTTCGGCACACGCTCGACGTGCTGGGCCGCCCGAACGGCGGCCAGGACCTGCGCGGTGTCAACATTCAGAGCAGGCGTCGGCTTACTGCTCGAGGCGACCACCGATGAGTTGGCGAGGAACGGGCTCGTTGCGCAAGCTATCAATGCCGCAACGCTGACGAGCACGGCCGATGGGAATCCTCGTCGCATCCAAGCGCGCGAAGAGCCGTTTGCCGTGCTGGCTCTTGCGGGTACTGCCGCTGTCTTCACCGTCCACCTCTCCTTTCGAACGGCCCTCGGCGCCCCGGAGCCCGAAGGCTCGGCGAACCCATGGATGTACAGCTTCTAGGTGTTCGGGCGGGGGGACCTGTGATCCATCATGGCCCATCGCGAACCGGGAAGCGCGCTTCGGGCACGTGGTTGCAATCAGGGGCCGAATGACGCTGCAGAACTGATAGCGGGCGCACGACCCCCGGTCGCCTTGCGAGGGAAGCCTGAGGGCCGTGCACCCCGTCGTCCTGGACTGCGTGACTCCAGGAGACGCTTATGGATGGAGTCCAGGCAGACAGTGAGCTAGTTGTCCACCTGGTCCATCAGTTCTGGTGCTGTCTAGGTACCTCCTAGCTCGGGAAGCCTCCTTGTTGAGGTCCCGTCAGGGTGCCCACCGTCGGCGCAGTGCCTTTGGCCATGCAGTCACCGGGGGCAACACCGGCGTCACGGGCGTACCAAGTACCCATGCCGAGACCACCCCAGACCGTCGAGCTTGGGGCCTTCAGGTCGATGATTGACCAGCAGTCGTGTGTACCCGGCGCGTAGGCCGACAGAACGAGCGAAGTGGACCCATCGGTCCAAAGCGACACCACGTTGAGGCCCGACGAGTTCGTACCGCTGACGTAGTTCACGCCGGTGTCGATCTCGGAGATGTTCGACACGTTCGGGTTCCCGGACACGTCGATGCCCGAGTAGCTCTGGTTGGACTCGGTCCAGTAGGCGTTGGCACCAGTCAGGGCCGTCTGCAAGTTTGCCTGGGCCGTCGTCGAGTTGGCCGTCTTGGTGGTCGAAAGGAAGGTCGGGATGGCGATGGCCAACAAGATGCCGATGATGAGCAGCACCACCAGAAGCTCTATGAGGGTGAAGCCTTCCTCGGGTCTGTCCTCAAGGCTCTTGAGCTTGTTCTTCATGGTTGACATGGGTTATCTCCTCGCAATGTATGTACAGCGCTAGTAGGTGTTGGGGATGGGGGACACGTGTTTCCTTAGCTTGGGGTGCTTTGGTGAGGACTAGCCACGGGGCACCTCGACGCTGAGGCCGTTGGTCGAGATCGCGAAGTCCTTTCCTTCGGCGAGCAGCGTGACGCTGCTGTTGCCCAAAAGGGCGTTCGACGAGACAGTGATCGGGACCGAGACGATCCCGCCCGAGCAGGTGGCTGTGCCGCCTGCGATCCCTGGGTTGGAGAAGAAGACAATCAGAGGTCCCCAGTTCGAGCAGCTCATGCCCGTCACTTTGAGGCGCAAAGTGGTGTGCGTGCCCTGGCCAACGGTGCTCGGCCCGATGATGGAGAGCGAGGTGGGGTCGGGCTTGCCGGTGGCGGTGATGGACCCGAAGGCCGGTGATTCACCGGGGTCCGTCACCACCACGGTCGCCTTGCCCGTAATTGTCCCGGTGTCCTTGACCAAAAGGACGATGGTCGTGCTGTCTATGACTTTGACCGAGCCAGTCACGACGCTGAAGTCGGCGCTCGGACCCGTGCTCGGGAAGGACACGGTGGCACCGGGGAGGAAGTTGGAGCCGGTGATGGTCCAGTAGATGCCCGTCGAGCACTCGTCACCGCAGTCGCCCATGTATCTCGGGAGGACATTGAAGACCCGCGGAGGAGTCGTGTCGTAGGTGAAGGCGACCGTCGGGCTGGTGCCGAGGCTCCCTAGGCCGTCTGTGGCCTCGGCCGTGACCTTGTAGCTGCCGTTGCTCAGGTCAGCCGCCGGGAGGCTGAGGGACCACTTGGTAGTCCCTGTTGTGACCGGCAGGTAGTTCGGGCAGGAGGCGGTGAAGCTGTGGCCGCTGCCGGTCCAGCAGCTAGTGGTTCCGTTCCCCTGCTGGACCGAGACCTTGACGGCGCTGATCCCACTTAGGGCGTCTGTGGCCGTGCCGGTGATGGCACCCTTCCACGAGAAGATGCTGGCGTCGTAGGTGGCACCGTTGACCGGGTAGGTGGTCCACACCGTCGGCGAAGCCGAGTCGTATGTGAAGTCGACCGTGGAGCTGGTGCCGACGTTGTTGAGGTTGTCGGTGGCCTGGGCGATGACGGCGTAACTGTTGTCCGAGGTGAGCTTGCCCACCGCCAGGCCGAGGGACCAGCTCGTCGTGCCACTTGCCGTCACGAAGGTCCGAGACGAGCCGGAGAAAGACGTGCCCGTCCACCACAGCTTGGACGTGGTGTCCTCGACGGCCACGGCGGCGCTCTTGATCCCCGAGCTGGAAGACGCTGATCCCGTGATCGTCCCGGTCCAGTCGGCCCCGTAGGTAGTGCCGTTCACCGGGTAGGTGATGGTGACGCTCGGGGGGGTCGTGGGAGGCGGGGGAGGGGCGGCGGGGCTGTAGGTGAAGTCGACCGTGGAGCTTGTGCCTTGGTTCCCGCGGCTGTCTTGGGCTTGGGCGACGACGCTGTAGGTGACGCCCGAGGTGAGGTCGTTCGCGGCGAGAGCGAACATCCAGGTCGTGTTGCCACCGGCCGTCACGAAGTCATCGGTGCCGTCGCTGAAGCCCGTGCCGTTCCACCACTTGTTGGAGGCCATGTCCTCGACGGCCACGGCCACGCCGGTGATGGTCGTAGCCAGCCCCGCGTTGGAAGAGGCCGTTCCCGTGATCGTCCCGGTCCAGTTGGTGCCGTAGGTGGTGTTGTTGACCGGGTAGGTGATCGCCACCGTCGGTGGGACCTTGCTGTTGCGGTTGTAGTAGCTGAAGGTCACCGTCGGACTGGTGCCCGTGTTCCCGGCGCTGTCTGTAGCCTCGGCGATGACGCTGTAGTTGTCACCGGAGGTGAGGTAGCTCGCATCGAGTGGCAGGTACCAGGTCGTCTTGCCCGTGGCCGCAACGAAGCTCTGTGTCGAGGCGCCAAAGCCGGTGCCGTTCCACCACTCGTCGGTCGTGGTGTCCTCGACGGCCACTTGAACGCCGGAGATGCTCGTTCCTGGCCCCGCCGTCGCCGTGCCTGTTATCTCCCCGGTCCAGGTGCTGGAGTTGTAGGTCGTGCAGTTGCACGGGAAGGTGATCGTGACCGTCGGGAGAGGTGAGTAGGTGAAGATCACCGTCGAACTCGTGCCGGTGTTCCCATTGGAGTCAGTGGCTTCTGCGACAAGGGCGTAGCTGTTGCCAGAGGTGAGATTCGTCGCGACAAAGCCGAGGTACCAGGTCGTCGTGCCCATAACGGGAACGAACATCTTGGTGGCGTCACTAAACCCCGAGCCGTTCCACCACAGGCCGGTTGTGGTGTCCTCGATGGCCAGCTCTGTGCTCGTGATGCTCGCCCCGTCACCCGGCCACGCCGAGCCGGTGATCGTCCCGATCCAGTCGGTGCCGTAAGTGGTGTTATTCACCGGGTAGGTGATGGCGACCACAGGAAGACGCGTGTGGACGCAATAGCTGAAGGTCACCGTGGAACTGGTGCCGACGTTTCCTTCCGAGTCGGTGGCCTGGGCGACCACGGAGTAGGTGTCACAGGGGGTGAGGTCGCTGGCGGGGAAGGACAACAACCAGGTGCTGTTGCCCGTGGCGGCGATGAAGGTCTGGGTG